>NZ_JBUEDD010000003.1:0-572121 GCF_054955055.1 Paenibacillus sp. J5 | reverse complement strand
AAGAAGCAAGCTTCTCTTCAAGTCCGCTCGACTTGCATGTATTAGGCACGCCGCCAGCGTTCGTCCTGAGCCAGGATCAAACTCTCCATAAAAGTTATGAATAAGCTTGGTAGCTCATTTAAATTGCTGACTTGCAAATAATAGATCGACATGATCCATTTGTTCAGTTTTCAAAGAACTTGTCCGTCGCTTCAAGCCTCATCAACTTGCTGCAACGTCTATTAACTTTATCACTTTCAGACTAGCTTGTCAACATCTTTTTTTGAAGAAAAATGTTGAATGTTTGCTTTCATTAAGCTTTGTCAGAAGCGACAATGAATAATATATCATGACCAGATGAGTAATGCAAGCTTTTTTATAATATTTTTCGCGAAACCTGCTAACCCATATTATAAGACGGAGAAACCGCCGATAGGCATCGACGGCTTCCCACTATCTCCTCGCTCGAATGGTATCATTCAAGCAGCTTCATAAACTCTTCTTCATTATCAATCACGGTAATCCCCAGTTCAGCCGCCTTCTTCAGCTTGCTGCCCGCCTTCTCGCCCGCAATTACATAGTCTGTTTTTTTTGAGACGCTGCCTGACACCTTGGCTCCCAAAGCCTCGAGACGTTTGGCCGCCTCGTCCCTGGTCATGATAGACATCGTTCCCGTGAGCACCACCGTCTTACCGCTAAATAGGCTATCGCTACGCACCTCTGCGCGCGCTTCTGCTTCCGCCTTCACGCCCAGTGCGCGCATCCGGTCGATACTCGCCTGAATGACGGGATCGCGGAAGAATGTCGTAATACTCTCAGCCACTATCGCCCCCACGTCTGGCAGACCAACGAGCTCATCTTCTTCCGCAGCCATAATATCATCCAGCGATCTGTAATGATCTGCCAGCATCTTGGTCGTCGCCTTGCCCGTATTTGGTATGCCCAGCGCGTATAGGAACGCTGCGAGGTCTCGTGATTTGGACTTCTCCAGCGCCTCTAGCAGATTCCGGGCCTTCTTATCCCCGAAGCGCTCCAGCTTAATCAGATCGTCGTAGCCAAGCGCGTACAGATCCGCCGGATCACGCACCTCACACTCCGCATAGAGCTGCTCCGCCGTCATGACGCTGAACGTCTCGATGTCCATCGCATCCCGCGAAGCAAAATGAGCAATACGCCCGATCGTCTGCGGCTTGCAGCCTAGCTTGTTATTGCAGAACAAATGGGCTCCGCGCTGCTCAAGCAATGTCCCGCATGCGGGACAAGCCGTCGGGAAAACAATTTCTTCCCCGTCCTCTTCATCCGCCCGGCCTAATATCTCCGGAATAACATCATTGGATCTCCGAATGAACACACGAGTACCCAGCGCATGCTTGAGCCCCTTGCGTTCTATATCTCCTATATTGTTCAATGTGCAGTTCTGCACCGTCACTCCAGCCAGTTCAACCGCTTCTACACGGGCAACAGGGGTTATTTTGCCTGTACGGCCAACCTCCCAGTTAACCGACTCCAGCACGGTCGTCGTCTCTTCAGCTTCAAATTTAAAAGCCACCGCCCAACGCGGGAACTTGTCTGTGTAACCAAGCGCCTCCCTCGTCCGCATGTCCGTAAGCTTAATCACGGCCCCATCAATGAGATAATCGAGGGAGCTGCGCTCCTCCGCAAGCCTGGAAACCTCTGACAGCACCTCATCTATAGTAGACAGATACGCAGAATAAGGATTGACCTTCAATTGATTATCACGCAGGAACTGAGCCATCTCCATATGCGTGTTGAAGGTAATGCCTTCTGCATAGCCCACATTGTAAAAATACGCATTCAGCTTGCGCTCTGCCGTGGTCTGCGGGTTTTTGTTGCGCAGAGCGCCGGCAGCAGCATTGCGGGCATTCTTGAGCGGCTCAGCCGCCGTGGTGTTGTAAGCTTCCAGCACCGACAGATTCATGATGCCTTCGCCCTGAATCTCCACCTTGCCCTCCTTGAACGGTATCGTGAGCGGCACCGACCGGATCGTCTTGACCTGCGCCAGAATGCCTTCACCGATTACGCCGTTGCCGCGCGTAGCGGCCTGAACCAGCCTTCCGCCCTCATAGGTGAGATTGAGCGTTAATCCATCAAACTTGTACTCCACCACGTAAGACGGGTCAGGCAGCGGCAGTTCGTCGGGATGCTTGGCATTGTAGTCCGCTATGGTCTTGAGCACACGCTGGTTCCAGGCAAGCAGATCATCGGCATTTTGCGCCTTGTCCAGACTCCACAGCCGGGACAGATGACGGTGAGGGACAAATCCCTCAAGCAGCTCTCCCCCTACCCTTAATGTCGGAGAATCTGGCAAAACAACGCCGCTCTCACGCTCCAGCACGACCAGCTCATCATACAGCGCATCATATTCCTTATCGCTGGCAATCGGATTATCCAGTGTGTAGTAGTGATAATTCAGCCGATTAATCTCGGCAATCAGTTGCTCCATCCGGGCCTGCAGCGCCTGTTCCATGAGGGCTTCATCCTCTCAGGTAAAATAATATTGGGTGTTGCACACACAAAATCAAGCTACGAAATAATCTAGGGCGTGTCTGAAAACTCTGAACGGAACAGATCTGGCCGAATTTTCGTTCCAAGCAACGCAGCATGGGGCGAAAAGGCGGGGAGAGATGCCCTTGAACGGGTGTTCAGACACGACCTAGTGACAAGACTGCACTTATATAGCGACAGCATACGGCGAAATACTTATCCTCCGCCATATGCTGCGAATCATACCTTCGTAATCGGCGCAAAGCCAGCAAGCAGCCGCTTCAGCCCGACCGGGGCCGGGAACGCAATCTGCAGCTCCATGTCATTGCCGCTGCCCTTGACGGCTACGATCGTTCCCGTCCCCCACTTGGCGTGCGCTACCTTGTCGCCCGCCACAAAATCACGCGGCCCCTGCGCAGCTTCGGCCGCGCCCGCTCCGGCCGCCTGGCCGGCGCCGGGCAGCCCTGGCGTGACGCGCACCGCGCCACGCGCAGCCCCGCCGCCGCCGGCGGCCCCTGCCGCCCCCGCGAAGCCGGGGCGGCCACCCGGGCCTGGCGCCATGCTGCCAGGCCCGCCGCTTGCGCCGCGGAACCCGAAGCCTGCGGCATTCGGGTCAGCGGCGTAGCTGCTGCGGCGCGGCGCAAAGCCGGCGCCGCCGGCACTGCCGCGTGCCGACTTCAGCTCGGTCGGCACCTCCTCCAGGAAGCGCGACGGCGCATTGGCCGCCGTCCGCCCGAACAGCGTCCGCATGCGCGCGCAGGTTAGATAGAGCTGCTTCTCCGCGCGCGTGATGCCAACATAAGCAATCCGCCGCTCCTCCTCCAGCTCTTTGTCATCGGTGAAGGCACGGCTATGCGGGAAGACGCCCTCCTCCATCCCGATAATGAACACGATCGGGAATTCCAAGCCCTTGGCGCTGTGCATCGTCATGAGAATGACGGCATCGCTAGGCTGCCCTTGCTCCTGCTCGTCCTTGTCCATCGAATCGATGTCCGCAATGAGCGCCAGATCGGTAAGGAAGGCGACTAGCGACTTGTCCTCATTGCGCTTCTCGAAGTCCTGTGTAACGGACAGGAACTCCTCGATATTTTCCAGCCGCGACCGGGATTCAATTGTATTCTCCCTCTGTAGCTCCAGTTTATATTCACTCCGCTCCAGTATCTGCTCGGTCAGCTCCGTTACAGACAAATAATCGACCATCGATGCCAGCTCGCGAATCATCGTATGAAACTCTGTGAGCGCCGCCTTGGTCTTGCCGGCTATATCCAGCCGTTCGAGGTGATCGAGCACCGTGAACATGGATACCCCTCTGGACGCAGCCTCCGCTGCAATCTTGGCGAGTGTCGTATCCCCGATCCCGCGCTTAGGCACGTTAATGATCCGGGTCAGGCTAATATCATCGTCAGGGTTGGAGATCAGACGCAAGTAGGCGAGCATATCCTTAATTTCCTTACGATCGTAGAACTTGATTCCGCCCACAATCTGGTATGGAATGTCTGATTTAATCAAAATTTCCTCAATGACCCGCGACTGGGCATTCGTCCGATACAGAATCGCATGGTCGGCATACTTCCTGCCCGCCTGGTGATGCTTGCGAATTTCCGAAGTGACGTAGTACCCTTCCTCATGCTCCGAATCGGCCTGATAGACGATAATCGGTTCACCCTCGCCGCGGTCGGTCCACAGATTCTTGGCCTTGCGTCCGGCATTGTTCTCGATGACGGCATTAGCCGCATTCAATATATTTGAGGTTGAGCGATAGTTCTGCTCCAGCAGGATCGAGCGGGCATTCGGGTAATCTTCCTCGAAGTTGAGGATATTCGTAATATCCGCTCCCCGCCAACCATAGATGGACTGGTCGCTATCGCCGACGACGCAAATATTATGGTGCTTGTCCGCCAGCATGCGGCAGAGCATATACTGCGCACGGTTCGTATCCTGATATTCATCCACATGGAGATAGCGAAACTTGTTCTGATAGAACTCCAGCACCTCAGGCACTTCCTTGAACAGCTCGATCGTTGACATAATCAAGTCATCAAAGTCCAGGGAGTTATTGCTCTTGAGCCGCTTCTGGTAAGCCTTGTACACATCATGCACAATCTGCTGATAGTAATCGCCAATCTTGCTCTCATACCGCTCGGGGGTTAACAACTCGTTCTTCGCGCTGCTGATGACAGCCTGAATGCCCTTGGGCTCAAATTTTTTCGTATCGATATTCAGATCCTTCATACAGTTGCGAATGACGGACAATTGGTCTGTAGAGTCGAGAATGGAAAAGTTCGAGGTGAATCCGATGCGGTCAATGTCCTTGCGCAAGATGCGGACACACATCGAGTGAAAGGTTGATACCCAAATGTCCCGTCCGATCGGCCCGACCAGCGTCGAGACCCGATCCTGCATCTCCCTGGCAGCCTTATTGGTAAATGTAATCGCCAGGATGCTCCATGGAGCCACACGCCGCTTCTCAATCAGATACGCAATCCGGTGTGTGAGCACGCGCGTCTTGCCGCTGCCTGCACCGGCCATAATTAACAACGGCCCTTCCGTATGCTGAACCGCTTCCCGCTGGCGATCATTCAGCTTCTGAACCGCCTGGTCGATATCCATATGATTAAACATCGCGATCTCCTTTGTTCCCATTTCTGTTCGCATGTCTTCTTCAGTCTAAATTATGCTGTTCCCGCTGTCAATTCAGCCATCCACCTTGCTTTTAGACAGCTTGACCGCATTCACAGTAGCTAACGCTGCTGCCAGATCGGCATAGACCGCATTGCCGACGATAACCGTGTCGGCAGCAGCCGCAGCCGCAGCAGCCGTGTCCGGAGATGCAATCCCGCCCCCGTAGAACAGCCTGCCCTGGGAGAGCAGCCCGCGAGCCCGCTTCACGAGCGCCAGGTCACCGAGCTTCCCGCTATACTCCAAATAGACGATCGGGAGTCGGAGCAGCCTGTCTGCGAGCCGGGTGTACGCCAGCGTCTGGCTGTCATCGAGGGCAGCCTCCGCCGCTGACACCTTGGCAGCCTCCGCTTCCCCATTCAATATGATGTATCCTTCCCCATACGTAATCTCCCATGGAATATAGGTACCGAACTGCCGAACGGCCTCCGTCTGGCGGCCAACCAGCCACTGGGGATCGCGACTATTCAGCACGAGCGGGATGAAATACAGATCGAACCCCGGAACCGCCGCTTCCTCCGACGTCACCTCCAGCGCACAAGGCACCTCATAGCGGCGAATGCGCGATAACAGCTCAACCGTATTCTCAAAGGTAACCCCGCTCGAGCCCCCTACTATAATCGCGTCTGTCCCCGACATACAGATCGCCTCCAGCGCTTCATCACTAATCTCCTTGTCCGGGTCCAGCTTGAACACATGCTCCCAGCTCGCAAATTCAGGTTGATTCATAACGTCCTCCGATATTGTAAAAATCCTGTTCAACGGCCTTGCCACACGCAAGCCTAAATGGTTGTCGTTCCCTCTGACCGGCAAAGCTTTGTTTCGCGTCGATATAAAACGTCTTTAAAAAAAGCTATCCTCATGCCGACCGGCTCCAACAGGATGTCCGGACTAGCCGGCAGGTTGCCCGTACATGAAGATAGCTTGCACAATGTTCACCCTGTGCTATTTCACCAACTGCCCCCGCGTCACGCCAAGCTGATTCGTTGCCTTTAGCGTCCGCCAGACCTGTGTGCCGCTGACTTTACCTTGCAGCGCCTCCTGATAGAGGCTGACAACCTCCAGCACCTTATCTCCTGTCTCCTCCAGAAACTCCAGACGGAATGAGGTGATTCCCAGCTCGCGGAAATGATTCAGATACTCGGCACCAGATTGCTCCACTGCGTTATATACCGTATTCCGACAGCCTTCATCGACCCGCACCGGATGGGACATGCCAATCCGATCCTGCAGGGATGCGCGATGCTCCTCACATGGGCGGCCGCAATTCGTAAAGTCGGTGCCCTCGCTCATGAAGGTGCAATAGACACAATGCTCCGTATGGAACATCGGCAGATGCTGATGCAGCACGACCTCCATCCGCGATGTATCCGACGCTCCCAGCATGTCTACCATCTGCTGGACATTGAGGTCATAGGAAGGCGTCACCTTCTGGCAGCCCGCCTCCAAGAACAGATCGGCTGTCTTATGGTTGGCAATATTAAGGGAGAAGTCCCCGATCAGTTCAGGGAAGAAGCCTTCCCCGCCTTCCTCTTGCCACTGGGCACGCGCCCTCAGGTAGAAATACAGCGCTCCGGTGTTGCGCACCAGCACCGCATCTGGCTGCAGCTTCAATATATTCCGGTGATAGCCGTTCTCGTTCGGCATATGAATGCGCGGGGTTGCCAGCGCGATTCGTTTGCCCGCTTGACGGGCCGTCTCAATTGCCGCCGGGAACTGCTTAATGAATTCAAAATCAGCATAGATCAGCTCCACGCCCGTCTGCACGGCCGCCTCCACCTGCTCCAGCGTCCGGCAGAGCACGGTCAGCGCAGCAGGCTGGACGCTCGCAGCGCCTCGCCGCCCGCCTAGCTGCACGTCGGCCTGCATATCCGCCGGATTGCGCCGATATACGGGCGGCTTCGGCCGCTCGCCCTCCAGCTTCTCAACGGCTTCGCGGCGCAGACGATTCAACTCGCGAATCGGCACGATCAGATCGCCATTCAGCGCCACATCCAGTTGCTCCAGTTGATAGATGGTGCCGCCAAGCCGACCAAGCTGCTCACGCAGCAGCTCCTCATCCATCGGGCGCTTCTGTGCCAGCTCAAGCTCCAGCTCCGAGACAACCTCAACCGTCGTCCCCTTCTGCACATCCGTCCACCAGGTGCGCAGCGGCTGTCCGAGCGCGCCTGTCACCTTCACATGAAGCGGGAATACGCGATAAGGCTTGTCCGTCTCGTAGATTTGGCGCAACCGCTTATCGAGCGCCGGATCACTCGTCTTCCATATCCGATCGCCTACATGGACACGCTTCAAGTCGACATCATTGCGTCCTGGCACAATCTCCAGCACGACACCCTCCTGCGCCTCGCCCTCCAGCTTCACACCCTGACGGCGCAGATCATAGATGCGGCCGCCCTCCTCCTTCTTCGTCGGGTCGCCGGCGTCGAAGACGATGCCATCGCCACGCTTGAGCGGCGCCTCGATGCGGCAGACGACAGCATCGCGCAGGATGCGCTCCACACGTCCCAGATAGACGCCGCGGCTTTTGGGGAAGGTGCCCTCCACCAATTGCTTATTGTTGGTGCCCTTGAGGAAGCCGTGCGTAAATCCGCGCGAGAAGCTCTGCTGCAGCTCGCGCAGCTCCTCCTTCGTCGGGCCGGAGAGATCGCCCTCGAAATATTTGTCAATCGCCCGCCGATATTTGCTCACTACATTAGCCACGTACTCCGGGCTTTTCAGCCGTCCCTCGATCTTAAATGAGGTGACCCCGGACTCGATCAGCTCCGGTACCAGCTCGACCGCCGCCAAGTCCTTCGGAGACAGCAGATAGGCGATGTCACCCATCGGCTGCTGAACGCCATCCACCATCAGATCATACGGCAGGCGACAAGCCTGCGCGCATTCGCCGCGATTGGCGGAGCGGCCGCCCCACATCTCAGAGGTCAGGCATTGCCCGGAGTAGCTGACACACAGCGCCCCGTGCACGAACACCTCCATCGGCAGCTTCGCTTGCTCACCGATCATTTTGATCTGCTTCAGATTGTTCTCGCGTCCGAGCACCACCCGCTCCAGATCCCAGGGCTTCGTGAACTCGACAGCCTCTGGCGATGTAATCGTCATCTGAGTCGACCCGTGAATCGGGAAATCCGGGGACAGCTCGCGAATCATTTTTACCAGTCCCAGATCCTGCACGATCACCGCATCCACGCCGGCATCCATACACGCCTCGATCAGCGCTCTGGCTTCCTTCAGCTCATCCTCAAATACCAATATGTTAAAGGTCAGGAAGCCCTTCACCCCGTAGCTGTGCAGGAAGGCCATAATCTCCCCCAGCTCATCCGTGCGAAAATTATTCGCCCGCGCCCGTGCATTGAACTTCTCCACGCCAAAAAAGACCGCGTCCGCCCCAGCCGCAACAGCAGCTCTCATACAGTCCCAATCCCCGGCGGGGGCCAACAGCTCAATATCTTCCCTACGCAATGTTGCCATGTATTCCATCGTTCCTCCAAGCTCAAGCGCCCGCACTCGGCCAAATCATAACCGGGACACCGCTTATTCATAGTACTTCTATTTTAACAAAGCGCATCGCCCGAAGCTACCTAAGAAATGAAGAAACATCTTCCGTATCTCATCGGACAGGCCACATTTTATCCAACCGTTATTTTAAAAGGCTCGGAGGGTTCTTGGTCACTTTATATGTAATCTTGCTATTTCCCTCGTAAACGGTTTCTAGCAGCATCAGCCCCATGCTATAATTGAGGTTGGAAAAGACCACTTATGAAAGCGAGGTTTTTTACGTTATGAAATTGGGTGTATTCGCTGTACTATTCGCGCAAAAATCGTTTGAAGAAGCTCTCGATTATATCGCTGCACAAGGCTTGGACGCTGTGGAGATCGGCACTGGCGCCTATCCAGGCAACGCACATTGCAATCCTGCGGAGCTGCTCGCGGACGAGAGCAAGCTGGCGGCCTTCAAGCATGCCGTCGAATCTCGCGGACTGATCATCAGCGCATTAAGCTGCCATGGGAACCCGCTCCATCCGCAAAAGGAAATTAGCGAGGATCATGACCGCACGCTGCGCCAATCCATCGAACTGGCTGGTAAGCTCGGCGTACCGGTTGTCAATACATTCTCCGGCTGTCCGGGCGACCATGAGGGCGCAAAATATCCGAACTGGCCGGTCGCACCATGGCCCAACGACTTCCAAGAGATTCTCGATTGGCAATGGAAGGAAAAGGTCATTCCATACTGGCAGGAGATCGGCAAGCTGGCTGAGGCGAATCATGTCAAGATTGGCCTGGAGCTGCACGGAGGCTTCTCCGTTCATACCCCGGCTACATTGCTGCGTCTGCGCGAGGCCGTGGGTGAAGTGATTGGAGCTAATCTTGACCCAAGTCATATGTGGTGGCAGGGCATCGATCCGGTCGAAGCGATCAAAATCTTGGGTAGAGAAAATGCGATCCATCACTTCCATGCCAAGGATACGATGATTGACCAAGTGAATGTGAATCGTCACGGCGTCACCGATATGCAATCCTACACCATGATGATGGATCGGGCATGGCAGTTCCGCAGCGTCGGATTCGGACATGATCTGAAGACATGGGCAGACATTATTAGCGCCCTGCGCCTCGTAGGCTACGACTATGTGGTCAGTATCGAGCATGAGGACGGACTGATGTCCGTTGAGGAAGGCTTCAGCAAGGCCGTTCAGAACCTGAAGCAGGTACTGATTCGCGAGCCGCTGGGCGAGATGTGGTGGGTATAAGGGGATAAGCACTCCTCTGAGAGCAAGCTGTCGTGGTGTTACAGCGAACCGATTCCGCGGCAGCCTCCCGGGTTGCGCTCATACCCGTGAGAGGTGCTAGAGTCATATAGTTTGCGGCAAAGGCCCATAACAATATAAGCCCGCCGATGCGCGCTAGTGCGTATCAGTGGGCTTATATTGTTATGCGAAGTGGATGCTTCCGCACCTTGGACGGCAAAGGTTGCAAACGCTGCCGCTTCATATTATGCCGCGCCTCGCGCAAGTGCGTTCGGTACCAGTCTTACCAGGTCTGGGTGATCATAATAAAATCAACAACCAGGAACAGCACCAGGGAAACAAATGTAAAGCCGATTGCGAATACATTTTTCTTCGGGCGTGCCATCAATAGACGGACAAAACCGATGAAAATGATGACTGTGAACAGCAGCATAATAATATCAAACGGCTCAATGCCGCCCGATGCTGCTGCAGCCGCTGAATCTTCTGCCAAAAACCACATACTAGGGGCCCCCTTTTTCCACAATACAAGGCTATACATCTACAACCTCATATTCAGCTTTTATTGCAACGCGAAACTCAGCTGCGCCAGTCTTCCAGACGATCAGCCGTTGACGCTCGCACGTACCCTATTCTTATCCTATGTTAGCCTCTACGCCCGTCCGATGCAAGCACCAAACTTCAAGTGTACCGTTTTCGTCACAATTTGTTCACTTTTACCATTGTATTATGATTCCCTGCTTTACAAGCTTTATCCTCCTATCTCCTGTGGCTGTTTAACCAATAACTGCCTGCAGCCCATAACGCAGCATGCAGGCAATTATCATTAATATCTGCGATGAATACGAATGACCTCGCCCCAATGTCCGGCAATGCGTATCTCTACGGCTGCGGTTCTTTGGACGCCATTGCTATACGTAACCGTGAATGTAAATGTGTAGACGCCATCCTGCAGCTTTTCCAGGCTAACAGCAGCCTCCTTATCCCCCATATAGCCAGACCATGCTTCCGTTTCTTTAGAGGGGGGGCTTGCAGCGGTCAGCTTGGCTGCACCGATTGAGGTCGCGTCCACCTTCACTTGAACTGCTCTGGTCTCACTGCCACCGGTAGCATCGGTGCGCGTCGGGAAGGCCGTCAGTACGAACCCTTCACCTGCCCAAAATGTATCCGGGCTTCGCTCAGCCTTTGGATTCGCTTTGTTCCACGCCACCCGGTACGCCTCCCATTCTGTTGTATGCGTTACTTGAGCCGTCAGTCCCAATGGCAGCACTCGCACCGTCCCTGTGGCGTCTTCCTCATTCGGGGCTCCCTTGACATCCGTCACGCGCAGTCTTACTTTATACGTCCCGGGTCGCTGGTCAGTTACGCTGCCAGGGATCATGATATGCTCTGTTTCATAGGAGCGACTGTAACCACCAGGGCCAACAAGCGTCCACTGATACGTGAGTTCATCGCCATCCGGGTCGGTAGAGCGATTCCTGCACGTAATATCGTCCCCTTCGTAGGCTGGGTTAGGCGTACAGATGAAATCAGCGACTGGCGGCTGATTCGTCTCAATATAGAAAAATTTCCGCTCGCTCCAATCGCCCCATTCAATGCCGTCATGTACGCGCACCTGAATGTAGAGATTCATTTTCTCAGGCAAGTCCTTCGACGGCTTCCAGGTTAACGCGGCACCCGTCAGCTCGCCCGACTCCTGCTCCAGAATGCCTCCATACCGATATATTCGTACAACATACCTCGTCTGGTTGTCCCGATCAGCATCGCTATACGTCCAGCGGAACTCAGGCCGCAGCTCGGTGAGCTTTGTTGGCTCATTCTGGTTGTCGCTCTCGGGCACAGTCACGCGGGCAACTGGCTTGCGGTTGACGATATGCACTTTGGATTGATAGGTATCCGTCTGACCCAATGAATCCTCCACCACCTGACGAATGTTGAACGTGCCCAGGCTGTTGAAGGTCTTCACCCAGCTTTCCCTTGCTGTACTGTGTAACCCCTCGAATCCGCCAATGCTCTCGTTCCGAATGTAATACCAGTGCGGCAGATTCTTGCTCGCTCCATCCTCTTTGTCATAGGCCGTGGAGGTGATGGTGATCGGCACCCCTCGGTAGGTAGTGATGGAGCTGGTCGTAAAGCCCGCTACAGGCGGCTCGTCGGCTTGCGGGATAACCTTGACATCGATCGTCTTCTCCAAGAACGGACTCCAAGCATCATATTCGTCGCGCACCGCCATCCCTACCTTGTGCAAGCCCTTTTCCTCCGGTGTGACGAGCTTCGCGTCAACGGTTCGGCCTGAAGGTGTCACGTAATAGAACTTCTTCTGCAGAATGCCTCGGGTCGCCTTATAATCGATACCCGTGTCCTCGGTCGAATAGTTGGTTGCCGTCAAATATCGATCCTTGTCATGGCTGCGATCCGTCCATTTAATCGTGCCATCCGGGTTCGCCGCGATGTCATAGTCCACGGTAGGCGCTCGGTGTACAATGAGCTGCCTGGAGGCCAGGTTGGAGGTCTGACGGTAGTCGGCAAAAGTTGGATCTGGATGGAGATGTTCACTATGCGGATCATCCGTAGTCTGGTACGTCACCTGGTACAAGCCTACCTTGTCCATCACCGCTACAGGCTCGGTATAGCTTTTGTTCTGATGCTTGGACACGCCCGACTTCCCATCCTTGGCATCCAGAAACTTTTGATCGAGCTGCTTGTACGTCCATTGTGTTAATTCCAGGATGGCCGGATCTTCCTCGGTGTCCGTGTACATCGTCGAGTAGATCATCTCTTCCCCGACTAGCGCAATGCCTTGCAGCTTGTTCTTGCTGCTCAGTGCCGACAGATCGGCATACATGACGTTCAGAAATTCAGTCATCGGCTTTTCGGTGTACGGGCCGAAGGCTCCCCCTGTGAACTCGGAATCCGCAACCTCCAGCAACGGTACATTACGCACGTAGACACGAATCACGCCATCGAGCGTCTGAACCTTGAGCGCATATGCTTCTCTCTCTTTAAAGGCATAGTCCGTCTTCTGCAACTCGGTACGCTGACCGTTCGCGATCTTGACCAGGCGCAAGGTATGGTCATTGGCCTCTACGCGATACATGTTGCGATTATCCTGGGCGTGGAAGCCGAAGCCGGCATAACGCTCATGATCATAATGAGTGTTCATGCGCAGACTGAACTGGAACGTTGCATCCGACAGGCTGGTCTCGCCCAGCAGTTGCTGTTGCGTGAGCAAGCTTTCCTTGACCATTGGGGTCTCATTCTTTATGACGTATGGAGTCCTATCCAGATACGTCTGCTCGCCACAACACATCGTGCTCTCATAGGTGTGCTTATGCTCCGTAAAGAGCAGCATCCCATCTCCAGGGACTTCAATAACGGGATAATGTTTTCCCTCTATGAAACTTACATCGTAATCGTCCCTCCAAAACTCTTTAAGATCAATAATCAACTGTTTCGCCCCTGTTCGCGCATTCACGCGGTAGAGCTTTTTGTCCATAGAGGTATAATAGAAATACCCCTGGGCATCGATGTACGTCACTGATTTAAAGCCAGTGGCTGGTTTGTCATCCCAGAACACATCGCTCAGTGTCGTTACGAGCTTGAGCTTACCGTCCTTCTGCCACTGGTACACGCCAAAACGGGAGTGATTGGTGGTATGCTGCATCACGATCATATCTTTAACTGGATTGATGGTGCCGTATGGAGGCAGCTTGTAGGAGCTGACAGCGGCTACTTGTGCTCCAGTGTCGGTACGGTAGACCACTCCATCTCCATTGATCGTGTATTTCCCATCATCCGAAGGATAATAATACAAATTTCCCGGTAGGTTGGTCAGGTAATCGGTCGTTTCTTTTTGTGGGTCATAGATGTTGTATCGCTCGTAAATTCCTTGCATCGTTCGATAGTAATGATGCAGCCGTCCAAGCGCATCGGGAATGCCACCGCTAACCACGTTCATTTTTTCCACATTCAGCGGAATTTCCCCCGTGATCTGGTCTGGATTTGACCATTCGGACACATAGAGGGTTCCTCTGTAAAAATCGCTTTTCACCTTCCATGTCTGATAGGATTTGCTTCGTTGTCGCGTATTCAGCCATTCATTGCTCACTTTCTCCGTATAAGTGCCATTGGGTTTGACAAACTCCTCAAAGGTATAGGTTCGGGAGCGAGTTAAACCGTAGTTCTTCGTTTCGATGGTTCGCAACGCATAATTCACATTACTATACGCATAGACTTCGACATCGTTCTTCGTATGCAGGTACGTATTGCCTTTGTAGATGCTAATTCCATATGAGCCTCGGATCATCCAGTAATCGTCATATAAATACTCGTTACGATTGGTGGTATAATTCGTAGGTGACGCGATCACCTCAATATTACTCGGGTTCGGCCCGATGTGATCCAGCCCTCTTCCCTGCAAATAATCGAGATTCGCCAGCGCCTTCGTCGTCGGATTGACTGCCCAGCTCATCGGCAGCTCGCCGTAATAGTCGTAGTTCTTCCACTTTGTCACCATCGTATTCGCACTCACCGGAATATCCTTGATGACGACTGGCTCTACGGATTCGGAGCTGACTTCAAATGATACGAGCGGCTTGTCGTTGATGACCTGCAGATCAAAGGTGCGACTGGCCTCCTTGCCCCAATCTTCCTTCGCATAGACAGTGATCTTGTAGCGCCCCACCTGCAACTTCGGAATGGTAAACTCTCGGCTCGCATTGAGCTTCACCTCATACACCTTCTGATCGCCAAACAGTCCTCTGTTGCCCGCATCGTAGACGTAGGATACCTTCTCCTCCACGATCTGGTCATTATCTGGACTGTAGGACGTGACTTTGAATGTCGCATCCTTGGCTTGCCCCAAGCGAATCATCGGCGTGGTATAGTCCAGTTGTGGTACGGGAGGCAGATCCTCCTTCACCGTCAGCACATGGGTAGCCGGATGGATCGATCGCAGCCCTTGGTCATCATAGACATGCAGGGTGATCGTTTCTTTGCCTGGTGTGTCATAGACGGTCTTTTTATTCGTCCAGACATCGCGACTGTGATTGATCTGCCGATCGATCGGACTATAGCTGCTGCTGGAGGAGAACGGCTGCTTTAACGGTCGCCCTTCTACCACCTCAGACGGCCCTGTAATGATCGCGACTGGCTCCATTGGAACAACTTCAATCTGTGTCGTGCGAACGGCTTTAGCGCCGAATTCGTCCCTCATATACGCCCGTACCAGATGCGTGCCGACTGTATCCATTTTGATACCTCGGTAGCCATCATCGTACTTCTCATATTTCCCTGGAATCGACTTGCCCCACGCGGAGCTAATCGAGAAGTCCATGCCCATGAAATAAATTTTGTCTCCGTCCGGATCCATCGGGGTCGGAACAGAAGGATTGTCAATGTAGATTAAGTCCATGACGGTTCCCACGACCACTTTGCGCATCGGCACCGTCGGAAGGTAAGGGTAGACAAAGCCAATCTCAAATTCTGGCGGCCTATTGCTTGACGGCCCTGTAACATCCAGGGTCTTCGGCCCAATCCACTGCGAGACACCGCAGCTCGTCGTGACCTCAATGTACACCTGATGCGTACCAACTCCGATCAGCCATGGATAGTTCGTATAAGGGAATGTTGAAGTGCTGTTGATTCCGTAGACAGGATTTGTCGCTACGCTGCTGCCATCCCGTGTAATGCGGTAGCGGTGGGAGATGTACTGGCAGCCGTTCATGACGATCTTCGGCACAAAGCTGAATGTTTCCCGATATTCAATTTTGTTCGGTACAATGGTAAAATCCGCAGTATAACTAGCTGAATTCTTGGTTTTATTGTAAAAGAACGTCACGTATGCGGTCTTATTGGTGGTGGTCAGACTCACTGACCGCGTTTTATCCGTGCTGCTTGTCACGGCGCTGCTGTAGCCTGTAAAGCTGAGACTGTACCCCACGATCTCTCCGTATTCCTCGTTGGCCTTGACGGTTTTGGTGCCTGGCAAGCTGGCTACGATCTCGGATTCTTCTCCTGCCAGCGTATAGCTGCCTGTCGTTCCCATCCGATTCATATGGCGAATCTTGATCTCGCCTGTATTCGCGCCGCTCTTGAGTCGGTACACATGGTATAGGTACATGGTGCTGAAATTGCCTTCAAACGGGCTTAGCTTGTACGTGTAATTGCTTGGGCTACTCAGGGAAGCAGGCGGTTGGCCTGTCGTTGAAATCTTAAAGCCCAGGTACTCATAATTTGCGTTGGTCGGAGCTGCGAATTCATAATTCTGCCCCTTGATCAGCTTCGTCTCCTTGTCTGGAAAGACGCTGGCGAGACTGGCTGCACTCTCGGTGACGTGCTTGACGATGGCTTTCGAGCCTTCTTCGTAGTAAAGAATTATTTTTCGTGTGTCGAAGCTGCCGTCAAATTTGATACTGGGAGGGTTACCACCTACTATGGAACCGCTAGGTGTGCCATTATTACTCTCTTTAGGTGTCTTGTAAGTGGCTTCCTTGTATCCAACATAGGTGTAGGCGCTGTTTGTTGGCACCGTGACCGTTGTTGTTTGATTAATAACCAGATCTGTTGTTTTGGTTGGGAACACATCCGACAAGCTTTTTCCACTAGGTGTAAAGTGCTGCACGGTCTGCTGGCCGTTCAGGTGATATTCAAAGACGACCGGAAAGTAGTAGCGGTAGACTTTTGCACCAGGAGCGCATCGGATCTGCTCTTTGCCGTTGACAATGACTTTATCTTTACAGTAATCAGAGCCAGTCATATCTAAATGAGTCCCTGGGGTCAACTCTCCCGACAAGCTGACCTTGAACGTGACTTCACTTGTTTCCTTGCCTGATAAATTTGAGACAGTGGGGGCATTAATGGTTTTGGAAATATAAAATTCATACTGGCCATATGTCTGCCCTGTTCCTCCTCCCCTAGATTCATCAAAATACGTCCTATGTTTTTGGTTAGTCGGTTCAAACTTATACACCTTCACGTCGGTAATGGTTCGACCAGGAGCCGAAAAATTATACGTATGATATAAATCCTCCGATCCCACAATACTGCCGGGGCCGATGGTAAATACGCCTTTTGTGTTGCTCCATGCTTCGTAGTACATGAATCCCACTACGTATCGTTTGGTTGGAAAATCTTCGTCTGTGTATGGCTTGAGCGATGAATTCCCAAAATCCGGGGCTGCACTGACCGTCTGCTTCTGCAGGACATCGAGTAATGGAACAAATGGAGATACCAGTTCCAATATAAATGCAAACAGAAGCACCCATGACAGCCCTTTTAATTTTCGTCTCAAGAATGACCTACCTCCATTCATTTTTCATAAGCAAAAGCGATTCTGTATCTAAGTTGATGCCGATGTAATGAATATCTTTTAACGTCGTAGTCACATCATCGTCGTAGTAGTCCACAGGAACATACTCTAAGGTCGCTTTCGTTAAAACTTCTTTTGTATAGGCAGGAATTAACTTGAACTGCCCACTGTATGGAATAAACAATCCGTTATTCATCGGACCACGATTATTACTGGAAAGGCGAATGAAATCCCCGCCATCACTGCCTTTAGATTTGTCCATTCTGTACACAATTGCGTTTCCAAATGCTAATGGAAGATCATCGGTTTGGACAAGTTGTACTTTCGTTCTCTTCTTCCCATTCAATTCAGGATCGGAGCTGAGAATAGTAAGCTTAGAGAACCCCTCCGGATAATACTTCAAATACGGCTTCGCATCCACCGGCTTAATCACATCCTCGATCTTCGGTACATCCTTGCTGCCGATCCACACATACTGATTCGGCTGATCCCACTCGACGTTCACGCCCAATCCTTCACTCACCGCCCGCAGCGGCACCAGGGTTCGGCCTCTGTCCACCATGGCCGGCTGCGCCAGCGTGACCGCTTTACCGTTGAAGGATGCCTTTTTGGAATCTCGGGTCAGCTTCAGCACTTTGTCACCTTTGGTGATCGTGATGTCTTTACCGTCCAGCTTCAGCTTGCCGCCCATCTTCTCGGCCACGAACCGGATCGGCACCAGGACGCTGCCCTCTACCATTTTCGGCGGAACGTCAAACTGAATGCGCCGCGCATCGTACAGCACTTCCAGGGATACATCTGTTTTGAAATGCAGCAAATGTGGCTTATCTGGATAGCCGCCGATTAACACGGCCGCATCTGCTTGCGGCAGCGCGGCTCCCATTCCACTCAGCAATACTGTCGCAGTCAACGCAACGCTCATCATTTTTTTCACTTTATTCATATCAGACCACTCCTCATTTATGCTTTTCAGTCATTCCTAATTGCTTGCAATAAATCAATATATCTCATAATTAAGCTGCGCAGGATGCTCCATGCTGCACAGACATACTCAATATCAGGAGAAGTAACTGTAGTACACATTCATCAACGCTGTCACCCATCCTTGACAGACTCGGCTTCGTCTCGCGTAGATATAATAATCCTGATATAGGCTACTTGAATCATGTTACATAGATCAAAAAAAGCACAAGCATACAAAGGAAAATCTCCTTGTAGGCCGGTGCTTCCGACTCACTCTTACCATTCATCCTATTTCCTAGTATAAAAGACCCACAGAATTATTACAACCATAATATTCATATTATTCTCTCATTCGATACATTCCACCTTAATCTTCCTCTACCTGCCACTCTCAAACTATTCGCCCATCCTCATGAAATTCGTCTTAATTAACTGAATTTTCAATAATCAAATGTAATTCATATTCGATTCTTTTCTGTCTATACGATTGAAATACTCGCATACTCAGACCAATGATAATTATTTGACAATTTGTTTTAAATAACTGAATAATAAGTTAATTTATACATATCAAAATCACCACTGCCTATCCGACTGTTACTTGTCTCACTTGATTAACACACAACTACAATTAAGAATGAATATTCAGTTTTTTTAGACATTATCTATAGCCGCACCTAAAAAAAGCAGCTCCCACGCTAACCAAATGCTGCGCAGGATGCTGCTCTCTTTGCTTCTTTTTGGCTTCTCTTTGGATTCTCTTTGAACCCTTGTACAAGCGTGTACTACTCACCCAACTCTATTCGTCCACTCCAGCCGCCACGCCATCCTGCACATTGCGTTGTTGTTCCGTCCGAAGTCGGTCACGCTCCAGCACTGGCTTCAAATACCGTCCGGTATACGAGGCTTCTACCTCTACCAGTTCCTCCGGTGTTCCTGCCGCGACCAACTGGCCACCGCCGCTGCCACCCTCTGGGCCAAGATCAATCAAGTAATCTGCCGTCTTGATCACGTCAAGATTATGCTCAATCACCAGCACAGATTCCCCGGAATCGACCAGCCGATGCAGTACCACTAGCAGCCGATCAATATCATCAACATGCAGCCCTGTCGTCGGCTCATCCAATATATAGAGCGTCTTGCCTGTGCTGCGACGGTACAGCTCCGCCGCCAGCTTCACCCGCTGTGCCTCGCCCCCGGACATGGTCGTCGCGGGCTGTCCTAGCTTCATGTAGCCCAGTCCTACATCAAACAACGTCGATACTTTGCGGTGAATGCGCGGAATGTTCTTGAAAAATTCTACGGCATCCTCGATCGTCATCTCCAAAATATCCGAAATACTCTGTCCCTTATACTTGATCTCCAACGTCTCGCGGTTATAGCGTTTCCCCTTGCATACTTCACAAGGGACATAGACGTCCGGCAAAAAGTGCATCTCTATCTTGATAATGCCGTCCCCACGGCATGCCTCGCAGCGCCCGCCTTTGACATTAAAGCTGAAGCGGCCTTTTTTGTAGCCGCGAACCTTCGATTCATTCGTCGCTGCGAACACATCCCGAATATCATCAAACACGCCGGTATACGTCGCCGGGTTGGAGCGTGGAGTGCGGCCGATTGGAGACTGGTCAATATCGATTACCTTGTCCAGATTTTCCAGACCGCGAATCTCCTTATAGGCGCCTGGCCGGGATTTGGCCTTGTTCAGATCGCGCGCCAACGTCTTATACAAGATTTCATTGACCAACGTGGATTTGCCGGAGCCCGACACACCCGTCACGGCCGTGAATACGCCCAGCGGGAAGCTTACATTCAGATTGCGCAGATTGTTCTCCTTTGCTCCGCGCACCTCCACCCACTTGTCACTGGTGCTACGACGAGACAACGGCACAGGAATGAACTGACGTCCGCTCAGATAACGTCCGGTCAAGGAATCCTCATTGGCCATAATCTCCTGCGGTGTCCCCTCGGCTATGACCTGGCCTCCGTGAATGCCCGCTCCTGGACCCATGTCGATAATATAATCCGCCGCCAGCATCGTATCCTCGTCATGCTCCACCACAATCAGCGTATTGCCCAGGTTACGCATATGCTCCAGCGTCTGAATGAGTCGGTCATTGTCCCGCTGATGCAGCCCAATGCTTGGCTCATCCAGGATGTACAGAACCCCCATCAGGCTCGAGCCGATCTGTGTCGCCAGGCGAATGCGCTGCGCTTCGCCACCCGATAGAGTGCCGGCTGCACGACTCATCGTCAAATATTCGAGACCAACGTTGACCAGGAAGCCCAGTCGCGCATTGATTTCCTTCAGGATCAGGTTGGCAATCTTCGTCTCCTTCTCATTGAGGGACAACCCTTGGAAAAACTGCTGCGCCGCTCCAATCGACAATGAAGTGACATAAGCAATGTTGCTCTGTCCTACTGTAACCGCCAGCACCTCCTTGCGGAGACGCTGCCCCTTGCAGCTTCCGCACGGCTTGGCACTCATATAACCCTCAATATGCTCCCGTATGCCATCAGACGCCGTCTCGCGATAGCGGCGCTCCAGATTGCGTACAATGCCCTCGAACGGAACGTAGGCTTCCTTAGACTGGCCAAAGTCGTTCTCATAACGGAACTTGACCCGCTCCCCCCCAGTACCATATAGCAGCTTCTTCAGGTGCTCCGGCTCCAGCTCACTTACCGGCTTGTCGACCGGAATCGCATAGTGCTTGCAGACCGCATCCAGAAACTGCGGATAGTAGTTGGAGGTGCTGCCTGCCCAAGCCTCGAATGCCCCTTGCTGGATCGACTTACTCATGTCCGGGACAAGCAGATCGGGATCAACGATCATCTTCATGCCCAGGCCGTCACATTCCGGGCAAGCGCCGAATGGACTGTTGAACGAGAACATCCGCGGAGCCAGCTCCTCCATACTGAAGCCGCACTCCGGGCAAGACAGGGTCGAGCTGAACAGCAGCTCCTCCTTGTCGATAACATCGACAAGAACCCGCCCCTCGCCGAGCTTCAGCGCGGTCTCCAGCGAGTCGGCAAGCCGTGTCTGAACATCCTCCTTGATGACAATCCGATCCACGACGACCTCGATGCTATGCTTTTTATTCTTCTCCAGCTCTATAGTCTCGCTCAGATCGCGCATCTCGCCATTTACCCGTACCCGTACAAAGCCCTGCTTCTGAATATCGGCCAGCAGCTTCGTATGCTCTCCCTTGCGCCCGGAGACGACCGGGGCAAGAATCTGCAGACGTGTCCGCTCCTCATATTCCATAATTCGGTCTACCATCTGCTCTACAGTCTGAGCAGCAATCTCGATGCCATGCTCCGGGCAGTGCGGCTTGCCGATGCGGGCAAACAACAGACGCAGATAGTCGTAAATCTCGGTCACCGTGCCTACTGTAGAACGCGGATTGCGGCTTGTTGTCTTCTGATCAATAGAGATTGCTGGAGAAAGCCCGTCAATCGAATCGACATCCGGCTTCTCCATCTGTCCGAGAAACTGTCTGGCATAGGCCGATAATGATTCCACATAGCGGCGCTGCCCTTCGGCATAGATCGTATCGAAGGCCAAGGACGATTTGCCCGACCCGCTCAATCCGGTGAGTACGACAAATTTGTCGCGAGGTATAGTTACATCGATATTTTTCAGGTTGTGGGCGCGCGCGCCCTTAATCACGATCTGATCGCTAGCCAACATATTCCCCTCCCAATTAATCCTCAGCTTTCAATTCCAGCAATGCATCACGCAATTCGGCAGCCCGTTCGAACTGCAGATTTTTGGCTGCTTCCTTCATCTCTGCCTCCAGCCGCTGGATGACCTTCTGCCGTTCCTTCTTCGACAGCTTGCCTGTCGTGCCGCCTGTCAAATACTCGGCCTTCTGCTCTGCCACCTTGGTCGCCTCGATCACATCATGCACCCTCTTGCGGATCGTCTGCGGCTCTATGCCATGCTGCTCATTATGAGCAATCTGCAACTGTCTGCGCCGCTCCGTCTCCCGCATCGCACGATCCATCGAGTCGGTTACTTTGTCGCCATACATAATAACGCGCCCGTCACTATTGCGGGCCGCACGGCCAATGGTCTGAATAAGCGAACGATCGGAACGCAGGAACCCTTCCTTATCCGCATCCAGAATCGCGACCAGCGACACCTCCGGCAGATCCAGCCCTTCACGCAGCAGGTTAATCCCTACCAGCACATGGAATACGCCTAGCCGCAGATCACGCAATATCGTCATGCGCTCCAGCGTCTTAATATCCGAATGAAGGTAACGGACTTTGATGCCCACTTCCTTCAGATAGTCGGTCAAGTCCTCTGCCATCTTCTTGGTCAGCGTCGTCACCAGCACCCGTTCATCCTTGGCGATTCGATCTCTGATCTCGCCGAGCAGGTCGTCAATCTGCCCTTTCGTAGGACGCAGCTCTATAATCGGATCAAGCAATCCTGTCGGGCGGATGATCTGCTCCGTCATGACTGGGCAGTGCTCCAGCTCATAAGGCCCTGGTGTTGCCGAGACGAATACGATCTGCCGAATCTTCTCCTCGAATTCCTCAAAGCGCAGTGGCCGGTTGTCCTTGGCCGAGGGAAGGCGAAAGCCGTGGTTTACCAGCACATCCTTACGCGCCTGGTCACCATTGTACATCGCCCGAATCTGCGGGAGAGTCACATGCGACTCATCGACGACGATGAGCAGATCGTCCGGGAAGAAATCCATCAGCGTATACGGTGTAGCGCCTCGCTCGCGGAACGTCAGCGGCCCGGAATAGTTCTCGATCCCAGAGCAGAAGCCCATCTCCTGCATCATCTCGATGTCATAGCGCGTCCGCTGCTCAAGCCGCTGCGCCTCCAGCAGCTTGCCCTCCTCACGCAGCTCAGCCAGCCGCTCCTCCAGCTCACGCTCAATGTTCAGCAGCGCCGCCCGCATCGTATCCTCGCGCGTCACAAAGTGCGAGGCCGGGAAGATGGCCACATGATCACGCTGCCCGACAATCTCGCCAGTGAGCACATCGATCTCGGTAATTCGTTCGATCTCGTCTCCGAACAGCTCCACACGAATCGCCCGTTCATTGTTAGCCACCGGGAAGATCTCGATGACATCTCCGCGTACCCGGAAGGTTCCACGTATAAAGTTGATATCATTCCGTTGATATTGAATATCGACCAGCTTATGCAAAATATCGTTGCGCGAGCGCTCCATCCCCACACGCAGCGACAAGACCAGACTCCCATACTCCGTCGGCGAACCGAGGCCATAGATGCAGGATACACTGGCGACAATGATGACATCTCGCCGTTCGAACAGCGCACTGGTTGCAGAATGGCGGAGCTTGTCGATCTCATCATTAATGCTGGAGTCCTTCTCAATGTAGGTGTCGGAGGATGGGATGTATGCCTCTGGCTGGTAGTAGTCATAATAGCTGACAAAGTACTCGACAGCATTATTAGGAAAAAAAGATTTAAATTCGCTGCAAAGCTGGGCAGCGAGCGTCTTGTTATGGGCGATGACCAATGTAGGTCGGTTCACCTGAGCGATCGTGTTCGCAATCGTGTACGTCTTCCCCGTTCCTGTCGCGCCGAGCAAGGTCTGATACTTGGTTCCTTGCCGGATGCCCTCCACCAATTGTCCGATCGCCTTCGGCTGATCGCCCTGCGGCTTGTACTCGGACACCAACTCAAATGTTCGGTTCGATACTTGCAGCTCGCTCATTATTCTACTCATCCCCTCTCCAGCGCTCCGAACTTCCAGCATCAGGCCCCCGGGCCCAACATCAACGGGAGCCGCCCTTCCTATGCCGCTCCCTCGTCCATTCAGCCTTCATGCCGCGCCGCCTGCGCCGCATCAGTCATACGCTGTATGCAATTGCTCTATATGAATACTATCATAGCTAATATTAATCAGTGTAACCCAATTGGTAGTAATCTATAGCAATAAGAATATGTGTTCCCGTAACATTATACCGCTTCGTGCGCTCTCTTGCAATCGGGTATTCCTGGTGAAAATAAGAATTCATAGATGTTTTTCGGCTGGACGTAAAGCTCGACATGGTGATTGGGGAGTTGATTGAACGCATGATGCGGGGGCTGATACGCTTAAACTAAAAAACCCCATCCTCTCGGATGGGGTTGTCGTTAACTGATATTACAGTTTAACAACGTTTTCTGCTTGTGGTCCGCGGTTGCCTTGAACCACGTTGAATTCAACGCGTTGACCTTCGTCAAGAGTTTTGAATCCGTCGCCAACGATTGCGGAGAAGTGAACGAATACGTCGCTTCCGCCTTCAACTTCGATGAAACCGAAGCCTTTTTCTGCGTTGAACCATTTAACTGTACCTTGTTGCATGTGGATGACCTCCAAAAATTAAATTAACATGTTCATTTTTTGCCGGTAAACAAAAATTCACATATTGAGAAAAGTTTCATTGCCCCGCTGCTTCTAAAATATAGACATCCTTTACGACCTATAGATCATTCGCAGAGTGAATGTCCATTGGGCGGAATGCAATGTTAACCCTTTTCAATATACAAATTTCCAAACCATCACATTTATGATTGTGAGTTGATCATATCACAGACCCAGACGGAAAGCAAATAAATAACGCTTGAAATCACCTAAAAAAAACGGAAATATTTAGATAAGCCCGAAAATGGACATCGTCACCTGACAATTCAGGCACATCCGGTTCCCAAGTTTGATCAACCTGCACTACTATTTTAAACAAAACACGTCTTAAATATACACTATGAACATATGATTGCAGTAAAAAAGAATCTACCGACCATGGAGGTATCCTTATGTTGAAAGCGACTGTCAAATGGTTCACGTTGTTGCTCATCAGCACCCTGCTCTTCCCGATCGCCGCACAGCCCGCTCTGGCTGACAGTCTGGAAACATCGGAGCAGCATATACAATTGGTTATTAACGGTCAGTTGTACAAGCAGCCTGATGGAGAGCCCACACCCTATATCAATATGCAGAACCGCACCATGGTACCGGTCAGTCTGCTCGTCAAGGCAATGAACCTGCCTGGTGCTTCTATTGAATGGGACGAGCCTGCTCGCACAGTCACCGTGCGCTACACCACCCATACCATCGTCTTCACTCACGGAGCAGCATCCGTTGATATAAATAATCATACCGTCGTCCTTGACTCCGCGGCCGAGATTCGCCAGGGCAGGCTGTTCGCTCCTGTGCGAGCACTGGTCGGCGCCCTGGGTGGCTCGCTGCAATGGGAGAGCGCTCGCGGGCTGATCTACATTGCGACCGAGCCGAGCACAGCAGCCCCTCCGACGGGCTCAGAGGCCGACGCGCTCATTGGACAGCAAGCCACCGCCACGCTGGAGGCGCTGGCAGAGCAGGACTGGGGCGCTTTGGCTGAGCTTGTTCACCCTGACCATGGCGTGCGCTTCTCTCCGTATACGGATGTTGATCCGGTTGAGCAGACCCGACTTATGCCCGAGGAGCTACTGGATGCTGCAGAACGCAGCAAGCTGCGACAATGGGGCTATTACGATGGCACAGGTGACCCGATCGAGCTCAGTATTCAGGACTACTGGCTGCAATTCGTCTATCCGCACGATTATCGGACAGCGCCGGAGCGCAGCTATAACCGCCAACTATTTCACGGGAATGTGGCTAACAATGCATCTTGGGTCTATCCAGGAGCCATCATTGCAGAATACCATTTCGACGGAATCGATCCGCAGTACGGCGGACTGGACTGGCGCAGCCTGCGACTTGTGTTCCAGCCGTTGCATGGTCAATGGTATCTTGTCGGCATCATTAACGATCAGTGGACCTCCTGACACTGCTGCGCCGCAGATGCCCAATCAGACAGACACCCGACCCGCCAAAGCCAGACAGCTAAACAGCCATATAGCCAGACGCCAGGCAGCTCAGCCATGCCTTATCTCATGCCCCTTCGCTCCCAGTAGCTTGCCGCTCTTCGCCGCTCTGAAGCTGATACATTCGGTAATAGCGTCCTTGCTTCGCCATCAGCTCGGCATGTGTGCCACTCTCCACGATGCTGCCGCGGTGCAGAACTAGAATCCGGTCAGCGTCTTTGATGGTGGACAGGCGATGCGCAATGATAAAGGTCGTCCGCCCGTGTCGCAGCACCTCAAGCGCCTTCTGGATGACGGCTTCCGTCTCGCTGTCCACGCTTGAGGTCGCTTCGTCCAGAATCAGTACCGCCGGATCGTAAGCCAGTGCTCTCGCGAAGGAGATGAGCTGGCGCTGTCCGGCGGACAGCGTTGCCCCGCGCTCCACGACTGACTCTTCCAGCCCATGCTCCAACTGGCGGACAAAATCAGCCGCCCCTACCTTCTCAAGCGCCTCCAGCACTTGAGCACGGCTTATCTCCTCATTGTATAAGGTGACATTAAACCGAATATCCCCTGTGAACAGGAACGGGTCCTGCAGCACAATACCCATGTGGCGACGCAGCTCCTGCCTAGACATACTGCGGATGTCGATGCCATCGATCAGAATCTCGCCAGCATCAGGCTCGTAGAAGCCGAGCAGCAGATTCATGATTGAGCTTTTGCCAGAGCCGGTATGACCGACGAGCGCGATCGTTTCCCCCCTGCTGGCCTCGAAGCTGATCCCACCGAGCACAGGCTGCCCCTCAACATAGCCAAAGCTCACCTCCCGAAACGCCACATGCCCGCGTGGACGGGGGACATCGGAAGCCGCAGCTACATCCTGTCCAGGCTCATCCATCAGCTCGAATACCCGTTCTGCCGAAACAACGGCTCGCTGTGCATTCATCAGTTGGTCAAATATGCCGATAATCGGCTCGAAAATCCGCCCCAGGTAATCAATAAAGGCATAGAACACTCCAAAGGATACCGCTCCTTCCAAGGAACCGCTGCCAAAATACCAGATAATAGCCGCTGTAAAGATGCGACCGATAAAATAGACCGCATTGCGACCGGAGAAGGCGAAGATGCGGAATTGAGTCCGCTGATTGCGATAACGGTCTTCATTGATCCGCTCGAACTGCTCCTGTATGGACTGCTCGCGGCGGAATGCCTGCAGCACCGGCATAATTAGTATCACTTCGCTCAGCATCGCATTCATCTCCGCCAGGCGAGCGCGGATAGCAGCAATATATTTGCGCGAATATTTCAGATGCAGCCCCATAACCAGCACATAGATCGGAAGCAGCAGCGCGCAGACCAGCGCCATTCTCCAATCGAGGAACAGCAGTGCTGCAAAGACCCCTGCTATATTCAACCCGCTAACCACGAAGGTGGACAAAAAGCTCATGTACAGCTCCTTGATGTTCTCTGTGTCATTGGCGACACGCGAGACCACCTGACCCACAGGCGTCTGGTCAAAATATCGAATCGGCATGCGATGCAGATTGCGGAACACATCCATACGGATGCGTTGAACCGCCCGCTGCGCGATCGTCTGCAGCATATAGCTTTGCGCAAAATTCAAAATACTGGCCGCCATCGCCAGCGCGATGATCAGCCCCACCAGCATTAATACCGGCTGCATATCATAACGGTAAAAAGCAGCTGTCTCCGCTGCGCTCAGCCGAACCTCCCCATGCACCGGGCTTTGCAGGGCGAAGCCGCTCCCTTGCTGCACAATGTGAACAATGGCATGTTCGGGCAACGCTCCCCGCTCCTGGTCGCTCAGCCAATCGCTGCGTATGTATTCATAGCCGTCGTATGGAACAGAAGGTTTCCCAGCCGGCAGCTTAGCAGGCTCCAGCTCCACCCATTCCTGCTCGATCGCCAATATATGATCATCAATGATACTCTTCGCAATAAGCGGCCCCGCCAGTTGCGCCCCCATCGCAAGGATGAGAATCGTCAAAGCGCCTATGACCTGACCTCTGAACAGCATAATATAATCGAACAGCCGTCTGCTCACGGAACGTTGTTTCAGATTGCTCATAACTCCTCCTTCTCATCCGCCAGCAACGATTGCTCCAGCTTCTGCCTGTTATATTGCAGGCAATACCAGCCTCCCAGACGCAGCAGCTCATCATGAGTACCAGACTCCAGCACCTGACCGTCCTCAAGTACAATAATCTGGTGCGCATGGGATACGGCGCTTAAACGATGGGTTGCGATCAGCGTCGTCCTTCCCTCCCGCGTGCGCCGAATTTGTTGCAGGATCGCTTGCTCGGTACGGGCATCCACGGCGGACAATGCATCATCAAGAATCAGAATCTCCGGGTCAATCAGCAGCGCGCGGGCAATGCCGATCCGTTGCTTCTGCCCCCCGGATAGCGAGACGCCATTTTCCCCGATGATGGTGTCCAGTCCGTCCTGCATCCGGGCAATGTCATGCTGGAGTGCTGCAAGCTCCACTGCTGAGGCAATCTCCTGCTCTGTAGCGTCGGGCTTGCCAAGTGCAATATTTTGCCGGATCGTGCCGGATAACAGCAGATGCTCCTGCGGCACGTAGCCGATCCATCCTCGTATGCTATCCAGCGCAATCTGCTCGATCGATACACCATCGATAAGCAGTGTTCCCTCCGGTATCGGATATTGACGCAGCAGTTGCTTCAATAGTGTGCTCTTGCCGCTGCCCGTCCGCCCGACGATGCCGAGCGTCTCGCCGCGATGTACGGCTAGCGACAGCTCCCGCAGACTATCCACAACTGCGCCTGGATAACGGAAGGTCAGACCGCGAAACTCCACACGTTGCGGCACACGGGGACGAAGCGGCGCGGCAACATCCGCGACCTCCTGTGGCTGCTCCAGATTATCCGCAATCCGATTAACCGATGCATTGCCCCGCTGCAAAATATTAATGAATTCACCGAAAGCAATCATCGGCCAAACCAGCATCGTCAGATATATATTGAAGGTAACCAACTGTCCAAGTGTAATCTCGTTATAAAAGACGAGAAAAGAGCCATAGCCGATGCCCACTGCAAAGCTGACGCCAACAATAATCGAGACGGCAGGCTGAAACAGCGCATTGATAAAAGCCACCTTAATATTTTTACGCATGACCTCGCCGGTCACACGGTCGAAGGCCTGGATGTCCTGTTCCTCTTGCACATAGGAGCGGAGCACGCGCATGCCGGAGATCGTCTCCAGCACATGATCATTCATCTCGCCAAAGGACTGCTGCGCAATGATAAAGCGGGATCGCATCGCCAGGCCCAGCCGATTAATAGCCAGCGCCAGCAATGGCAAGGGCAGCAACGCCGCAACCATCAGCTTGAAGCTGACAAACCATATCATAGAGAACATCACGATTGCACTAACCACGATCGTATTCACCAGCGTGAGCACTCCGAACCCGGCGGTATTGCTTACCGCCTGAATATCATTGGAGGCCAGCGCCATCAGCTCGCCGGAGCGGTTGCGTTGGAAGAACGAGGGCGTCATCCGCGTCCAGTGTCTGAACAGACGGTCACGAAGCTGCTTATCCAGCAGCACCGAGCTGCCGAACAAGAGATTATTCCACAAATAGATACATATATACATCGAGATCGCGATAAGCAGCAGCAAGCCGACCGTATGCCACAAGCTCTCGCGGCTAAGAGTACCTGCCTGCATCTGATCGATCGTATGACCGACCAGCCTCGGGGTCACACTATTCAGGAAGCTGGTGGCAGACATCAAGATCACAGTTAGGACATAAAACAGCCAGCGCTCACGAAAAAACCAGCTCAGTTTCGTTAGGAACGGCACAGCCAGGCCTCCTTCATCTATATTTTCCTATATTGTACAAGCAAGCACTTCTTTTGGAAAGTACGGCAGCACGAAATGAAATAACAATAGCATAGGTGGGATGTTAATGGGAGCATGGCTTAACGGATTAGGGTCTGCGGTCTACGCCCTCCGCAAATGGATCATCGCATTATGGATTGCTGTGGTGCTTGCCCTCGCGGGCTTCGCCATTCAATTGCCAGATGTGCTCAAGGGAAATGGCTTTATGGTCGAAGGCTCCTACAAGGAAGTAAACAAGCTGCTCAAGGAGCATTTCAATGTGTACTCCTCTACAGTTATTCTGCTGTTCGAGCAACCGGATAGCATGAGCGACACAGCATTGGCCCACCATGTCGAACAAGCATCAGACCGGCTGCAGGCGCTGGAATTATCCGGCTTGGTGCAGATTGCCTCCCCCTATCCCGGCGACGGAGTTGTGGTGCAGCCGTCTATGCTGAAGGATGGAGTAGCCTACATGGCCTTCAGCTTTGATCTGGAGCAAAAAAATATGAAAGACAATCTGAAGAAAATTCGGTCTGCTGTTGATGTACTGAAGGAAGCAGGCTCACCTGTTAAGCTGACCGGGGCGCCTATCGTCGAGGACGATCTGAATACTGCCAGCCAGGAGGACCTGACTCGAGCGGAGATGATCGGTCTCCCCGTGGCACTGATTGTGCTGCTCCTGGCGTTTGGCGGGCTTATAGCAGCAGCGCTGCCGCTCGTGGTCGGACTAATCAGTGTCGCAAGCACGTTGGGCGTATTATATTTCTGGGGTCTGCAGATGGAGCTGGCCGTTTTCCTGCTCAATGTGGTCTTCATGCTTGGACTGGCGCTCGGCATCGACTTCGCGTTGCTGTTTGTGAATCGCTTCCGTCAGGAGCTCGGCTCACATCCTGTTGCGGAGGCAGTTCGTATCTCCGTGCAAACCGCGGGTGAATCCATTATTTTCTCCGGGATCTGCGTGTTTATCGGTCTCGCCGGCTTGCTGTTCATCCAGATCGATATATTCAGAGTGGTGGCCCTCGGCGGTATGACGGTCGTCTTCTTCTCGATCGTGTCCGCACTGACACTGCTGCCTGCGCTGCTGTCCGTGCTTGGGCATCGAATCAATCGTTTCATGCTCCTTAAACCCCGTGCCCATGCGGAGGGGGATGCCAGCTTGTGGCTTCGCTTCTCGCGGACTGTTATGAAGCGGCCTATCTTCATGATGCTGGCGGCGCTGGCCATTCTACTTACAGCGATGCTGCCTGTACGCAGCATGGAGCTGAGAGTCCCGGATACCAACTCGCTGCCCGAGCATTATGAATCGAGGATTGCTTACGACCTCTATAAGCGAACCTTTATGCCAGATGATAACGCCGAAGCGGTACTGATCGCCACAGCAAGCAGAGCGGTCACCGAGTCGCAGGAACTGGAGCGGCTATACCGGCTGCAGAAGCGGTTACAGCAAGACAGCTACGTAGCGCGGGTCGAATCACTGTTCACCCTGGCTGGCAATATAACGCCGCAGCAATGGCAAGCAGGCATGAGCAACCCGGTGCAGGCTGCCGGATTAAAGCAGGCTACTGCGGCCATGACCAGCGGTAACCTGGCTCTGCTTCGCGTTCATCTGAAGGGCGGTAACTTTGATGCCCAGACGAAGCAGTGGGTCAAAGGCTGGGAGCGCGAGCAAGATGGCTTGAACATCAAGGTTGGCGGGTATGCCAAATTCAATCAGGAGATATTCGATGAGATTGCCGCCAAGGTCGGGTATAGCCTGACGCTGATCCTGGGGGCGACCTACCTGGTGCTGCTGGCTGCATTCCGCTCCGTGCTCATCCCGCTCAAGGCCATTGTTATGAATGCGCTCAGTCTGGGCGCTACGTTCGGGCTGCTTGTATGGATTTTTCAAGATGGTCTGCTCGGCATGGAGCAATCCAGCATTGCGCTGTTCATTCCGATCTTTATATTCAGCATTGTATTTGGACTGAGCACCGATTATGAGGTGTTTCTGATCTCGCGCATTCAGGAGATTTACCGCAAGACTGGAGATAATGATCAAGCGACTGTCGAGGGGCTGGCGTTAACGAGCAAAATCATCACGTCCGCCGCTGCGATCATGATCGTCATCACTGGCGCCTTTGCCTTCACAGGTGTCATGCCGGTCAAGCAGCTCGGCGTTGGCATCGCACTGGCGATCTTCATTGATGCTACACTCGTGCGCATGGTGCTCGTCCCGTCGATGATGAAGCTGCTGGGCCGTTGGAACTGGTGGGCGCCACGCTTCCTGCAGTTTCGCTCGGCGCGTCGAGAAACCTCCTAGCATACCAGAGCTTACATCGGATACCTGCAAATTAACAGAAGCCTCCCTTCCGCTTGCCTGACGGTTCGCGCATATAGGGAGGCTTCTGCGGCTTCCTTCGCCGGAAGGCTTATGCTGTTCTCATAGACGCTCTCTTCCTGCAAGGCTGGGAGGCTCCTGCCCCCATATTGCTGCACGTCGCTGAATCAGCCACACCTGATACGGATGGCGTCTCATAGAAACCCGTCACTGACCATTTTGCGCTCAGCCCCCCGTGTAGAACCGATCATCCGCTCATGGCCAACCTTTAGCTGCGGCCATCACGCTCCTCCCCTGCCTGCTCGATGAAGAGTCCTTCCACATGCTTGCGGCTCATGAGCTTGCGCTTCTTGCGATTATCCTTCGTCTCGAACACGATGTCCAGATCATAATCCGGGGGATACAGCTCGGCAGCCGGGATATGAAGCCGCAGCCGCTTGTGATTGATGCGCAGCTTCTGCCCCTGTACCTGTACGCCGACATGGCCCAGCGCGTCCTGGAGAGCATAGACAATTCCTGTCTTATCCAGATACGGGATATAGACGGAATCCCCTAACTGCAGCTTCACACGGGCTGATGCTTGCTCTGTCTTACCTGCCTGCTCCTCAGACTCATTAGGTGCAGCTAGCTCTTCAGACTCTGCAGACAATTCGGGCTGCTTCTCTTCTATCTCAATCATAGGATCGTGATTGCGCTCCGCGGTCATTCGATTCGACTGTTCACTTGCTCCTGCAGGAGCAGCCTCCATATGCTGGTAGTCCGACCAAGAGGAGGCTTTCCGCTCCTCTGCGCAGGAGTTGACTGCCCCTGCCGGCTGCTGCTCTTCTTCCACAGCTCCAGGCATACTGGCTTCAGCGGACAGGGTCTTCTCCAGCGGTTCTGCCTGTTCTCCTGCCGACGGATCGCCTTGCCGCATCCTCGCCATTACATCTCGTGAACGGGAGATGATGCGCGGCGGCAGGCCGAGCCGGGCTGCGATGGCCAGTGCATAGCTCTCCCCGGCCTCGCCGATCCGCAGCCGATATAGCGGCTCCAGAGTTTCGGTGTCGAATTCCATGCGGGCGTTCTCAAAGCCCGGCGTCACCGCTGCAAAATGCTTAATCTCGTTAAAGTGTGTCGTCACGATAACGATCGAACCACGCTCATGCAGCTCCTCCAGCATGGCAATTGACAGTCCGACGCCTTCTCCAGGGTCTGTACCGGAAGCCATCTCATCAATCAGCACCAGCGTCGAGCGATCGGCCTCTGCCAGCACCTGCTTCATATTGGTGATATGGGCGGAGAAGGTGCTCAGCTCATGCTCAATACTCTGTCCATCCCCAATATCTGCTGCTAGCTTCTGGAATAGAGCGAAGCAACTGCCCTCGCCTACGGGCACGAGCAGACCCGATTGCACCATTAAGGTCAGCAGGCCAACCGTTTTCAGTGCCATCGTCTTGCCCCCGGTGTTCGGCCCAGTAATAATTAATGTCCTGTAGCTGTGGCCAATGCGGAACTGCAACGGCACCATACGTTCTGCCAGCAGCGGATGCCGCGCATCGCGCAGCTCCATCCTGCCCTCGTCATTCAGCTCCACATTGCACCCGCCGATCGCCTGCGCATATTTGCCTCTGGCTATAATATAGTCATAGACGCCCACCGTCTCTGCATTGGCGCGCAGCTCGGCCGATGACAGCTCCACGAGTTCACTTAGCTCGCTCAATATTTTCGTCTCCTCGCGCGCTTCCTCAGCTCGCAGCGCAGCCAGCTCGCCCTGCAGCACATTTAGCTCGGTCGGCTCCATAAACACGGTCTGGCCGCTCGCTGATTCGTCCAGCGCTACCCCCTTGACCAGGCGACGATGCTCCTTCTTAATCGGCAGCACATACCGATCGCCGCGCTTGCTGACTAGCGGCTCTTGCATCAGCTTTTTGTACTGGTTCACCAGCGCATCGACCTTGCGACGCAGCTTATCCTCACACATGGCGATGCGCTTGCGCGCCTTGGCGAGCTCCTTGCTCGCGCTATCCACGATTCGCCCGTTGCGAATCATCTGCTCCAGCTCGCCAAGCAGCGGCCTGAGCAGACGGATCGAGCTTGCATAGCTGCTCAGCCGCGGAGCGACCTCCTGCTTGGCCGCCATATACTTGACCAGTTGGCCACAACTGCGGAGAAACTGTGCCAACTGCTCCAGGTCGCGTTCACTGTATATATAGCCGGTGCCGAGCAATGCCAGAATTGTCTCCATCCCCTCCAGGGATGGAATCGGCACACTCGCCCCTTGCCTCACCATGGCAAGCGCCTCCGCCGCTTCGTCCAGTTGCTGCCGCACCCGGCCTGCCAGCGCCGAGGGCCTCATCTCCTGAATATGCTGCCTGCCCAGGTAAGAGACTGCGAATTCCTCCAGCCTTTCCTTTACCTTGAGATAATCTAGCCGTTCCATGACCTTCTGATCCATGCATCCGATCCTCCACTTCTATTGGAAAATAAAAAGAGGCGGAGAATGAACATACGTTCACTCTCCGCCTCACATATAGAGACACCTCTCCCCGAATAGTCCAGGCCCCCCCGCAGCTTCGGCTAAACCTCCATCGACCACCCATGCGCATAGGGCGATCAAGCGATAGCGGCTTAACGGTAATCATCGCGATATATGGTGCCAGAAAGACAAAAAATCCGCGCTGAACCAGCACGGATTGAATAGACATCGGGTATAGGCTCCCCAAGGCTTCAATTGATTCCCGCAGTTCTTAACTAAAGCACAGGCACTACTCGCACATCACGAAACAAACATCGCCCACAACATGGCTATGCTCGAATCACTGTGCTGCTTATGCCTGATATGCAATTCATTAGTTAAGAACAACCGCCGACATCAACATCTCTCCTTGATTGGGATACCCCTACTATAGCCTTTAGCAGTTCGTCTCGTCAAGCCCAAACGCCGACGCCGCTCGATATGATGTTAAAGCCGCGCTTCGCGTAGGGGTAGAAGCCCAAGCCAAATATACACCTATAGCTATACTTATCAGATTTCAAGCGCAAATACCAATGTCGTGTGGTAAGACGACATCAGGCAGAGACAATGACTGCCTCTGCCTGATGTCCGCTCTGTAATGAATGTCAGACCTCTGATGCCGCTATTACTTGCTGCGCTCCAGATACTCCGCTACCCATGCGGCTGTCTGCTCAAGCTGCTCCTGGGCGCGCCCAATAGCTGCCTCTACTTGTACTGTAGCGGTCCCGCCATAGACATTACGGGCATTGACCACCTGCTCGGGCTGCAGTACCTGATAGATGCGGTCATCGAACAGGGTGGAGAATCGCTTGAACTCATCCAAGGTCAGATCCAGCAAATATTTGTTGTTCTCGATACAATACAGCACCGTCTTGCCAATCACCTCATGCGCTTGCCGGAACGGCAGCCCTTTGCCTACGAGGAAGTCTGCAATGTCCGTTGCATTGGAGAAATCCTGGTTCACCGCCTGACGCATCTGCTGCTTGTTGACCTTCATCGTCGCGATCATCGGCGCGAACAACTGCAACGCTCCCTGAAGCGTCTTCACCGTGTCGAACATGCCTTCCTTGTCCTCTTGCATGTCCTTGTTGTAGGCCAGCGGCAGCGACTTGAGCACAGTCAGCAGACCGACCAGGTCGCCGTATACCCGCCCCGTCTTGCCGCGCACCAGCTCCGGCACATCGGGATTTTTCTTCTGCGGCATAATACTGCTGCCTGTGCAGAAGGCATCATCCAGCTCGACGAAGCGGAATTCGGTGCTCGACCACAGGATCAGCTCCTCGCTCAGACGGGACAGATGCATCATGATGAGCGAGGCATGGGACAGAAATTCCACGATAAAGTCACGGTCGCTTACAGCGTCCAGGCTGTTCTCGTAGACCCGATCGAATTTCAACTGCTCCGCCACATAATGGCGGTCGATCGGGAAGGTTGTGCCCGCCAGTGCGCCTGCGCCAAGCGGCAGTGTGTTGATCCGCTTGTAGCTATCCTGCAGACGCTCAATATCGCGGCCAAACATCGATACATACGCCATCAGATGATGAGCGAACAGAATCGGCTGCGCCCGCTGCAGATGCGTGTAGCCCGGCACAATCGTATCGAGATTTTCCTTGGCCTGGCCGATCAGCGACTCCTGCAGCTTGTGCAGCAGCCCGACGAACTCGACCACACGCTTGCGCAGGTATAAATGCATATCGGTTGCTACCTGGTCGTTACGGCTGCGTCCGGTATGCAGCTTCCCGCCGACAGGACCAATATCGTCGATCAGCGACTTCTCGATATTCATATGAATATCCTCATCGGCAATCGCGAATTCAATCTCGCCGCGTCTGATGCGCTGCAGCACGCGATGCAGCCCGTCTTGAATCTGCTCCACATCCTCCGCCGACAGGATACCCTGCTTGCCGAGCATCGTGACATGAGCCAGGCTGCCCTGGATGTCTTCCTCCGCCAGCTCCTTGTCGAATTCGATGGATGCTGTATATTCCTCAACCAATTGGTCGGTTTTTTTAGTGAAGCGCCCGCCCCATAATTTGCTCACGGTGTGAATTCTCCTTTCCCTTTCAAGCCTGCTTCAATGCACTACTTGCGGCTTTGCTCCACGCCAGAGGATACCTTCAGACGCAGCGCATTCAGACGGATAAAGCCAGTCGCATCGCCCTGATCATAGGCCTGGGAAGGATCCGCCTCCATCGTCGCAATGTCGGGATTGTAGAGGCTGACAGGGCTTTTGACACCCGCACCGATGACATTGCCTTTATATAGCTTCAAGCGAACAACACCGCTCACATTCTTTTGACTTTCTGTCACCAGCGCCTGCAATGCCAGACGCTCTGGCGCGAACCAGAAGCCGTTGTAGACCAGCGTGCTGTACTTGGCGATCAGCGAATCACGCAGATGCATCACCTCGCGGTCCATCGTCAGCGACTCCATCTTGCGGTGCGCCGTGAACAGAATCGTGCCGCCCGGTGTCTCGTATACACCGCGGCTCTTCATGCCGACGAAGCGGTTCTCCACCATGTCGACACGGCCGATCCCATGCTTGCCGCCCAGCTCATTGAGCTTATCCATTACCTGCAACGGATTTAGCTGCTCGCCATTGATCGCCACACAATTTCCGCCCTCGAAGGACAGCTCCACATATTCTGCCTGATCCGGCGCTTCCTCAGGGGAGACGCTCAATACATACATATCCCGGTTCTCTTCTGCACTCGCATCAAACCAAGGGTCCTCCAGCATGCCGCTCTCAAAACTGATATGCAGCAGATTGCGGTCCATGGAGTACGGCTTCGCCGCCGAAGCCTGCACCGGGATGCCGTGCTGCTCAGCATAAGCGATCATCTCGGCGCGTCCCGGGAATTGCTCGCGGAAGCTCTCCAGGCGCCATGGCGCGATCACATTGATCTCTGGAGCGAGCGCCGCCGCAGTCAGCTCGAAGCGGATCTGGTCATTGCCCTTGCCTGTTGCGCCATGAGCAATCGCTGTTGCGCCTTCAGCTCTGGCGATGTCCACCATCCGCTTGGCGATCAATGGACGAGCGATAGAGGTGCCCAGCAGGTATTGACCCTCATACAGTGCGCCAGCCTGGAACATCGGATAGATGAAATCCTTGGCGAACTCCTCGCGCAGATCGTCGATGTACACCTTGGACGCGCCTGTAGCGAGTGCTTTTTCCTCCAGTCCGTCCAGTTCATCCTTCTGTCCGATGTCCGCCGTGAAGGCGATGATTTCCGCGTCATACGTTTCTTTCAGCCATTTCAGGATAACTGACGTATCCAGGCCTCCGGAGTAGGCCAATACAATTTTCTCTTTTGCCATCTCTCTCTCCCTCTCCTCTACATAATTGCAGCCATAATGGCCTTCTGTGCGTGCAGGCGATTCTCAGCCTGGTCAAAAATTATGGAATTTGCGCCATCAATGACACTCTCGCTTACTTCCTCGCCGCGGTGTGCCGGTAGACAGTGCATGAACAGGTAATCCTGCTTCGCATGCTGAACCAGTTCATCATTAACCTGATAGTTGGCAAATGCCTGTTCGCGCTCCTTCTGCTCCGCCTCAAAGCCCATGCTCGCCCACACATCCGTATACACGACATCCGCGCCTTCAATCGCCTCGCGCGCATCGTTGCAGACATGAATCTGCGCACCGCTCTCTGCTGCCACCTCTTTGCTCTGGCGAATAATTTCCGCATTGGCCTCATATCCCGCCGGGCTCGCCACCGAGATATGAACGCCCAGCTTGGCGGCGCCCATTACGAGTGAATGCACCATGTTGTTGCCATCTCCGATATAAGCCAGCTTCAAGCCCTCCAGCTTGCCCTTATGCTCCAGAATGGTCTGAAAATCAGCCATTACCTGGCATGGGTGCGAGCGGTCGGTCAGGCCATTAATAACCGGAACGGTCGCGCTTCTCGCCAGATCAATAACGGTGCGGTGCGCATAAGTACGGATCATGATGCCATCCAGATAACGGGACATGACCTGCGCGGTGTCCGCCACAGTCTCGCCGCGCCCGATCTGCAGATCATTGCGGCTCAGAAACAGCGCATGGCCGCCCAACTGATACATGCCGACCTCGAAGGATACGCGCGTGCGGGTTGATGATTTCTCGAAAATCATGCCCAAGGTTTTGCCCTTCAGCGGATGGTAGACCTCTCCCGCCTTCTGCTTGCGCTTCAATTCAATACCCAGATCGAGCAAATAACGCAGCTCCTCGGGCGTATAATCCGACAGGCCGAGGAAATCCCGACCCTTGAGGCTCACGGCCAATTCTTCCTTGAGTGTGCTTTGCATTCCCCTCACTCCTTCTATTCGGATGCCACGGGAGCGGCCTGCTCTGCCAGCAGCGCTGTCAAGATGCGCACCCCATGATCGATATCTTCATTGGTGATAACCAGACTTGGCAACAGACGAATTACGTTCGGCCCTGCGGTGATCATCAGCAGCCCGCGATTACGAGCTTCGGTGATCAGCTCACCGACCGGAGCCGCACATTCAATACCGATCAGCAACCCTCGGCCGCGTACTTCCTTCACGAATGGATTGGAGGCAAGCGCCGTCCGCAACTGCTCCATCAGATAGCTGCCTGCAGCCGCTGCACGCTCAGCCACCTTGTCCCCCACCAGCGTCTCCACTGTTGCCTTGACGGCAGCGGTCGCCAGCGGCGTACCGCCAAACGTCGAGCCGTGGCTGCCAGGAGCGAACGCCTCGCGCAGCTTCTCCTTCGCCAGCATCGCGCCAACCGGAAATCCGCTTCCGAGCCCCTTGGCAAGGGTGAAGATGTCCGGCTCCACGCTGTAATGCTCGTAGGAGAACAGCTTGCCTGTACGCCCCATACCGGTCTGAATCTCGTCGATAATCAGCAGGATGCCATGTCGGTCGCATAGCTCGCGCACAAACTCCAGATACGCTGGACGCACGGGATAGACGCCGCCTTCGGCCTGTACAGTCTCCAGCATGATCGCTGCCGTCTTATCGGAGACGGCAGCCTCCAGCGCCGCCTCGTCATGAAGCGGCACATAGGAGAAGCCCTCCGGCAGCGGGCCGAACCCTTCCTTGACCTTATCCTGTCCTGTCGCGGTCAGCGTCGCCAGCGTGCGACCGTGGAACGATTGCGTCAATGTGATAATCTCATAGCGACCGTTGTCCTGCACCTTCTGCTGATAGCGCCGCGCCAGCTTGATCGCCGCTTCATTCGCCTCTGCACCCGAGTTGCAGAAGAAGACAGCATCGGCGCAGCTATGCTGCACGAGCAGACTTGCCGCCTGCTCCTGATTCGGAATGTGAAACAGATTGGACACATGCCACAGCTCATCAAGCTGCTTGACCAGCGCTTCCTTGACCGCCTGTGGCGCATGTCCCAGATTGGTGACGGCAATGCCGCTCATAAAGTCCAAATATTTATTGCCCTGATCATCCCACAGCCAACTGCCCTCGCCCTTGACGAGCGCCAGCGGAAATCTGGCATAGGTCGGGAACAGCGCTTCTCCCCTTGCTGCCGTATCCGTCATACGCTTCTACGCCCCCTGCTCCGATTTAATAATGCGGGTGCCCGCATCGCCGCCCTGCAGCACCTTGCTCAGGATCGCTTCCTCTTCCCCGCTCACGATGACGACTTCACTGACACGCCCCTGAATGCATTGAATGGCAGCACGCACCTTCGGAATCATGCCGCCGTAGATCTCGCCCGATGCAATCATCTCCTCGATCTCGGCAATCGTCACGGTCGGCAGCACCCTCTTCACTCCGTCCATCTCCTTCAGAATGCCTGGTACATCGGTCACTACGATCATTCGTTCCACATTCAGGTGAGAGGCCACCGCACCAGCCGCCGTGTCCGCATTAATGTTATAGCGTTGGCCTGCTGCATCGATGCCGATCGGAGCAATGACCGGAATATATTCCAGCTCCATGATGCCTTCGATGATCGCGGCGTTCACATCCGTCACATCGCCCACATACCCGATCTCAGCATGATTCGCTACAGGCTCCGCCTGAATCAGTCCGCCGTCTACGCCGCTCAGCCCGATCGCTTTGGCGCCACTCTGCCCGATCTTGCGCACAATCTCCTTGTTGATCCGTCCAGCCAGTACCATCTCCACAACATCGAGCACCTCGTTGCTCGTCTTGCGCAGGCCATTGACAAATTCAGATTCAATGCCGAGCTTACCTAGCGTCTCGGAGATAGCCGGCCCGCCGCCATGAACAATAACAGGACGAACCCCCTGCTCCTGCAGAGCGCGAAGATCCTCAAAAAAGGAAGGCGGAAGCGCCGCAAGCGTGCTGCCCCCGCATTTCATTACAAAACGCTGCTCCTTCATCCCTCTTGCTCCTTCATCTCTCATCATCATGTCCGGTATGCGGCGTTAATCCGCACATAATCATAGGTCAGATCACAGCCCCATCCAATCGCACGGCCTTCGCCCAGATGCAGATGCACGCGGATGACGACGGTATCGCCCTTCAAATATTCCAGCGCAGCCTCCTCATCGAACACCACGGGGCGCGATTGCCGCAGCGTCTCGATCTCGCCAAGCGCGATGTCTACGGTATCGGGATTGACGGGCTCGCCAGCACGTCCAACAGCAGCAATAATCCGTCCCCAGTTCGCATCCGCTCCAAATACAGCCGACTTGACCAGCGACGAGCCAATCACCGTCTTCGCGATAGCTCTTGCCGATGCGTCGCTCTCTGCGCCCTCGACCTGTACCTCGACCAGCTTCGTTGCGCCTTCTCCATCACGGGCGATCGCCTTCGCCAGCACCTCGCATACGTAAGTGAGCGCTGCAGCGAATTTGCCGTAATCCGGGTGCTGCTCTGTCAGCTCGTCGTTCTCCGCCAGGCCACTAGCCATAGCAACCAGCATATCATTCGTGCTCGTATCGCCGTCCACCGTAATCATGTTGAAGGTCAGGTCAGTCGCCTGCCGCAGCAACTGCCGCAGCGCAGCGCCGCCAATCTTCGCATCTGTTGTCACAAAGCCGAGCATCGTCGCCATATTCGGATGGATCATGCCGGAGCCTTTGGCAGCACCTGCGACGACTACCTTGCGACCGTCAATCTCCACCTCGACGCAGATCATCTTCTGTACCAGGTCTGTAGTCAGTATAGCCTGGCAGAAATCCTCCGCCCCGGCGCTCGTACCCTCCAGTCTGGCTGGAAGCTGTCCGATGCCGTCCAGCACCCGATCCATCTTGAGCAGCTCCCCGATCACGCCCGTCGAAGCAACAGCCACCTCTTGCTCGGACAGTCCCATTGCCTCCGCGAACGAAGCGCGCATCTGGTAGGCATCCTCCTCACCCTGCTTGCCCGTGCAAGCATTAGCATTGCCGCTATTCACCAGCACAGCGCGCAGCTTGCCTGCCGTACCAATGCTGTCCTGCGTCACACGGATCGGCGCCGCCTGCACTTTGTTCAGTGTGTACACCCCGGCAGCCGCGGCCGGGACTTCACATAGGATGGCGCCCAGGTCATGGCGCGTAGTTTTCTTGAGGCCGCAGTGCAGTCCTCCTGCCTTGAAGCCCTTCGGTGTAGTGATCGATCCGTCCTTCAGGATCGCAAAGACCTCTCCAGTGCCTTGTTCCATGGCGCATTCATGCTCCTTCTATAGCAATATAGGATAGAGGGTACAGGCGCGACCCACCGCGAGAGCTGTACCATCGGATTGTAATGTATCGTTTAAGGGTATACCGGGACAAACTGCAGTCCAAGGCTTTCTTCCCAGCCCATCATCAGATTCAGGTTCTGAATCGCCTGACCAGCAGCTCCCTTGACCAGATTGTCAATCACCGCAATAATCGTCACTCTGCCTGTACGGTCATCCACCGAAAAGCCAATATCGCAATAGTTCGATCCGGCAACCTCCTTGGTGGCTGGCCATTGCCCTTCCGGGCGAATGCGGACGAACGGGCGTCCCTCATAATATCTGCGATACAGATCAATAAAGTCCTGCGTACTGTAAGCTCCAGCCACTGTTGCATACATCGTACTCAAAATACCGCGTGTCATCGGCACCATATGCGTGGTGAAGGTCGTTACGACCGATTTGCCTGATACACGGCCCAGCACCTGCTCAATCTCCGGGATATGCTGATGGTGGTTGACCTTGTACGCCTTGAAGTTCTCGTTCATCTCGGAAAAATGCGCCCCCAGGCTCGTGCCTCTGCCGGCTCCCGACATGCCTGTCTTGGCATCAATAATAATTGTTGAAGGATCGATCCATCCTGCCGCCACCGCAGGCACCAGCCCCAGCAGCGTTCCGGTCGGGAAGCAGCCCGGATTGGAGATGAGCTGCTCGTCACGAACCTCCTGCCCGAACACCTCCGCCAAGCCATAGACCGCCCGATCCAGCAACTGCTGTTCGGCAGCAGGCTTGTTGTACCATTGCTCATATACAGACGGTGACTTCAAGCGCAGGTCGCCCGACAGATCAATAACCTTCAGCCCAACCTCCAGCAGTTGCCCCGCGAGCTTGGAAGCCACACCAGCAGGAGTCGCCAGAAATACCAGATCGGCCTTGCTGCGAATCGCCTCCGGCTCGACTCCATCCAGCAGATCGGTCCGAATCTCATTCAGATGCGGATAGCCCTCAGCAATCGGAGAGCCAGCAGCGGAGGAGGAAATGACCGACGTAATCTCGACTTGCGGATGATGCTGAAGCAACCGGATCAGCTCTACGCCGCCATATCCCGTCGAGCCTACAATTGCCACCTTCAATTTGTTACTCATTGCGCTCTCTCCCATCTATCTATGCTGTACTATTGTCCAGGTCCTCTCAAGGACGCCATTATAGATTCCATATTATAAGTATAGGGAGGGCCGCCGCTACACGCTATGCCTGCTGAAGGCAATCACAAGCTCGCGCGGCAAGGCGCTCCCTCATCACATTACCGAATAACTAACATTGAATTATTATACATTAGTATTCATATAAATACAACGCCTATTCCGTCCGCTGGAAGCCCTGCCCCAGCACCTCCGCTGTATCGCTAATAATGACGAAGGCGTCTGGATCAATGGCCTGTACAAGCAGCTTCAGCCGCAACACTTCATTCTGCTGAACGACCACCATCAGCACTGGCCGCTCCGCCCCGGTGTATCCCCCTTGTGCCTGCAGCCGCGTCATCCCGCGATCGAGATCGCGCAGCACGCTGGCTCCGATCTCCTCCGAACGGTCAGAGATAATAAAGGCGACCTTGGATACCAACAAGCCCGTCTGCATAATATCAATCGTCTTGCTGGTCACAAACAACGCAATGAGTGCGTACAACGCATTTTCAGGCGAGATCACTAGTCCCGCTGTAACAATGACCAGACCGTCAAATAATGGCAACGCCAGCCCAAGCCGCAAGCCAGTGTAGCGTTGCAGCAGTTGGGCAGCCAGATCGAGCCCCCCTGTCGAGCCGCGCCCGCGGAAGACCAGTCCCAGTCCGATGCCCACGCCAATCCCCCCATAGATGGCAGCCAGCAACGGATTATGGGTTGGCGGCGGCCAGGATGAGGTCAGCAGCACAAATAACGGCAACACGAAGGAGCCCAGCAGCGTCTGCAGTGCAAATCGCTTGCCGAACACAAACAACCCTGCCAGAAATAACGGCACATTCAGCGCCCACTGCGTATAGGCCGGAACGATGCCCCATATTCGTTGCACCAGGATGGAGATGCCGGATACGCCCCCTGAGGCTATGCCCGCAGCGACAAAAAACAAGTTAAAGCTCACCGCTACAATGAGACACCCTGCAAGCAGCAGCACAAGCTGACTAGCCAGCTTGGCTGCCGGGTGAGCCTGTCCGCGCGAAGCGCGACGTCGTCTACGCACACCTGAACTCGCTTCCTTCTTATCTATAGCCGTCACGATCCCCTAACCTTCCCTTACTAATAACATATGTACCGGATTGGAGCACGCGCTGCTAGCAGCACTTGTCCACTGCCATGACAGTATACGCATGATGTGGGGGTACCATACCACAAGAACCCACCCTGTCTATCGCATGCTTCATGAAGATCATCCGATCTGTTCATCTGCAAAGTGAAAGACCGCAGGAAGGATAACCGTGCGGTCTGCTAGCAAGCCTGTGGCTGAATCATATGCATTGTAGGTCTACTGAGGCTCCTGACGAATCTGGCTGCGCAGATAGCCGTCGATGAACGGATCGATGTCGCCATCCATCACCGCGCCGACATTGCCTGTCTCGACAGAGGTTCGATGATCCTTGACCATGCTATAGGGATGGAAGACATACGAGCGAATCTGGCTGCCCCAGGCAATATCCGATTGCTCGCCGCGAATCTCTGCCAGATGCCGCTGCTGCTCCTCAATCTTCTTCTCGTACAGCTTCGAACGGAGCATATTCATCGCACGCTCGCGGTTCTGAATCTGCGAACGCTCCTGCTGGCAAGCCACAACGATCCCTGTCGGGATATGCGTGATGCGAATGGCGGATTCCGTCTTGTTGACGTGCTGCCCGCCAGCGCCGCTGGCGCGGTACGTATCCACCTTCAAGTCCTCGCTGCGAATCTCAATCTCGATGTCATCCGTAATCTCGGGCACGACATCACAGGAGACGAAGGAGGTATGACGGCGACCCGAAGCATCGAACGGTGAGATGCGCACCAGACGGTGTACCCCTTTCTCCGCTTTCAGATAGCCATACGCATTGTAGCCCTTAATCAGAATCGTCGCGCTCTTGATGCCCGCCTCATCGCCATCCTGGTAATCGAGAATCTCGTACTTGAAGCCGCGTTTCTCCACCCACCGGGTATACATCCGGTACAGCATCTGCCCCCAATCCTGGGACTCGGTGCCGCCTGCTCCGGGATGCAGCTCCAATATGGCATTCAGCTTGTCATACGGCTGACTAAGCAGCAACTGAAGCTCAAAGTCGCCGACGCGGGCGACGAGAGCGCTGACGCCCTCCACCAGCTCCGCCACCATGTCGCTGTCGCCCTCTTCCTCCGCAAGCTCCAGCATCGTTTCCAGATCCTCTTGCTCGGCATGCAGCCTCTCATATTGCTCTACGATCGATTTGATCGCATTCAGCTCGGAGATCACGCTCTGAGCCTTCTCATTATCATCCCAAAAATCCGGGGCCGTCATCTTCTCCTCGAAGTTGGCGATCATCTCTTGCTTCAGATCTAAGTCAAAGAGACCCCCTAAGATTTTGAAGTTTGGTTGCTATTTCACGCAAATCCTGCTTTACCGAAGAATCGATCATAATCGTTATTCGTCACCTCGTCGATAGATTCGCCCCGGCCCGCCGGAGCGCTTGCGGCTCCTCCCAGCCGAGGCCATAGCCTGGTCAGTGAGGAGCCGCGATGCCATTATAGTGCCTCAACAGGCTATTTCCCGCTTCGCAGCCTCACCCGCGATACGAAGGATTACTTGCCGTGGCATTGCTTGTACTTCTTGCCGCTACCGCATGGGCAAGCATCGTTGCGGCCAACACGCTGCTCTTCCTTGCGTACCACCTGCTTCGACTTCGGATCGACCTTGCTGCTATCCTGAACCGCTTGTCCTTCAGCAACAGCCTGGCGCTCCAGGTTTTTCTCGACATGTGCCTTCATGACATACTTCGTTACTTCTTCCTGGATATGCTCGATCATTTCCTTGAACATCTCGAAGCCCTCGAACTGGTACTCCCTGAGCGGATCAGTACCGCCGTATGCCCGAAGGTGAATGCCCTGACGCAATTGATCCATCGCATCGATGTGATCCATCCATTTGCTGTCCACTGCACGCAGCACGATGACCTTCTCGAACTCACGCATCATCTCCGAGCCCATCATCGCCTCGCGCTCATCATACAAGGCCGTAATCTTGTCGAACAGGTAGGAGACGACCTCCTCCTTCTCCTTGCCCCACAGCTCGTCCTTCGTCAATGTCCCTTCCTGCAGGAACGTCCCATGCGCGTAGTCGACGATAGCCTGAAGATCCCAATCCTCCGGCACTTCCTCGCTTGGACAATGCGCGTCGGCGATCCGCTCCACGACAGGCTTGATCATATCCATGACAATATCACGGATGTTCTCGGAATGAAGCACCTCGCGGCGCTGCTTGTAGATAATCTCGCGCTGCTGGTTCATCACGTCATCATACTGGAGAACAACCTTGCGCAGATCAAAGTTATTGCCCTCTACACGCTTCTGTGCAGACTCGATCGCACGGGTAATGAGGCGGCTCTCGATCGGCTGATCCTCATCGAAGCCCAGGCGCTCCATCATACCCATGATATTCTCCGCACCGAAGCGGCGCATTAATTCATCCTCCAGCGACAGATAGAATTGCGAGGAGCCAGGGTCTCCCTGACGACCGGCACGGCCGCGCAACTGGTTATCAATCCGGCGGCTCTCATGACGCTCGGTACCGATAATATGCAGACCGCCAATATCTCCTACACTCTCGCCAAGCAAAATATCGGTTCCGCGTCCCGCCATGTTGGTGGCGATCGTTACCGAGCCTGCCTGTCCAGCACGAGAAATAATCTCTGCTTCCTCGGCATGGAATTTCGCGTTAAGCACCTTATGTGCAACGCCCTTGCGCTTGAGCATCTCGGAGAGACGCTCCGAATTCTCGATAGAGACGGTACCGACCAGCACGGGTTGGTTCTTTTTGTGACGCTCTACGATTTCCTCGACGACCGCCTTAAACTTGCCATTCTCTGTCTTGTAGACCACGTCAGGAATGTCATTGCGGATCATCTGGCGGTTCGTCGGAATCTGGACAACGTCCAGGCCATAGATCTTCTTGAACTCCTCTTCCTCCGTCTTCGCCGTACCGGTCATACCGGCCAGCTTGCGATACATACGGAAGTAGTTCTGGAAGGTGATCGTCGCGAGCGTCATGCTCTCGTTCTGAACCTCTAGCTGCTCCTTCGCCTCAATCGCCTGATGCAGTCCATCGCTATAACGGCGACCCGACATCAGACGCCCAGTGAACTCATCCACGATGACCACTTCGCCATCCTGCACAACGTAATCTACATCGCGCTTCATAATGGCATGGGCTTTGAGCGATTGCTGGATATGATGGTTCAGCAGCACGTTCGCATGATCGAACAGATTCTCGATGGCGAATGCCTTCTCCGCCTTTTCCACCCCGGCCTCTGTCAAGGTGACCGAACGCAGCTTAATATCAACGGTATAGTCTTCGTCCGCTTTCAGACGATTCACAAAACGGTCTGCCGAGAAATACATCTCCGTCGACTTCGCAGCTTGTCCAGAGATAATCAGCGGCGTCCGCGCTTCGTCAATCAAGATCGAATCCACTTCGTCAATGATAGCAAAATATAATGGACGTTGAACCATCTGCTCCTTATACAACACCATGTTGTCGCGCAGATAGTCAAAGCCGAACTCATTATTGGTGCCATAGGTAATATCGCAAGCATAGGCCTGCTGCTTCTCCTCATGGGACAGGGAGTTCAGGTTGCAGCCTACGGTCATCCCCAGGAATTCATAGAGCTGCGCCATGAGCTGGCTGTCACGCTGCGCCAGATAGTCATTGACGGTGACGACATGAACGCCCTTGCCGAGCAGCGCATTCAGATACACGGGCAGCGTCGCAACAAGCGTCTTCCCTTCCCCTGTCTTCATCTCGGAGATTTTGCCGTCATGGAGCACCATACCTCCGATAAGCTGAACGTCAAAATGGCGCATGCCCAGTGTCCGCTTGGAGGCTTCTCTAACGGTGGCAAACGCTTCTGGCAGCAACTGCTCTGCTGTCTCTCCTTTTTCAATTCTGGCCTTGAACTCATCCGTCTTGGCACGTAGCTGCTCGTCCGACAGCTTCACGTAGTCCGGTTCCATTTTATTAATCTGATCGACGGTACGCATCAACCGCTTGATTTCGCGTTCATTGGCGTCCCCGAAAAGCTTCTTCACCAGTCCGAGCATCGTATATGGTAAACCCCTTTCAGTTTTTCCTCAATGCCTAAATTGTATCAGTTTGTTCCATGTCCCGCAATGCAGCACTTTAGCAATCTTTAACCATTTAACGGAAAAAGAAGGCCCAGGGTTGCATAGCAGCGCCATGAATATCCATAAAGCGCCGCTACAGCCGCAACAAGGTATCGATTGCGCTCTGAAGCAGACGCTCCTCCTGGTCATGGCAGATCGGCTCTGGCGACGCGCTCCGACTCCCATCCCTCCGCACAAAACCTCGTTGAGGAAGCGCCTCGGCTTGCACAACAGGAGGGGCAGCATACCTGTGCCTGCAAGAAAACCGGACCTTGGAGGGTCCGGTTTTCTGCTGGTCGCAGCGACTAAGATCAGCCCTGCTCAATCAGGCCGTATTTGCCGTCGCTGCGTTTATAGACGACATTGACTTCCTTCGACTCGGCATTGGCGAAGACGAAGAAGGAATGCCCGATCATATTCATTTGCAGCACCGCTTCTTCAACATCCATCGGCTTGAGTGTGAAGCGCTTGGTTCTGACGATTTCGAGCTCATCGTCCTCCTCCAGCACCTTCACGGCTCCGCCATCTTCCTTAATAAGCGATTTCAGGCTGCCCTCCTGACGGAATTTGCGGTTGATTTTCGTCTTGTATTTACGAATCTGGCGCTCCAGCTTATCCACGACCAGATCGATAGACGCATACATATCTTCATTCTTTTTCTCTTCGGCGCGAAGCATTGTGCCTTGCAGCGGGATCGTTACCTCGACGCCTTGCTTATTTTTGATTACCGATAAGGTAACATGTACTTCGGAGGTAAGGGGCGCTTCAAAATACTTGTCCAAGCGGCTTAATTTTTTCTCTACGTAGTCGCGTAAGGCGTCCGTTACTTGGATATTTTGTCCTCGGATATTGTATTTCATAAGACACTCCTCCTTTGATCTGACTCTATCATACCACATCCTTCCCCATGAATTCAAAGCCTTTACGGGATGATATTTGAATATTTTGAAAATTCAATTTTCAGAAAAAACCGTCAGGCCTCTGCCTCCTCATCGCTTGGCTCTTAATCCCAGCAGCGAGAAACAGCAGATTCACCTGACGGCTCACTTCATGCCATCCTTACATATCAATCAAAGACAGGATGAGACGTGCATCCTCCTTATCGAACACCTCATCACCCGTCACATCTGTCTTGGTCGCAATGGCCTTCATAATGTGGCTGATCGTCACCTCATTCGTCTGTGGGAACAGGTAGCGTCTTAGCTCGTTGCGAACCGCTTGCGCGGAGGTCTGATCGAAGTCATCCAGTTGCGCTCCGCTATTCGCTAGCTCGCTGCCCCGCACAGCATAGACTGCGATCGCAGCGGCTGTTGCTGGCACCTCTAGCTTATGAATGGCCACGTGATAGCTGCCCTTGGCCGTTTCACCGATGGCATCGCCAATGCGCACCCCTCTGGAATCCGTAAAGTACACCGCATAGCCAGTAATCCCCTCTTCATCGGCAAGACCGTTCCAGCGTATCACCCCACTAAGATAGCCTGCTCTAGCGTCCGTGTCGATTACGGTCAGTCCGCTGACGACTGGCTCCACCGCTACTCTCTCCACCCATACCGCTTCACTGGTAACAGGCCCGCCTTCCGTACCCTCGGCGGTTCGCAGGACAGCCTCGACCCGGAGATAATGCCCTTCGTCTGCCGAGCTGACCAGATAGCTTCGATCCGTTGCCCCATCGATCCGTGTATACAGATCATGATCGGCTGATCTGTACCACTGGTAGCTATGCTCGCCTTCCGGGGCCTCATTATTCGCACTGTAGCTTACCACTGCATTGATCAGGCTGCCAGGATGCGCATCGCCTGCTATCGCTACACTGCCAACAGGAGCAGCGGCCTCCGTGACGTGGACGGTTACGGAGCGCGGCGATACGGCGCCTATCACTTCTATAGTAAGGCTATACTCTCCCGCTTGTTTGATGGTGAGACCCGAGAGCCACCCAGCCCCTTCAGTAAAGGTCACCTCGAAGCTGCCCAGCTCTGTCTGCCCATTGTAAACGAGAACTGTGTGCTTCCCAGCCAACGCCGTTCCGTTATATCCTTTGGCCTGCTCCAGCAGCAGTTGAAACGGCCGCCCCGCTGTCAGCTTGCCCTGAACGATCAGCTCCAGTGAGGAGCGATCCGTAACGGCTATCGCATCACTGTATACATCCTCCCCGGCAGGCTGCCCCGCTGAGGTGAGCGGCCTTGCCTTGACCCGGATAGAGTGTCCGGCATCCTTCGGCTGAATAACATAGCTATCGCTCGTGGCCCCGTCAATATCCGCGAATTCCAGGCTCTCCTCTGACCCTGCGCCAGTACCAATCTGCCACTGATAGACGGGTTGAACCTGTTCCTTGCCGACCCACTCAAAATTCGCCTTCAGCTCGCTGCCTGGCGTGCCCTCTCCTTCTATACTTAGAAGGCCGTATGGCTGAGGCGCCGGGGCGATCTCCACAGCGAACGGATGGTAGCTCGTCAAGCCCTCCACACGCAGCTCCAGCTCCTGCCGACCTGCCTGCTCAAACACGATTGGGCCAATAATCGTCTCCCCAGCATCAAAGGTTGCCAGATAGCTCGCAGCCGGCAGATCCGGGTTCAGTCGCAGCCGAACGGTATGCTCGCCTTGCAGCAACTGACCGCCATAGCTCCTGACACCGCTCAGCCATAAGGAGACCGGATTCCCGGCGACGGCTTCTCCCTCCGTCTCAACCGTCTTCAGGGAAGAATAATCGCCGATCATAACGGGATCACTGGTTACAGTCTCGCCCACAGGGGCGCCGCTCGCAGCATGAGGAGTTACACTCACCCGGAAGCGCGCTCCCAGATCACTCTCCACTACCTCATAACGTGCAGTTGTTGCTCCCGCGACAGGCTCGAAGCTCAGGCCGCCTGCCTCAGCACGGAACCATTGGTATTCATGCTCCCCCTCCGGGTCTCCATCGGGGTCAGCATAGTTAAATGCAGCCTGTAACACTACGCCCGGCGCTGCATGCTGCTCACTGACAATCCGCACTTCTCCCTGCGGCGGCGTATTGCGGATCACCTCCAGCTCGAATGGCTTTTTCGTGGTTGCATTCACAATCTGTACAGCGAAGAGATTCGTGTCCGCATCCTCTACCGAGATGGCCTCTAGCGTCCCCTCGCCCTGACTGTTCAGCTCCACCGTTTGCTCCGGCAGCAGCTTATCATCATGCCATAGCTTGACGGTGTGCTTCCCTGTGACAGGCAGGCCGTTGTAATCTATAGCCGAGGCAATGTCCAGATCGAATGGCACACTCTCTGTAACCTTCTTGGACGCTATCGTAATCTGCGACTCATCCGCTACCCGCTGTGGGCTGCTTGAACGGGTCTCCCCGCGCAATGTGCCCGTCTTCGCCTTCGGTGTGACATACACGACCACCGCTCTGCCTGCATCCTCTGGTCGAATCGTATACGTCGCGTCCGTCTCTCCCTCCACTTCGTAGAAGGTGGACTGTGTCGTCTCTGCCGTTAGCCACTTGAATTCAGGTGTATCGGCCTCGTCGCCATCTTCATCCTCATAATTCGAGGTGACTACGGACAACACATCGCCTACCCGGTATTTGCCCTCGACAGTAAAGCTCAAGGTTGGCGGCGCATTCATCAGATCAAGCTGTATGCTCTCTCCGCCTGGCTCCAAGACGACACGCTTGGTGTATACCGAGTGCTCTGTCTCCGCTCTGACAAGGTATTCGCCAGGGAAGACAGGCGATAACATGTAGCCATAGGAGCTGGATCGCGTCTCATGAATTACTTCACCTATTTCATCGCGAATGTAGGAATACAGGGTGATTCGCGCACCGACCGCCACCGAACCATCGACATCCAGTACTCGGCCGCTAATCGTCTTCGCCTCACCGCTGGAACCGATTCGCAGATCGCGCTCTGTCGTTTCGTCCGCTGCCACTACGATAGCGGTCGTGCCATACATGCTCCCATTGCCAGTACGCGCATCCAACTCATAGACGCCAGGGTCTATTCCTGCCAGATAATAGATGCCATCCCCATCCGCCATCCCGGAGATGGACCAGCCATCTGTCCGATGTGTAAAGTCATCATTCATCAACCGCAACGAGTATTGCAACGAAACATCCTCCGGCACATTACCAGCCAAGTCACTGATTCTGCCTGTCACCGTCCCCGTTCCCGGCTCCGATTCTCCTCGGAATTGATAGCTGAATTTTGTATCCTCTTGTTCAATAGTCAAGTGATCGACAGAATAGTCCAGTTGGGGGGAGTAGGAGTAGACGACCGCTCTGTAGATGCCTGCAGACAGGCCGTTCACGCTATATTGACCGCTCGGATCAGGCTGCACCAGCCAGGTGTAACCTCCCTGACCTACGAGATACAAGCTTTCTACACGATGTCCTGGAATCGTCGTGGTGAGACTGCCAGACAGGTTGATGCCTCCAGCCTCTGGCCGCGAGAGAAACTTGTAATTCACATCCAGTATGCCACTGGTGAGCAACTGCTGATAGTTGCGCTGCTGCTGCACCCCCTGGTAGCGTGCCGCCAGATAATAGCTTCCGGCATTCAAGCCGATGATCGCGTACCGATTGTACGTGTATTCGGTATCGAGCGTCAGCTCAAGCTCGCCGGAACGCATATACATCCAGAAGGGATGATCCAGCGTGTCCTCATCGAACTGAATCTGACCTTGAATGACGCCATCGCCGCCTTGCGGGGCAAAGATGATGAGTGTAGATTTGCCTGCTTCGACACGAGCATCATAGACGTTGATCCGCAATGCATTATGGTACAGACTGATCTCATACTGTCCAGCCTTTAGCTCAGCGAAGTGGAAGGTCCGTGGTTCTTCGACATTGCTCCATTGCCAATAATCGTTATAGGACATCGATTCGTCCTGTGACTTAACCACCACCCTATACTGGGTAATGTCCGCGTCGCTACTCAGCTTCAGTTGCCCTTGAAGCTGACCCGGCGCTTCCTCCTGCTCCTTGGCATACACATGCTCAGACACTGCAATAGGCGGAAACAGCAGCGTTACAATGCACAGGAGAGCTAGCCATTTGTTAATAACATAATAATGACGGGGCGAACGTGTACTCATATTCTCCTCCTTTATATTGAGCCGTTCCGTTAGACAAGAAGCTTCCCAACGCCTGGCTATGAAGACTCTCAGTTGAAGACTACAGGCTAATTATAGCAATAAACCACTCGGAAAAATATGTTCCACATTACAAAATGCAAAAATATATCATAAGTGGTAGATCGCAATTGCAGCCAGCTAAAAAGCCCAAGAATGCTGTGAAATCAACATTCTTGGGCTTTTTAGCATTTCAGGGGTTATGCACGAACCCGCTTCACGGGACTAGCCTGAGCATCGATTAACAATTCTCTTGCTCCATCTGCTTGATCGCCTCCGGCGAGTAGCCTGTGACCTCGGCTATAATCTCGCTATCTACTTGCTTCGCCAGCAGTTGCTTCACCATCGTTTGCTTCGCAACGCGTTCTCCTTCTAGTCGACCCTCACGACGACCCTTATGCTCGATGTCATCCAATATTTTCTCCAGTCCCATCTGCGATGACTCTCCTTTCACGCTCGGAACTGAACGTTTAGTCGCCCTCTTGCTCCATCTGCTTGATCGCCTCCGGCGAGAAGCCTGTGACCTCGGCTATGATCGCGCTATCTACTTGCTTCGCGAGCAGTTGCCTCACCATCGTTTGTTTCGCAGCGCGTTCTCCTTCTAGTCGACCCTCGCGGCGCCCCTCCTGACGACCCTCCTGGCGACCCTCACGACGACCCTTATGCTCGATGTCATCCAATATTTTCTCCAGTCCCATCTGCGATGACTCTCCTTTCACGCTCTGAATGAATTGCTCCAGCGCATCCTTCTCCGGCAGCTTCCGCTTTAGCACATTCGCCATCCACGACACAAACTTCTGCTGATTCTCCTCCGGCAGGCGGCGGAATGTCCCCATCAACTGCTCCAATCTCCCTTGCAGTTGATCCGGGCGCGCCGTCTTATCCAGGAAGAATACAGAGGCAATCGTATTCGATAACGACAGCAGATCCTCATCCGTATAACGTGCCACATCTATGAGCAGATATTCAAAATTCAGCAGCTCCGGCCCGAACCACCCTTCTGTCTCCAGCAACTGGCGAAATTCCCGCTTCGCCGTCCAGCTCTGCTGCCCATTGTACAGTACAAGCGGCACGATCGGTGGCAGCCTGAAGGTCTTCCGGTTCTCCGACGAGTACGCTTCATGATGCTGCAGATACCGCCAGATCTCCACCTGATAGAGCAGCAGTCGGTACGCCATCCGGTAGTCCACACTCGACTGCAGCTCCAGCAGCAGATAGAAGACGACATCCTGACCGTTCAGCTTAACTCGGTAGACCAGATCCGCTTCCTTCCGCTTGAAGTCCGGCAGCACGAACGAATGCGGAATCTCCTCCACTTCCTCTTCCGTCACCGTCTTCAACCAACCGTTGTCTACGAAGGTTCGCAGCAGCTCCACGAACAGCTTCTTGCTCGATAGCAAATATCGATACGAGGTGTCGTGCTGCGGATGGCTTGACGTTGTTTCTTCCTCCTCCATCTTCGGCGCACCTCCCTCTCTCACTGTTTAGTCGCTCTCTTGCTCCATCTGCTTGATCGCCTCCGGCGAGAAGCCTGTGACCTCAGCTATGATCGCGCTATCTAATTGCTTCGCGAGCAGTTGCTTCACCATCATTTGCTTCGCCGCGCGTTCTCCTTCACGACGACCCTTATGCTCAATGTCATCTAATATTTTCTTCAGTCCCATCTGCGATGACTCTCCTATCACGCTCTGAACTCACCGTTAGTCGCTCTCTTGCTCCATCTGCTTGATTGCCTCCGGCGAGAAGCCTGTGACCTCGGCTATGATTGCGGTATCTACTTGCTTCGCGAGCAGTTGCTTCACCATCGTTTGCTTCGCCGCGCGTTCTCCTTCTAGTCGACCCTCGCGGCGCCCCTCACGACGACCCTTATGCTCGATGTCATCTAATATTTTCTCCAGTCCCATCTGCGATGACTCTCCTTTCACGCTCGGAACTGAACGTTTAGTCGCTCTCTTGCTCCATCTGCTTGATCGCCTCCGGCGAGTAGCCTGTGACCTCGGCTATGATCGCGGTATCCACCTGCTTCGCCAGCAGTTGCTTCACCATCGTTTGCTTCGCAGCGCGTTCTCCTTCTAGTCGACCCTCACGGCGACCCTCCTGGCGACCCTCACGACGACCTTTATGCTCGATGTCATCCAATATTTTCTCCAGTCCCATCTGCGACGACTCTCCTTTCACGCTCTGAATGAATTGCTCCAGCGCATCCTTCTCCGGCAGCTTCCGCTTTAGCACATTCGCCATCCACGACACAAACTTCTGCTGATTCTCCTCCGGCAAGCGGCGGAATGTCCCCATCAACTGCTCCAATCTCCCTTGCAGTTGATCCGGGCGCGCCGTCTTATCCAGGAAGAATACAGAGGCAATCGTATTCGATAACGACAGCAGATCCTCATCCGTATAACGTGCCACATCTATGAGCAGATATTCAAAATTCAGCAGCTCCGGCCCGAACCACCCTTCTGTCTCCAGCAACTGGCGAAACTCCCGCTTCGCCGTCCATCTCTGCTGCCCATTGTACAGTACAAGCGGCACGATCGGTGGCAGCCTGAAGGTCTTCCGGTTCTCTGGCGAGTACGCTTCATGATGCTGCAGATACCGCCAGATCTCCACCTGATACAGCAGCAGTCGGTACGCCATCCGGTAGTCCACACTCGACTGCAGCTCCAGCAGCAGATAGAAGACGACATCCTGACCGTTCAGCTTCACTCGGTAGACCAGATCCGCTTCCTTCCGCTTGAAGTCCGGCAGCACGAACGAATGCGGAATTTCCTCCACTTCCTCTTCCGTCACCGTCTTCAGCCAACCGTTGTCTACGAAGGTGCGCAGCAGCTCCACGAACAGCTTCTTGCTCGATAGCAAATATCGATACGAGGTGTCGTGATGCGGATGGCTTGACGCTGTTTCTTCCTCCTCCATCTTCGGCGCACCTCCCTTCTGTTACATATATTATACCGTTTTCTATTTGCTGCAACAATCCTCGGAGAGCCGCGTGCACATAAGATCAACGCCTTCTAAGACGCTCGCTCCTTGGCGGGAACAACAGGAGTGTCGCAAGATTTTCTACGAGTTGCACAAAAAGAGATGCACAAAAAACCCCTGGAGTCCAGGGGTTCAGCTTGTAATATAAGAGTATATAAGTGGTATGCTTATAATAGCTTATATTGTCACACGCCACACATTCCTTGCTGTCTATCGAGCGGCGTCTGTCGTATATGCGTGCAGCTACAAATGGTATCCGCAGTGGATGTTACAGTTTAACTACGTTAGCAGCTTGTGGACCGCGAGCGCCTTCTACGATGTCGAATTCGACCGATTGGCCTTCTTCAAGGGTTTTGAAGCCTTCGGATTGGATGGCAGAGAAATGAACAAAAACGTCGCTGCCTTGCTCAGTCTCGATAAAACCATAACCCTTCTCAGCATTAAACCATTTTACTTTACCTTGCATTCAGAACATTCCCTTCATCATCATATAGCTGTGAGATCGCATGAATATGGCCCACAATTTGAATATACAACGGTGTCATACAAAAGTCAAACACTATTTTGTAAGCGAATTCAACTTAATTCGACATTTCCGATAAGAAAAAGGGACATTCGACAAATGCCCCTTTTTTTCGATCATTTTCGTTTGTCAAAAAACTGGCTATCATAGTACTGCGGCGAAGCATCATACGTATTCTTGACGGTGCGTCCATGTGATATTTTATTCAGCTCGGTCTCCGCCTCATCGCGAAGCTGCTCCATCCGACTGGCGATCTGCTTATCCAGCTCCAAGATATGAGCAACCAGCTCCTTATGGCGCACCTTCTCAGCGGCTGTCGGCTCCCAATCCATCAGTTGCTGAAACAGACGGCCGCGCTGCAGCATATATTCCTCTAGCTCCTCTGGTTCTCTGGACTCCAGCCCTTCCGCCAGCTCAGACGACAGTTGTGCGAGTTGTTGGAGAGTAGCTTCCATGTCCGGCTCCTGTCGGGGTTGACTGGCTAAGCTGCCTGGCCGCCTGCATCCACGTTTCTTTCATCTCGACCAGAAGATTAAGAATCTCCTCAGCCGGCTCCGGATTCTGGCGAATATTCGCCTCTGTAAGCTGCCGGTTGAAGTAATCATACAACTGCAGCAGATTGTCTGCAATCGGAGAGGTGCGATCCAATGTGATGGTAAATTCACTGATAATATCCTGGCACTTCTGGATATGGGTGTTGGCCTCCTCGATTCGATGCCCCTTGATGGCTTCGATGCCTGCCCGGCAATTCCGAATCGCGCCGTCATAGAGCATAATAAGCAATTGCGCCGGTGAAGCGGTCTGTATCGTAGTCTCCAAATATTTATTACGCTGCTGCAGTTGCATGATGTATTGCCTCCTTAGGAAGAAAATTGCTGAGTAAGCCAAGCGCTCTGAGAGTTCATTTTGTTGAGATAGGTCTCAAGCGTTGTGAATTGCTTGTAATAGCGGGTTTCGAGATCCTTCATGCGAGTCTGAAGTGCTGTAAGACGCTTATTCATGGTTTTGAGCTCTTTACCCATCGCATAGTCATCTTCATTCATATTGGTTAGACCGGCCTTATCACGAATCTTACCATATATGATGTCAATCGATTCTGTAATTCGGGTAAGCAAACCGTCTCCTTCGGTAGTATTCTTGTTCCCGTCATCCCTGGTGAACAAGGCATAGATTTGATCCGGATTGTCCGAGATTGCTTGCTTGAGCTTATCCTCATCGATAAAGAGCTTCCCTTGGTCCAAATAGGAGCCAGTTATAGAGTTACCTTGAACTATCGCGCTTGATATTCCAATTTCCCCCAGAGCCTTCAAAGCCCCTTCACCAAGACCAGTGACCGCATTGGATAGCCCATTACGCATCGACACAAGAGCGTTGTTTAACAGCGGGTCACTGCGCAAAATGCCGCTCTTGGCCTTTTCTTCCCACTTTTTAATTTCTTCCTCTTTCATATCTTCACGCTGTTCGTCTGTCAGTGGCGCAAAATCCCGGTATCGCTTTTCATCCAGCTTGGAATTCACTGTTGCGATCAGCTCATTATATTTATCGACGAATCCTTTAATCTTCTCGAAGACTGTATCCACATCTTTGGCAACCCCAATCGTAACCTCTTCTGCCCCCTGCTGCTTGGCTACGAAGTTGATACCGGCAATCTGAAAGTTATTGGAGTTGTAATATTGCGTAATTCCATTGTACTGTACTTTTGCATCGGTTCCAGTAACACCACTCACAGCAGTTCTCGTATTAAGACCAAGATTAGTCAGGAGAGTGCTGTCTGTGCCACTCAGGTCAATCGTACCCCCATTGTCACGAACAAGGGATAGCTTTCCAGCGCTATCCAATACAGCCGATACTCCTGTACCGACTCCGCCTTCTGTATTTTCATTAATCTTCTTCACCAACTGCGCCACAGTAGTTTCAGTGGTCACATTGAATTTGAGCTCTTTCCCGTCAACCTTGAGATTGAACTCACCATTGGCCTCAAGCTTGTCCGTGCCCTTTAGTTTTTTGCTACCAGCTTCAAATGTCTGAAATGACGTCTCTGAAAACAAAGACTTCAGATTGTCGCTCAACGTGATCGCAGACTGATTCCCCGAGCCTGAGGAGCTAAGAAACAGACGGTTCAGGGACTCGTCGTAATTCGCCTTCACACCTGTAGCAGGTGACTGATTAGAGATCGAAGCAACAAGCTCCCCTATGGTTGCCGTCTCATCCAATTCGATCGTAGCGCTTCCTTTCTCGCCACCGATGGAGATCTTGATTTTCTCGCCAGCATTAGCTGGTTCGATACCCAGACTTTTCAGCGTTGTTCTTCTCCCTTGGATCGCTTCCAGTTCTCCGGTTCGAATAGATGCCGACTCAGCCAGACGATCAATCTTGATCTTATGCTGACCCACCACGGCATCCGCAGTGCCGGTGCCGGTAACAAGCTTATCGTTGGAGGACGATACAGTCTTCGCCAAAAAAGTAGATTGTCGCTTCATGTCATTGGCTGCAGACTTGAAGTCAAAAAACTTCATATTGAAGCTACGATATTCATCCCTTCTCCACTCCAGCATCTGCTTTTGTTGCTTCAGCTTATTAAGAGGCGCGCGATTCGCAGTCATCATCTTCTTAATAATTTCATCGGTATCCAGTCCAGATGCCAGTCCGGTGTACCGTGTCGTTGCTCCTGTCACTGCCATGTCATAACCTCCCAATCATAGTCGTTCTAGTACACTTCTTACCACTTCTCGTCCACAAAGATGCCGGAAACTTCCCATAGCTTGGCCACCAGATCCAGCGTCTTCTCTGGAGGAATCTCGCGGATTACCTCTCCTGTATCTACGTCCTTCACCTTCACCGCAATCATCTTCGTCGTCTCGTGGACGGAGAACTCTAGCGAGGTTGTCCGGCCCTGTAGAGCCTTAATCGCCCGTTCAAGCGCTCGAACAGCTTGTTCATCACTAATGGTTATCTTCTCGCCACGAAGCTCCGCCTGCTTCAGCTCATTCACATTGGATACTGTCGAGGAAAAATTGACCGTCTTTGGCTCGGCAGGGCTGCTATCCACTGGATTCAAGGAACTGCCGCCCGGAAAGGCAGAGCCTGGAAATGAACTCTGAATACTCATACCCGAATCATCCTCCAGCCGTTAATCTAGACTTATTATCTACTATATCGGCAAGCACTGTTCAATCTATTAGCGCAAATAAAAAGGAACCCGGAGAAAAATCCCCAGGTTCCCATATAACGCGTTAAGATTAACGCAGCAATTGCAGTACGCCTTGTGGTTGTTGGTTCGCTTGAGCCAGCATCGCTTGAGCAGCTTGCGTCAGGATGTTGTCCTTCGTGAAGGTCATCATTTGTTTCGCCATATCCACATCACGGATACGGGATTCAGCAGCAGTCAGGTTCTCGGAAGATGTACCCAGGTTGTTGATCGTGTGCTCCAGACGGTTTTGGAAGGCACCTAGCTTAGCACGTTCGCCAGATACAGTCTCAATTGCTTTTTGAATCGTTGTAATTGCCTTATTAGCACTTGTTTTATCTGTAACATCAATATTATTAATTCCTAGAGCGGCAGAACGCATATCACCAATCGAAACATACATATTTTGGTTTTCATTAGCGCCAATATGCATATTGAGTCCGCCGTTGGAGGTTACAGAAATTGTTGCAGCCCCTGTTGCGCCTGAAACGGAGAATTCCAGACCTTTAGCGTCTCCACTTTGAATAGTAATTTTGTTACCATCTGCAGTATATGAAGGGGCACCTGTGATAGTTACAGCAGCATCTGCACCTTCGGTAATAGTACCTGCTCCGGCAAAATCACCAGCCAAACCAGTAATCGTAAGATTAGATTTACTACCGACCGTCGTAGATGTGAAAACAATGCCAGCACCATCTGTGTGGGAAGCTTCCACCCCAATACCAGCATTATTTATTGTGTCCAATACATTTTGAACAGTATGCGAAGTGTCAAAAGTAAAAGAAACTCCATTTATTGTGATTGCACTACCGGCCGCCATAGTTGCATTTTTGTCAGCAAACGTGGCCGTAGTTGCGGAAGATGTATCCGCAGTCGCGGCTGTAAATGCAGTAATAGCCACACTTCCGCCAACTTTAGTATCAGCAGTTCCGCCATTAACAGTAACTCGAGATGCAGCAGCTCCGGTCACAGTTGCTGCTACAGAAGCACCACCATTTAGAAGCTTTTTAGTATTGAATTCTGTATTGTTACCGATACGATCAATCTCGTCAACCAACTGCGAAATTTCTTTTTGGATTTCGGAGCGGTCGGTTGCTGTATTGGTATCATTCGCAGACTGTACAGCCAATTCACGCATACGTTGCAGAATGCTGTGGGTCTCGTTCAACGCACCTTCAGCAGTTTGAATGAGAGAAATACCATCTTGAGAGTTTTTAGCAGCCATGTCCAAACCACGGATTTGTCCGCGCATTTTCTCGGAGATTGCCAGACCTGCAGCATCGTCGCCCGCACGGTTGATCCGAAGACCGGAAGATAGTTTCTCCAAAGATTTACCTGCCGCTGCATTGTTGCCAGTCAGTTGACGATGAGTGTTCAGTGCCGCGATATTGTGATTAATACGCATGAAAATTTCCTCCCTGAAATTGTATTCCGCATCCTTGCGGAAGCCCTCGGTCTATAGGTCGGCCGCCCTAATTACCGTGCTAATGTATATATCGACAATACGGTCGATTAGTTTATAGCTTTCAATGAAATTATCAAAAATTATTTTTCCTCCGCTTTCTCCTGCGTCGAGGGATTGAGCAGGCTCGCCAGTTGCCCGAGAGCCATCTGTCCCTGTGCCGCCTCGCGGTTGGAGGCCTGAATGGACATGTACAGCTCCTTGCGGTATATATCCACCTGCCGGGGCGCGCGGATGCCAATCTTCACCGTATCCCCCTCGATTCCCAGCACGACAATCTCGATCTGCTCTCCGATCATAATTGATTCTTCCAGCCTGCGTGATAGTACAAGCATCGCTTCCGCCTCCTATTCCGCTCGGTCCGCAGACTGCTGGAGCAGCGGATGACGGGAATTGTATTCATTGGAACGCAATATATATTGTTTGCCAAGCCCTGACTTGCGATTCAATATCACTGGGGCCAGCAGATTAATCGTCGCCTTCTCCAAATCATTGGGCACTGTCAAAATACAGAGGATAATGAGATCCCTTTCCCCTTCAATTTGAAGCTCCTCCTGTACAGGCTCGGGAAGCTCGAACTCATAGCTTGGGTAAAATATAAAGGGCGAGCTGACAAGAAACGAAATGTCCTTGTTGTCAAGCGACTGCAGAAGTTGAATATTTCGTTCAGCCTCCATCTCCAGCAAGGCGAAGCTCCGCAGCTTCTCGAAGCCCGGCAAGCCATGCTCGAACCGATATACCGCCTCCTCTGGAATCTCCACCTCGCCCAGCCATGATGTTTCCACTTTCATCACAATACGCCTCCCTTATGCTCATTCTACACAAAGATAGACCGAAGCGTATACGCCTCACCGGGATATACGTCGGTCTACCTCTCCTGCTGTCATCTTTATGCAGTTAAATCTACTGTAATATTAATACTCGGCCATTGCTGCATATAGATGTCCAGCTTGCCGCGCTCATAACGATGCACCGGACGATTCACTTGAACGTCGATGTCCACACCGCCCCGCTCGACGTCAATATTCAGCTCATCCTGCGTGTAGCTCAGGTCTACATTCAGGCTGGAGGCCGGGCCTCGGAAGTCGAATTCCGGGAATCGCTCGCGCCAATCCTTGGAGATGTCCGCAATCGCATTCCCACCGCGCGTCAGATCGCCTAGCTGCTTGCCCTCGCTGATTCTCCGCGCAATTCCCTTGAGGGCAATATCCTTACCCATCGAGTAGATCTTGCTCATCACCTTCAGATTGTTGCCTAGCGCGAGCGCATCCCATGCCCTCTCCTGATCGATCTCCAGACCGAGCCTATTTCTTGTAATCGTCTGCTTGGCCGATCGCTGATGCATCTCCACCGTAGGCCGTGGCTGTTCGATCTCTTGCGTCCCATTGTCGGCGTTAATCCCGATGCGGCCATATTCCTGCCTGATCTGAATCTGAGGAATGTTCATCTGGGGCCTCCTCTATCCTCTATTAACGGAGAAAATCGATCAAGCTTGGACGAATCAGCTTGGCTCCCGCAGATAACGATGCCTGATACACATTCTCCTCCATCTGAAGATTCGTAATGACGAAGGCTTGATCCGCATCCTCTGTCTTGGACTGCAGTTCAGTCAAATTAAGCTCGATGTCGCTGAGCCGCTCCTGGATCAGCTCCACCCGATTCATTCGGGCGCCAATCTCGGAGCGCTTCTCCAGCAATGTATTCATCCGACTGTCAAGCCGTCCGAGCAGCTCGGATACCTTGGAGGAATCCCCTTCCGAGAGAGCGTCATAGGTCAGCTTCAGCACATGGAACAGATTGTCGCTTGTAGCTTCATTATCTGGTGTAACGGGCTCACCGAATACCTCGGAGCCTGTAATATTGACTGCCATCACCATGCCTGGCGACAGCTCGTACTTGATCTGCCCTGTGTCGGTCGCTATATCCTGTGCTCTCGGGTCGCCGGAGATATCGTCAATAGCCAACTTCGGGTAAGGGGCTGTCGATGTCTGTTCCCCATTGAACATGTATTTGCCATTGAATTGGCTATTCCCTACCTCTACCAGTTGTGCATATAGTTGACCGATCTCTAGCTTAATCGCGTCATATGCAGATTGCGGCTGAACATTTGCTCCCTGTACCATTAGTTCGCGCGCTCTCTGTAGGACTTCTCCTGCCTGAGCGAGCGCCGTATCCGTATATTCGATCTGAGAGATCGCTGAATCGACATTGCGGATATATTGCGAATTGCCGGACAGCTCATTGCGGTAACGCATCGAGAAAGTCATTCCTACCGGATCATCCGAAGGCGCATTAATACGCTGACCTGTCGACAGTTGGTTCTGAAATGTATTCATCTTGTTCATATTATTAGATACATTACGCAGCAGTTGCGTATTCATCATCGATTGGGTGACACGAATTGCCATCTACTATTCACCTGCCCTCTCTTAACGTCCGACGACGCCCATACCGTTAATAATCCGGTCAAGCATCTCATCGATGGTTGTCATATTGCGTGCAGCCGCGTTATAGGCATGCTGGAACTTGATCAGATTGGACATCTCCTCGTCAAGCGATACGCCGCTTACCGACTGCCTCCGTCCATCCACCTGATCAACGAGCGACTGCGCATTGGAGGTCTGACGCACCGCTTCCTTGGTCTGTACCCCGAGCTGACCCACCACAGAGGAGAAAAAGGCCTGCAGCGTGTTCTTGTCCTCCACTCCATTGCTGCCAAATTCAAACTTGGCGTCCCTTGTCTGGGAGAACAGCACAGCAAGCGAGTTATTGCCGATTACGGCGCTTACGTTGCCATCCTCATCGGTCGTGGTCTTCATTGCCGTAGCAATCTTGAAGGCATCAGTCACAATCGCCGGATTCACGGAGAAATTGGCCGCTGTTAATCCTGCGGTCGCACCGCTTGAATCGGTGAAGAACGGGATTCCCTGCTCGCCAGACAAGGTATAACCAAGCTGATGCAGACCGTTCAGTCCCTTGACCACAACCTTCGTATCTGCCGTAATCTCGCGCGTGCCGGCAGGAAGGCCATCCAGCACTACCCCATCGGGCAACAGCGTACCAGCAGGCAATGTAATCTCTACATCACCATTGGCAATCGTATTGGCCAGCTTGTCCAGATCCTTGATGTAGCCCTCCACAAACCGGTCGCGGGACACGAACAGCCCATACATCTCGCCATCATTAAAGGTACCCTCTGTAAAGGCCTGCTCCAGTCCCTCCATCGTGAGCGCCTGCGGCACAGCGCCGCCCTCGACGAGCACATTGCCGCCCATCGTCACCTGATACCCGGTTGCCAGCTCTGTCACGTTGATGTTGATGACTTTGGAGATCTGATCGACCAGCAGGTCGCGCTGATCACGCAGATCATTCGCATTGTCCCCTAGCCCCTCGACACGGGTAATCTCAGTGTTCATCTGGCTGATGGTGCCCAGCATCGAGTTGACGTCCAGCAACTTGATATTCATATTGGTCTCAATGTCCGTCTTCAGGTCATTCAGTTGCTTCGACGTATGATTCAGCGAATCAGCCAGCGCCAGCGCCTGCTCGCGCACGATCTTGCGGCTATCCGAGCTCTCGGGCGTCTTGCTCAGGTCGGACCATGCATTGAAAAACTCGTTCAGCACCGTGCGGAAGCCCGTATCTGTCGGCTCACTGACGATCTTCTCCAGCTTCTCCAGCGTATCCTTCTGCATCGTATAGTTGCCCAGCGCCTTGTTCTCATTGCGGAACTGGTCGTCCAGGAACTTCTCGCGAATACGGGTGATCGAGGAGAATTCCACCCCCATCCCCATCTGTCCCGGCACATTGGAGCGCATCAGCCCATAGGATTCGAGCGGGCGTGCAGCCACCATGTTCACGGTCTGGCGGGAATATCCTTCTGTGCTTGCATTGGAAATATTGTGACCTGTCGTGTATAGCGCTGCCTGCTGGGTTACAATCCCCCGCCGGGACACCTCTAGGCCATGGAACGTCGATCTCATCGGTTCACACCTCTTTCATTAGGCTTTTGTATCGAACTGGCTATATCGCTTGAACCCCTCCGATTGCAAGGAGCGATGATAGGTCGCCTCCTGCTCGCTCGGACCGGCAATCACATCCAGTGAATGGGCGATGTATTCCAGATTCAGCTTCATCATCTGCTGATTGAATTGATTCACATCCTGCAGCTCGTTCAAGGAGGCGGCCAGTCGTTCACAGGCCGCTTGCAGCGCCTGCTTCTCCTCTGCCTTGTATACCATCTGGACGAGTTGGCTCATACGGAAGGTTCCCGTAGGCGAGATGCCACGCTTCACCAGGTATCTGCCGACAGCCAGCAGACGCTGCCGATCCAGCTCTGTCACCTTCGCAATAAGCTTCGTCTCACGGTTGGTTGCCGCAGCTACACCATCTGTAGCGTTGGCCAGGATCGCTTCACGCTTCTCCAGCCCCAAGGCAATCAGCTCGCGGTGGAGAGCATCCAGCTCATCCAGCGTATCGACTATGACTTGCACAGCCTCGTCCATGTCCATTCTCCTCGTAGTGAAAATTCATCGCGCTGCTGCGCGCCTACCGCATATATTAGCCAGACCCTGCAACGCCCGCTATTCTGATGGCGATTTCAAATAGGGCAAGAGCTTGTCTGCAAGCTTGCCGGCATCTACAGAATACGTGCCTGCAGAGACCGAGCTTTTCAGCTCACTCAGCCTCTGAGCCAGCTCGGCCTGATTCATTCGCTGCGACTCCAGCAACTCCTTCGCCTCCGGTGAAATCGACACTTCATCCTTGCGGCGAGGCGGCGAAGCTTGCTCCGACCGATGGCCGTTGCCAGACGCATATTTCTGTATGCCTGCAATCCGTCCGATTTCATTTAATTTCATAGTCTCACTCCGTTCAACAAAAAGAAATAGCCGATGATTACTATGATGTAATATCGGCATAGGGCTTATAAAAGTTTATAGTGGAATGCACAATCCGTCCGTCCACCTTATGGTAATCCTCATCCTGTCTGTCCTGCTATACTGAGGGCAGACCACTACATCTGACAGACAAGCATCTAATCTCGCCTCACTCGCCGGTTTGGTACGTTTTCCCCAGTCTGGCTGCATCCAGTCGGGCCTGATCATGACCCTTCAGCGAGTTGACATCCTTCACCAGCCGTTGTCTACAGTCCATGCACATATTGCTATCCCGAATCAACGTACCGCATACCTCGCATGGGTAGGACATATTGGGCGCATTGACAATCGAGATCCGCCCCTCGCGGATGAAGCGAGTAATCTGCCGCGTGCTGACCTCCGTCTTCTCGGATAGCTCGGTAATAGTGGTGCCCGGAAATTTGCGCAGATAATCCGCGCAGCGCTCGTATTCCTTGTCGAGTTCTTTTATACAAGCAGAGCATAGATTCCGCAGATTTAATTGATAGACCTTCCCGCAGCGGGGACAGTTACCCAGATTCATTATCGCCAACTCCTTTTCTTCTCCGGCTGACCATGGCTGAATATAATAAGTTACCTTATATTTTAACGGATAAATCCAAATTTTTCACTACGGAAAATTAAAGTTCGCGATTGCACTGGCTCGATCCCGTAATCCCTTACATTTCGCTATGACTCTATGTGCTTGGGCAGCCTGTCATCTCGATGCTTCCAAACCTGGCGAATAAGGCTCCTGACCACCTGGCCGTACCTAACAAAAGCAATAGCCAGCTCAATCGTGGATCATGAAAAGCAGGCATCCGCCTCACTGCGATCCAACACAGGCACGCAACTCAGGCACGCAAAAAAAGGCCAACCAGTAATAACGGGTTAACCTGGATCGAGCATACGAAAGGCTGGACGGAAAACCTTACGTTTTCTCGCCCAGCCTTTTTCGGGGGACTCTCTGGACAGCCCCATGAAGCTCGAATACAACAAGACAATAGCAACATTACAACGGCCGTTCCATCGTAAATCGTTCGCCCAGCCTGGCGTAATCGTCGCCAGCCAGTCGGCTTAACGGGCGCAGAGCTGCGGCATCGATGCGTCCTGCCTCATAGATTGTCTCATCTACATGAAAGCAGACGACGCGGCCGATCAGCAGATCGCAGGACGGTGCATCTGCTTCATCTCCCCCAAGCTCCACGACCCGCTCCAGCACACATTCCATACGAACCCTCGCCTCAGCTATGCCAGGGACCTTAATCTTCGAGCTTGCTACGGGGGTCAGGCCCGCCAGCTCCACCTCGCTCTCCTCCGAAGGAATACTGGCCGCCGTCCTGTTCATCTGCTCCCCATAGCCCTCATCGGCGACGTGCACGACGAACTCTCCTCCTGCCACCGCATTAGCTGCTGTATCCTTGCGTGTACCATCTGGCTTACGCTGCACAGAGATGCTGACCATAGGCGGATTCGCGGTTACGATATTAAAGAAGCTGAACGGCGCTGCGTTAAGCACGCCATCGCGGTTCATAGTAGTTACCATAGCAATCGGCCTGGGAGCTATGCTGCCGATGAGCAGCTTGTAATTGTCACGTGTGCTCACACTGGCGGGGTCTATCGAAATCATCGGCGACTTCCTTTCTGTAATCGGCGGAATGCCATAGGATATGGAACACAACGAATGGAGTACCAGCCTGCGCTGCATCCCCTCTGATGCCCGACCAGCAGAGCCAGGCTGGTTCATCCCAGCCCTTGCCCTACACGCTCGCTCAGCATTTCGTACTATTATAGCTGAGTTATTTCAGCAGTGCATCCAACGAGTAATCTCCAGCACCCACCAAAGCCACCCCAAGCGCGACGGCAATCAACACCAGATTGTATTCATAGCCGTTCGCTGTTGTCCACAAGCCATTGGCTCCGTGCACTTTGAATATCGCGACGAGCATCGTTGCGATGATCAGCGCCGCGGCAACCGGCGTCAGCAATCCCAGTGCAAACAGCAATCCGCCCAGCAGCTCCATTAATCCGGCGACAACAGCCATCGCCACTCCCGGCTTGACTCCGATCGATTCCAGCCAGCCGCCAGTTCCCTTCGGACCATAGCCTCCGAACCAGCCAAACAGCTTCTGCGCTCCGTGCCCGATGAACAATAACCCTACTACGATTCGAATAATGAACAATCCCCATGCAATACTCATGTCTACATTCCTCCATATGAAAGTATATTATCACTAATCAAAGACTCTTTAAATTAAGATATATGCCATACTTCTGTATAATATGCCGGTAGCGTTGCATTGCTAAGGCGCTAAGTTGGCTCCCAGCCAGCACAGTACCACACCTGCAAGAAGGGATTCGGCCTCATCATTCGTGGCTGTACGAACCTGCCTGAGCTGGTTGTATTATTCATTTGGCTTCCCTCCTTTATCTCGAATTGAATCATCTTAAATTAAAGATATATGATATTAAGGTTTTTGTCAACTCTTATTTTCATTACACGAGAAGATCGGATAGGTACCCTGTATCTATGGAGTTCTTCCTCAGTCGCACCTTGGTCACATGAACGCCGAGGCTCACTATATCGATACATATTACCGGGCTTTGGGAAACATAAGCACTGTAAGATACAGGGGACAAGGGCACGCCGTCACAGTCTGCTATGCCCTTGCCCACGTTAATCCATACACCTCCACCCTCACGCCCTTCATTGCTTCGGCAGCAGATAACGCATCTGCACAGGCGCGAAGGGTGCTGCCCGTTGTATAGATGTCATCGACAATTAATATCGTCATCGGTTGCTCTCTACTCGCTCCACCGATTACCCTTGCACGAGCCGCTGCCGCCTGCAACCGCTCCGTGTTCGCCACAAATAAATTGGCCGTATTCTCTATCCGTCCGTGACGCGTCTGATGGCTCTGCCGCTGACTGTCTCTCACTCTGGAGAGCAGCGGCACTGCCTCCAGCCCATAGCGCACAGCAACGGCCTCAGCCAACTGCTGCGCCTGATTGAAGCCTCGCTCCTGCGCGCGTTGGCTGCTGATCGGAACGAATGTGACTGCATCCCAGACAGCAGATGCCCGGGAGCGCAAGGCAGCATATCGACTCATTAACAGCGTTCTTGGGCTCCCGTTATATCTATAACCGCGGCGACCATGCCTGTCGACCGGGACTGGATGGCGCAACTGATGCAGATGGGCGGTCAGCTCCTCAACTACCGGATACAGCATGGCGGATAGCAGTGGAAGGAGTTGCTCATCTCCGGCGTATTTGTAGCGGGCGAGCAATTCCTTCATCGACGGGTCATACTGGACGGCACTGCGGCTGCGGATGAGAGTGTCGGACAGCCCCCGCGGACAATCCGGGCAAGAGACAGCGCGCCCGCAGGTGTGGCAAGCAATCGCACACGGCTCAATCCAGGGCAGAGTGATCGTGCATGTTCTACAGAGCCATTTGGCAGTATAACGGGTATGTGACGGCAATTCAGTGCCCACCTGCTGCCCGCTCCTGTCCGGTCTGCCGCATAGCAGACAAGCTACTGTCACCGGCTTGAGCAGCCGCAGCAGCAGATCAATTGGATTCATGCTTGCGGCCTCCCGTATCTGGCAGCAGATACCCGCGCCTGCGGGCGATCCGGTTCATCGTCCGAATCTGGCGCACCGCCTGAGCCTGGGAGCGGGTGACATCCGGGCTGCACAGATATACCCGGCCGAACGGGTCATCACCCGAGCGTCCGGCACGGCCAGCCATCTGGACGAGGGAGGCCGCATCGAACAGCCCTGCCCCGGCATCCAGAATAAACACATCGCTGCGCGGGACGGTTACGCCCCGCTCCAGTATAGTCGTCGTGACCAGCAGCCGGATGTCCGTGCGGCGAAAGGCCTGTACCTTATCCGTCCGCTGGGGGTCGACAGACGAGGTGCCTGCAATGCGGAGCTGAGGCTCATGAGCTGCGAGCACCTGGCACAGCGGCTCGACATGCTTAATCTGAGCGACGAATACAAATAACTGTGCTCCACGCGCAATCGAGCCGCGCAGTGCGTGGAGCAGCCTGACGGGCAGACGTTGCTTCTGAAGCAATTCGGCTGTCGCCGGGCAACGCAGCAGCACGGGCACCGGCAGCGGGTGGCGATGATACCGGACAGGCACTCGGGCATGAGGAAGACGACCGCGCCTGACCGCACGCTGCAGCTCCTCCGGCGGGGTAGCGGACAGCAGAATTCTGCATCCCCCTGTTCGTCCAGCCTTGCGCGCGGCATAGTAGAGCTGAGGATCATTATGATATGGGAAAGCATCCAGCTCATCTATAATGACCAGATCAAATGCTTCCTCGAACCGGAATAGCTGGTGGGTCGTGGAGAGCGTAATATTCCCATGCTCCCGGCGCTGACCGCTGCCGCCATAGAGCGTAACGACCGAGCAGGTCGGGAAAGCCTTGCGAATACGCGGATCGAGCTCCAGCACGACATCCCGGCGCGGTGTCGCCAGCAGCACCCGACCTCCCCGCTGTACAACCGATTCGATCAGTGGGAACACCATCTCGGTCTTGCCAGCTCCTGTCACCGCCCACAGCAAGAACTCACGCGGCGCATTCCCCATCTCCTCCCTGCCCCCGCCCAGGCGGCGCAGCCAGGCGCGGAGCGCGCCGCCTTGCCGCAGCCGCTCCTGTGGCTGCGCCTCAATGAAGCGCAGCGCCTCCCCGGCGGCAGCCAACTGCGCCGGGCTCAGCCCCCAGTGGCGCAAGCGCGCGGCAAGCTGCCGCTGCGACACCGCCTGCGGCGCAGCCCCCGATCCCGCATGGGCGGGGGCAGTCGCCGCTGGCTCGTGCCCGGGCGCTTCGCTGCCGAGCACGAGCAGCTCGCACTCGCGTGCCCGGCCCATGCCGAGGCACGCCTCGCAGTAGGCGCACATGCGCCCGCACGCGGCGCATGGCGTGCGGCGCATACGCGCCGCCCCGCTGCCGCAGCGTCGGCAGCGGAGCTGCGAGCGCGCCTGCGGCAGCGCTCGCGCCAGGGCGCCTCGCCGCCGCCTGGCTATGGCGGCGGCGACGGCGCTGGCGAGCCGCAGGCAGCCCTGCAGGGCTGCAAGCTGGAGCAGCGCGTCCCAGCTTGCGCCCGCGGGCGGGGCCGCCACGGCGGCGAGCAGGGCGTGCGCTTCGCGGTGCAGCAGCGCACGGCCCTGCAGCGCCTGAGCGGCAGCGGCTGCTGCTGCCGCCCAGGCGTGCCCTTGAGCGCGGCGCTGCCCGCGCTCGGCGCCCTCGCCTGCCGCTGCGCGCAGCAGGCGCCAGCTTGCTCCGGCCTCAACTACCTTGAGGCCGCCCTCCTCATGCCTCGCAGCATCTGCGAGTCGCGCGAGCGAGCGGGCGTCCCCTTGCTCCGCTCTCTTCCCCATCTGTTGATGCTGCTGCCTTATCGCCACCAGCAGTTGCTCCAGCGCACGGCAGGCCTGTGCCGCACTGCTGCGCCTCCTGCCCTGCTGCTCATTCCAGCTATACGCAGCCTCCAGCACAAGGCCAAGCGGCTGCTCCTCATCGAGAATGAGCAACTGTTGGCAGGAAGCCAGCACCGGCATTCGCCCGCGTCGCCCGGCTTCCTGCTGCTCCTGCTCAGCAACCCCGTGACGGAAATCCAGATCCAACGTATATAAGGCAACAACGTTCATATCGATGCCGCAGCCAGCCACCCAGCGGCCTCCGTCCAGCTCGGCTGCATACAATACAGCTTTCAAGCCCGCACCTCCCCGCCAACCAATGAACGGGATTTAGCTGTAAGTCCTCCTACTCTCCTGCACGCTTCACATGATACACAGCGCAGCATACCATTCCATGAGTCATCCGCTTCCTTCCTCGCCATAGCCAGCTTCCCCCTATCCATCCCAATTCGATATAACGAACAGCACGTCCATAAACCAAAGATAACACCAAAAAAGCACACCCCCGCGCGTCATTGACGCGACGGATGTGTGCTTCACTCCATCACCATTTCAATTTTCAGTATATCTCTGGTCAGCCTCACCGTCAAGCAGCACAACCTCGCGCGCCGGGAACTGCGCATGGTGTGATCATGCCTGCTATGGCATACCCGCCTGGCATGGAGATTTCGTAAATGTCTGTACCTTCACATATGCCTAAGATGGCCGCTATGAGTAGCGCCTCGCCAACCTCCAATTCACGACCGGCCGCAAGCTGTGTCATAGTACAAAGTGCTACACTTCATAAATAACGCCCCGTCAGACTCAACACAGCAGCTATAGCGGAAGCTTCACCAACTGCTCTGGGCGGCGAAGATCGACGAGCACTGTCTGCTCATTGCCGGATATGATTCCCTCAGCTCGCAGCCGCCCCAGGTACCAGCAAGCCTGTATGTCATTGAGCTCAGCAGCCTGCGCCATCCCTGCTTCGCCTGCCAAGCCGATACCGTCAGTTCCATCCGGCTGGTCTTGAGCTTGCCCAGCTCGATGCAGCCTGATGCTTTGATCCTCGCGAGCCAGCTTTTGTACGATCGCTGCCGTCTGATCGGTGGAGCCTTCATCGACCACCGTTATTTTAACCGGAGCCCCGGTAGCAAGTGAAAACCAGCGGATGGCGCGGATATAGCCTTCCATGTGCAGCTCATGGTTATCGCCGCGCAGCACATAGTGACGCACCTCCCGCCGCTTGCGTCCTACGCTGCGCATGACCAGCACCGCTAGAGCCGACAGCGCATAACACAGCACAATCGCCATAAACAAGGAGACCATCAGACCACCTCCTTTTTATAGCACTATATGCGCTGTGCAAGCCAGTGGTTCCCCACCTGCACACGGTCACCTGGCACCTCTAACGACCAAAGCGCCCGCGCTTCGCCCCCCCCTCCTCCCGAGTGTTCTTCTGTGTAATGCCGCTGCGAAACAGCACGATCCCCCCGACAATGAGCAGTACCGCCACCAGTCCTGACTGCAAATAATCACGCACAATATATAAATGGTACGTCTGCCTTATCTCATGTGGCAAGAACTGCATAATCAATTGATCAAAGACGAAATAAACGCCCAGTATAATCAGCCCCGCACCCAGCCAACGCTTGCGGCTTCCCAGCCAGGCAATGATGGGCTCGTCCGCTACTAACCCGCCGGATGCCTCATAACGGGAGCTCTGCTGCAGCCCGTCAAAGAACGAGTAGCACCAAATCAACGGTACGATGAACAGAAACATCGTCAACCGTAGCGTATCCAGAATGTAGATGGAGAATAGAAACCCGGCCATCAGTTGCAGGCCGCGGTGCTGCAGCCCCAGGTACATATGCCCCGCACCCGGAAATATCGACAGCAAGGTTGCCACCAGTCGGCTTCGCCTGCCGCTCTGCCGCTCCCGATCCCACTCCTCCAGAATGGTAATATCTTGAAGTTGCTCGCCACGTTGTTTTTTGGCAATCAGCGAAGACGCATCCACCATCCCGTACAGCCAGATGATCGGCAATGCGCCGAGAAACACGAGAAAGCCATCTTGATTCGTATAGACCGCCAAAAAGAAAAACATCGTCAGCATGCCGAAGAACCCTACCAGCAGCGTCAGTCCCCGCTGCTTCAACCCCATGTGCAGATGACCCAGGCCAGGAATGAACGAGAGCAGCAGCATCATGAACCGCTCATTGGCAAGCTGACGTTCGTATAGACGATCCCCCCGATACGCGTGCGCCGGGTCGGCGCTATGCATTCCCCCATGCCCCTGCGAGGATACCACGGACGGAGGGGGCGGATAATTGCCGTATTGGTGGTACGCCTCAGGCCCCGTGGGATGCTTGAACAGATACAATATGATGTCCAGCATATTGATAATCCAGAACAAGAAGCTTACAAATACCCCAGCATAGAAGATGGACCCCTCACCCTCCGATACAGCAATTAAAAAACTCAGCCCCAGTATCCCAAAGCACAAGAAGCTATATACAAAGCCTCTGAATTTTCGATTCACGGCAAAATGACCCAGACCGGGTATAAAGGACAAAAAGAATATGGCGATTGGACTGCTAAACATGAAATAACTCCCCCTTCTCCAGTAATATGTCTTAATTATGACTTGCCCGCTTCATCCAGCCCTCTAGCAGGCTCGTAGCATGCTTCATAACTCTCTCGGCATTTGGCACCTTCTGTTGATCAGCCACCTCGTAGGCATTGCGCCAGCTTTCCGTATAGCTCATCAACTGCTGGAATACGCCCGATGACATCAACAGCAATGTCAAGCTTGCCGCTACCGTATAATGGATAAGACGTCCGCGCCGTTCACGCTGCATTTGCCGCTTGGAGCCGCCACTGTACTGCCCTTGACTCTGTATTGTATCCATCACCTCAGCAGTGACTGCCTTAGCCCGCTCCTCCTCCCAAGCAACCGACTGCTGATCCACCACACGAAGATATAGAGCCAGGCAATCATCACAGACATATAAATGGCGTTCCGCTTCCTCGCGCTCTGCCTCCGGCAGGCGATTCTCCATATAGGCGATCCATAAGTCATACGAGCGATGCATTACCATTCCTCCTTCTTCCAATGCTTTCTCATCCATTGCTTGGCCCGATAGATTCGGGATTCAACCGTCTTGGGCTCCACCTGCTCCTCGGCCGCGATCTCCTTGTAGCTCTTCTCCTCTAGATAAAAGGCTTGTACGATTCTCCTGTGGCCTCCGGGCATTTCCTCAATCAATTCACGTACCCGTTCCTCCCGCTCCGAACGCAGCACCGAATCCTCAGTCGCTCCTGGCTCTGTGCAGGGTACTTGTCCTCCCACATCATATGCGCCGCTGCTGCTGCCAGAAGGCACCTCTTTCTTGCGCTGCGCTTTCCGCTTATAATCTATCGCCTTGTTCACGGCAATTCGAGCAAGCCACGTCTTCAAGCCTTGTCCACGATATTGGGGGAGAGCCAGATAAATCTGCACTAAGGCATCCTGCAGCGCATCCTCCGCATCCTTGGGGTGGCGCAGCACCGCGTAGACACACCCGTACAGCTCCTGCCGATAGCGTTCAACCAGTTGCTGAAAGGCTTGACGATCGCCCGCGATAATATTCTGAATCAGCACCTCGTCACAAATTTGCTCTCCCCCCCTTCACCAGAATAGACGATTCGAATCGCCTGTAACCCTGCATGTCTTCAAACATATTTGTCTGTCATTCCAGGAGTCGCAGCGGGTGTGCGCTCTAGCTCCCACCCAAGTTCCAGGAACGGAGGTTGCAGCAGGCTGTGGCGCACTACGAAGTATTAACCCTGGCTACGGGGCAGCCCCCATCAAAAAGAGGATGCTCTTCGCAACGTTTCGCTGCAAGAACATCCTCCATCGTTCAGCCACACTATGTACGGACCAAGCTCGATCAGAGTGTGACCCAGCCATTCTTGATCGAGTTGATAACGGCCTGTGTCCGGTCGTCAACCTCCATTTTTTGCAGGATGCTGCTGACATGATTTTTGACCGTCTTCTCGCTAATATACAGGAATTCCCCGATCAGCTTATTGCTCTTGCCCTCAGCCATCAAGCGCAGCACCTCCGCCTCACGTCGTGTGAGCGGATTATTGTCCCCTGCGATGAACTTGACGCCACTCTCCTTGGCCGCCGCCGCGCCTGTCACGGCACCAATCTCGTCCAGATAGGTCATTCTGCGTAGCTGGTTAATCAGCTTGCCCGTAACCTTCGGATGGATATAGGCATGACCACTCACCACGGAACGGATTGCGTTGATCAGCTCCTCCGCCTCCATATCCTTGAGCAGATAGCCGCTGGCGCCCTTGCGCAACGTCTCGAATACATAGCTCTCATCATCATGAATGGAGAGAATGATCACTTTCACATCCGGGAAAATATCCCTTAGTCGCTCCGTTGCCACCACGCCATTCTCCACTGGCATGTTAATATCCATCAGCACGACCTCAGGCTTCTGATGATTGCAGAATTCGAGCACCTGAATACCATTGCCGCATTCTCCGATGACCTCAAGATCGTCCTCCATGTTCAAAATTCGCTTTAACCCTTCGCGAAACAATTGATGGTCATCTGCGAGTAAAACTTTAATTTTGTGCGCCCCTTGTGGTGTATACTCCATAATCGATTACTCCCTTCTGATCTCTGCGTTTATAGGAATATGAATCGTAATCTTCGTTCCTTCTTGAATAGCTGATTCAATATCCAATCTTCCCTCGAGCAGATCCACCCTCTCCCGCATGCCGATCAGGCCGAAGCTGGAATTTTCCGCAGATTTGGTTTCCATTTGGCGGACATGAAATCCTACTCCATTGTCCTGAACGACAATCTTGACCATCTGAGCCTGATACGTCATCTCCAGCGATACAATCGAAGCATTGGCATGCTTCAAAGCATTCGTATACGCCTCTTGTACGAGCCGATAGATGCCAGCCTCCATCGCGGATGGCAATCTGATCTCGCGGCCGATCAACTCGAAATTTGTGCGAATCTTCGTCTTCTCCTCGAAGTCTTGAACATATTTGCGCAAGGTCGGCACCAAGCCGAGATCATCGAGCGCCATCGGCCTGAGGTTGAATATTATTTTGCGAATCTCCTCCAGTCCGGTTCTCACCTGATCCTTCAGATCGCTCAGTTCCTCCTTGACCAATCCCAGCTCCTGCTTATGCAGCATCCTCTCGGCGATTTCAGTACGGATCACCAGATTGGCCAGTGACTGGGCGGGACCGTCGTGAATCTCCCTGGCGATTCGCTTGCGCTCTTCCTCCTGCGCCAATATAATCTTCAATCCTATCAGTTGGCGGTTTTTGGCTGACTCCAGTATTCTCGTAATTTGAGTCAGGTCGCCTGAGAGATATTCCAGCACAACATTCACCTGTGAGCTGATCGTCTCCGCGCGCTCAATCGACAGCTCGACATTCTTCGTGCGCAGTTGGAGCTCGTCCCGCCGCGCCTTCAGATAGGTCTCCTTCTCGCGGAATACCATCAGCTCCAGTTGAATCTGGGTTGCCTTCTCATACGCCGCTTTAATATCTTCTTCCTTATATCGAACGAAGTCCCGGCTTACCTCAGTAAGCCGGATTCGTGAGCGGCGGTAGTCCAGCTCCAGACGATCCACCTTCTCGATCGTCTCTGCTGTTTCCTTGAAGACCTGTTCCAGCTCCTTCGTCAACAGCATCAGTTCTTCGCGGGCGGCTTCACAAATTTCAAAAATCTGATATTTGCTGTCTTCCATGACCTGAATCGCATTTTTGATCACGCGATCAACATCGTTAGTCCTGAACTCCATCGGTGAACCCGCCCACTTTCTTATTAAACATAACTACGACTATCATACCATAATTGGTGTGATAAATTTTATTGAATCGTAACTTTTTGGGCACTATTGTCCCAATTGACCTTTAATCCGAGCTGTTCAGACACCAATCGCACTGGCACCATCGTTCGACCATTACGATCAATAGGACTTACTTCCGTCTTGATCCGCTTCCCATTGAGCACTACGTCCTTGCGACCAATCCATAGCTCCAGCATCTTGTTGCCACGGAGGAAGGTCACACGCTTGCTGCTATTGTCCCAGGCCACTTGGCCGCCGACAGCGTCCGACACGAAGCGCAACGGGACGTAGGTCGTGTTCTTGATAATTACAGGCGCTGCATCCAGTGATGTCGATTGACCGCTTACCGTTGCCGTTTTCTTGCCAACGAACAGCTCGATCGTCGAAGCGGCCGGCGTCGTGATCGTACTGGCATACTTGAACTGAATATCATCGATCGCCACCTGCCCTGTCAGCGAACGGTTCTCCTGACCGGATTCAGGATTGGCGATATAAATCTTCTTCACCGTAATCGGATAAGCCATGGTCAAGCCGTTAAAATCAACCTCGATGTCCTTCCAGCCTGTCCAGGTGATAGGTCTTACCAGATCAATATAGTGCGTCTTGCCGTCAGCATCGGTCACCTCTGCGCGCAGCCAGTTGCTGCTGCCGTCGCCATAGACCGCTGCCTTCAAGCCTACAGGCTTGCCCTCCACGGCCTTGCCGCCCGTTCCTAGCAGTGCATAGGCCCAACGTCCGCCTGTTCCATCTGTGAAATCATAGGTGATCTGCAATGCCGAGCCGGTTCGCTCAGCAAAGCCATTGACGATGGAAGCATTGCCTGCCGTCTGCTCCGGCACACCCTGGAAGTTCACCTTGTAGTTTACGTTCTCGAAGCTTTCCCACACCTTAGTGTTAACGGACGGTGAGGTTGAGAAGGCTGCCATCGTCGCGAAGCCATCATACCTCGCAATGGCATATGCGTTAGCTACACTCGTGTTGACCGACTGGATGTCCAGCTTGCCGTCCTTAACGCTGCCCTGCATGCCTTGCAATTCCCACTTTATCGACTCGGCAGGAACCGACAGCTCTCTTCCATCGGTCAGCTTCACCTTCACTGGCAGACTGATCTGCGTACCCGCCGACAATGCTGTGCTGCTCGGTGTGACCGTCATCGTATCAATCTGACTGCCTGCAATGACCTCCACGTCCATCTTCGCTGTCGCCTTATCCGATTTGACCGTTACCTGAGTCGTGCCCGCTTTCTTAGCCGTCAGCGTGCTGCCCGAGAACGAGCCGAAGGCGGAAGGGACACTCCACGCGGCCGTAACATTATCCTGCTTAATCGGGTTATAGTAGGTATCATAGCCCTTAATTGTGTAGTCCGCCTTGGCGCCGATGAAGATCGTTGAAGGTCCACTTGCCCTCACGTCCTTCACCTGTCCCTGAGGCGCTGTTGTGAAGATGCCCAGACCATTGGCAACCGCCCGCTGCACCGTGCCTGTTCCATTCGATGTCGAATGCGCAAGTCCAGCAGCGAAATCACCGAGCGGACGAGCCGCCATCGTCGTCGAGCCGCCGCCATCCAGGTTCAGCCCCTGCCATACGCCCAGCATCACCATCATATTTTGCAATTCCTTGAGCGTCATGCCAGAGCTAGCTCCCTGTCGCTCTACGGTAATCAGATAGACCTTCTTATTATCCTTGGAATATCCAATAGCAGTACGCGCCACCGCGCTATTGCCGCTGACCCCTGTTACATCCCGTGTGAACGCCGATGCCTTGCCGTCCGTCACCAGCAATGTATGTCCGCCCACCATCATCTGATAGGAGGCGGGGTCCTTCTTCGCGCCGCTTACGAGCGACACCAGATTATAGGTCGATGACACGGTCTGTCCGACGGTCAGATTTTCTTGGATGAACTTGGCCGCGTCGCCATGCCCACGCAGTATGTATCCGTCCTCGGGAGCAGACATAGGCAGCGTTCCATTTTCTTGAATCTGCATCACGACATTATTTTTTACCAGCACCTCTGTAGGCGTGGTCCCGCTGTTTTTAGGACGCTCGGACTGTGCCCAGGCACTCGTATACATGTAGAGCTGATTCGTGTGACTGCGTTGTGTTCCGTCTGCCGTGTCCATCGTATAGGAAGTCTGATTCACTCCTGCCAGAGGGAAGCTGGCGCCAGAGCCGGATGTCACACTGCCCTCGAACGAGTAACGATCAATCGTCGGCACCCGGTTTTTGTCCAGCGCAAAGGCATACATTCCGTTAATGACAGAAGGAGAGGTCATGAGCGCGCCAGATGTAATCTGTGGCCCCATGCCGACGCCCTCGGCTGACATAATGAAAAAGTCCGCGTTAATGCCAGCAACTGCCCCATTCTCTGCAACCATGTTCGTGACGGTATTTTTGCTTGCTACGGTGCCGTTCTTGCCGCTCATCACATCCAGATTCACATACCGGTTTGACAGATCGACCTCGATAACATGTACATTCGCCTGCACTGCACGGTTGCTGCGCGTCGATGACCATACGTACTTGAGCCGCTTCGCACCGGAAGTAATCATAACCTCCTCCTGCAGCTTCAACGACGGCGACTGGGCTGTCGCAGCGGCTGCAATCACCCTATCCCCCGTCAGCGATACTGGCAACAGCGGCTGCAGCAGCAGTGCCCCGCTTAGGGTAACGACCAGTATGCGCTTGCTCACTGTAAGAGCTGTTCTATTCATCTGTACCCGCTTGACTTTAATAGCCTGTCTGTTCGCATGACCATGCCTATGATGTCTATTTAATGGTTTCCGCATGTCTCCTACAACTCTCCCATTCTAGAAATCTATTAGTTATAGACATGAAAACACTGCAAAAAGTTCCGCAATATGAGAAGACTCTAATACAATTATCAAAAAAAGAGACCCCGATCCCTATTCGCGACCAGGAAGTCTCTTGGAATTCAGCAAGGAAAATGTATGGTCCGGGGCAGCCTCCACCCGCACTGCCCCTCATCCGCACTACACATCCATAAATCCTATATAACCTAGCAGACGTTTGATCATAATTGCCGCTTGCGCGCGTGTCGCGTTGCCTTTAGGGCCCATCATTGTCTTGGTCAGACCGGTGATGATGCCAGCATCCACTGATTTGGCCAGTGCATCCTGCGCCCAATTCGCAATGCTCGCCCGATCCCGATAAGGCGTAAAGTACGAAGCTGCACTGCCCTTCAGCTCGACCTGCACACCAGCGACTGCTGCAGCACGGATTATCATAGCCGCCATTTCTTCACGTGTCACATAGTTATTCGGCTTGAACGTGCCGTCCGTGTGCCCTTTGACGATGCCAGCCTTGGAGGCAGCTCCGATGTAAGCCGCCATCGCAGAGGAGGTACTGACATCCTTGAACTTGGCGCCCTCTGCCTTATCTCCGGACAAGCCCAACCCTCTTACAATAAACATCGCGAACTCCGCGCGAGTAACTGGCTTCTCAGGCTCATACTTTGTCGCAGAGGTGCCCGCTGTAATATTTTTGGCGGTCATCATATTAATATCGCTGCCCGCCCAGTGCTTGCCCGTATCAGTGAAGCTGGAGGTACCGCTGATGACGGCATAGGCTCCGCTAGCCGAAGGGCGCATAAAGGTAATGATAGAGGAGCTGTTTACCGTCGTAATCCGGGTTGGCACGAAGGATAGCCCGCCTGTCTCGTTGTCCAGCCACACGACCGCGGTCTTCTTCGGATCGAAGGAAACATTAGACTTAATGGACATCGTCACATACTCAGACAACCCATAAATGACCTGCTCTGAGCTGCCAGCGCTCACCGAGAGCTGGAAGTATGCCGGACTGGTCATCAACTGGCTCGTCGAGCGATTGATCGCCGTCATCAGGCTGCTGGAGGCCGTAATTGTTGCTGCCGTATCCAGCCGGATAATGAGCTGCGCACTGGTGGTGGAAGTACCTGCCAGGGTCGCCAGCTCCGTATAGCTCAGGCTGCCCAGATTCAGCTCATACGTCAATTCCTTATAGCTTACGACAAATGATGCATTGGAAATCTGCTTGTGAATGCTCTCCAACTGCCCTAGTGGAATCGACACGATGGCCGCTTGCTCCGTTGAGGGAACAACGAACTTCACCCGCGGCGTTACGCCTGATTTTTTGAGTATATACTCATAAGCGGACTGGAGCTGGGTGGCGGAAATCGTGTAACGGCTGGCCGTCCGATTCCCCAGTGTCATATCCAGACTTGTAGATGCCAACGTTTCCTTCATAATTATGCCGCTCGTGTTCTCCCAATCCAACCCCGTGGGGAGAGTAACGGTTGTTCCTGTATTGCTGGTATTGCTGTTCGAGTTGTTATTGCTGCTTGTGGCACTATAATCCGTGAAGGTGCCAATCGTAATGCCGGTTGTGGTTCTCAGCGTGCCAGATGTGCCTGTATAGCTGACCAGCACCGTGTCCCCGGTGTTGATCGTTCGGACGACCTGAAGCAGCACATTGGAGCCAGACAGCGAGACGCTGGACACGGTACTGACGATGCCATTGATTTTGACATAGAATTGTGAAGCCGCCGGCACGTAGCTGCTATTAAGCGTCTGAGTAAAATTAAGGGTGACTACTTGCCCCTGTATGGACATTCCCCGCAGCAGACCTGTTCCTGTTGTGTGCGTTGCTATCTGATTCGTGAAGGACGGCGCCTGATTGCCATTCAGGTCGGTTATGGACGGATAGCCGATCACATAGCTCACCTGAACGGTCTGGTTCGTCGATACCGCTGAGGAGAGTGTCAGAATGACCTGGGTGCCGCTTATCTCCACGCCCGTTACCGAGCGAGCGGTTTGGTTAACCAGAACAGCGAACTGCCCCGCTGTCGGCAGTGAATTCGTATTGATCCCTTCATTGTAGGTCAGGGTTAGCTTGTTGCTGTATACCTCGACCGTTTGCAGTTCCGGCGCTTGCTTGTCAAATGGGTTTTTTACATAAAAGTTACTGAAGGACTGCACTGAATTGCTATAGTAATCTCGGAGTGGATACGCGCCAGGCGTATAGTTCACATAGACAGGCGCATTATCCGAGACGATGGAATCCAGCGTAATCGTAGCAGCTATTCCTCCGGCCGTTACACTTTTGATGGTGCGCAGACTTCCACCCACATACACCTGGAACTGGTTATATGCCTCTCTCACATTCGTCATCGCACTCAAGGGTTCAGAGAAGTAGACCATAACCGTATCATGGCTAACCAGTCCGCTTGTCGGCTTGGGCAGTGTCGTATCCGCCGAGTTGACCACCGTGTAGCTGCTAATGTTGGCTGCCTGGTTTCCTGACAGATCCTGCAGAGGCGTTGAGCCCTTGGAGTAGGATAGCTTGACCGTCTGACCGTAGATGACTCCACTAGAAAGGGTTAAAATCACCGTCTTATCATTAATCGATATATTCGAGATGCTTCTCTCTACATCATTCACCGTAACAAAAAAGTTCGAAGTGGATGGGATGAAAGCTGCATTCATCACTTTGGAATAGGTGAGCACTACTTTGGTGCCGCCCGTCATCTCTGCCTTGGACAGCGTAGGCACAGTCGTATCCGTGCCTGTTCGGAATGTCCATTGGAATTCATTCTGAATACCAGCAAACTTGTTCCCTGCAAGATCCACAACTGCACCGGATGGAATATCGACATAATAGGATACACCATTCACCAGAGTTGAAGTGGGGATGATGTTCAATTTACGGTTATCCGTGCTGTCGACCGTTGCATTGGTTGCATACGAGTTGCTTGTACCTGACCGTTTGATCGAGATGACGCCATCGCTTCGTTGGATCGGCTTATTGAAGGTAAGGGTCAATGTTGGTCTGGTCGTCACGTTCGTTGCATTATTAAGTGGAGAATAGGTCACGACATACGGAGCCGATGTATCCCGGTTTACCCTGAACGTCCAGCCTGTCTTATCGCTAATTCCCGCATAGGCATTGCCTGAGCTGTCCTCGAATGCCTGGTTGCCAATCTGTACATAGTAGCTCGTACTGTCCACAAACTGCCGGCCCGGATCAATGGTAATCGTGTTTGTACCACCACCAGTGATCTGGTTAGAGGTGACAGAGACCGAAGCAAACACAGCATCATTGGATACAGTGCGGATAAGCACATGCCCCGTCTTCGGATAGACCGCCTTATCAAAGGTCATAACCAGCTTGGAGTCAAGCGCCGTCGCAGTGCCCCCTCTGAGTGGACTGAATGTCGTGACCGTCGGATTTTTCGTATCCACCGTCGTAAAGCTCCACACTAAAGCATCTGAGATGCCCTGGAAACGGGTAGAGGATGTCGCCGACACAAAAGCTCCGCTATCTATAACAACATAATAGCCCGTATTCGCTTCAAAAACGGGGTGATCAATCATAACAGTAGAGCCCGAAACCTGAACACTTGTGCTGTTGACGCTTATTGTACGAAACACGCTATTGTCCGATACTTTACGAATTTCGATATTGCCGCTACCTTTGCTCATCGACGAGTCAAAGTTCATCACAAGCATGTTGGTTACACTCACACCTGTGGCACGGTTGGCTGGCGTCAGACTGGGCATATTCATGGGCGGAGCCGATGTTGTAAAGCTCCAACTGTAAGCGCTCATGCCTTTGCCGAATGAATCCGTAAATGCGTTGCTATCAATACTAACAGTATAGCGAACCCCTGCAGCCAATTGTGAGGTTGGGGTAATCCGAATATTGCCCGAGCCGCTGCCTTGGACTGCACTTGTTGTCACCCCGATCACCTGGGTATCCCCTGTAGCCATATTCTTGATAGAGATATTTCCGCTGGAAGCGAAGACGCTCTTGTTGAATTCAAGGCTAAGCGTTGAATCAATCGATGCCGTAGAGCCAGCAGATGGAAATACCGCTGTAACCATCGGAGTGGTAGTGTCCAAGGATACAACAGAGAAATTCCACGCTGTCGCGCTGACTATACCCGCAAAGTTCATGCCATTGCTGTTCTGGAAAGCACCAGCATCAACGAGCACATAATAACTGATCCCCGATTCCAAAGTTCCTGTTGGCAATGATATGGTTACGACATTTCCACTGATCATTACCTCGGAGCTGGTGACCGCAACCGTTCGAATTACCTGGTTATCTGTGACCCGACGGATCGATAACGATGCTGAACCCGTTCCTTTGGTCACATTCTCATCGAACGTCATCGTGAGGTTTGTATTTACAGGCACATTCACTGCATCGTCTGCCGGGTATGTCCCCAACAGCACAGGGCCTGACGCCGCTGCTTCCACTTGGGAAGGAACGACGGGTAGCACATTGAATAGCAACTCCAGAATCAGCACTGCTGCTAGAACGATAGAAACGCCTCTTAATTTCCGAATCAACGCTGGCTCACTCCCCAAAAAGACAATAATATATATAATTTCGGCTAATCTAGCCATTAAGTTTAGAGTACAAACAAAATAACCGCCATACATCAGCGTATGACGGTCTTGAAGCTATTCGCTTAATGCTTCTTCTCTCAGCTTGCCTGCCTTGTCCACACGCTCCCAAGGCAAATCGACATCCGTTCGGCCAAAATGACCGTAAGCTGCAGTCTGACTATAGATCGGGCGGCGTAGATCCAGCATCTTAATGATACCTGCCGGCCGTAGATCAAAATTGTTGCGAATGACTTCAACCAACTTCTCCTCTGCAACCTTGCCTGTACCATACGTATCGACGTTAATAGACACCGGGGTCGCTACACCGATTGCATAAGCCAATTGAATCTCGCATTTGTCTGCAAGCCCCGCTGCTACGATATTCTTCGCCACATACCGTGCTGCATATGCCGCAGAGCGGTCAACCTTTGTTGGGTCCTTGCCGGAGAAAGCACCGCCGCCATGACGGGCATATCCGCCGTAGGTATCGACAATAATTTTGCGTCCTGTCAGGCCAGCGTCGCCTTGAGGGCCGCCAATAACAAAACGTCCTGTCGGGTTAATATAATACTTGGTCTCTTCATCCAGCCACTCTGCCGGTACCGCAGGCTTAATGACATGCTCGCGAATATCCTTTTGGATCTGATCCAGCGTAATCTCTTCCGCATGCTGGGTAGATACAACAATCGCATCCACTCGAACCGGCTTCCCGTCGATATATTCGATCGTGACTTGGGTTTTCCCGTCTGGACGGAGATAGTTCAACGTGCCGTTTTTCCTTACTTCAGACAAGCGCCGAGCAATCCGGTGGGACAGTGCTATAGGCAGCGGCATTAGTTCTGGTGTCTCGTTCGTCGCAAAACCAAACATCAATCCTTGGTCGCCAGCACCGATATCTTCATTCTCTTGACGAATATCCTTCCCGTCGCGAGTCTCAATCGCCGCGTTCACCCCTTGGGCAATGTCTGCAGATTGCTCATTCAGCGATGTAAGCACAGCGCAGGTGCTGTAATCAAACCCGAATTTGGCGCGGGTATAGCCGATTCCCTTAATGGTACGACGCACAATGGATGGAATATCGACATAATCCGCTCGGCTACTAATCTCGCCTATAACTAGCACCAGACCGGTTGCTACCGATACTTCACATGCTACGCGGGCATACGGATCAACTTCCAGAAAAGCGTCCAATACGGCATCGGAAATTTGATCGCATATCTTATCGGGATGACCCTCGGTTACTGACTCAGAAGTAAACAAGTGCCTACCTTTTATTGACATCCGCTTTAGCCTCCTATAAATATTGGTATAGTATAAAGTGCGTTCGTTTCCCTATACAAAAAATGAACCTTTTCCGGGCAGGAAAAGGTTGTTAGACAACTCTCTAGGATAGTATGATACCGGAATTACTGTCAATTGTCAATGGATACGACCCAGTACCTGCTCCGCTTGAGCAATCAGGCGCTTGGTAATCGATCCGCCAACAGAACCAGCATCCCGGGTAGCTAACTGGCTCCAAGGCACATATCCATGTCCTGCACCTGCGGAAGTCTCACCCAGCTCGCCAGCGAATTCCGTATCGCCTTGTCCGACAGGATGAACCATCAAGCCTAATTCCACCGCGATCTCATATTTCATCTGATTCAATGCTTGCCTGCACTCCGGTACCACTTTCTTATTGCTTCGAGAAGCCATAGCAGCCACCTCCTGTTGTAATGGCTATAGTATATGGAGCTGCGCGCTTCTCGAAGCGTATAACTTATTGTCATCCCGGGGAAAAATAACTAGGGCGTGTCTGAAAACTCTGAACGGAACAGATCTGGCCGAATTTTCGTTCCAGGCAAGGCGCTTTTTCGCAGGCGTACCGGGGGTACGTCAAGAAAAAGCAACGCAGCATGGGGCGAAAAGGCGGGGAGAGATGCCCTTGAACGGGTTTTCAGACACGACCTAAAGCATCATTGCTGCACATCCGTTTTATTTCAACTGATATTTGCCTTTCACTAACACGATCAACTTGTTGTTACTCACGCTGCTATCCGGCGTTATGCCGCGTCCTGCTCTGGGCGACAGGATCAGATTATTATTGGCAACCGCCTTGCCATGTACCAGATCTGTACCCGAGGTTAGATTGGAGATACCGTCCTTCTCTTCACTATAGGCAACTGCCTTGCCTGAGCGCACGATGAACTCCGTTCCCTCTTCAGTAGCAAGAAGCTTCTTGCCTGCTGCTACGGTGACTACTTTCATCGCTGTGTCCTCAGAATTGGAGCTTGATCCGCTGGAACCGCCATTTTGACCGAGCAGCTTATCTACGTAGCTCTTGGTAACTACTGGATCTTCTACACCGCCAGGAACAGGCTGGCTGCCATTTGCATTACTATGCCAAACCGTCCCGAGCACGATGCCCGATGACAGCAACAGAACAGCAGCAATTAAGTTAGGCCACTTCAAGTCTGTTCCTCCTAGGACTCGGGATTATTATTTTGGGCAACATAGAAGCGGCTATATTCCTTGTAGGACAGCAGCTTTTTATGTCCATTATAATATTCGTACACATTGAGCGTGTAACCATTAAAAATAACTCTGGAGATATTCGGGCCTGTGAATTCAATCTTGCGTTGTTGATTGCTTCCAACAATCAGTCCTTTCTCGCCCTCCATATCCACAACCTGCTCATAGGTTTGTTTCCCATCATTAATCTCGAATAACAACTGCTTCTTCGTCTCACTGACTTCATATGGCTTTTCGTCGGTCAACGTATATCTGAGGTCTAAGGTAAAGGTAGAATTACCTGTAATACCAGCATCTAGTTTATTCAAAGTCAAAGTATAAGGATTTATTTTCATGTTCTCAAAATTGTTAGTTACCTCATTAACCGCAACAGGGACAGTCAAGGAAGCACCTCTAATATAGCTATCCGGTGTCTCGTCAATCTTAGAGTAATTCCCAGCCGTAATTGCCTCACCAACAATCAGTGACAAACCATTACTGTCATACTCTTTTGGCACTTGAGCGGAAGCAATGAATTGCGCCTTGCCTGACGGGCTCACTGCTGCTTTTACATTCGTTAAATTAGCCTCAATATATTTGCCGTCGTTAGTCTTGAAGTAGCCTTTGAGCACGGGCAGAGTAGAGAAGCGATCTTCCTTGTTCACATATGCGAATTCAACATAGTACAAGCTGGAGCTTTTGGCTTCGAAGCGGTATGAACGACCTACATCCAATGCAGCTTTGCGCCCTTTAGATGACAAGACATAGCTCAAACGATTGTTCTTGACACCACCAAGCTCATTAACAGTAAATTGACCCATTGTGCGAATCTTTTTATCCTTCAGTTGATCATTAAGCACCAGGCTCATTTTTGAGAATTTATAGTTATATGGAACCTTCGTGCTAATAACATATTGAATGCTCTCCCCAGCCGGGATAAGAATCTGGTTATCCAGTTTAATGATGGATACACTCTTCTCATCGAGGGCAGCGCCATTCATCTTCAGTGTGCTGACCATATCTGGAATAAGCTGCTCTTTGTCGCCTTTGTTGCGCACAGAGACGTAGATGTTCACAATATCTTGATCGCCCCATGGGAGTCTTTCCGTATCTGTAATCGCGATTTCATACTTGCTATCTTCCTTCTGATATTCACGGATTAGTGAGGCATCAGAACCAGTAGCAGTAAGAGACGGAAGCTTGAAGCCTGTTAAAACATACCCGGATGGCTTATTCTCTTCTTTTGGTTGTTGCACGATCACTGTCCACGATTTGGACTTGTCTTCAGAAGGCACTTTGCCTGTCAGTAACAGCTCACTCTCAATGCCTGGCACCAGATTTACTTCCTCAGATCCTGGCACAATCGGATACCTAACCCCAGACGAGCTTAATAGCTCATATTTGTACGCAGGGAGCTTGACTGCTTTCTCGCCTTTATTCGTAAACTTCAGTGTAACTGAAATTTCATTCTGTTTATCGCCTTCATCCAAATAACTATATTCAACCATACTTTGGATGCTTTGACTGTCTACCATAATCGTCTTGGCTTTGTTCACTTCAGCAACGATCGTATTCGTCGCTTGCCATGTCATTGCATAATTCGCAACGGGGGACTCGAAGTTAGCCTCGCCCTCTGTCTGTGTCACGAAGAGCTGGGCGCCAGCAAGATCAATAGATTTCCTTACCTCGCCGGACAGCAGAACGTCAAGCTTCTGACCGGAATCCAGCTTCTGACCTGCCGCCAGGTTCGTATTCAACTGAATAATGAAACCTGCTTTGGTCTTTATATAATACTTGTAATTCGAAATATCCTTCGCAAATGTCCCTTGATTGCTCAATTGAAATGTTGTTTGGAACTGGGTTGTGTCTCCTAGACTAAACTTCGATCCTGGCTGCAAATACGTTCTAATCTTCTCAGTTCCTTTAGTGAGAATGTAGTATTGTTTAGAAGGGACGACATTTACATATTTTGAAGTAACGCGCGCCTCGCCAAGCACACGCTCATAATTGGCAGCACCAAAATCCCACTTAATCAGCTTGAACTTGAGATTATAATAGTTGAGCTTCGGATTGACCTTTGCATAGTACTTGTACTCCTGAGTAGACTGAGGAGCAATCTTGTTGGACTTGCTGTTGCTTGGATGAGCCTGCACTGAATATTTGGAGCCGCTAGTATCCTGTACTTCGATCCAGTAATCCATAAAGTCAAGGTTCTTGTTGTCATTGTTATGTACAGTTACCGTATAATGAACGATCTTTTCATTATTGCTATATTGGAACAATACATCGCTAATCTCAATATAGCTTTTAGCTGAGATATTAAAGGTCTTTAGCTTCGTGCCAGCAAATGCCTTAATTGAGCTTGTTGACTGCGTAGAAGTTGCCTTAGTCTGAGTAGTAGTTCCCGCCGCGTGTACCAAAGGTGATGCATTCATTACAAGAAGACTTGTCGCCAATGCCACTGTGCATGTGTACTTCCCCAATTTGTTCATTCATTAATTCTCCTTTGTATAAAGCTGCTATATATATAGACGAATTAATGGATGAAAAGTTTCAGGGGAATTGAAATCGATTCTTTTTCGTTCCTAGAGTCCAGTCTTCCAAGTTGTTAAGCTAAAGATCTATTCTGCCATTGAGATTTTCAATATTAGTAAATTAGACCTATTTTTATAAATTACAATATGTGTTAAATTTAGCATGTAGTTACTGGCCAGTTTCTATAATAACGTACAAATAAACGGAGGATTTGAACTTGAGATTCATTAAATTCACTATTGCTTTGGTTTTAGTTTGTATATTTTCTACTTCTCAAGGCGCATTCGCAGCTATTGGTATTGGGGACACTAAGGCCACTGCTATTCCTTACACACCATGCTCTTACAGTGCAAATAATTACGCTTGTTATTCTACTGCACTACCATTAAATTCAGAAACAGATGTAGATTGGTTCCAGTGGACAAATAGAACAGGAATTACTAAACCAACTGATATATGGGTGACTAGTCCGAATGGTGCCTGGTATGGTTTTACCTATCAAGTCATAAATAAATATGGTGATTTGATCGATTTCGCATATCTGAACACTCAAGTTGGTGGAACAGCATTCGCTCCTCAAGTGAGTGTTCCAGCAGACGCAACATTATTTCTGCAAGTATATGTTATTAATAAGCCCACTGACTTTAGCTCATTATACTCATTCAGTATCAACATTCCATAAGAACTAAATCCAAAGAGTGTCTTAAAATAAATAAGCCCTAATAATTCATTGATAAACCTGGTGGTTAATTTAATGGATTACTAGGGTTTTATTTGTATGCATAAAAAAGAAAATAAGACATCAACTCTGTTTTTAGTTTCCTTATGCCTTTACGATCCTCCCGCATCACTATATGATTTGTGCATTCTCTGTTCGATCAGATCCTTTGTTCGATACACTTCTAAGTACAGTTATCTAAATCAAAAGTCGAAGATTCGTTCCTTCGAGCATATTGCCGCAAGCTCTCTAGCGAGATTTGTTTGCTGTCGTTGCTCTTCATGCGAACGTATCACTCTCTTTCACAATTAGGTTAGCCCCATCCGGTTTCCAGCGTCTCAAATTAGATTCGTGTACATCGCCGTGCTCTTGCCCCAAATCCCTTCAGATTCCATCTCGCAATAGAAACCCTTGCTCTTAGATAATGCAAGGCGCTTGCCAGCCCCCATCCGGACTTCACTCTAGAGATGAAGCCCATGCTGGGCATATAAGTAAAAAAGAAGCCCCAAAAAGGGGCTTCTTTTTTAAGAAGAAGATTACTCAACTTCTACAGTCAATTTACCTTGAGCAACAGGATGTCCTGGAATGTTGTAGCTAATTTCGAATTTTGCACCTTCACTTACAGTAGCTACACCAATAGAGGATGCCTTAACATTGCTAAGAGCAGTAGTGTTGAAAGTAATTTTTTCGTTCACATTGCTGATGTAAACGATTGGGTCAACAGTAACTGTATCACCATACTGGTCAACAAATTTCAGACCTTGGAACACCTTGTCAATTGTTGTTCCAGCTTTGAAATCAGCTTTTTTAGTTACTGTAATTTCGCTCAGTCCAGCTTGGCCTTTGAAGCCCTTCTCAGTACGAGTTGTTACAGATTTAATAACTGGCTTCTCGTTAGAAACAACCAAAGATTTGCTGAATTGATCGAAAGAAGAGTTCAGGACAGTAACAGTAAAGTTAACAGTAGCTTCTTTCACATCACTTGTGCCGAAGTTATAACCATTGTTTTCAACAACGATTTTGTTATCGGCATTTACAGTAAGACCATCAGTAGAAAGATTTACAACAAATTGAGATTTGTCAAGTTGGTAAGACTCACCATTGTACTTACCAAAAACTTTCACTTCTCTGGAGTGGTTGTAACCATCAAGGTTGCCACCAAACATTTTCGACAGATCATTTACTGTGAAGTCTTTGAGATCTTTCAGTTCAGCTGCAGCAACAGTGAACTCAGATGTAAGTTCAACAGCATCAACACCAGCTTTGTTCTTCAGGGTAACTTTGAAGCGAGCAGTACCTTTAGCAGATGCAACAATCTTAGTGCTATCAGTAATTACATCGCCAGTTCCCAGACCATTAATTGTAAATCCAGCATCGCCACTTACTTTAGTAAGTGTCAGGTCATATTTACTTGCATCAACATCCCATTCACGAGACAGAGTATCATCGATCTTAATTTTGTCAGGTTTTACTTCAAACTCAGCAGTTTGAGCGTCACCTTTCAAAATCTTATTACGATCCACATCTACTTTTTTGATGTAGTTAGGCTTAGGAGCTGCTTGAACTGATACTTGAACAGTAGATTGGCTATTGCTGTTCTTAACGTTAGCAAACAGACTATAAGTGCCTTGTGGTACACCAGTCAAGTCAAGAATAAGAACTGCTTTACCGCCTGTTTCTTTATCAAAATAGAATTTGTTTTCTCCACCAACAGAAGAGTTCAACATGATTCTATTTTTCAAATCGTCATACTTAGTAACTTCGTTACCATTGCCATCCACAGCGGAGAATGGAACTTTAACTTTTTTGTCGCCAGCAGCTACGTTAGATGGAGAAGTCAGGGAAATGCTTTGAACTGCAGATCCTTTGGACACTTCAACATCAAACTTGGTTTGCTTACCAGCAAAAATGGAGTTAAATACAACAGAGTTCGTACCTTCTTGAACAAATCCTTGGGAAGCTGTGTTAGACTCTTTCAGCTTCAGACCAACTTGGTCTTTGTTTTTACCTTGGTCGTTCAGAATGTTTGGTTTGTTCTGATCATCCTTAGCAATATCAAAGATTGCTGGGTTACTAACATAGACACTAAGGTCATTTTTGAGTTTAGTAAGGTTAGTGACCAGGTTACCATATTGGTCTTTTGCTTCAAACAAGAGTGTGTACTCAGTGAAGTTAGAACCAGCAGAGATTGCTTTACCATCTGCATGATACAGCTCTTTCACAGTAACGCTATCTACACGAGATTGAGTACCAACTGCCAATGTTTCATTTACGAAAACATTATTAGTACCGTTAGAGTAAGTTGCGCTAATGTAAACTTGCTCATTGATTTGGTAAGTCAGGTTTGTGCTAGCTGCCAGTGCAATAACCAATTTACCATTAGTTTTGGACTCAACAGAACCTTTGGATGGTTGGAAGTTTACGCTACCACCATAAGTTCTTGTTACATCTTCACTATATTGGTTTGTAACTTTGTAAGAAACTTCAATCTTGTTGCTTTCTACAGTTCCATCATCTTTAGAACCAAGAGCGAATTTATCACCAACAAATTCGATGTTAGCAACTTTCTCATTCTCAGCAGAGAAGGAAGCGGACAGTTCAGCTTCAGTAGCGTCTTTAGCTACTACAGTGTACTCGCCAGTAACCAGCTTAGTGTTCAGTTCCAGCTTAGCTACTTTTTTGTCTTCGGAGTAGGTTACTTTGTCAACAGTTACAGGAGTAACGCCACGTTTCAGCTCGAACTTAGCTTTGTCAGTAGCGATCTCTTTGTTGAAAGTAACAGTTACTTCTTTAACAGCTGTAGGAGCAACGGAGATCGCAGGAGCTACAACTTCGTAGCCTGGCAGACCCAGTTTAGTTCCCAGCTTTTGACCGTCAACCTCTTTGTCAAGAGCAGTTGTGATGATGTCATAAGTAACACCACGAACAGCTTTTTCATCCAGGTTCAGCTTGTCGTCGATGATACCAGCAGCAATTGCCAGTTCGCCGATTTTGCTGTAGTCAGAAGTGTCTACACCCAGAGCGCGCAGGATAACTGTTGCGAACTCTTTGTAAGTGATTTCGTTGTCGAAACCAAAGTTCGTAGCGGAGTTACCTTGCATGAAGTTGTTTTCTTTAGCCCAGGAAATGTATCCGTCGTAGAAAGTTCCACGAACGTCAGTGAAAGTATGGGATTTCACAGTTTCTTTTGCCTCAGTCTCTTTACCAGCAAGACGGGACATCAGAACTGCTACGTCCTGGCGCAGCCAGTTAGCGTCTTCCAGAAGGTCACCGTTTTGGTTCCCCTTGATAACGCCCAGACCTTGAAGTTTAGTACCAGATTCAGATGCTGCAGCTGCTACGGCTGAAAACATAGAGAACACCATAGCGATGGCTACAAGCAAAGATAAACTTTTCTTCATAACCTTTTTTTCTCCTCCTCTAAAATGCTTCGGTTGTTGAGAGTGTTGATAATTGCTTAATGAATGGCTCGTTTCCCTCATCGGCCGATTCACCCCCTTCCCAGAGTAGAGCGCGTTGATATTAAATAATGTCTGCTGCATGTCTAACCCTTGTAATAACATGTCGCAGAAACTCGTAAACTCAAGAAGAAAAATATGGTAGAATCGCTAGATCACTATAACATTATACAATGGCTAATATCCAGCGTAAAGCACAATTTTCTTCATCCGCCCAGTGCCAAAGCCTGCTCTGGCGATGTCGATTAGTTCGTTGCTTCGTTTCTACATGTAATTAAACGCACCGTTTCGCAAAAAGTTGCGATCCCTTGAAAAAATTTTTAATTTTTTTCTCGCCGCTTCTTATGTATACCAAACGCTGCACAGATAGCAGTAAGGGAACCAACAGAAGTAAGTATAACCTGATTATGCTGCGCCGTCGACGCTAAACATTTTCCATGGAGATTGTTTCATGCTGTCGAAGCCTGTCTTCTCTATTGCTAGCTTGACCTATTCATCATAGAGTTGACATCATTATTATATTATACCCCAACTGCGCTATAAATTGCAAAGAAAACGGAGCGAGCGTGCTCGCTCCGCTTCTCTGCCAAACAATCATTACTGGGTCAGTATCTTAGGCAACTTCCTCTGATCTGCCATAACCTTGCTAATGATGATGGCTGCATCGCTGCGCAGCAGGCGAGCTCTCGGCTGGAATACATTCCCCCGCTTCGGATCATTCACGTCCACTGGCGAGCCTTGAATGAAGCCCTTCTTCTGTATGGCCAGAATGGAGGGAGCCGCATAATAGTCGATCGTGCCTTCGTCCTTAAATGCCTTTTGCAGTGCTGTCTTCACCTTGCTGGCGCTGGTCTCCAGCTTCAGGTTCAATGCCTTCGCTAGCATTACGGCCGCATCCTGGCGAATCAAGGAGTTCTCAGGATCAAACACACGCGGCTGGGTGCCGCGCACAATGCCTACTCGCGCAGCCGTCTCTACATAGCGGTAATCCCATATCGATTCCATATTGATCGCATTGCCGAGATTCGGGACGTCGACGAAGTGCGTATTGCCGTCATAGCTTAATTGAATCTCAAGCGCTCTAACCAGCATCCGAGCGAACTCTGCACGAGTAACATATTGATCTGTACCGAACGCTCCACTTGGATCGATCGCATTCATTACGCCCTTGGCGTAGATCGCCTCCATCGACTCTCTTCCATAAGGATGATCCGTAATGTCATTGAAGCCATAGGACAGCTTCGCAACAACATAGTAGCCGAATTTATCAAATGGAACCTTGATTGTGTTCTTCTTCTCGTCTACAACTCCGCCGATATTTTCCCACTGCTGTGTGAAATAATCGAAGCGGAAGACCGTGACGAGCACACCTGCGCTTTGGCGCATGCTGGCATCATAAGACAGAGTCAACGTACCCCGCTTGGACGGGATCAGCTCTCGTGTATTCGGACGATTGAAATAGTACGGCTTAGACTCGCCCTCGATGACCGAGAACGGGAACGGATCAAAGCCCGAGGTCACGGGATCATATACACGATCTGTAAGCGGATCATCGGCCTGACCGGAATCGATCCAATAGACAGGACTAGCCTTCAGGAAACGCTGCGGGAAGCTGGCTGAGAACAGGATTTTACCAAGTGACAGATCCAGGTCATAGTTGGCCGGTACCGTCTCATAGTCATGGCGATCGACTACGCCGTCCTCAGGGTTCGCAATAGCGAAGAGCAGATTATTTCCTTCATATACTTGTCCCTTCAAATTTTCGGGCAGGTTGTAGTCCGGTCGTATCAGATTGGTGCCTTTAGGAAAGACCAGTGACAGCTTGCTGTCGAACACCTTGTGCGACGATTTCATCTTCTCCATGATCTGTCCACCCGGAATATTCTCGGGGACATACTTTACATTGAAGAAATCCGTTATCTTATCCTTGCCGCGAGTGATAACAATATCAATCTTATTATCCTTATTGCCTGGCTTCAAGCCAGTAACCAGTGCGCTAAATGCCGGGATTAGCGACGGCTCGCCGTTTTGCAATTGATTATAATCTTTAAAGGTGACTTTGCGAGCAGCGACCTTGTTTATCGTTATCGTCTCGGCTCCAGGCGATGTAATAATGACCTCTACGTAGTTCTGGTTAAGAATTCGCTTTTGTGAGATGGGTGCCAGCACAGTATACGGAATCGTAGTAGAGTTAATCTCCAGCCGGTAGCTTGCTCTTGGCCCATTCTCGCCGCTGTTGTAGACAAAGAAATTGTATACGAGCGGGCTGCCATCACTAGGCAAATCACGAGCCGACAGCATGAACGCAAAGCTCTCCTTCTCCAGATCGTACAGCACGGTTACCGTTACCTTATTGTTCTGGTTGTAGCTTATATCCAAGCCAGGGATCAGCTCGTTGTTCCTTGATGGGTCTGTGGATTTAATGACAAAGCTATGATCCAGAGTCCATACAATGTCGCTCTCTCCTGCGGTCGTGATTTTAAGGCGATAGTTCTTGGCCTCGTTAATAGTACGCAGCGAAATCACTTTATTCGTTACACTTTCTGGCGTCTGACCCAGATCGATAAAGTCAAAGGTACCATAAACCTTGGCGCGTGCTTCTTTAGTATTATATACATTGCCTAGAAGCTGAAAATTCGGATCATTAGGCATCGGATCATTGTAATTAGCGGAATAAGGGAACACGCCCTCCGTATTGTCCGCTGGAATAACCGGCAGGTTCGTCGGGATGAGCGTTACCTTGATGTCGCGCTGGTAATTGTTTTTGCTCGTGCGGAACACCAGCCGGATATTGTTGTCTCCCGATTTGTACAGAGCCGCATAGGCCGCTTGTTCAGCATCTGAAATCCCGTCCTGATTCTCCCCGGCTCCCTTCAGCCTGAACACGGATCGATCTGTGTTATTATTCCGCACGTCCATCTCTAGCGGAAGCTCTGTATTGTTAATATAGAAGAATACCGTTTGCGGCAGCTTGGTGTTATTCGCCCCGTCTTCTGGAGCATACCGAATATCATTGGCATTCGCGATGTTCTGCAGCTCTCCCTTGAACCCGGAGAACTCCTGCCTGAGCAGCAGCCTGAGCACATCATCTGCCTGCACTGTCGTATCGAGCTTGATCTGCATGCCGTCATACAACGTATCAAATTTTGCGTAGGGACCGTACAGCAGGGTAAGCGGTACTGACGTTTCGTCTGTAGCTGCCGTATTCGGAGCATTAAGCGCAAACCTGAGTACCTGTTTCCCTGCCGATGGAAGCTTCTTAATCTCTACGAAGACACGCGCATACTGTGTCTCTACACCATCGACATTCTTCATCGTGAAATAATGTACTTCACGCTGCACATAGCTGTATTTAATAGTAGAAGCGGTGTCTTGCCCCGTAGAATCCCCTGCAGATGACGGATGTATCTTCCCTGTAGAGTCGGTGATGCTGTTGATCTTCACAATATTATTAAAGCCACCACCCAATGAACCAGGGTTGCCGATTAATATTTCTACCCCCATAGGCAAGGAGAAGATATCAGCATTGGCCATATCGGAGCTCTGCATCCCTTCAAGCTGGGCATCCGTTGTTCCGCTGCTGTAGCCTGGCAAATATCTGATCTGATCGATAAATGCCAGTCCTTTATTTCGCAGCTTGAAAGAATACAGCTCTGAAGCATCCGTGCCTGCCGGCACCTTGACAAAGTTCAATCCTTGGAACTGTAGATATTGAATCTGGTCAAACGGGATTGCACTGCCGATCGTCCCAATAGGAAGCTCATACAGCAAGGTCATAAACTTGGTTGTAGGTGTCGGATTATAACCCTCCTCATGGGTAATCGAGGTTAATGGAATATCGATATAGCTTCCATTGATCGATGTTCTGTATTGCAATTTCGCCTCTTGAATCGAAGGCTTATGCGTAGCTGTGGTGGTGTCATAGGATAATGGGACGATAACCTTACCCTTCAAGGTGAGTGGAGCTCCATTATCCACCGAAAAGTTCGGATTGCTCTCCAGTGAAGCTGAATTCGTCCCATCCGTCAGATTCATATCATAAAAGGTAATTTGCCCGTTGTAGAAAGCGAGATCGCGCACAGTCTCCACAATCTGATTGTTATTGTACACTCGAATGGTGACGGTGTTCTTACCCTTCTTAATATTCACAGGGGAGGCGATGAAGCTCCAGTTCATCGTACTATTAACCGAATAGGTATAGCTCTTGCCGTTGACAATAACGGTTACCTTGTCCGCATTCGGAGCACGCCCGCTAATGCTAATATCTGCTGCTGGCTTGCCTTGAGAAGGCGTAGAGTGAATAACAGTTGTCCCTTCCTCCAGTATCTCATATTGCAGACCGTCGAGGCTGGCTACGAGATTGTAGAGTGTCGGGCTATTACGATATTCAATATAAATCGAATCGGAAACGTCCGCATTGCCTTGTGTCCCCTTGAACGTAATCTTGTTCAGTCCGGGGAAGAGCTGCACATTGTACACGGTGATGGAGTTGCCGCTAAGCGTAATGTTTGCGGTCTGATTTTCATTGGAATTGGAAATCTTCTCCGTCTCACCGCTCAGATTGATCTGATACACACTGTATGAGATCGTGCTGCCGATTACGTTGTTGATGGTTCCCGTCAATGTCACACGCTCATTCGTCGTAATCCGTGCAGAGCTTGCAGAATACTGCTCATTCACAAACGTAAAGTTATTGGCCCCCGCTGCGTGCACCACTGGAGCAGCGGACGGTGGCAATAGCGTAATTAGCAGCGCTAGCATCAATAAAATCGATAAAGCCTTTTTCAAAAGAATGTCCTCCCTGTCTCAATTTTTCTGCATCTTGCGATTCTTCCTCAAGGCAGATAGCTATAGGTTTGTTATCGGCTCAGAGCGAGCAAATGTGAAGGGAAAATCCATAACTTTATTACAGACAAAACAAATAAAAAACGCCCGCGATCATCCTTCCTCCCGGAAGAATGATTACAGGCGGTGCTTCAACGAGTATGAAGCTATTTATTTCGAGCGGGACTGTGTGTCAGCCCTCAAGAACGTCCGCTGAATAAAGTTAATAACAGGTCTCCTCGACTTGTCAACGATCCCGATCAGCTCCGCGCCAATCTGCAAGCCAAACATCAGCACGCACACGACGACGAAGGTCACCCAGTTCGCTGCATCCGAACGAATGACAGCCGCTTGAACAATGGCACAGGCTCCGAAAAAAGCAGCAATCGCATAAATGATAAGCACTGTCTTGCGATGACTGAAGCCTAGCTCGCGCAAGCAATGATGCAGATGCCCCTTGTCAGGTGCAAAGATCGGCTTCCGGTTGATTAAGCGGCGCACGATAGCGAAGAAGGTGTCTGACAGCGGCACGCCAATGATAAGCAACGGCGTGACGAACGAGACGATAGTTACCTGCTTGAACGCCAGCATCGACATCATCGCGAGGCTGAAGCCCAGGAACAGCGAGCCAGAGTCGCCCATAAATATTTTGGCGGGGTGAAAGTTGAAAAATAAAAATCCGATAATGCCGCCAAGCAGCAGCGCACTCATCAATATAATCGGCTCAAAGCCCATCAACGAGGCCATCACCAGGATGGTGCCGATCGCAATACCGGATACGCCCGAAGCAAGCCCATCCAGGCCGTCAATCAGATTGATTGCATTCGTCACACCGACGATCCAGAAGATGGTCAACGGGATGCTGATCCACTCTGTAATGAATTGCATGGATTCGCCAAAGGGAATATTGACAAAATTTATCTTCACATCGAAGCCGAAGACGACGATACAAGCCGCTGTAAGCTGGCCAACGAGCTTAACTTTTGCAGACAGCTCGAAACGGTCGTCCAGCGCGCCAATTAACACAATCAGCGTACCGCCTGCAAGCATCGCCCGCACCAGGTTCATATCCGAATTATCGAACAATCCGTCCGGAACAAAAGGCAGCAAAATCAGCAAGCCTGCAGCAAAGGCAACATAGATCGCCAGACCGCCCAATCTTGGCATAATGCGGGTATGCACCTTGCGGTAATTGGGCTTGTCAATCGCCCCGACTGCAAAGGCAAATTTCTTGACTAATGGAGTAAGAACAAGCGCAAGTACAAGTGCAATGACAAAGCCTGAAATATAAAGAAAGCTCACTGACATTTTCCAACTCTCCTTTTGTCTCTACCGGATTGAATTATACCCCGATTGAAAAAGAAACTCCACTGCCGTTTTCACGCAAGTTGTGCGATTTTCAGCGTTTTTCACGAAGTTGGCTAACGTTTTGTGACGTTTTCTTTCTCTCGCACCACTTTGACCATGAATTGCGGCAAGGCAAGCATCCTTTTGTATCTCTTGGGCTCCTGCAATAACCTGTAGAACCACTCCAGACGCAGCTTCTGGAAGAGGATTGGCGCTCTCTTCAGCCGTCCCGCGATAATATCGAAGCTCCCCCCGACACCCATAACCAACGGAACCCCTAATTCATGCTTATACTTATAAATCCATGGCTCCTGATTATTGGCGGCGCGGGCAACAAAGAGTAGGTCGGGTGCAGCTTGTCTGATCTTCTGAATGACCTGGGCATCCTCTGCATCGCTAAAGTAGCCATGATGGAAGCCAACCAGCTCCACGAGCGGAAACTTCTGTTGCAGCCGCGCAGCAGCCTCGGAGATAATCTCCTGAGAAGTGCCAAGCAGGTACACCTTCCAACGCTTCTGCTCTCCCACCTGCATCAGCCGATGCAGCAGGTCAAAGCCAGCCACCCGTTCCTTGACAGGCATTCCAACGTAGTTAGCTGCCCAGACGACGCCGGCTCCATCAGGAACGATCAGCTCCGCCTCCTTCATGACTTGACCATATTTCGGGTCTTCAAGGGCTGCCATTACCATGATGGGGTTCGCTGTGATGACTTGGGTCGTCTGGCGAAGCTCTATTGCCCTAGTTAAATGGTGTACTGTCTCATCCATACTCATTCGTGAGAACGGCAGTCCAAATATTGGGACAACAGGGATGGTCTCGCTCGCCTGATGCGACGCCGGTTGTACCTCTTGCTGGCGGGAATTGGAGCTAGAATTCATGCTGCTTCGTCACCTCTTTATCAATTGACGCAAAAAATGAACTATGTGTTGCGCCGGCTGGCGCGATTGCTGTTTCAATTTGTCAATTATATCATTATTATCTGCAAGCCATCCAGCACGATTTTTGAGCAGCTCTCCTGCTGCCGCTGCCAAGGCAGATGGCTCAAGACGCTCGGTCGTTCCAATAGCCGATTGCTGCAGGCGATGAAGAAACTGATCAATCTTCGGATCATAGGAGATTCCCAGCAACGGCACCTTAGTGTTGGCAGCATAGATGAGCGCATGCAGCCTCATGCCTATAAGCAGATCACAACGGCTAACCTGCAGCAGCATCTGCTGCGGATCATCGCCAGCATCGATGATCTCAGCGGAGCTGCCTGTCAGCTCTCCAAGCCGCTCCAGGACATACTGTGACGCTTCGATATCATCCGGTGTGTGAAAGGGAAGAAAGCGAAGGCGCACATCTCGCTCCGAGGCAAGCTGTGACAAGCCTGATGCGACCGCATCCATATCGGCACGGTCTTTGCGCCAATACCGGAGCGAAACGCCGACGATCGGCCGCTCATCCTTACTCGCTTCTTCTTTGCCAGCAACAGGAAGCGGCAGTCCCATCACCGGGTCCGGCACGACCTCGATTCGATCTCGCGCAACACCGATCCGGGCGAGCAGCTCTGCCGATTCGGGATCGCGAACCGATACGTACCGGCTATGGCGCATTGCACTGCGGATGAGCGGATTCATCCATCCACGGTGCAACGGCCCTATACCTTGAGAATAGATAAAGGTTGGCTTGCCCAGCCATTGGGCAAGCTTGATAACGCCTGTGTAATAAGGAATCGTCTTGGCACTGGTCGCGTCCTGCAGCAGACTGCCGCCTCCACTGATCAGACCGTCGCAGTCTCTCAAGGCTGCCAGAACAGACTGCGGGCGCATCCGGTGCACTGCCTCGACCCCATACATGCGAGCGGTCCATTCCGGGTCAATCGACAGCACGACAGGTGTAATGACGATCCCCTGCTCCTTGGCAGACAGCTCCAGAGCGAGCAGGATCGACTTCAACACGGCCTCATCTCCGCTGTTGTGGAAGCCATAATAACCGGAGATGGCTATTCGAAAGCTTTGCCCGCTTTGATCAGTTTTGGTGACCATCTACGCCATGCCCCTTCCGCGAGCTGCCATACGCCAATTGCAGCCAAGCCGATAATCGCGCCAATTCCCAATCCCAGAGCAACCCGAATCGCTGAAATATACAGCGGCGTATGAATATGCGCGAATGTGTCCAGCATCGACAGTTGACCAATCGACGCGATAATAAATACGATCCAAGCTGCACGATAACGGAGCGCAAGGTACAGCCCCAGCAGGAATAACGGATGGGCAAATAAGAACTCTTTGAACCGAGGACGAACGCCAATCGTCGTCTCCAGCAGATTGCGTACTATAATTTCAAGGCCGGAGGCTTGTCCTGAATTGCCGGTTCTCGACATGTAGTACATCCCCACAACGCCAAGGACAGCAGCGACCACAACCCAGAGAACGGTCACTTGCAAGGACAACAGCTTACGCAGATTGGCCCAGACCGACTGCGTGCCCGTGTACAGGAACAGATATAGAGTGACGAGAACAATCGGCGCAAGATGAAGCAGGCTGACGCCGCGGAATTGCTCAAGCACCAGGCTGTACGTAATATTGTTCAGCATAGCCACGAGCAGCGGGACACCGACTAACGAGATGATAGCTGTGGACACATACAGCCCGAGAGCCATCGTTAAGCGTCTGGCCGGGCGCTGGCTTTTGAATACCCACTGACCGCCAAACAGCGCTTCGCTGCTCTCGCTTTTGCCTCGCCATGGCCCGCCAACAAACCGTTGATCTCCCTCTGTATGCAGACGGATGCGTCCAAGCGCCCAGATGAGTGCCAGAGTCGGAGCGGCAATCGATGCGCCAAGCGCCAGCCCCTGCTCCAATACGGCGTGCGACAGCACGAACAAGCCTGCGCTTCCGATTAACCCGATCACGAAGGACGGAAGCAACAGTACAGGAATAAACGTGCCTATTAGCAATGCGATAATCGCTACTGACGCAACGGCTGCGATTGCCTTGAGCGGCTTCACCCAGCCTTGCGGCTGCTCATGCGTGAATGCTTTGGCGACACCATTGGGAAAGCCCTGCTGACTTAGCTGCTCCACCGCGCCCATCGTATCCTCGTCTCCCTTGAGCGCCAGATACATATTGTCCAGTGAATGGATAATCGCTGCCTTGTCTATACTTCGCAGCACCTGTCCATTGATATAGAACATGCGAATATTTCGATCCTTAGCCGCAAGCAGGAAGCGATCCGCAATCACATCTGGCGTCAAATTCATCGCATCCGCGTCGGACAGAGAATAGAGACGCGCTACATTGTAATCTGTCAGGTTAGCGAGCAGGTTGATCCCTTTCTGCGGCACCTTCAAGTTCTCAATCGTCGCGATGCCTATGCCATACTGATTCAGCAATTCGGCGAATGCATTGATCGTCTTGTCCTCCGCATGGTCCTCATACCCTGGCACAGCCGTTCCATCGAACAGGAGGCGCGTCACACCCAGTTCACTGAACTCCTTGAGCATGCGTCCCATCATCTCTTCATCATAAGGACGGGTACGGTCAGACAGGCGCGGCAGCAGGTTAAAACCTCTGTCCTTGAGCATCTGCATGGCGATCGGGTCCGGCGGCAGCCGCTTGACTACAGCATTCTCCACCGGGGTCTCGATAATAAGACCCTCCCTCCCATCAAAGCTCCACGGTCTGACCACAATGCCAGAGCGTTCAAACACATAGTCAATCATAGGAGTCAATGCTGTCGCCATCTCTTGATCGGCAAACAGTACATAAGCATAGTTCTCATTAAATGAGATAGCCTTGTTCTGCAGCATGGCTACTTGAGACGAGTTGTAGACCGTCAAATGCTTGGCCAGGCTCAGCTCGTCCAATGTGCTCTCGAACAACGCCATCGTCCCGATCCCCGCAGCCTTCATCTCGTCCAACTGCTGAGAGGTGAATCCCTTCGGGTCAGACTGGTAAGCCGCAATTTGCAGCAAATCCTTATAATTGAACACAAACTCTACCTCGTTGGCCGTATCCTCCATCTGCGCGCGCAGAAAGGCGATCGGCATAGCCGCCAGTACACCGGCGATAACAATGAGCCATAACCATTTTCTTGCCTTGCGATTCCATTGATGCAGCATTTGAAACACAACTTCCACTCCTTAAGCTAGGGAATCAACTCTTTGCATGACCTGCTCCAACAACTGGTTCAAGGAAGCGGATGCTTCATCAGGGGTAGTACCGCATACAGCAAAATAGATTTTGATCTTCGGCTCCGTACCTGACGGACGCAGGCAGAACCAGGAACCGTCAGCGAGCAAAAACTTTAATACATTCTCAGGTGGAAGGCCATCCAGCCCCGGCAAATAATCAAGCACTCGCTCCACCTTTACCCCTGCAATCTGTACTGGCGCGTTAGAACGCCAATCCTCCATAATTGCCGCAATCTTCTGTACGCCATCCACGCCCTTGAGCGTCCGGGACTGCAGAGCCTCCAGATACGTGCCATAGCGCCCGTACAGCTCCAGAAGGACATCATACAGCGTCTTGCCTTGCTGCTTATAATATGCCGCCGCCTCACAGATCAGCATGGAGGCCACCACAGCATCCTTATCTCTGGCATAGGTTCCCGTCAGGTAACCATAGCTTTCCTCATATCCGAACAAAAATGTCCGGTCGCCTGATTTTTCAAATTCGTTTATTTTCTCGCCGATATACTTGAAGCCGGTGAGGGTATTGATCACCTGCGCGCCAAACGACTGGGCAATATCTGCGCCCATCTCGCTTGTGACGATCGTCTTCACAACAACTCCGTTATCCGGCAGCTTGCCCTTCTCCTGCAATTGACTCAGGAGGTAGTACACCATCAAGGCACCGGACTGGTTGCCGGTCAGCACAACATATTCGCCTGCATTATTTTTAACTACCGCTCCCATCCGGTCACAGTCGGGATCAGTGCCAATAATGATGTCTGCTTGGTGCTTATGTGCAAGCTCAATAGCTAGTGTAAATGCCTCTCGCTCCTCCGGGTTGGGAGATTTCACCGTACTGAAATAACCGTCCGGCTGCTCCTGCTCGGCGACGACATGGACGTTGCTGAATCCGGCTGCCGCCAGTACCTGACGCACGGGCATATTGCCCGCTCCATGCAGCGGTGTGTATACAACTTGCAGCGCATCTCCAAGACCGCCGCGCAGCAGCTCCTGATTGACACTCTGGGCAACGACCGTATCAACATAGGCCTGATCCGCATCCTCTCCCAGCCAGCGAATGAGGCCAGCAGCTTCCGCATCCGCCTGCTCCATGCGCCGAATTGCGCCAAAGCCAGCAACGGACTGGATAGCCTCAATGACTTGCTCGGCATCTGCCGGAACGAGCTGACAGCCATCTGCGCCATAAGCCTTGTATCCATTGTACTCGGGCGGGTTATGGCTAGCCGTAACGACAATGCCGCCGCTTGCTCCCAGTTGGCGCACAGCAAAGGAAAGCTGAGGTGTCGGGCGCAGACCCGTGAACAGATAAGTCGTAATGCCATTGGCTGCCAATACACGCGCCGCTTCTAGCGAAAATTCAGGGGATTGATTGCGCGAATCATGAGCGATAACGACCGATGGCTTCTGCTGACGGCTCAGCAGCCAGTTCGCCAATCCTTGCGTCGCCTTTCCGACCGTATAACGGTTCATTCGGTTCGTTCCTGCTCCCATCACGCCGCGCAGCCCGCCTGTGCCGAATTCCAGATCCCGATAGAAGCGATCCTCGATCTCCTTATCCTGCCCGTCCAAACCACGCAATTCGGCTTTAGTCGCCTCATCAATCAACGGATCGTTCATCCAAGTGTGATAACGCTCCAGCGCTTGCTCAAGCTGTGTCATTGTCCCACTCCCTCTGTAGCTGGCCTGTCCACCAGCGCAAACATAATTTCTCCAGATGCAACAACCTTGCCATCGACCGATGCCGTAGCCTTCCCTTTACCTACTGTGCCTTTGAGGCGAATAATCTCTACCTCAAGACGCAGCGTATCCCCTGGTACGACCTGCCCACGGAAACGGAACTCATCTATCCCGGCCAGGAAGCCCAGCTTATGTTGGAATTGCTCCACCTTCAAGATCGCTGCCGCGCCCACCTGGGCAAGCGCCTCCACGATCAGTACTCCCGGCATAACCGGATACCCTGGAAAATGTCCTGCAAAAAAAGGTTCATTATAAGTGACGCATTTGATGCCTACAGCGCGTACCCCTTCCTCCAGTTCAATAATCCGGTCTACAAGCAAAAACGGATGACGATGCGGAATCGTCTCCTGGATCTGTACAATATCCATCATAAGTGTTCGGCTCCTTTTTCCAATTTTTTTATCATCCTATGTAATAAAATGATGCTCATGTAGCAACACTAGTAGTATCCCTTCATGAACTGCAGTCATGAGGGTTAAGATAAGGGGGCAGGGCGAATCGGCACTTGACAGGTGCCTGTTGGCCTTGCTCCTTTCTTGTTTCCTTTCTCTGGCTCTTGACGCGCTTCCCAATTATTATACCTCTCCCCTAACAAAAAAAAAACCACCCCCGCAGGGGGCGGTCTCGCGACTTCGCGCATATCGCCCAAATATCGCCACGTTATGGCTTAATTATTCGACGACAATCTGCACCTTGGCCGACTTATTGCCAAACTTCACGGTCAGCGTGGCCTTGCCTTTGCCCTGGGCGGTTACAACCCCGTGCTTGACATGAGCTACAGTCGAGCGGGACGAGCTCCACACGCCATCGAGCGTCACGGTGCGTTCCGAGTTATCCATGTAGGTTGCCACAGCATCCAACTGTATCGTTTCATCTTGTTTAATCGTAAGCTGGGCAACAGGCTTCTTGCCGCTGTAGATGTCCAGATATTTCAACTGGTCTACATCCACATGAATCGTAATCGTCTTGCCGTTGTATTTTGCCGTCACCTTCGTCTTGCCTGAGGCGACTGCGGTTATTTTGCCCTGCGTGACGGTGGCTACCTTCGAGCTTCCGCTCTTCCATTCCGCCAGCGCTGTCACATCCTTCGTTCGGCCATCCGGCAGCGCCGCTGTCAGCTTGATCTCTTGCGTGATGCCAGATTGCATAGACAGCACCTCTGCATCTGCCTCCAGCTTTTGCACAGCGCCGACCTCAACGGTGATCGTGACGGTCTTGCCGCCGAACTTGGCAATGACATTGGACTTGCCCGCAGCGAGCGCCCGGATCAGACCCGCATTGACATCAACGACCGTCTTCGAGGAGGCTGTCCAGTCCGCCTCGCTAGTGACGTCCGTCTTGGCGCCCAGACTATCTACAGATGTCAGGGTAATCTGCTTGGTCTCATTCAACTCCAGCGTGACCCCATAGATGTCTGCCGTCAGCTTGTCCGACACATCCACCTCAACGGTAACTGTGACTTTCTCACCGCCAAAAGAAGCGGTAATGACCGTTGAACCAGAGCTGTTAGCCGTCACTTGCCCCTTATACACCGAAGCAATGTCCGGCTTGGAGGAGCTCCAGTCTGCCAGTGCCGTCACATCCTTGGTCACGGCCCCCTTGTAGTCGGCCGTAAGCGTAATGGCGGCGATGCCGTTTTTGCGAAGCAGCAGCTTCTTGGCGCTTGGCGTCAGCTTCTCGATGACGCCAACCGAGACAACCGTTGTCGCCGTGCGGGCGCCGTACTTCACTGTAATGGTTGCGGTGCCATTCTTTAGACCGGTGATGGTGCCTTTATTCACCTCAGCAACGTCAGCGTTAGAGGAGCTCCATTCCGCCAATGCGGTGATATTATCAACACGGCCGTTTGCATAATTCCCGTTAGCCGTTAAGGACAAGCTATCGCCAACCTGCATGTCGACCGTTGTCTGGCTGATCACGATCTGGTTCGGCACATCCACCCTTACCGTTGCCGTTGCCTGCTTGCCGCCGTAGGACGCTTTAATCACGGTCACACCAGATTTGTACCCTGTTACTTTACCTTTAAGAACATCTGCGATCGCTGTGTTGTCCGAGGACCACTGCGCCTTATCCGTAATTACATCCTGTGTACCGTCCGCGAAGGTTGCCGTCAGCTTCAGTTGCTGTGACTGATTCAATTGCATATCCACAGCATCAACATCCAGATCAAGACGCTTAGGCACCTCCACATCGACCATAACCGTTACGCTCTTGCTGCCATAGGTCGCTGTAATCTCCGCTGTGCCGGACTTTTGGCCGAACACCTCTCCCTTGACCACATAAGCAACCGATTCATCCGATGAGCTCCATTTGGCCTTGTCGGCAATCTGCGCCGTATTACCATCAATATAAGTCAAGGTGAGGCCAAGCTGCTGTGAGGTCCCCACTCTGAGGAATACCTCCTGCTTGCTCACCTCAAGCTTGCGGGAAGCATCGACATGCACAACAATGGTATCCGATTTCGTTCCATAGGTTGCCGTAATGGTAGCCGTCCCGGCCGAGTAAGCCTTGATAACGCCGTTGATTGCATCAGCAACCTTCTCATTGTCACTTGCCCAATCCGCCTTATCCGATACATTCTGCGTAGAGCCGTCAGGATAAGTCGCTGTTACCACTATTTTTTTCTCTTCTTTCACCAACAGATCCAGCTCTGCCAGTTCCATATCAATTCGGCGGGCAAGTTCAACCGATGCCTGCACTGACAGGCTCTGATTGCCCAGCTTCGCCGTTACGATCGCTGTACCTGATTTTTTGCCCGTTACCAAGCCGTTCACTACGGTCGCAACGGAATAGTTGTCTACAGACCAGGCCGCCTTTTTCGTTACGATCTCGCTTGTACCATCCTCGTAGATGGCTGTCAGCTCAATCTGTTGCTCCTTGCCTACACGCAGATCAAAATCGTTCACATCCATCGTCAACGCCTTGACCTTTTTGTTAACTGTGACATTCACAACAACCGTCTTGCCTGAATAGGTGGCCGTAATGACCGCCGTGCCTTCCTTCTTAGCTGTAATCGTCCCCGCATATACGGTTGCGACTTCTGCATTGCCGCTGCTCCAGTCGGTCTTGACCGTCACATCGCTTGTGCTCCCAGTGACATAGATGGCTGTAGCCGTCAGGGAGGCAGTTCCCCCTTCTTCCAGCGAAACTTCATTTTTGCTCAATACGAGCCTAGAAATTTCGGCTTCTGCGGCAACAGAGATGATACTGCTGTGAACCACAAGAAGCACCATCAGGACCAGCGCGACAGCGGAACGGAACCTTCTTGACATCACTTCATTTCCTCCTTGTACAACCTGTATTTCACAACTCAACCTATCTGGGTATGGACTCTACTATTGTTCATCGGCAACGATACCCTAATAATGAAGACGAAACCGCAATTTTCAACTGCATGTTAGACAATACATAAAAAGAAAATCAAAAAAAAGCAGCCTTCCGGCTGCGTGTCCCTCATTGCTTATATGTAGCCCCTACTCCATAACCCTAGCAGTGACAATAGCCCAGGCACCCTCAGCTAGCTAGGAGTCCGAAAAAATCAGATCATACATGTGTCGCCATGTATCCCACTCGAATACATCCGTTTCCGGCCCTTTGCCGAGCACTACATAGCCTGCGTACATGCCAGCTATCAATGCAACGAGCAAAATAAGCGGCACGATGCTCTTGCGCAATATAAACAAGAGTATCCTCACAGCGAGCGGCTTGCGCGGCTTAGCGCCCGACTTGCCCGATTTGGACGTCTGGCTCCCGTTGCCCTCGCTCTGCTCCTCCTGCTCTCTTGCAGCTCGTCGAGGCTCGAAATCATCCTCCGCCTGCGCGGAGCCTCCTCTGCGCTGCCGTACACCTTGGTCTTCTCTACTCATTGTCAATCCATCCAATCTCATCAACCGCGAAGATTATTGGCGAGCCCCATCATCGTATCGCTGGAGGTTAATGCCCGCGCGCTCATTTGATATGCCCGCTGCACGATCATCAGCTCTGTCGTCTCGTCGGTCAAGTTGACATTGGATTGCTCCAAATACCCCTGCATCAAGCTGATTCGATTCGTGTCATTAGGCACAACTGCTCTGACAACCGCCTCTGGCTCCAGCCCGTCCGCCACTACGAACAGATTGTCCGCTACTGGCGTCAGCACGCCCGGCTTCATCACCTGGACGAGGCTCATTCGCCCTAGCGGCACAGCTGTCACGCCATCGCCTGCCACACCCTCGATTTGTCCGTTAGCCGAGACGCGCAGCGTATAGCCGTCTGGAACGCGCACCGGTCCTTCCTCGCCATTGGGCAACTGTGCAATGACAGGATAGCCTTCAGCAGTGGTCAACATAGGCACACCGGCTGCATCCATTCCCATCTTGAATGACCCACTGCGTGTATATGCCCGGTTGCCAGCCGGCGTCTGAATCTGGAACAGGGCATCGCCCTGAATGGCAATGTCATAGACATTATCGGTTGGCTGAATCGGACCCTGCGACAGATCAGGCTGCACCAGCGTAAGACGCGAGCCCCAGCCCTGGTTAAAGCCGAGCGGCGTGAGGCGCGTAGGCTGATCAAAGGCCTGTTCCTGCTGCTTTATATTGGTCAGAAGATCCTCGAAAGAAGCTTCCTTGCGCTTGTAGCCTACCGTATTCACATTGGCAATATTGTCCGCCAGCACATCCAGCTTGCGCTGCATGCCGTTCATCGACACCATCGCATTAATCATCGAACTGTTCATGCCGCGCCTCCTATACTCGTCCTACTTCGTTCACTGCCTTCTCCAAGCTCCGGTCATAATACTGCACAACCTTCTGGTTAGCTTCATATGCCCGAAGCGCCGCCATGATGTCGATCATGGATTGGGAGGGGTCAACATTGGAACGTTCTACATAGCCCTGACGCACCTCGAACCGATCCTGATCATTCACAGGACGAGTCACGTTGCCCTCGCCAACAAGCTGGAATTTGCTGTTGCCTTCGCGCACGAGCTGATTCGGATTCTCGATCCGCGTCAGCAATAGCTGCTCTCCTGTCTCCAGCCCCGTCACGCTGTCAATGAACTGATGATTCGCCCCCAATATCAACTGGTTAATGGCAATATTCGGATCGAATTGAATCGGGTTGTTATCCGCGCCGAGCACGAAGGAGCCGTCTCCTGTTACGAGGAAGCCCTCATTATTGAGCGTAAACTTGCCGTCCCTGGTATAGCGGGTCTCCCCGTTGCGATCCTGCAAAGTGAAGAATACCTGCGGCTGGAAGGTCACCTGTCCGTTCGCATCGACGTATTTGCCCGAGGCGTCGAACGTCATGCCGGGAACGTCAATATCCGAGATAATCGCAAAGTCCGAGGCCCGGTCTGTCGCCGACAGATCGCCTTGAAGGTGAATGGACAAGCTCTCTTCCGCAAACACGCCAGTATTCACAGCTCCAAGGCGTTTACTATGCTCCTCACCCAGACCCGTCAGTTCAATCAGCATCTCAGGGAAAGAACGTGCGATCGCATTGACCTGCTTAAAGCCGGGGGTGTTGAGGTTCGATATGTTATTAGTCACGGTGTCGTGACGACGCTGCTGGGTCACCATGCCCGCCGCTGCGGTATACAGTCCTCTTAGCATAGAAGCTTGTCCTCCTTCAGGTAGTCCCGATAGTCTATACCTTCATGTATCGGATTCCAGGCGCTCATTATTTAGCTTCTATTAGAACATCTTCTTGACGACCTTGTCGAGATTATCCAGCATGATGCCGGTCCCTTTGACGACACAGTGCATCGGATCTTCGGCGATCAGCACAGGCACTCTCAATTCCTCTGCCAGCAGTGTGTCGAGACCGTCCAGCAGCGCTCCGCCCCCGGTAAGAATGACCCCACGATCGATAATATCCGCTGACAGCTCAGGCGGCGTGCGCTCCAGCACCGACTTGGCTGCTGCCACGATAGAGATGACGGAATCCCACAGCGCTTCGCGCACTTCATCCGAATGGATCGAGATCGTCAGCGGAAGGCCAGTTACCATATCCCGACCCCGTATGTCCATCTTTTCCTTGCGTCCGGTCTGATACACCGTACCGATCTTGATCTTGATGTCCTCGCTTGTGCGCTCCCCGATCAACAGCTTGTATTTGCTCTTGATGTACTTCATGATGGCCGAGTCGAACTTGTCCCCTGCAACCTTAATCGAAGAGGCGGTGACGACGTCGCCCATCGAGAGCACCGCTACATCCGTCGTCCCTCCGCCAATATCAACGACCATATTGCCGCTGGGCTGGAAAATATCCATTCCAGCCCCGATCGCTGCCGCCTTAGGTTCCTCCTCCAAAAATACTTCCTTGGCTCCGCTGCGCTCCGCCGCCTCGCGGATCGCCTTCTGCTCCACAGAAGTAATATTGGTAGGTGCACAAATCAGAATTCTCGGACGACTGTACCACTTACGGGCGCCAACCCGATCAATAAACGCTTTTAACATCATTTCAGTAATTTCAAAGTCGGCGATGACTCCGTCTCTCAAAGGGCGGATCGCTACAATATTGCCAGGCGTGCGCCCCACCATACGGTGCGCTTCCTCGCCAACTGCCAGAACCTTCTTGGTATCATTCTCGATCGCTACCACGGACGGTTCATCCAGAACGACGCCTCTCCCTTTGACATGAATGGAAACATTAGCTGTGCCGAGATCAATTCCGATATCATTGCTTAACATAAGGCGCAAATCCCCCACACTCTTTTATAATCAATTGTATTAGTTTTCTCACGCAAAATCCAGTTGCACTTCCCAGCAGGCAAACGCGCAGTGTTCCGAATCTAGTTCCTAATTCGCTATAAAAAGCGAAAATCCTCTATTTTTGTAGAAAAAAACGTTATCCCTTCCCCGCCGCAATCGCCTCCCTTTTCTTACCGCTCGTTTTCTTATATTTGATCTTGGTTGCTTCTCCTCCCCGCAAGTGGCGAATGGATTTGTGGTATTCGAGAATGTGCTTTACCTGATCCGCCAGGTCAGGATTTATCTCCGGAAGCCGCTCCGTCAAGTCTTTATGCACTGTGCTCTTGGAAACACCGAATTCCTTGGCGATCGTCCGAACCGTGTTCTTCGTTTCCACGATGCAGCGGCCGATTTTTATCGTTCTTTCTTTGATGTAATCGTGCACGTTCCCGCCTCCCTACTCGAGATAGTTTGGTACATTATATGAGTAGGTCGGGTAGATATTCTTTGTTGCCAAGCGTGACAAGCTAATTTGGCCCATAATTTTCTGAAATCGGCCGTTTTTGCGGCCATCGGCGTCACCTGGTCACAAAAGGAACGGACGAGGTCGCCCCCGCCCGTTCCTTTTGCGATGCTCGCAGCCTACGGTAGAACAGCCAGCGGATTAACCGCCTTGCCCTCCTGCCTCAGCTCAAAATGAATATGGTTGCCAAGCTCCTTCTTCAGCTCGCTCGTGCCCGACTTGGCAATCAGCGTGCCCTGCTTCACCTCATCGCCTGTCTTCACCTGCACATCCGACAGACTCTGATAGACGGTAAGGTAGCCGCCGGGATGAGTAATTTCGACAACATGTCCATTCAGCGGATGCTGCTCGACATGGGTGACCTTGCCACTGAGCGCAGCAACGACATCGAAGCTATCCTCGCTTGGACCGCCAAGATCAATCCCCATGTTCGGCGTGAAGGTGTTGTCATACTGCACCAGCGCTGCCTGACGCTCCTCATTGGTGGCGTTGGAATCGTAGAACGGCATCAGCACTTCCATTTCCTTCGGCTTGAGCACCGGCCATTGGAGCTCCTCCTCGCCGATCGTAACTTCCAGCGTCTCCTCATCCGGCGAGACTGCCACCGGCTCGTTCCCTTCCTGCTCTTCCCCGGAGATTTCGCTTGTCTGAGTTGGCAAATCCTGCTGCTGCGGTCCCTGGTAGACCCACATTAAGGTTACGATAATTGCTGCCGCGGCCATAAATGCTGCCGGTGTCACCCATTTTTTCGACAGCAGCCTTTTCCATGAAGAGGCCTTAGCAGCAGACGGTACTCCCTGAGTCGATTTGGGAGCTTCTTCATGTTTTTGCTTGGATTTATTTTGTTCATTCATCTTGATCACCTCACTAGCCATTGTTGCCAGATTCAACTCTTTTATACGTGAGGTCATCGTATTTTATAAGATTACTAACCTTTCAGACGGGGTAGCCATGCGGTCGCGGATTCAATACGTGTGCCAGAATAATAGTGCGCTAATATCTCCTCCGCCCGGCGGCCATTCTGCGCCATCGCCTCCGCTCCCCATTGACTCATCCCTACGCCATGCCCATAGCCATAGCTTGTCATTTCGATCTTGCTTCCCTTGATGCGCCAGGTGAACTGGCTTGAGGGAAGCCCCAGCAGCTCCCGGACTTGGCGACCCGTATATTCGGTCTCCCCCACCCGGATTCGTTTGATGCGGCGACCTGGCGTATACTCTTCAACGCTCAGCTTCTTCTCCGCCCCTTTCTTCACCCCTAGCTTGGAATAGAACTCCGTCAGCTTCATCGTTGTTGTCTGCTTGTACCTGGGCGAGAGCGTGACATCCCAGGGACTCGCTACACTACGCAGATAGGGAAGGACGCTCCCGAAGTAGTCTTCGGAATTTTCTGTATACCCATTGCTAGTAGAGAAGAATAGGGCTTCGATTGGCTCGCCGTCATAGGTCAAGATCTGTCCGGCCGTTTCCTCCACTGCACGGCTCAATTGCTCCAGCCGTTCCTTGGATGCTTTCCCCCAATGGCGGTCAAGCTCCTTCAATGGAATATATACTTGATCGCTGATGGTACCCGATACCTGCAACGGCTCGTCTGTATGCAAGGCCAGACGGCGTACAATATAAGTGCGCGCGGCGATCGCCTGGGCTTTAAGCGCCTCCAGCTCGAAATCCGCTGGCATCTCTCCCGCCAGTACGCCTCTTACATACAGCTCCAGTGGTACATTCTCGACCTGCTTGCTCTGACTAAGCTTCACACCAATCTGAATCATAGACAAAGCCTCGACTACCTGTTGATTGTCTGACGGGATAATGTTGCCTGGGCGTGTCTGAGAGGATAGGGAAGGAGCCTCCACGTTGCTCCCCGTCTGCTGTCGTGCCCTGGCCCTGATCTGACCCTTCTCTGCATGCGCCGAAATCACAGATTCCTCTGTTGGCTCCTCTCGTTCCGATGGCTTGTCCCCGGTCATGATCGCCCATCCTATGACGCTGGCTGCTCCAAGCACAAAAATCGCCAGCCATAGCCTCCATCCTATCAATCTCATGTCTGCTCTCCCTCCGCCAAGTGGAAGCCAGCAGACGACTTGCCGTGAACGGCTCTCTCCTTCATTATCACCCATGCCAAGCCGTTGCCGCAGTATAGCATCCGGCAAGCTGCTGCTGGTCTTCTCTAGTCGCTCTCTTACTGTCTGCAAGTTCAATACAGTCTATGAGCACATCTAATAGAATAGAACAGCCGGCCTGCAGATGGGCGAGAGGTTGTTCGGGTTAGCACAGCAACCATAGCAAGCGCATCAACGACAACCCCGATATACTGGCGTAGACGGCTGCCGCCATGTTGACGGGTAAAGCTTCGCTTGGATTAGATATAGAAGTAGTATAAGACGAGCAGCGCTTATCAAAAAGCAAAAAGCCTTCTGCGCAACGACAGAAGGCTTGAATTCATTTCATAGAGGTTGCCTGGTGTTCTTTCCTATGCCCACGTAGGCTGTACCTTCAGTACCGCCATTTCTTTATCCCGTTTGAAGGAGGCCACTTCAGTAGAAGCATCTGCTTCATGCGATACGACAGGAGCCAGCCCCCGCTTCGTCTCGGAGCTCTTACTAACAGCCGCCTCGACGATAGCTTCATCCTCAGGCTCGACCCGGCATATATCGGCTCCAAGGGAAGCTAGCTTGCTGGTCAAATTTACATATCCCCGGTCGACATGATGAATACCTGTGACCTCCGTCTCTCCGTCAGCGCGAAGCGCCGCGCAGATCAATGCTGCTCCGGCACGAAGATCCGTAGCACATACCTTGGCGCCTGCCAGCGGAACATTGCCTGTAATGATTGCACTGCGTCCTTCAACCTTAATCTGTCCCTGCAGCTTCTGGAACTCCTCCACATGCATGAAGCGGTTCTCAAATACGGTCTCTGTAACGACGCTCGTACCTTCTGACACCATTAGCAGCGCCATCATCTGCGACTGCATATCGGTTGGAAAGCCCGGATATGGCAATGTCTTCACATCCACCGCGCGCAGCGTGCCATTGGAGCGAACATGAAGGCCATTCTCACCTTCACTAATTTCTACGCCCATCTCCTCCAGCTTCGAGATGACCGGAGCCAGATGATTCGCGATGGCTCCCTCCACATACACATCGCCGCCCGTGATGGCTGCTGCAATAATATACGTACCCGCTTCCACACGATCCGGGATGACTGTATGGGAAGCGCCATGCAGCGACTCAACGCCCTCGATGCGGATCAAGCCTGTGCCTGCCCCTCTCACCTTGGCTCCCATCGCATTCAAATAGTTGGCCAGGTCGACAATCTCCGGCTCCATTGCCGCATTCTCAATTGTCGTTGTCCCTTCAGCCAAAGCTGCTGCCATCATTATATTCTCGGTAGCGCCAACACTGGCTACATCCAGATAGATCTTGGCTCCCCGTAATTTACCTGCTGTTCTGGCTTCTATGTAGCCCTGGCCAAGCGTAACCTCGGCACCCATCGCCTCGAAGCCCTTCAAATGCTGGTCTATTGGACGTGTGCCGATCGCGCAGCCGCCAGGCAGCGATATTTTGGCACAGCCTAGACGCGCAAGCAACGGTCCCATCACCAGAAAAGATGCGCGCATTTTACGAACGAGATCGTAGGGGGCTTCAACCGCAGTCAACTGGGAAGCATGGATACGCATCGTTTCATTCTGATAGGCCAGCTTCGCCCCGAGCGAATCCAGCACCTTCTGTATCGTCAATACATCATCAAGAGGCGGCACATCATAGATGGTGCTCTCCCCTTCCGATGCCAGCAGCGAAGCTGCAAGAATCGGGAGTACAGAGTTTTTTGCACCGCTGACTTTTACGGTTCCCGTCAATCTTCGGCCACCGCGGACGATGATTTTGCTCATTTCGTTATTCCCCCCGCGCGCTGCGATCATTTCCTTTACCAGTTAGAAAATGGCACATAGCTAATATCACAAACTCCATCTTAGCATTATCCTATGCAAGTCGACAAGCGTTATTTTCGTGAATATGATGCAAGCGTTGCCAGAGACTGGATACCGCTCGTATAGCTTCCTATCCCCATTATTTGCTCAACAGGGCGAGCTTATTCGACAAACCACCTTAACTTATCGAACCATTCCAGGTAATCAAGGAAAAAGCGGGCAAAACCATGTCCGAGCACTACGGCCAGCAGTACCTGAAGCATTCTCGCTTGCGCGGAGCGGGGGCGCTTCAGGAAGGCTTCCAGCTTAAGCTCCTGAACCACATACCAGGCAAAAATAATGCTAAGCAGCGTAATTGCGATGGCGATCAAGCCATTGATCCCGACTGCTGTTCCGATACTGCCAAAGTCCATCATCGTTCGCCCCCTTCTTATGATCGATTCCTATCCACGCCTTGCGGCGCGGTCAAATTACCGCATCGCCCGGTACAGGATAGCCGAGAATTCCGCGCGCGATGCTTCACCTGACGGCCTGAATCGGTTATCCGCATAGCCCCCGATCAGCTCGGATTGCTTCATGACAGCAATAACCGGAGCTGCCCAGTGGGACGGCTTCACATCACTGAATGGCGCAGTTACAACAGGATAGGTCTCCAGACTCATTGCCGCTGACAGCATCATCGCCATCTCTGCACGGGTTACATTGCGGTCAGGAGCAAAGGTATTATCGCTATAGCCTTGTATCCATCCTGCATGAACAGCATCCCTAATGGAATTGTATGCCCAATGGCTCGCCTTCAGATCCTTGAAGGATACGTCCCTCGTGCTCCCACCTGCAGGCGGGAAGGCCTTGATCAGCAGGGCTACCGCCTCTGCTCTGGTAATGGGACGATTCGGCTCGAATTTATAGCCGCCTGTGCCCTGAATAATCCCATTCTTCGTTAATGCTGTGATGGCATCCGTCGCCCAGTGACCATCAACATCGCGGAACCCTGCCACCAGCTTCTCAACCTCTGCTCTGAGTCGATAATATTGATAATTAAACTTGGAGCTGGCGCTCAGCTTAATATAATACGTTCCCGACGACAGCCTGCGATGGGTCGTCATGGCTGTCGAGCCGCTTGTAGAGCGCAGTGTGAATAGCGACTTCTGTGTGCGATCCAGCACTTCCATATTCATACTGCGATTTGAAGGAATATCCGATAGCTGGATGGAGACGATGCTGTCTCCTGTCAAGCGCAATTGGAACCAATCTTCATCGCTCACCGGGTCAATGACGCCCACATAGTCCGTCCCAGGACGCATCGATGTTGCCTCATAGGACTTATTATTCGGTTCATTCGGATCATCGAATACGGACAAAATTTCAATCGTCAACGTATACGTGCCGATGACTGGACTCGCATTGGAGGCCGCTGCATTATTCGTCCGAATAAAGTATTTGCCCGGCGTCACATTGATCAAAGCCGATTCCTCCGTCTCGCCATCGCTGTGCTCATCAATTTCCATCATCCGTTCGCCTGCCCGTCCAACCGCGATGGCAGGATCGATTCGCACCGTATTCGTCTCCATCTTGACCCTCAGCGTCCCCGATTGCGTGAAGGTAATGGCGAACCAGTCCCGATCTCCTGTCTGATGGAAATTCCCTGTAATCTTCTGGCTGCGCGCCGGCAGTGTAAAGGCCTTATAATTGGTGTCATTGTCCTCAAAATCATCTGGCGCTATCGTGAAGGCCGAGGTAAGTAGATAAGGAATGGTCTCCTTCTGAGCCGCATCCGCAAACTTCAGCTCCAGATAGCCTGTCCCCTTCTTCACCTTCCATTCCACCGACCTTGTTCCCGTCTTGACCAGCTTCTCCTCTTGCTTCTGCGATCCTGAATAGTACGCCAGCGTCACTGGCGGCATCGCTTGGCCTGAATTGACAAGCCCCTGGAACCGGATCTCAAGCGTCCCATCATACGGGATGTCCAATTTGAAGACATCCTTGTCCTTACCTGTTGTCAACTGCCCTGGCACCTCGGCAGACAATGGAAACATTGCCGCTGATGCCCGCGTGTCGTTAGGCTCTCTAGCATCAGGACGATAGGATGCCGTCAACGCCTGGTCGGCCTGCAGCAGACCGTAGCCTGTCTGCTCATCCCATCCCTTGGCACCGACATCCTTGGCTGTCTGGCGCAGCAATTCACGAATCTGATAAGGCTCCATATGCGGGTATTTTGCCCATACAAGAGCCGCCACACCTGCCGCCTGCGGAGCCGCCATCGAGGTTCCTTGCTCCTTGGCGTAGCCGCCGCCGAGTGCTGTTGTGTAGACATTCCATGGCGCGACAATATCGACCTCCGGCCCCGAATTCGACCGCGGCTCCGCCTTGCCATCAGCGCTTGCCCCGCCTACAGCCAGCACGGAAGGATAAGCAGCCGGGTATTTGACCGCTACCTTATTCTTAAACTTCAGGCCATCATTGCCGGTCGCTGCGATCAACAGCACTCCTTGATCCTCTGCATACTCTACAATGTCCTGCATGTAGGGTGATGCACGGTATAAACCGACAGACAGCACAACTATTTTGGCTCCATTCTTGACCGCGTACATGATGGCTTCGCCTAGCCGGTCTTCATCTCCGTAGCCGTCTGCGTCCAACGCCTTGATAGGCATGACTCTCGCATTCCACACAATGCCCGCCGTGCCTTTGCCATTATTGCCTATAGCAGCCAGCACCCCCGCTACTCGCGTGCCATGTCCGTTGTCATCCTGGGGCTGCTTGCCTTGCTGCACCAGATTGGTTCCCTTGACCAGATTATCCTTCAGATCCGGGTGGTTCAGGTCCACCCCCGTATCCACGAGCGCAATGGTCAGATCCGTCTGAGCGGTCACACTCTCCCAGGCTTTTCTGGCGCCAATCTGATCCAGATAGGATTGATATTCCAGAAACGGATCATCGGGCGTTACAGATGCCAGCAAACCCACTCTTCCGTTAGCCTGCACATACTCAATATCGGGATGACTGCGCAGCGCGATGAGCCATTCCTCGATGTCCATCCCAGGAGACGGACGAACCAGCTCGGTTCGCATCTGCTCCTCGCGATGCAGCACCACCGTGTCAGGAAGCGGCTGCGCACGCTCCAGATCACGCCATTTCACCAACCAGCTACCGTCGATAGCATCCTTGATTTCATGCTCAACAGGCTGGTCTATAACCGCAGGCGCATCGGTCTTCGGCGCTCCATCCTCTGCGGATGCCTGATCGTCTGTTCGCTGCTCCCCACGATCAGATTGTTCTCCATCCGCCTCGACAGCCGATGCAGGCGACTGCCCACTAGCGTCCGATCCTTCCTGATTCTCTTCATGCCACGGCTGGCTATGGCCTGCTGTCGTCTCCTCTTGTCCCGCCCAAACAGACGTTGCCCATTGGGTGGAATCACCCGGCTCCACGTTCGGTGCGGCTGACAACAGCGGCTGAGGCATAGCTGTGAGCAGCACCAACCAGACCGCAAGCAGCAGCAATACTGTTTTTTGAACTGTTTGTGACTTGTATGCCTTGCTAGAGCGATATATTGCTAGATGCCAATCGGCGAATAATTTTATCATCATAATTGCCCTTTAACCTTTGTTTTCTCATTTGAAACGGCTTCGTCACAGATTCCTAATCGAAGTGCCAATCCCATTATAGTTATATTTTATACGCCTGCCTATGGGTAATGTTTCAATTGAATATAAAGCTACGCGAACAGGCTCAGCCACGCATTCGGATATAGGCCCAGCAGCACGCCCGCTCCCGCGCACAGCCATAGAAGGATGGAAGATAACGGTGTGATACGCATATACTCTATCCCCTCATAGGATCGCATCCAGATCGATCTCAGAATGGAGAAATAACAGCTCAATGTCCCTAGCCAGGAGGCCAGCAACACAAGCAGCAGCACGTACTGTCCGTCACCTGCCGCCGCGGTCAACACCAGCCATTTGCCGATGAAACCGGCAGAGAGCGGCATACCAGAGAGCGATAATACAAGAAACATGAGGGCTACAGCGATATGCGGCGAACGATAATACATCCCGGCAAGCGCCGTCATCCCATCGTGCCGCGCAGCTCCCGCTACTTTATTCATCGCCACGTACAGGCCGAGGTGCATCAGAGCAGCCCCAACCAGATAAAATGACCACACGGCCGAGCCAGCGCCAGCTCCGGCGCTGCTCCCCGCGGCAGCCAGCACATTGCCGCCATGTACAGCCAGACTCGACAGCAGGAACCCTCCCATCTTCTGTTGTCCTCGCATCATAATGGTTCCGGCCAGCAGCAGCAGTATGGCCAATAGTTCAGGCAGTTGCAGCATAGATGGAATCAGCCTCCCGTTCGGATGTTGAGCCAGCTTAGCAAGCTCGAAAAGCTATGCGTCATCTGATCCAACAGCACAGAAGGATAGATGCCGAGCAGAATAATAAAGGCCAATAGCACAATCATAGGCACCGCCTCGCTCAGCCTGGCATCCTGCAGGCTGGCCAGCGAGCCGCGAGCGGGACCATAGGTGATGCTCAGCACAACCCGCAGCAAGGCTACGCCCGCAAGCAGCAGACCGAGCATGGTCGCCACAGCGGCTCCCTTCATCGTCTCGAACAAGCCGAGCAGTACCGTCAACGTCCCGCTGAAGCCGGACAAGCCCGGCATGGCGACAGCAGCCAGCATAGCTGCCATGAGCAAGCCGCTCATATAAGGCATGGGACGAGCCAAGCCGCTCAGTTGTCCGATGTCATACGTTCCCGTGCGCTCATAATAGCTCCCGAAAATCAATATCATCAGCGAGCCAACCAGTCCGATGCTCACCAGATGGAATAGCCCACCGGTCAACCCCCATTCATTCATAGCAGCTAGACCCAGCAGCACAACACCCGACTGGCTCAGCATACTGTAGCCCGCAACATGCCGAAGATCCGTCTGAGCTGTGATGGAGAGCGCGCCGTAGAGCAGATTCAGCAGCCCCGCGAAGACCCACAGCGCCGAACAAGCTGCCGACTGCTCAGGAAACAGCATGAAGACAAATCGCAGCAGGCCATACACACCTGCTTGCACCATAATCCCCGCGGCCAGCATGGATACAGGCGGGGGCGCCTGCCGATAGAACTGCAACAGCCACGTGTGAAACGGCATCACCGGCAGACGCAGCAGAAACCCCGCTGCCAGTAAGACATATATGAGCCACTTCAGCCCGTCTGCCATACCGCTATCCGCTGGGCCGACTGGCTCGTCAGGCGACAACAGGTTCGGGGCCTCCCACACTTCCCCTTCGCTATAAAGCTTCGAATATAGCGCATCATAGCTCCCGCTAAGGGTCTCCTGTGCAGACGCGTCCTCCAACAGCGCTGCATGGTTGCTAGGAGCGGAGCCCCAGCCTAGCAGCAACGCCAAGCCCAGCAGCAGCAGCGCCGAGCTTACAGCAGAATAATTAAGATAGGCTCTGGAGGCTTCCTCCTTCCGCTCCCCTCCCCATATGCCCAGCAGCATATAGATCACAACGAAGGCCGTTTCCATGAATAGAACGAACATGAATACATCACGTGACAGCAGCAAGCCGAACGAGCAGGTTTGAAGCACAAGAAACAGCACATAGTAAGTCTTCCAGCGCTTTTTAATATGTATGAACGAGGCCGCAGCCGAGATAGCAAACACGAGTGCCGCAAGCACTACAAGGGGCAGTGAGAGACCGTCAACAGCTAGATGATAATCAAATTGAAGCTCCGTATGGCCCCACGGAAGTCGAAACCATGGCAGCCGCTCATTAAACCCTTCGCCCCCGCGCCCTGGCTGATAGGAGATGAACAGCACCATCGATAGCAGCAACGGCAACGCCGAGATGGCGGCAGCGATGTAACGAAGCCATACCACCCGATATGAGGGTACCGACAGCAGCAATAGCGCACCCAGTGCAGGTGTAAAAAGAATCACGGTTAAAATTGGCAACCCGGTGAGCATCCGTTATTTCCTCCTTCTTCCCCGCCGCTCCCACACATCAGCCATCAGGCTGGGCAAAGCCTCCATCATGCGCTCATCCAGTCGTTGCAGCCAATGCCCGACCTTGTCCAGACCAGCCATCAGCTTGGCGCCGAATCGACGGAAAGCACCATCCAGCACAGCATCCGCCCATGAGACGATTGACGAATTTGTATGAGCCTCCCTCGAGAGGGAACGACCGTTATGGACAGCCAGATACAGGCCGCAGCCTGACGAGAGCAGCAATGGGAGCCATACCGACCAATCATAGGAAGTCACATCCACTTGCAGCCACTGGAACAGACCGCCCTGCTTCCCCCATATAAGTTCTATAGCTGCGAGCAGCACGAGCAACAAAGCCAGTGCAGCAGGCACAATGCCCTGCGCTCTGCCTGGAGCTTCAGCATGACGCAGCTCATCGCTCAGCAGCACGATAGCCCGTCCCGCATAGAATGCCGTACCCGCCAGTGCGGCGAGCGCAGCCGCGAATAGCAGCACATGAGTCGATAACGCAGCCTGCAATAACTGCTGATAGGCCCAGAAGCCGGGCAGTGGAGGCACGCCTGCCAGAGAGAGCGCCCCGATGGCTGTGACCCATCGTGCAAGAGATCGAGGTGAACGGCGACGGGCCTCACCCGCTGCTGGATGCAGAGCACCATACCCGAGCACCATCAAGAACCCCGCCAGGCTGTAGCCGATCAATAGATAGACAGTTCCCGAAGTTGCATAGGTACCCACTCCTAGCAGCATCAGACCTACTTGGCTGACGGCCACATAGCCAGCCATACGAGCGAGCTTGTGCTGCATGGCTGCAGCGGCTGCACCGATCAGCGCCGAAGCGGCGCCTAGCCAAGCCGCCGTCTCCATAATAAGTGGTGATGCTTGTAGTGCCGCCATAGCGCGCAATAGCAGTACAATACCGGCTGGAGCCAGTGCCATGCAGAACATCGCTGCCTTGGCTGGCAGCGGAACAGGGCCGAGGTGCTGAAGCCACAGATGAAAGGGAAATAGCCCGGATTTTGCAGCGGCAGCGATAAGGAGCAAAGCGGAGATGAGAGCCGTAATCCACTTGGCCATATTCGTTGCCTGCCCTTCAAATACGTTCTGTATGGATGCGAAATCAAGCGCGTGCTCCGGCATATACCAGAACAACAGCAGAATCACGAGCAGGAGAGCAAGGTCTCCTACAGCAGCGAATATATATAATCGCATCACCGTTTCTTTGGCCCCATTGCGCTCATGCCAGAAGCCTGCCAGCAGAACGGAGGCAAGTCCCAGAAGCTGCCAGCAGGCGAACAGGGTTAGCATATCGGCAGCTAACACCAGCCCCATCATCGCACAGCCGAGCAGCGACATATACCCGCAGAATAATCCAGCACGCCCATCCCTGCTCATATATGAAGCACTATAGATCAGACCACAGACATGCAGCAGACTGATGACGCATAATAATAGCGTGGTTAACTGAGTCACTTCAATACCAAGACTCACCTGAACCGAACCAACCTTGAACCAGGTGAACTTCCCGCTGAATTCATTATTCGCTTCCATGAGCTGCTCCTGCATAATACACAGCGATAGCATCAAGGAGCCTACGGAGGCAACGATGGCCGTCCAGACAGCTAGTCCTTCAGCAGCACGCCCCAGTGTCATGACAAATATAAATGCAACGAGCGGAAGCAACGGGACGACCCAAGCGTACTGGGCATATATCGTCGACATCATCTTCCTCCTTCTCCGATCGACCTTCTTCAAAGTGTAACAAATGGCGTGCCTTGCGTCTATAGATGTTCATGCGCGTGAATGATTCCTGCCTCCCGCCGTGCGACAGCTCCATAGAAACAGCACAAAGGCTGCCCCAAAGGCAAATAGCCCTCGAAGCAGCCTCCCAATCCAGCTTGCTTTGCTTAATAAAGCAAGCTAACCCTGGTACGCCTTGAGCATCCAGATCGTCTTCTCCATCCATTCCTGCCGACCAATCAACAGATCAGCGGTCGGTGCATCCTCGCTCGCCTCTGCCTGCTCCGCAAGCAGCTTGCTCTCAGCCGCTAGCTGCAGGAGATCGTCCGACAATTGACGTACCATCTCCTCCGCAGATTCTCCACCGTTCGCCTCCCGGATGGAGGCTAAGGACAGTTGCTCCTTTAATGTCGAGACGGGCTTGCCGCCGAGTGTCAACACTCGTTCCGCCAGCTCATCCAGGATAAGGGTTGCCTCATTGTACAGCTCTTCAAATTTCTCATGAAGGGTAAAAAAATGAGGGCCTTTTACATACCAGTGAAAATGATGGAGCTTCATATACAATACACTCCAGTTAGCGACCTGCTTGTTTAGGCCTTCGATGGTTTCAAGGGAATGCTGCCTTTTCTCCGGCGCTTTGGTTGCCATTGCAAATCCTCTCCTTCTTCGTTGTACTCTTGGACAATCGATCGTCCTTCATTTCACTCAGGACAGCCGCATAACAGCAGCTTGCCCTGCAGATCGGGACTCCCTATATCAAGCGAGCAGCATGGATCGCCTGAGCGCATAGGACTGCTCTTAGTCTGTCCCGTTCATCTTGTCTTATCCTTACCCTCGCCCCACCCGGCTGAAACAGACCTAAAACTAAAAATCGCCCTCCGCAAATGCGAAAGACGATTTTAGTTTATGCGTGTTTTTTGACGCTAATCCGGTTCATAGCGCGTTGCAGAGCCAACTCGGCACGACGGAAATCATACTCATCCTGTCTTGCCTTCAGACGCTGCTCGGCACGATTTTTGGCTGCCATTGCGCGGTCGAGGTCAATATCCGGTTGCCGCTCGGCGCTCTCTGCCAAGATAACAACTTTATCTTTACGAACCTCTACAAAACCACCGTTTACTGCAATAAATTCATCGCGCTTGCCCTTTTTAATAACGACAGCCGCAATCTGCAGCGGAGTAACGAATGGAATGTGGCCCGGCAAAATACCAAGCTCCCCTTCCATACCTTTAACGGTGACCATTTCTGCCTCTTCGGCATAAACCTTACGCTCAGGCGTTACAATTTCCACTAAAAAGGTGCTCATGTGAAATCCTCCTGCCTTGTTTGCATTACAGCGTTTTGGCTTTCTCCACGGCCTCTTCAATCGCTCCTACATACATGAATGCCGCTTCCGGCAGATCGTCATGCTTGCCGTCCAGAATTTCTCTGAAGCTGCGCACGGTATCTTTAACCGATACGTACTTGCCCGGAGTACCTGTGAACGCTTCGGCAACGTGGAACGGCTGGGACAGGAAGCGTTGAATTTTGCGCGCGCGCGCAACCGTCAGCTTGTCTTCCTCGGACAGCTCGTCCATACCCAAGATCGCGATAATATCTTGAAGCTCTTTGTAGCGCTGCAGCAACTGCTTCACGCCTTGAGCTACATTGTAATGCTCCTCGCCCAGAACCTCTGGCGCCAAAATACGGGAAGAAGAAGCGAGCGGGTCTACCGCAGGGAAGATCCCCATCTCGGAGATTTTACGCTCCAGGTTCGTGGTTGCATCCAAGTGAGCAAACGTTGTCGCAGGAGCCGGGTCCGTGTAGTCATCCGCAGGAACGTAGATCGCCTGGATGGATGTAACCGAGCCCTTCTTCGTCGATGTGATCCGCTCTTGCAGTTGACCCATCTCGGTAGCGAGTGTAGGCTGGTAACCTACCGCCGATGGCATACGTCCCAGCAATGCGGATACCTCAGAGCCCGCTTGTGTGAAGCGGAAGATGTTGTCGACGAACAAGAGTACGTCCTTGTTCTCCACATCGCGGAAATATTCAGCCATGGTCAGACCTGTCAGAGCAACGCGCAGACGTGCGCCTGGCGGCTCGTTCATCTGTCCGAATACCATCGCTGTTTTTGTAATAACGCCAGCGTCCTTCATCTCGTGGTACAAGTCATTACCTTCACGGGTACGCTCGCCAACACCGGCAAATACAGAGATACCGCCGTGCTCCTGCGCGATGTTGTTGATCAGTTCCTGAATCGTTACCGTCTTACCTACACCGGCACCGCCGAACAGACCGATCTTACCGCCCTTGGCATAGGGAGCCAACAGGTCGATAACTTTAATGCCCGTCTCCAGAATCTCAGCTTGAGTCGACAGCTCATCGAACGATGGCGCCTCACGGTGAATCGGGAGCTTAACTTCCGATTTTGCATCGCCTGCATTATCGATCGGCTCTCCCAGTACGTTAAAGATCCGTCCAAGCGTAGCAGAACCAACAGGAACAGTAATCGCTGCACCTGTATCAATAACCTCTGTTCCACGAATAAGACCGTCAGTAGAGCTCATAGCGACCGCACGAACCTTGTTGTCGCCCAGGTGAACAGCAACCTCAAGCGTCAGATTGATCGCTTTGCTGTTCTCGTCACCCTTATGGTCGATTTTGATCGCGTTCAAAATTTCCGGCAGGTGACCGCGCTCGAACTCCACGTCGACAACTGGACCCATGACGGATACAACGCGTCCTTTTTTCATGTTTTTCCCTCCTGCTTCCTTCATGAATTCCGTTCTATGATTGTGCGTTCGCTCCGGCAACGATCTCGGAAATTTCCTGGGTAATCGCAGCCTGGCGCGCCCGGTTGTACGTCAACGTAAGATTGCTAACCATCTTCGTCGCATTTTTCGTCGCGCTGCCCATTGCGGTCATACGAGCACCGAATTCGCTCGCTTTCCCGTCAAGCAATGCCGTATAGATCAACGTCTCGGCATATTTCGGGAGCAGCACCTCTAGCACGCCCTCAGGCGAAGGCTCGTACTCATAGCTAGGCGCAGACCCGGAGCCGCTCATATCCTCCAGGGGAAGCAGGCGCTTTTCGACCGGGATTTGCGTCAGGGCATTGACGAACTCATTGTAGTACAAGTACAGCTCATCATAAGCACCCTCTGCAAATTTCTTCACAGAAGTGTATGCAATCGACTTAATATCCGCAAATGCTGGAGCGTCAGGCAAACCTGTCACTTCCTCCAAGATCGGCATATTGCGTCGATTGAAGTAATCCCGTCCCTTGCGTCCGATGACGAACAGCACATATTCATCCGCAGACTTATGGCGCTCGCGAATCGTCTGGGTTACTTTGCGCAATACGTTAGCGTTATAGCCGCCAGCCAAACCACGATCAGATGTAATCACGAGATAGCCTGTCTTCTTGACCGGACGCTTCTCGAGCATCGGATGCTTCACATCCTTGGTACCCGAAGCAATGCTGTCCACGACTTCTTTGAGCTTCTCCGCATACGGGCGAGAGGCTTGGGCAGCTTCCTGCGCACGGCGCAGCTTAGCGGCTGACACCATCTCCATCGCTTTCGTAATTTGCCTCTGGTTCTGAATTGATTTGATCTGGCGTTTTATTTCGCGCATGCCTTTAGCCATTCATTTCACCGCCTTTATTGCCCGGCCATGAAGCAGCCCTTGCCCTGCTTAGCCAGCAAGCAAGAACGCTGCTTCATTACCTCCGGGCCTGGTGTTGTTATATATTAACCGGATACGGAAAAGCTGCGTTTGAACTTGTTGATCGCGTCAACGAGAGCCTTCTCATTGTCGGCAACCAGATCCTTGGTATCACGGATCGAGGCTGCAATCTCTGGATGGTTGGAGTCCATGAACGCCATGAACTCCTTCTCGAAGCGGAGGATGTCCGCGACTGGAATATCATCCAGATGACCCTTAACGGCTGTATAGATGCTGATAACCTGCTTCTCAACCGGCATTGGCTGGTTGACGCCTTGCTTCAGAATCTCCAGTGTGCGCGCACCACGATTCAGACGGGCAAGCGTAGACTTGTCCAGGTCGGAACCGAACTGTGCGAATGCTGCCAGCTCGCGATAAGCTGCCAGGTCCAGACGGAGTGTACCCGCAACCTTCTTCATCGCCTTGATCTGTGCAGAGCCGCCTACCCGGGATACCGAGATACCAACGTTAACCGCTGGACGCTGACCGGAGTAGAACAGATCAGACTCCAGGAAGATCTGGCCGTCTGTGATGGAGATTACGTTCGTCGGGATGTATGCCGATACGTCAGAAGCCTGTGTCTCGATGAATGGCAGCGCAGTCAGCGAGCCGCCACCCAGCTCGTCGCTCAGCTTCGCTGCACGCTCTAGCAGACGGGAGTGCAGGTAGAATACGTCACCAGGATAAGCTTCGCGACCCGGTGGACGACGGAGCAGCAAGGACAGCTCGCGATACGCAGCAGCCTGCTTGGACAGGTCATCATAGATTACCAGTACATGCTCGCCTTTGTACATGAAGTATTCGCCCATTGCGCAGCCAGCGTATGGAGCCAGGAACAGCAATGGAGATGGCTCGGAAGCAGAAGCGGTCACGACGATCGTATAGTCCATCGCGCCATTGCGACGCAGCGTTTCGACTACGTTCGCTACAGTCGACTGCTTCTGACCGACAGCAACATAGATACATTTCATGCCGCTGCCTTTTTGGTTGATGATCGCATCGATTGCGATGGCAGTCTTACCTGTCTGGCGGTCACCAATGATCAGCTCGCGCTGACCGCGACCGATAGGAACCATGGAGTCGATCGCTTTGATACCGGTCTGCATCGGCTCATGAACCGATTTACGGTCAATAACGCCAGGAGCTGGCGATTCGATCGGACGGAATTGCTTGGTATTGATCGGGCCTTTGCCGTCGAGCGGCTGTCCAAGAGGGTTCACAACGCGACCCAGCAGCTCTTCGCCTACTGGAACCTCCATGATGCGACCCGTTCTTTTGACTTGGTCCCCTTCACGAATGTCAGTGTATGGACCCAGGATGATGGCGCCAACATTGTTCTCTTCAAGGTTCTGCGCCATGCCTACTACGCCGCTGGCGAATTCAAGCAATTCGCCGGCCATAACGTTCTCCAGGCCGTGAATGCGGGCGATACCGTCACCAACGTTGATTACTGTACCAACATCAACGACTTGGATTTCGGATTTATACTTTTCGATCTGCTGTTTAATCAGCGTGCTGATTTCATCAGGTCTGATACTCAATTCGCTCACCCCTATCTACAGTGCTTTATGCTTTCAATGATTTTTCCAGACGCTCAAGCTTGCCGGACAGGCTGCCATCGTACAGACGATCGCCGATCCGCACTTGAATGCCTCCAAGCAATTCAGGACGCTCCACCTGCGTCGCACGAACCTTCTTGCCAATGATCGCACCGAATTGGGCAGCTACCTTGCCTAGCTCGTCATCAGACAGCTTGTGGGAGGTATAGACTGTAGCATCCGCTTGTCCCAATGCTTCCCCGGCAATCTTCTTATAAGCTTCATAGAGTTCTTCGGTAATGCCGATGCGTCCGCGGCCAATAAGCAGCTCTACACTTCTTAGCACATCATCCGATACGCGGCCGGTCAGCGCACTCTTCATGATTTCGGATTTCACATCCGAAGCTATATTTGGAGTTTCGAGAAATTTGGAGACCTGCGCATCGCCAGCTACTGCCTGAGCAACAAGACCAAGCTCATTTTCGAACTCCGCTACCTTGCCGCTCTGCTGTGCCAGCTCGAACAGCGCTTTGGCATATCGCTTCGCTACGACAGTATCGCGGCTCATGATTTGCCTCCTACCTCTTTGAGGTATTTGTCTACAAGCTGCTGCTGAGATTTCTCGTCAATCTGTTTTTCCACGATTTTGGAAGCAATCTGAACCGACATGCCGCTAACCTCGCCGCGCAGCGCAGCGATCGCTTTATTCTTCTCGGTCTCAATATCTTTCACTGCTTCATTCTTCAGACGGCCTGCCTCGGATTTAGCGGTATCGATAATATCGTCGGCTTGCTTCGTGCTGGTCACTCTAGCTTGTTCTATAATGTCATAAGCTTCCTTACGAGCGTCTTGAAGAGCTTGCTTCTGCTCTGCCAGCTGCTGCTCAGATTGCTTGCGATTTTGCTCTGCCGATGTAATCTGCTCCTGAATAAGCTCCCTGCGCTTTTCCATAATACCGAACAGCGGCCCGAAAGCATATTTGTTAAGGAACCAGTACAGTACCAAAAAAGCCACTATAGCAATGAGCGTTGAGGATGGTACAAAATCCAATGCTGACAACTCCTTTCGCAAATGGTTTCCTATTGAAAAATGCGCCAATCATAACGAAGGCGTGGAGGCAAAGGCCTTCCCCGCCTTCAAATGTTTAAGGTTAAATTATTGACCAAAGAAAATAAGGAAACCAAGTACAACGCCGATGATTGGAACAACCTCGACGATACCAACACCGATAAACATTGTCGTTTGCAGAGCGGACTTCGCTTCTGGCTGACGAGCGATACCTTCTACTGTTTTGCTTACGATCATACCGTTACCAAAACCTGCGCCAATCGCACCCAAACCGATAACAATTGCTGCTGCCAATAATTCCATTTTCAAATATCCTCCTTAAGGATGTTTTTTAGAAGCACGTTTGTATGTTGCTCATCCCGGTTAATGAAGCATAACCTTCCTAACCAAGCTTATACAGAAATCAATGATCATGCTCTTCGTGGACAGTCGCTTGTGCGATGTACACCATCGTCAGCACCGTGAACAGGAAGGCCTGAATCGCGCCGACGAAGATACTGAAGCCTTGCCATACGGCAAGCAGTGGAACACCTACCCAGTTCAGCATCAAGATGGTGGAAATCAGAACCTCACCGGCAAAGATATTGGCGTAAAGCCGCAATGCCAATGTGACTGGCTTCGCAATCGTCTCGATGATATTGAGCGGAAACATAATCCAGAATGGCTGGAAGTAGTGCTTGATGTAATGCTTCGTATTCGTCGTAAGACCAAGTATATGGATGACGAAGAATACAAGCAGAGCCAGACCTGCCGTTACTGAAATATCCGCAGTCGGAGATTTCCAGAAAGCAACGTGAGCGTGTCCGCCCTTGGAGTCAAGCAGCTCTTGAGAAATGATGACGAGATTGCCCAGCTTTACTTCCTCATGAGCATCAAAGACAATTCCAAATGGCAGACCAAGCAGGTTCGATACAAAAATGAACATGATCAGGGTCAAGCCAAAGGTAACAAATTTCTTCGCCTTCTCAAGCGGCATCGTACTCGCAACGGTGCTGTGCATGAATTCAAGCGCCCACTCCATGAAGTTTTGCATTTTCGTCGGATTGGCGACAGACAGCTTGCGCGTGGCAAGAACACCAAGCACCATACAGATGATGGTTGTGACCACGATTGCTATGACTGTAGAAAGGTCGAAACGAAGTGACCCGAGTTCAATTATCGGGAATAAATGCATACTAGTTTTCACCCCTTTCCACTGGAATCTCTTACACTGTGTACAAATGCAATGACAAGCGCAATAAATTGAACATAAAAGCTCGAAATGAGGGTTGCGGGCACACTGAACTGCTCAGGCAGCTTGACGGCAATCATGACGACCAGCAGCACGACAGCGAGGCGCGCGCCTAACCCGATGCTAACTCTCTTGGGGCGATCCTGCTGCATCGCTTGATCGATGGCATGGATTCTTCTGCGCAGCAAAAGCGCATTCATAAGACTCGCTATTAGGCCGAGTATGACTCCAGCGACAACCGTTCGGCTGTCTGGAACCAGGAACCTGAAGGCGATACAGGCTGCTACAAGCAACAGAGAAGAACGAATCGCACGCCTCACAATTTCATCCATCGGTATTCCCCAGCACCTTTCTCACCAGCATGACGCAGGACAGTATACCGACCGCCAGACCAGCGATCAGGCCCACTGCGGTCCAGCCCTTCGAGCCGCCAAGCCAATCTCCGGCAAAATACCCTAAAACCATGCAGATTGCGACATTCAAGCCGAGCGCGCCGACCATGCCGGCGGCGAGCAGCGGGTTGTCCTTCTTATTGTTTGGATTCATGGCCATACCCCTGTCAATCCTCATATATTTTATCGAAGCGACGCAAGGTTTGTCAATCAATATAAATTCAAACATTTAGTGAACGGAACCCGCTAAACCCTTGATCCTCATGGGTTCTCTGCTCACACTAACCGTACAGTAGCACTGTACACTGTAGACTTTTTCAGCAATAGCACGCGATACGCAAATTATGAACGTTCTGTGAACGAGTCCGGCCGTTCTTCATTCCTGCCAAAATGATGCAGGATGGCTTGTGCAATGCGGATAGACGCTTTGCCGTCTCCATATGGATTAGCGGCATTGCTCATCCTGCTATACAGCTCCTGATCCTCCAGCAGCGCCTTCGCTCTGGAATAGATCAGCTCCTCCTCCGTACCTACCAGCTCCAGTGTTCCAGCATCGATGCCCTCCGGGCGCTCGGTCGTATCCCGCAGCACAAGCGTAGGCACGCCGAAGGACGGGGCCTCTTCCTGCAGGCCGCCAGAATCGGTCATAATCATGTACGTGTGAGGATAGAAATTGTGAAACTCAAATACATCCAGCGGCTCGATCAGCCGAATGCGCGGATGATCACCGAGCAGCTCCTGAGCCGGCTCACGAACAGCCGGATTCGGATGTACCGCATAGATGATCGCGACATCCTCATGCTCATCGGCGATCCGCTTGACCGCCCGGAATACATTGCGGTGCGGCTCACCGAGCGATTCCCTGCGATGCGCAGTCATCAGTATTACCCGTTTCCCCTTCGCCCAATCAAGCACAGGGTGCCCGAAGTCTTCACTGACCGTGTACTGGAATACGTCGGTCGCCGTATTGCCAGTAACATAGATACGGCTGTCCGGCTTGTTCTCCTGGCGCAGATTATTCGCTGAACGCTCTGTAGGCGCGAAATGGACGTCCGACAAGACACCCGCAAGCTGGCGATTCATCTCCTCCGGGTACGGCGAGAGCTTATTCCATGTGCGCAGTCCGGCCTCCACATGCCCGACCTGAATCTGCTGCAGGAAGGAGGCGTAGCTAGCTAGAAATGCAGTCTGTGTATCGCCATGCACCAGCACCATGTCCGGCTTCGACTCGCGCAGGATCGGCTCCAGCCCCTCCAGCACGCGCACGGTCGTCTCGGTCAAGGTCTGGCGTTCCTTCATCACGTTCAAATCATAATCTGGCTGAATCTTGAAAAATTCCAGCACCTGATCCAGCATCTGACGATGCTGAGCCGTGACGCACACGAGCGACTCGATATGCTCGGGATGCTTCTGAAGCTCCAGTACGAGCGGAGCCATCTTCACCGCCTCGGGACGGGTGCCGAAAATGCTCATAATTTTCAATTTGGACAACGTTCCCTCACTCCTAATTATGCATCGTTCCGAACATCCGGTCTCCAGCGTCGCCAAGTCCAGGAATAATATAGCCATGCTCATCCAGATGGCTGTCCTGCGCGGCAACATAAATATCGACATCAGGATGCGCCTTCTGCACCGCTGCCACACCCTCCGGCGCAGCGATCAGACACATCAGCTTGATCTGCTTGCAGCCGCGATTCTTCAGCGATTCAATCGCTGCATTGGCCGAGCCGCCTGTTGCCAGCATCGGATCAATGACGATCAACAGCCGCTCCGCCGCATCTGTCGGCAGATTAATATAATATTCGACCGGCTGCAGCGTCTCCGGATTGCGAGACAGGCCAATATGTCCCACCTTCGCCGACGGAATCAGCTTGAGCATGCCTTCGACCATGCCAAGACCTGCTCGCAGGATAGGAATGAGTCCAACCATGCGACCGGACACCACCTTGCACTCCGCCGTCGCTACAGGTGTATCCACATTTATACTTACAAGCGGAACATCCCGTGTAATTTCATAGGCCATCAAGGTTGCTACCTCATCCACGAGCTCCCGGAAGTCCTTCGTATTGGTATGTTTATCGCGAATAAATGTCAGCTTGTGCTGAATTAGCGGATGATCGCAAACGATCAATCTGCCCATGAGTTCGTCCTCCTTAAACCATCTGTGGTAGCTGTTTATCCAAACCATTATAGCATTGTCGGGACGAGGCTGCACGCAAACAATTGAACAACTTCAAAAATTATGTCGCTTCAGCCACTCAGTTGAGTCAGATCATCTCCGAGATCGCCTCATGATGCAAGCTACCTCCCGCCTGCAAATTCAAACGCCCGAAAGTCCAAGAGGACCTCCGGGCGTTCTGTTCGGGCTAGCAAGCCAAATTAGTAAGTCAGACCAGAGTACAATGGATACTGAGCAGTCAGCTCGCGCACCTTGGCTTTGGATGCTGCCAGCACAGCCTCATCCTTAGGATTCTTCAGCACGTCAGCAATCACGTCGGCAATGACCTTCATCGCCGCCTCATCCATGCCGCGGGAAGTAGCCGCCGGCGTTCCCAGACGAATGCCGCTTGTAACGAATGGGCTGGTCGGATCGAATGGAATCGCATTTTTGTTCGCTGTAATGCCAACCTGATCCAGCACATGCTCAGCTTCCTTGCCTGTAATATTCAGATTGCGCGTATCGATCAGCATCAGGTGGTTGTCTGTACCGCCAGATACCAGATTCAGGCCGCGAGCGACCAGTCCTTCAGCCAGCACCTTGGCATTCTTGACTACATTCTCGCCATAGGCTTTGAAGGAAGGCTGCAATGCTTCACCCAGCGCAACCGCTTTGGCCGCGATCACATGCATCAACGGGCCGCCTTGCGTGCCAGGGAATACCGCTTTGTCAATCGCTGCTGCCCACGGCTTGCGGCACAGAATCATCCCGCCGCGCGGACCGCGCAAGGTTTTGTGTGTAGTGGTCGTTACGAAATGGGCATGTGGAACAGGGCTTGGATGCTGGCCGGATGCAACCAGACCCGCGATATGCGCCATGTCCACCATGAACAGCGCGCCTACGTCGTTTGCGATTTGTCCGAGCTTTTCAAAATCGATGATGCGCGGATACGCGCTCGCACCGGCAACGATCATTTTAGGACGATGCTTGAATGCCGCCTTGCGTACCTCTTCATAATCAATGGTGAAGCTGTCTTCGCTAACGCCATACGCTACGAAGTTGTACAGCAGACCGGAGGCATTGACCGGGCTGCCATGCGTCAGGTGACCGCCGTGCGCCAGGTTCATGCCAAGCACCGTATCGCCAGGCTTAAGCGCCGCCAGGTAGACCGCCATATTGGCTTGTGCGCCAGAGTGCGGCTGCACGTTCACATGCTCTGCGCCAAACAGCTCCAGCGCGCGCTTGCGGGCGATGTCCTCCGCGATGTCCACATACTCACAGCCGCCATAGAACCGTTTGCCTGGATAGCCTTCCGCATATTTGTTGGTCAGTGCAGAGCCCATTGCTTCCATAACGGCCTCGCTGACGATATTCTCCGATGCGATCAGCTCGATGTTATCGCGCTGGCGCTGAAGCTCCAGATTAAGCGCATGTAAAATTTCAGGGTCCTGCTTGCGTAAGTTTTCCATTGTCTGCTCCTCCTAACCGCTCCATGGCGGCAATATAATTGAATGCTGAACGCTCCATCTGGCACCCGATTCGGCTTACACCCATCGGTCATAAGGAACGGACTGCTACTTGCATGTATCGTGCTGCGAGTCGTCCATCGGGTGGGCAGTAGGCTGCGCCTCCAGCTCGTAAACGGCTCGCGCGCCGCCGATCAGCTTCGGACGTGTCCATGCCATCGAGACATGGGCTTCGCCCAACTGCTTGATAGACGGTCGAACCGGCACCGCCACCTTGCGCAGATGCATCCCGATGAAGGTATCGCCGATGTCAATGCCTGCATGAGCTTGTACGGACTCAACCAGCACGGCATCCGGCAGGCTGCGATAGGCATATGCAGCCATCGACCCGCCCGCACCAGGCACCGGCACCGCCCCTACTTCCTCCAGCCCGTATCGATCGGCTGCCTCCCGCGAGAGGACAAGCGCCCGATTCAGATGCTCACAGCACTGGAAGACGGGGTAGAAGCCTAATTGTTCCTGAACGGCCGAGACTCCGGCATAGATCTGCCTGGCAACATCAAGCGTACCCGCCGTTCCGATACGCTGACCGAGCACCTCGCTGGTGCTGACGCCAATAACCAACAACTGGCCGGCGCGAAGCCTGCCAACCTCGGCAAGCTCCCTCACCAATTTCTCCGTCTGGACGGCAATTGCGTGAAGTCTGGTATCCATGGCCTGGCCTCTGTTAAGACTGGACGCTGAACTGCTGTTCCAACTGCTTGACCTTGTTGACCCGCCCGACATGCCGTTCTCCCTGGGAGAACGGCGTCTCCAGCCAGATGCGGATGATCTCCTGGGCTACCCCAGGTCCAACCACACGCTCGCCGAGCGCCAGCACATTCGTATCGTTGTGCTCGCGTGTCGCTTGGGCGGAGAACAGGTCATGCACCAGCGCGCAGCGAATGCCCGGAATCTTGTTGGCAGCAATCGACATGCCGATGCCAGTGCCGCAGATTAATATCCCTCTGTCTGCCGTCCCTTGCACGACGCGATCGCACACGCTCATTGCATAGTCGGGGTAATCAACAGACTGGTCGCAGCTACAGCCGAGATCTTCCACCTCATGCCCCAATTGTTGAATAAACGGAATAACAACATCCTTCAGCCGATACCCGGCATGATCGGCTCCAATAGCGATTTTCACACTAACAACCTCCTCGCAGGATCATCTCCGCCAAGCGTACCGCGCACGCACAAGGCGGGCACAGCTTCTTGCGGTTGCATACTGATCTTATTATACCTGATTTATCCTTACTTAACAGACAGGCTCCTATGGTTGCCATCCAGACCCCTGTCAGCCGCCACAAGACAAAAAAAGAGCAGGCGCGCACATGCACGCTAGCTCTTGCCCAGGCGACCGGCCGTATCATCCGATGCTCCATCGTGGTTACCCACTTCCGTCGCCAGTTACATCGGATCTGTCTTTGATATTCTCATCATAACGGAAATCGCAGCCAAAATCAATCATCGATCGCGCCTACTTGCCATCCTTCGACAATATGCCCAGCAGACGGTCAAGCGCCCTGTCAATCTCCTCCGCAGCCTGCGCATAGCGCTCCAGCGTACCCCCGAACGGGTCGGCAATATCGAATCCTGGAATACGACCCTCGAGCTCCAGCAGCCGCTGCCGCTGCTCATCGCTCAGCCTTCCGCCCAGCGCCTGATTCATATGCAGCTCCGTATATAGCCCCTCCAGCTCAGCAATATCAGCCAGAACGCGCGGATCATCCTCCACAAATTCCCTCAACGTGTGAGCCTTGTCCACCGCCTGCGGGTAGCGTTCAAGCAGATGTCGCTTATGCCCCGCGGTCATGGTCAGAATCAGATCCGCCCAGGCAACCGCCTCTGCCGTCAAGGCCCGCGAGACGCCATCATGCTGGACATTGAGCTGCGCCAGTGTCTTGGCTGCATGCGCGGAGACAGGCAATCCGTCCACTGTCGACACGCCCGCTGAACGCACCTCAATTGCCACTCCCTGCGCCTTGCTCTTATGTCGCAGCAGCGCCTCCGCCATCGGACTTCGGCATGTATTGCCTGTACATACAAACAAAATGCGCCTCACTGTATAACGCCCTCCTTATAAGCCCTCATACAATAGCTTACCACTTCCAATTATAATAAAAACATGATGCCGAATGCGAGCAGAACCATTCCTCCGCACGCCTCTCCATACTCGCCCAGAGTATGACTGACCCGTCGACCCAGAAGCAGTCCGAGCACCGACATCAGACCGCCGAAGAACCCGAACAGCAGCACCGTCATGACGACATCTGTTTTGAACATACCCATGGACACCCCCACCGAGAATGAGTCGATGCTGACGCTCAAGGCGAATACCGTTATGCCCCAGGCGGAGCGATGATTAAATGAACGCGCAGTCTCTCCCCGGAGCGAGTTATAGATCATATGCCCGCCCAGCAGCACAAGCAGACCTCCGGCAGCCAGCACCGCTACATCGCCGAGCAGATCGCTCATGTATCCACCTGTATACATACCCAGCAGAGGCATCAGAATATGGAATAACGCGATGACTGTGCTCAGCTTCAGAATATCCAGAAGACGGATGCCCCTCAATCCGATACCAATCCCCAAGGAGAAGGCATCCATACCTAGCGCAATTGCCATTAACAGCAAGGTAATGAACTGGCCAGCCTGCACGTTCGCTTCGATCATCCTGCTCCCCCCAACCCATGTCCGAATTCTCTCTCATTCATATGCGGACAGGTTAGGGATCATGCCGACAAGCTACAACGGCAGCGTGTGCTGCCTAGACCTGATCTATATGGCCAGAGGCGGCCTTGAGCAACCGGTTCATCAATGCCGCTCCAATCCCTTCCACTGGGCATGCTTCCGCCCAGATCGATTCGATCTGCTGCGCATCGAAGGCTCGCAAGGCGGCATATAGCCCGCGGGCAGCCGTTTCCAGATCGTTCAGACTGCCACAGACCGCCACCAGATCGGCCTCGAACAGCCCCTTATGCTCCTCATAGGTGAGCACTCCGGTTCTGAGGCCATTGCGGCTGGCCTCGGCCAGCTCGCGCCGAATATGAGCCGTGACGCGCTCCGCGTCTCCTGCTACCACAGTCAAACGACCCTGTGGTGCATAATGCCGGTACTTCATGCCTGGAGAACGCGGCGCCTGCTTTCCCGGATCCCAGCCGCTATCCTCCAGCACCTCGCCCACCTCCCGCAGCTCCTGCGCAGAGACGCCTCCAGGCCGCAGAATGCGAATCGCCTCACGCCCGCCATCGCCACCGCCAGGCACCAGTTCCACGACGGTCGATTCCAGTCCGACGCCCGCCGGACCGTCATCGACAATGCCACTGATCGCTCCAGCCAGATCGTCTGCCACATGCGCAGCCGCTGTCGGACTGGGACGGCCTGAGCGGTTCGCGCTTGGCCCAGCGACCGGGCAACCGGCAGCCGCAATCAGCCGCAGCGCGGTCTCATGGCGTGGCATTCGCACCCCCAGCGTATCCAGACCGGCGGTCACAAGCGGCGACACAGCTCCGGCGCGAGCGGGAAGCACCAGCGTCAGCGGGCCCGGCCAGAAGCGCTTCATCAGTTGCCCCGCCAGCTCGCTCCATGGCTCCAGCAGCTCCTCCAGTTGGCTGATGTCGGCCACATGAACGATGAGCGGATTGTCCGATGGCCGCCCCTTCGCGCGAAAGATGTCCGCCACTGCCTCTGTATTGCGGGCATCCGCCCCCAGGCCATAGACCGTCTCCGTCGGGAAGGCGACCGTGCCGCCCTCGCGCAGCATTGCAGCCGCTTCTCTTATTGCTTGCTCGTCCTGGTCTCCGCCTGCTCCCAAATGCCAGATACGGGTTGAGATTGATTTCAAGATGGATCATCCTTTTTATGTCATAATCATTATTACGAAGCTTCAATTGACTATCCTTCATGCATGGCTTCAATGGTTTAATATCACAGTATGGCATTTCCACTTGAATATCAACCGTCAAATGAAAAAATCCAGAATGCTAGATTCCGGATTCCCCCTCTTATCTTCTTCTCCATCCCAACGATAAACTAGCAAGCTGCATATTAGACTCAGGAGTGTTAAGAGAACAGCCCCTTCACAAATTGGATCATCGACTTGAGCATTTCCCAGAGGAAGAACTTCACCTCCGTCTCCGGCGCATCCTCCCCGTCTCCTGCCGAATCTGCCTGTGCGTCTGCCGATACCGCCTGCACCTCTCCGTCGGGTGCTTCCGTGGCGGATTTCGTTGTCCCCTCGCTGCCGCCTGCTGCTGCGGAAGCCGTCGCTTCCCCGCTCACCCCGTCTACGAAGCACAGGGGAGGGAACAGCACACACCACCAGTTCTGTCCTTCACCGCTGCCCAGCGTAATTCGCAACGCTTCATAGTCGCCTGCCGGATACACCGTATGTCCATACATCTTGGTAGGGAATGGAACGACGCCCAATTCAACGCTGTAGCCATATTGGAAGCCCCGTGCTTGGAGCTCTTCACCAACCGCCTGCTGGAGTTCAGGAAGTCTCGCAGTAATCACAGCACGCGCTTGCTCGATCGTCTGCAGCTCCGGAGCCCAGTCCGCCATCTTCGCGATGACTGCATCCCGTACCTGCCGTTTCACCAGTTGATCCTGCGGCGAATCGGAGTTTGCCAGCACGCGCAGCCGGATCGCCTCCTGCGGAATTTCTCCTTCAGCAACAGCGGCATCCAGCCGATGTCCCTCCCAACTCATCAGAACCACTGCCAGTACAAACAACATGAGCGACGCCGACCTGCGAAATGAACGACGAGTATGATTGCGAATGACCATAAGACACACAAGCTCCTCTCATCCGCACCCGTCGGTGCGCGGCTTGCGTTCCGGAACGTCTATGTCCCTAGTATGTCCGCCCTCGCAATCTTTAAACCTAGCATTCTCAAATTACAAGACGCTTTAAGAGGCGTGAAGATGCATGCGTCCGTTGGGTGCCGCACCTTTCGATAGGCTTCATGCCCGTCCGAGGTGCATCACTAGCCGCCAATAACGCAAAACACGCCGCCAATCGGCTTGGTAGCCGCTTGACGACGCTCCTCTGTGCGATGCTCCTTCTATGCTCTACATTCTATGTCTCCACTCATCCTGCAGCACGCCATATTTCGTCTTCATACGGGACAGAATGTTGATCCATCGTTCGGCAAACAATCCCAGAAAAAACACATTGCTCAGGGCATGCGCCAAATCAAAATAGAAGCTGGCTGCATAGACGCTGGCAAAGACAGGCCAGGTCAGCTCGCCGAAGTAGCCGATCAGATACCATATATTCATGATCCAGCCGAACACAAAGCCCCAGATCAAGCCAAATGCTATCTTGCCCCACCGCTGCAGCATCCACCCCTGATGGCGAAGCAATCCCGCTGTGAAGCCCATCATGCCCCAGCAAAACATCTGCCACGGCGTCCACGGCCCTTGCCCCAAAAACAGGTTGGAGACGACCGCAGCAACGCTGCCGATGATGAAGCCGACCTCTGGCCCCAGCACCAGCGCACTGACAATGATGACGAACGAGGTCGGCTGCACGCTTGGAAGCGACACGAACGGCACACGTCCGATTGCGGCGATAGCGGACAGCACTGCGATCATTACCATGCTCTCGGCATGGAAGGAGCGACGCTCGAAGCGTACCCAGAAGGGCATCATGACCGCTGCCAGCATGAGCAGACTGAGCGGCAAATAATATTGCTCCCACCATAGCGCCGCCGCCAGCAGCACAAAGGCGATCGCAAACCCGCTTACATAGAGCGCTCGCCTAAGCCCAAGCCTTGCCTCCATCTGCCCACATCCTCCTCAGTTATCAGCTCAGGCCATCTGCCGCCCGCCGCGCGCTGAATGGCTGTTGTGTAGAAATAGTTTTGCCTGAAAAATTCGCCGGTCGCCTCTGGCCCGATCATCTGTCCATCGAACAGCAGCGCGCAGCGCGTAGCATAGCGGGCGGCAAACTCTACATCATGGCTGACCATGACAATCGTGCGCCCGCCGCGGCGCCACCGCTCCAGCAGCTCCGCCAGCCGATGCTTCTGATACGGATCAAGTCCCTTGGTCGGCTCATCCAGCAGCAGCACTTGCGGGTCAGCGAGCAGCACCAGCGCCAGCGCCACCTTCTGCTGCTGTCCGCCACTCAGATCATGAGGATGCGCATGCAGGAGCGGCTCCAGTCCCAGCAGCCCCTGCAGCTCATCGAGCCGCCGCTTCTGCTCCTGGGCAGGCAGCCCAAGCCGCTCTAACCGATCATCGAGCAGTTCCTTGACCGTATCGCGGTTGAAATAGAGCAGCGGGTTCTGAGCCAGATAGCCAAGCTGCTCCATCCGCTCCTGCAGCTTCCACTTCGCCAGCGGACGGCTGGCCAGCTCCACATTCCCGCGCTGAGGCTTCAGCAAGCCAGCCAGCAGGCGCAGCAGTGTCGACTTGCCCGCTCCGTTGCCACCCATCACCGCCAGCAGCTCGCCAGCTTGCACCTCGAAGGAGCAGCCGTGCAGCAGAAAGGGCCCCTCCTTCTCATACTGGAAGAAGATCGAGCGGCAGGCTAGCACGGCTGCACGATCCGCTCCTATATCCGCCGCAGCCCGCTCGCCCAGCCTGCTGTCCGCTCCTCTGCTACCTGCTCGCACGCTGCCTTCTTGGCCGAAGCCGCCTTGCTCTTCCCGGCTATCCTGCGTCTGCTGCTGACTCTCGCGCGATGCGTCTCCTGCCTGCTCAGCCTCTCTCGTAGCGCGGTCACCGCTCATGCTCTTGCCTGCCGCGCCGGGCAGTTCCGGGCCACGAGTCCTCTCGTCGCCAGTTCCCGCACGCTGCTGATCCGCCAGCGCAGCGAGCCAGGCTTTGCCCTCGCGCACCGTCAGCGGCAGCCCTGCGCCCGGAGCGCCAGCCTGCAACGCCATCCGACTCACGGATGGCAGCAACGGCAGCAGCGCCTCCTCGCCGCGGCTGGCGATCCGCTCGATGACCTCGCGGGGCGTCCCCTTGTCGCAGATCGTCCCCTGCGCGAACACACATACCGAGGTCGCCAGTTGGAAGAGCTCCTCCAGCCGATGCTCCGCGATGATGATCGTCAGCGACAGCTCCTGATTGAGCCGCTGCAGCACCTGCACGAATTCCTTGGCGGCGATCGGATCAAGCTGTGCTGTCGGCTCGTCCAGCAGCAGCACCTTCGGCCGCATCATTAATACCGAGGCAAGGTTCAGCAGTTGCTTCTGCCCGCCGGACAGCTCATGCACTGATTGCCGCAGCCAGCTCTCCATTCCAAGGAAGGAGACCATCTCTGCCATCCGGCGCTGAATGACTGCAGGCGGCAGATTGAGATTCTCCAGAGCGAAGGCCAGCTCCTGATGCACATTGCCCATGACGATCTGCGCATCGGGGTGCTGGAACACCATGCCGATCTCGGCGGCTGCCCGCATAGGGGACAGCGCGGCAATCGGCTGCCCTTCATAGACAATTTCGCCGCTGCGATGGCCTTCCGGCCACACCTCCCGCTTGAGCTGGCGCAGGAAGGTCGTCTTGCCCGAGCCTGTCGCACCGCACAGCAGGAGAAACTCCCCTTCTGCGATCGTCAGCGAGATGTCCGACAGGGCAGGCACCGTCTGCTCCGGGAAGGTAAATGTTACATGTTCGATCTGATATTGCGCCATCTCAGCACCTCTCTAGCATCCATTACAACCGGCGTCAGCACGAAGCCGACAAAGCAGACATAATGCATTACGGTAAGATAAGAAAAATCAGGCGGCAGCAGCTTGGGATAGACCGAGTAACGCCCCAGCCCCGCCGCCGCTCCCGCTATCGTCGCCAATCCTGTGCCGCCCAGCCACCAGAGCGCCAGCTTGTCGCGACGTTCCATTCGGTAGACGAGCGCATAGCTGCGCTTGCCTAGCCCATAGCCTCTGGAGCGCATCGACATGCCCGTCTGCAGCGCCTCCTCCAGCGACCAACTGACGAGCGTGTGCAGCGTGTCCATCGCTTCCTTCGCCTGAAGCCATTTTTTCTTCTTATAATGAAAATAACCCTGTGACCGCTGCACCTGAATAATCTCCTTCATCCTCCGCTTGAGCAGCGGCACGAAGCGCATCGCGACCGTAATGACAAAGGCCGACCTGGGCGCTACTCTGGCGAACAGATATAAGAATCTGCCAGGGGTAATGACCTCGTTGTAGCCGATGAATGCAATGAGCACTGTCAGCAGAGAGACGGCGAGCATCGCGCCGTAGGCGATCGACTCCAGCGTGACCGGCAGATCGCGGAAATAGAACAGGATCGTCCGTCCGCGGCTCGTAATGAGCGGATTGGCGATCAGGATGACGAGCGCCAGCAGCACATAGTAAGGGAGCGGACGGATTAGCCCGCGCGCTCCCCCTTGGAACCCGGCGACTGCGGTCACGACCAGCAGCAGCGTTAGCAGATAGACGGGATGCTTGAGCATCATCGCCGCCGCGAACAGGAATACGAAATAGCCAAAAGCCAGAGCCGGGTGCAGCGAATAGAAGCCGCCCGGCCAATTATTCTTCTTTTCCATCCCACAGACCGCCCATCTCGACCCCGAGATCATTGCCCAGATCCTCGGTATAGCGCCATTCAATATGCTGTCCGGCCTTGACCGTCCATACCCCGGCTCCGCGGTTCGGATATTTGCCGTTAATATTGTACATCCAGCCGCTGCCGGAGCCGTAGTCAAATTCATATATATTGTCGATGCCTTCAATATAGGCTGTCGCGCCGCGACCGCGGAATTCCATATGAATCTTGTTCTCCCGCGTGACCCGCTTCAGCACATCCAGCACGGTATCCTCCTGCTCGATCTCCACTTCCGTCTTCGTGAGTATATCGCCGACATCCGACGGCCCTACGATCGAGACGGTCACTGTCGCCGCCTTCACCTCCGAAGCAGCAGGCTTGCTGCCCTTAGCAGCAGCATCGCCAGTGCCTGCGGCTGCGCCTGATGGCGGCACGCTCTTGCCGTCTGCCGCCCCGCTCGTCGCGGCCTTGCTGTCTCCAGCCTTGTCTGACGAGCCCGCGACGGAGCCGCCAGCACCAGGCTTGCTCCCTGACGACGAGCCTTCGCCAGTCGTCGGCTTCGCCTTGCCGCCATCGGCTGCGCCGGCCTTGCTGCTGCCTGCGGGCTCACTGCCAGCCGCAGAGGGCTTGGCCCCGGCCTCACTGCCGTCCGCGGCAGGCTGCTTCGCGGTCGTCCCCTCCTGCGACTTCGTCTCTGCCCGGCCGGCTTGGGCTGCGTCAGCAGGCACAGCCTCGCCGCCAGCACCGGACGCCGCGGTCGCATCAGCGCCGCTCGCCCCGGCAGCAGACGCTCCGCCTTCGCTATCTCCGCCAGCCGCCGCACTCGCTTCGCTGTCACCGGCTGCTCCGACATCGCTGTCGCCCGCATCATTCACGCTCGCGCCATTGGCGTCTTCCTCGGCGTCAGCCGCACTGGACACCTCGCCCTTGTCCGGCAGGTTGGCCGCAGAGCCAGCAGCCAGCTTGCCTGCCCCCGTCCCGCTAGCTGGCTGCTCGGCTGTCACGCCTGCGCAGCCTGCCAGCAGCAGCAAGAGGAGGACAAAGCTTGCCAGCAGCAGCGAGTATTTGCTTGCCCATCGCCTGTTCATCGGTATCCCCCGTTCTCATCCATACACGTCTTCTTTAGCTTCTCACCCTGCTTGGCAGCTTCTGTCAGGCCGCTGGCTGCTCTGTGCGAGCCGCCTGCTGCTGCTGAAGCTGCAGCAGCAGCACTACTGCCAATTCCCTTGTTACAGGAGCTTCCGGATAGACATTCCCCTTCGCTCCGGGCAACAGATTCTGGTTATAGAAATAGACCACCGATCGCTCCGCCCACGGAGCCACCAGCTTCAGATCATCCGGGAGCAGGTCGTCATCCGTAATGACAGCATCGGCGAAGCCGAACGCCCGACCCAGCATGACCATCATCTCCTGCCGGGTAATGGCCTCATTTGGCGTGAACATGCCTTTGCTGCCCCCTTGCACCAGTCCTGCGCGGGTAGCTGCCATAATCGGAGACGCATACCATTGCGTATTCATTACATCAGTGTATACCGAATCGTGTGGTTGTTCAATCGCCAATCCGAGCATTCTGACCAGCATCGCCGCAAATTCCGCACGGGTCATATTCCGCTGCGGCTCAAACCTGCCCGATTGTCCAGCGCCTTGCACAATACCTGCTCCCACCGCTTTGCCGACAGCCTCCAGCGCCCATGCCGAGATCGATCCTTCGTCGCGGAAGCCCGTCACACTGCCATGCAGCGGTGTTTCCTCCTCCGTCTGCTCCATCTGCTCTGCCTGTCCGCGAAGATCGGAGAAGTCATAGACCCCCTTCTCCTGCTGCAACGCCCGCTTGTAAGCGAGCAAGCCCAGCAGCCCTTGGTGAGTCGCCATATAATTGCTCGCTCCGCCCGCGGTGTGGGCAATTCCACCATCCTGATTGACAAAGCTTCGCAGATTACTATAGAGATTGCCCTGCGCCTTGACGAACCGCGGGTCGTCGAGCGGTATGCCGAGCGCAGACAAAGCAATGATCACCTGTGCGACGCTCTCGCTATTCTCCTGTCCCCATGCGTTCATGCCCCCACTGGCAAGCTGCTGACCGGACAGCCAGCTTAGCGCTTGGGACGTTGCCTCCATGACCCGCTCCTGCCTGCTGTATCCTGCGAGCGCCTGCAAGGCCATGGCCGTAACATCAACATCGCTTGCTCCACCCTCCTCCTTGCTGAGCGGGAAGCCTCCGTCTGTATTTTGCTGCTCCAGCAGCCACTCAACCAGCTTGCTCCGGCTCCATGCCGCTTCTGGCGGAATAACAGCCTGAACGGCATCCAGCGCCAGCAAGGCATAGATCGCGCCATTGGTGCCTTGAGCCGTCATGCGCTCGTTATTGTAGATTCTCTCGAGGAAATTATAGCCTGCAATATTGGTCGGGTCTTTGCCTATAGCGGCTGCCGCCAACGCTGTCCGCTCATAATCCGTCACCTTGCGGAAGCGCCCCCCGTTGTCACGGATGTACTGCTCCAGCGTCTCATAATAAGCTGCCGGAACCGTCCTGCCCGCACGCGCCAGCGCCAGCGCATCCCAATCATGGAATGGGTCATATTCGGCAAAGTTGGCGCTCGCTGCGATCCAGTCCGCCGCCCCTCGAATCGTCTCGTCCAGCTTCTCCGGCAGTACCTTCTTGCTCTCCTCCGCTTTGCTGCCCGCTACGCCTGTTCCTTGGCCTGCTGCCACCAGCTTGTTCTGAGCGTCTGTCAGCTCCTTCAGCAGCTTCACCAGCTCCAGGCTGTCGCTCCCACTCTCGTTCAGCGTCTTCTCCGACAGCTCTAGCACTCGCTTCAACTCGTTCCATGATGCGGCAGTATAGTCAGTCGCCACCAGGCCCTTGACCTCATTCACCTTGCTGCGCAGCGCTTCTCTGTTCTGACCGCCAATGATCGAATCGAAGCCGCCGATATCCTTGCCCAGATCCTTCGTATAACGCCAGCGCAGCACATCGCCAGCCTGAAGGGTCTTCGTCCCCGCACTGTACGACGGATAGCTGTCGTTGACCGAATACATCCAGCCGCTATAGATGCCATGATCGAATTCGGACAGCCCATCGATTCCCTCTACATATAAGGAGTCTGCACTCCCTCTGTAGGCAACGGACTTGCCTTGGCTCTCCGCATACCGCTCCATAAGTGTAAATGCGGTATCCCCGCTCTTCAGCTCTACATAGACAGGCTCAATAATATAGCCCTGGCCGATCGATATTTTCTCAATCGACAGCTTCACTTGGGGCGCATGACCACCGCCATTGCCAGGTGAGGGAGTACCCGTGCCTGGGTTCGTGCCTGGGTTCGTGCCCGGATCGGTTCCGGGATCAGTTCCGGGGTTCGTACCAGGATCGGTTCCGGGGTCTGTTCCGGGGTCTGTACCCGGATTCTCTCCTCCCGGTTCATCCAGAGCGTAGGTCACAAACCGGCCAAATGCATTCGTCTGTACGATCAGACTGCCATTGTCCTCATAAGCATACATATCCTGCGTTGGATCATTGGCGCGCGGCACCTGCTTGAAGAGGTCATCGCTTCCCCAGAAGCCAGCCTGCAGCTTCCCGTGGCCCGCAAACTTCAATGTCGCTTGCGCCTTCAATTCCTTGAATGACGGCCCCGACAGCTCGATGGCGGTGCCGATCGACACCACCTTAGCCGGGGCAGCGTCCGCCTCGATGGCCGCTGTCAGCTCTTCGTTCGACAGACTTGAGAGCATCGGCAGTTGGAAGAGCGCTCCTTTGCCGCCAGTCGTGCGCGGCCAGCCTAGCGAGACATCGCCATAGGTGAGCTCCAGCTTCGGAATGCGGCTCCCCAGCGTCTGCAGTCCTATAGGCGCGGTATGATCCTGCGGAAGGGTAATGCTCAGCTCCGAATTTCTCGGCTCGACCACAATCGATAGGCCGGAGCCGAGCAGATAAGGGGTCAGTGTCACCTTCACCCTGGGGCTGACAATATACAGCGTGCTGTACTCGGAATCATCCGCTGTGCCCTCCGCATCGCTCATGTCATACAGCTTCGGCTTCCCTGTCAGGAAGCGCTCATACGCATTGAGCGCCAGCATGGCCTGATGGGTCGCTATGTAACTAACTTTTTGGTCCAGCTCATGTTTGAACCCGCCAGACGTGTCGAGATGCGCGATCAGCGCGTCGATGGCAGTTCTGCCTTGCTTCTGGAACCTTGCATCCCTAGCTGGATCAATGCCGAGGCTGGTCAAGGCGATGATGACCTGCGCGCTGCTCTCGCTTGATTCACCAGGGGAGAGCACGGAGCCGAAGCCGCCGGTGTCCCGTTGTATCGAGGACAGCCAGGCAAGGGCGCTATCTACCGCCTGCTTCACCTGCGGACGATCCGTATAGCCCGACAGCGCCTGAAGCGCCATGGCGGTCGTATCGACATCCTCCGTCTGATTGATCAGGAAGGCCCCTTCACTCGACTGCATGGTCAGAAGGTGGGCGATCAGTTCGTCCCGGCCGATGTCCGCCCCGGCAGGCACCTCATAATGGCGTGTATCCAGCGCGATCAGGGCAAAGGTGAGCGCATTGGCAGCCTCTGCCACCATGCCATGACGGATGAACTTGTCGATCAGATCATAGCCGCCAACATTGCGCGCATCCTTGCCGATAGCCGTCACGGCCATCGCGATCCTCTCCGGGTCGGTAGCCTTGGAGAAGTCGCCCCCTACCTCGATAACGCTGCTCCGCACATAATCATAGTAAGGCGATTCAGGTAGAGCCAGACCCGAGCGCACCAGCGCCATGGCATCCCAATCATTAAACGGATCATAGGCGTTGTACGCCTTCCTGTCCACGATCCACTTACCGGCGCCTTCAATAAGCACGCGCAGCTCCTTCAGCTCAAGAGGTGCGCTCGCGTCTCCAGCCTGAGCCGGGTCGCCCTCCGCTTGTGATGGCAGCGCCGACTCAGGCTGCGTGCCCCCTGTGGTATCGACCGGAGCAGTCTCCGTATCCGGTTGAAGCGCTGCCTCCTCGCCCGGCTCCAGCTCCGCGCCAGGCGCCGAGGCACTTGCCCCGTCTGTCTCAGACGCTTCTGTCCCAGCCTCTGCTTGCCCGGCAACAGACTGCTCGTCTGGTAAGCTTGCCGTTGACTGCTCGCCTGACGACCCACCCTCTGACTGCTGTGTGTCAGTAGTGGAGGTTCCCTCCTGCTCGATGCCTGCCAGCTCCTGTGCGGCCGCCGCACCAAGCGCTGGCTGCAGCCCCGTAACAGCCAGCACTAGCGCTAGCCAGAGCGCCAGCATTCTGCGCCCGAATAATGTCTTCATATCGTGTCCCTCTCCTTAACCTTAGGTTTACTATGTATGCTGTTCCCGTTCTTTAGCGTTTATTTTGGCAGGGCGTGTCTTCTGGCCCGCTCATCGGGCATCGTTCGCCACCCTTTTCTCCTGCGCTGCGTCACATCTTCTTCACGTCCCCTTGTTCTCTTGACGAACCCCCGGTATGCCTGCGGCAGCGTGCCCCGAACCGAACGAGCATTCAATTCCACCCGCTCCCTTCGGAGCTTGAGGACACCGCCAGGGCCTCCTGCGCTATTTTGTCGTTCAAATCGTGGATAAGCGTCCAACTGCCCTCTCTTATGAACACGATTTAAAAGACAAAACACTCTGCTCCCTCCTTGCCGTCAAGAGCGGGCTTCCAGTTAAGCCAGGATGCCTGCCGACAGCAGGCGGCTGGTGTTGCCAGCCTGCCTCCTGTCCAGCCAAGGTAGGTCAGTGAACTGTAATTACAATCGGTATCGGACGAACCAGATTATAGGAGCTGCTGCCGAACTTGTTCGCAGTAATGCTGTAGGTTCCCGGCGTAGCGAAGGTAATGGTTGCTTGCCCGCTGGCATTGGTCGTATAGGAGCTGGCTATGCCGTTAATACTGATCGTTGCACCGGCAATCGGCCCGTATGGCAGCGGTGTACCCCAGCTTGCAGGCTGACCCGTCACAGTGAAGGTTACGCTCTGTCCAGCAGAAATAGACGTCGAAGATGCAGAGATCGCGCCAAAATCATACGTGGAGTAGTCGCCAATGTAGAACACCTCGACCAGATCATTGGCCTGCAACGTCTGATCGCCCACACCGACCAGCGGCAGTACCCCATTCACCTTATACATCCAGCCGGAATTCAGGCCTTGATCCTGCTCCGCCTCTCCAGCAATCGCGGAGATATAGTTCCCGCCGTAGTTGACTTCGATGACATCCGGGTCAGTCACATCATATCCATTTTGCTCCAGCACCTTCAGTATGGCGTGAATAGCAAGCGGAGTTGAGCTGGTCTGATACCAGTTGCCCACACTGTTATTGCCTACAACATCGGTAATATCATACGCTTCCACGTCGATCTCCTGTAGCGGAATAACGGTACTGCTCCAGCCCTCAATTCTTACCTGTACCGGAATTTCACCGCTGCTCGCCGCGGCAACGCCGGAGGCCAGGGGCAATCCGGGGTGTGCAACAGCCAGCAACAGGAGCAGGCTAAACCATAGGGATAGCGTTTTTTTCCATAATTTTGTTGTCATCGTCATCTTTCCTTTCCATCAATGAAAATAAGTACCGAGCTTGCCTCTACATGCGGGCATAACACAAAAACACCTTTCCCCAAGCGCGAGCCTGAAAAAAAGATGTGAAATACAAGCCAGCCGGGCTCCAAGCCAAATAAGCCGCCCCAGGCAGACCGTTCTATCTCACCCCCTTCTCATCCTCGTGAGTGTGGCAAAGCTCCATCATGGCAGGTCTCCTGGCTTGGCATCATTGCATGAGCTGCACCTTCCCGTTATACACAGTGGCACTTGCAGCCTGCTCCGCTTCACAGTGGCGGGACCGCGCCGGGATTGCACCGGCCTTCCCTATTAAGCCTGATCTCCCCTGCCACCCATAGGGACGACAGATATGGAAATAAGGCACCATCATGGGATATGAAGTTATGTAACCTAGCAACTTCCAATCGCCTAAAAGTATACTATACTGACAGGATAAATCAATAACAATTAGCGTTTAGTTGACGATGAGTGCAGACAACTTGTATCCATACAAAAACAACCGACCCAAAAACAATGTTTTTGGGTCGGCTGCCAGGGAGAGGTGCACTACAGGCAAAGCTGCAGTGCCGCCCGGAAATGTCGGACACTCCCTTTAAGATTGCAAAAATGTATTACCTTCTTCGGCGTACAGCCGGACTGCGTCCAAGCAGCAGCCATGCGCCTGCAGCTATCGCCAGCATACCCATAATGAGCGTTGTATAGGAAGCTTCCTCGCCCGTTCTAGGCAGCTCGGCACCACTGCCGGACAGCGCTTGACCGCCATTCACTTCACGGTCGCCATTGCTGCCTGCCCCGGAATGCTCGGCTCCAGAGCGGTCGATGCCTGTTGAATCACCGTCACCGTTCTGGCCGTTGCCGGAATGCTCGGCACCGTCGTGGCCGCCTGCACCATTGCCGGATGGGTCTGGCGTTGTGCTTGAGCCGTCGCCATTGCCACCATTTCCGTTATCCTCTGTGATCGGGTGATCCTCATCGTCCGAAGAATCCGGCTGCTCTGGCTCCTGATCACCAGGCTCCGGTGTCCCTGTCCGTGGTGTCTCGATTCCTGGATTTTCTGTCCCAGGTGTTTCACCTTCAGGAGTTTTGGTGCCTGGCGTCTGAGTTCCAGGTGCTTCCCCTCCAGGTGTTTTCGTTCCTGGCTCTTCATTGCCAGGTGTTTCATTCCCCGGCGTTTCTCCTGGCTGACCAGGATCAGGCGTTGTGCCGCCTTCACCACCTTCGACTGGTGTGCTTGGCTCCGGGTTCGTCGGTTGGCTCGGATAATACACATTGTACTGGTTCGTTACCGTCAGTTCGACAGCCGCTTGCGGATTGAAGTCGATCGTGAACCGTATAGGTGTCGCATCCAGTCTGTAGCCGCTTGGGGACTTGGTCTCCACAAGCTCATAATTGCCCGGCTTCAGTCCGTCTACAACCAGTTGACCGTTATCATCGGTTTCCAGTCCAGTATGAACGACCGTACCGTCTGCCTGGCGCAGCGTGAACTGTGCGCCCTTCAGCATACGTGTCTTATTAGTCTGGTCTACCTTGGTCAATTGTACAGAGCCGGTCGTCTGCTCATTCGACACTTGAACCCTAAGTGTCTCCTGCTGCCCCTCTACAATTGTAAATGGAATCGGCGCTGCAAGCCGGTCATAGCCCGCCGGAGCAGCCGTCTCTACCAATTGATAGGTACCAGGCTTCAACTGATCTGCAACAATCAGACCGTCGTTGCCTGTCGTCAGACCAGAGTAGACCTCTACACCCGCTTCATTCATAATCGCGAACACTGCGCCCGCCAGCGGAGCATTATGATTGTCGGCATCCACCTTCAACAGCTCCACTGCGCCTGGTGTCAGCGTGTTCTCGAATGAAATACTGAGCGTCTGCTGCTGGCTTTTTACAATGTCAAATGAAATCGGTGTGCTGTCCAGCTCGTAGTTGGCTGGCGCCTTCGTCTCGATCAGCTCGTAGCGCCCTGGCACAAGCTCATCAATGAGGAGCTTGCCCTGCGCATTCGTCGTCAGGCCGCTGGCCACTTCAACGCCTTGCGCATTCAACAGCTTGAACTCTGCTCCTGCCAGCACGCGATCTACATGATCCGCATCCCGCTTCGTCAGCTCCACCGCACCGCGATCCAGCTTATTCGCCACCGTCAGCTCTACAGCCTGCTGCGGATTGAACGGTATAGTGAAGTTTATCAGTGTCGTCGGAGATACCACGTAATGCTCCGGTGCCGCGGTCTCGACCAGGGCGTAGACCCCCGGCTTCAAGCCAGCTACCCGCAATTTGCCGTCCTGGTCGGTCATCAGTTCGCTTCTCAGCGTCTGACCCGACCCGTCGCGCAGCTCGAATACGGCACCTGGCAAGGTTAAGCTCGCGTCCAACTCATCGACCTTGGTCAGCTCTACGGCTCCGGTCATCCGTGCATTGGACTTGCTTACTGCAAGCATCTCCTGCTGGTCCTTCACGACCGTAAAGGCGACAGGGGTCGTGTCCAGCACATAGCCTGGCGCAGCACTCGTCTCTACGAAGCGGTAGTCGCCCGGCAATAGATCGCTTACCGTGATCTTGCCGCTCGCATCGGTCGTCAGCCCGGAGAGCATCATCTGATTTTGCGCATCGCGCAGCTCGAACACGGCCCCGGCGATGACCATTCCGGTAACATCCGCGTCCTGCTTCGTCAGCTCAACCGCGCCGCGAATCAGTTCATTCGTTACCGTCCGCTCTACAACAGCCGTCTGGCTGTAGCTGATCGTGAAGGTAACTGGTGTCTCATCCAGCTTGTAGTGCTCCGGTGCCTTCGTCTCCACCAGCTTGTAGCTGCCTGGACGAAGATGGTTCACTACCAGCTTGCCTTCTGCATTAGTCGTCAAGCCACTCGCAAGCTCTACATCCTGCGCATTCAGCAGCTTGAACTCCGCACCTTCCAGCGGAAGGGTGTTATCCTGTGCGTCGACCTTCGTCAGCTCCACTGCGCCATCGATGATCTCATTGGCTGCGACAACCTGCTTCACAGTCTGCTGCCCCTTATCGATGGTGAAGGCGACAGGCGTTGTCAGCATCACATAGTGCTGTGGCGACTTCGTCTCGATGAAGCTATACGCTCCTGGCTTCAAGCCCTGAACCTTGATCTTGCCAGCGCTGTCGGTCACCAGACTCTCATAGCCAGGTACGGTAGCGCCAAGTGCATCGACCAGCTTGAACTCTGCACCTGCAAGTACAATACTCTGCTCATCTGCATCGACCTTCGTCAGCTCCACCGAGCCAGGTGTCAGCGTATTGCTGTGCTGCAAGGTCGCTGCTGCCGTCTGCCCCAGCGCAATCGCGAACGGAATCGGCGTAGCATCCCGCTCATAATTTGCCGGTGCTGCCGTCTCGATCAGGCGATAGTGCCCAGGACGCAGCCCGCTGGCTGCCAGCTTGCCCTGCTGATCCGTCGTCAGGCTGGAGCGGATGACATTCCAGTGATCGGCTGCTGCATCGTATTGCTCCAGGCTGTAGACTGCCCCCTCCAGCACGATACTGTGATCCTCGCTATCCACCTTGGTCAGCTCCACCGAGCCCAGTTGGATCGCATTGCTGAACGTCTTCGTTACCAGTTGCTGCTGGTCACGGACAATCTCGATGTCGATCGGCGTGCTGTCCGCTACATAGCCGAACGGCGCGCTCGTCTCCACCAGCTTGTAGCTACCCGGCTGGAGGTCGGTTACCGTCAGCTTGCCTTGCGCATTCGTCGTCAAGCTGGAGCGAATCTCTGTATTTGCCGCATCCAACAGCTTGAACGCTGCTCCCGCAAGCGGCCGCTGGTCGAAGCTGTCGATCTTCGTCAGCTCGAAGCCGCCGGATATAAGCGTATTGCGTGCTTCTACCTGCAAGGCTGACGCCTGGCTTCTAACAATTTCGAACCGAATCGGAGTGGCATCCAGCACGTAATCTGCAGGCGCCTTCGTCTCGATCAGCTCGTATCGCCCTGGCACAAGCTCACCAATGAGGAGCTTGCCCTGCGCATTCGTCGTCAGGCCGCTGGCCACTTCAACGCCTTGCGCATTCAACAGCTTGAACTCCGCTCCTGCCAGCACGCGATCTGCATCATCCGTATCGACCTTCGTCAGCTCCACCGCACCGCGATCCAGCTTATTCGCCACCGTCAGCTCTACAGCCTGCTGCGGATTGAACGGTATAGTGAAGCTTACCGGTGTAGTCGATACCACGTAATGCTCCGGTGCCGCTGTCTCCACCAGGGCGTAGACCCCCGGCTTCAAGCCAGCTACCCGCAATTTGCCATCCTGGTCTGTCGTCAAGCCGCTTCTCAGTGTCTGATCCGACCCGTCGCGCAGCTCGAATACGGCACCTGGCAAGGTTAAGCTCGCGTCCAATTCATCGACCTTGGTCAGCTCTACGGCTCCGGTCATCCGTGCATTGGACTTGCTTACTGCAAGCGTCTCCTGCTGGTTCTTCACGATCGTAAAGGCGACAGGCGCCTCATCCAGCACATAGCCTGGCGCAGCACTCGTCTCTACGAAACGGTAGTCGCCCGGCAGCAGATCGCTTACCGTGATCTTGCCGCTCGCATCGGTCGTCAGCCCGGGGAGCATCATCTGATTCTGCGCATCGCGCAGCTCGAACACGGCCCCGGCAATGGTCATCCCGGTAACATCCGCGTCTTGCTTCGTCAGTTCCACTGCGCCGCGGATCAGTTCATTCGTTACCGTCCGCTCGACAACAGCCGTCTGGCTGTAGCTGATCGTAAAGGTAACAGGGGTCTCATCCAGCTTGTAGTGCTCCGGTGCCTTCGTCTCCACCAGCTTGTAGCTGCCTGGACGAAGATGGTTCACCACCAGCTTGCCGCTAGCATCGGTCATCAAGCCGCTCGCAAGCTCTATATCCTGCGCATTCAGCAGCTTGAACTCCGCGCCTTCCAGCGGAAGGGTGTTATCCTGTGCGTCGACCTTCGTCAGCTCCACTGCGCCATCGATAAGCTCATTGGCGGCGACAACCTGCTTCGCAGTCTGCTGTCCCTTATCAATAGTGAAAGCTAGAGGCGTAGCCGACAACATATAGTGCTGCGGCGCCTTCGTCTCGATGAAGCTATACGCTCCTGGCTTCAAGCCCTGAACCGTGATCTTGCCGGTGCTGTCAGTTACCAGATTCTCATAGCCAGGTACGGTAGCGCCAAGTGCATCGACCAGCTTGAACTCTGCACCTGCAAGTACAATACTCTGCTCATCTGCATCGACCTTCGTCAGCTCCACCGAGCCAGGTGTCAGCGTATTGTTGTGCTGCAAGGTCGCTGCTGCCGTCTGCCCCAGCGCAATCGCGAATGGAATCGGGGTAGTATCCCGCTCATAATCTGTCGGTGCTGCCGTCTCGATCAGGCGATAGTGCCCCGGACGCAGTCCGCTGGCTGCCAGCTTGCCCTGCTGATCCGTCGTCAGGCTGGAGCGGATGACATTCCAGTGATCGGCTGCTGCATCGTATTGCTCCAGGCTGTAGACTGCCCCCGCTAGCACGATGCTGTGATCCTCGCTATCCACCTTGGTCAGCTCCACCGAGCCAAGCTGGATCGCATTGCTGAACGTCTTCGTTACCAACTGCTGCTGGTCACGGACAATCTCGATGTCGATCGGCGTGCTGTCCGCTACATAGCCGAACGGCGCGCTCGTCTCCACCAGCTTGTAGCTGCCCGGCTGGAGGCCGGTCACCGTCAGCTTGCCTTGCGCATTCGTCGTCAAGCCCGTGCGAACCTCTGTACCAGCCGCATCCAACAGCTTGAACGCTGCTCCCGCAAGCGGTCGCTGGTCGAAGCTATCGACCTTCGTCAGCTCGAAGCCGCCGGATATAAGCGTATTGCGTGCTTCTACCTGTAAGGTTGCCGCCTGGCTTCTAACAATTTCGAACCGGATCGGAGTGGCATCCAGCACATAATCTGCAGGAGCTTTAATCTCTACAAATTGATATAGCCCCGGACGCAGATGCTCAACTAGAAGCGTTCCATTCGCATCTGTGGTCAGCACACTGCTGACACCTGGAACCGGATTTCCATTCCGGTATTCCAGTCTGAACTCAGCGCCTGCCAGCTTTACCGCGGTATTGTACTGATCCACCTTGGTCAGCTCGACAGAGCCTTCGATCAGATCATTCTCCACCTCTACAGTTGTCGTCTGTAGATTATGAACAACAACTTGATGCGGAGTTGCATCCAATTGATAATGCTGTGGCGGCTTCGTCTCCACCAGCTTGTAGGTGCCAGCCGCCAAATCATTGATGAGCAGCATGCCCTGACTATCCGTGGAGAAGGTCGCTGGCAACGGCTGACCTAGGCGGTCGGTCGTCACCCGAGCATCATGCTGATCCCGCAGCTCGAATTCCGCACCCGCCAGTAGCGATCCGTCGAATCGATCCACCTTAATCAGCTCGATTGCATTGCGAATCCGGGTATTGGTGAATTCGATCTGCAATGTCTGCTGCTGCCCTCTAGCAATCGTAAACGAAATGGGTTCGCTGTTCACCAGATAGCCTGTCGGCGCCTGGGTCTCAACCAGCGAGTAGTCGCCCGGCTTCAGGTTATCCACGAGCAGCTTGCCCGTTGCATTGGTCTGCAGGCCGTAGCGGATCGCGTTGCCCGCTGCATTGCGCAGTGTAAATACCGCGCCTGCCAGCAATACCGCAGCATCGTCCTGATCCTTCTTCGTCAGCTCCACCGCACCTGGCTGCAGCTCATTAATCGCCAGCACCTCGTCCGCCTCGGTCTGCTGGGCCTCGATGGTGAATGGTACAGGATTGCCGGAAACAACATAATCCTGCGGAGCGGTCAGCTCTACAAATTGATAGCTGCCCGCATCCAGATCCTGAATCTTGATTTGGCCATTCTGATCGGTGGTCAGGCTCGTATACCCAGGCACATCCTGATAGCTGCCATTGTGCTGCACCTGCAGCTTATAGACCGCGCCAGGCAGTCCCAGATTGCGATTATCCTCGCCGACCTTCGTCAGAATGACATCACGAATAATCTTCTTGTTCGCCACCTTGACCTGAATGGAAGCAGCGTTCAGCTCCACTGTACGGGTATCGGCGATGCCAACCACATAGCCATGCGGCGCTTCGCTCTCACGCAGCACATAGTTGTCATAGAGCAGATTCGAGAAGGTCGCCTTGCCATCTGCGCCGGTCACCAGCGAGCGAAGCTCAATCTGACCCGTGCTGTCATACAGGGTGAAGCTTGCTCCTGCAAGCGGCACATCATTGGCCGCGTCGACCTTGAGCACCTCTAGCGCGCCCAGATCGCCAACAGCCGTGCCCGAGCCGGTGGAGAAGCGCACCACATAGCTCTTCTGCGATTCGGTAATTGCGCTCTGCACGTTGTCGCCTGTGAATTTCACACTGTTGCTCACTGTGGAGCCGCTGATGGCGTTCACGAACGACTGATACTCCAGGATGTATGGTCTGTCGATCGTGTTCGCAAAGGTCAGCTCGAAGCCCTCCGAGCCATCGCCCAGCGTCACGAAGCTCAGACTGTAGTCTGCTTCATCCGCAAGACTTCCCTTGCTCACAGCTCCGTTAACCGCCACCACCGCTTCATAGAGCTTGAAGGACGCCTTCAGGAGCAGTTGGTTCGCTGACATCGCGTCGCTAACCTTCACATTGCTCACCGTCGACTGCCCGCGGTTGATGTCCAGTCTCCACTGAATCGCTCTGCCGTTCTGGACACCGTCCTTGGCGACATATTCGCCGCCATGCTGCACCGGAACCGAGGCATTCAGCACGGCAAGCTGGGATGCGCCGTCATACAGTGTAGCGGTGTTGTCATAGCTGCTCACGACAATCTCGTCTTCCACCGTCGTCTTGTACGTAATCTGATAAGCGGTCGTAATCGGGTCATTGAAGGTCAGCCTGAAGCCGCTATTGCCCGAGCCGTCTACCAGGGTATAGTCTACGGCATACTTGTCGCTCCCCAGCTCATCTTTGACGATGACGCCATTGGCTGAACCATCCAGCTCCAGCGCATGCACCTTGAGTGAACTGGCAACCAGCTTCTGCTTGCCCTTGTAGTAATCGACGACAACGGGTGCCGCCACCGGCTGCTTGTTGTAGTTCAGACCTACGGTCCATGTTATTTCCTTGGTCAGCGCATTATAGCTGCCGCCCTTGAATCCATTGGCCCTCGTGTAGTTATCCGGCGAGAAGATCGCTTCTCTCGTCTTGTCCGGCATATTCACGGACTGCTCCACCCAAGCGATATGCGCTTGATTGCGATATTCATGCGTATCGCTCACGATCGGATCGAAGCTGGTCGTATAGGTAATGGTGTAGTGATCGGCAAATGTGCCCTGGAAGCGAAGGACGAAGCCTTCATGGTACCCATTTCCATAGGCTTCTAACGTATAATGCGTATTCAAGTCCAGTGTATTCCCCTGGCTGTCGCGGATGACGAGCGAGCCTGGCTGAAGCTCCAGTCGGCTGCCGACAAAGGTGTCGGTAATAACCGGATTTTCCATTGGAAAATGATTGCCGTTAAATGTAATCGTCCAGTCTGTCGTCTTCGCATTATAATTCGTGCTGCCATTGCTCTTATCCAGAATGACCTGCTGAATCGGTTGCGTCTTGGTTATCGTCTCGCCGTCCCAGGTGACACGATTGGCGACCGTTCCGTCATCGTAGACACGATCTTGAATCCGGGTCGCATAGACCACCTCATAAGCAGCGTCGATGTCCTCATTGAACTGTAGAGTGAACTGGCCGGCAGTTTCCGTATCGAGCGTGTAATCGCTCGCCGACACTTCATCTCCCCGAACCGGCGACCCGCTCTCATCGAAGGTAATCGGATAGACCTTCAATGTACCTTGCACCAGCTCCTGACTGCCATCATATTCATCTAGCAGCAGCGCATTGGCCTGCGTGATCGGCTTCTCATTATAATTGTACTGAATCGCCCACTGGATCGTCTGGGTGGCGGCATTATAGCCAGCAGCGCCCTTATCCAGCGGCTTGCCATGGTTCACGCTTACTGTGGCCGATGTGCTCTGGCTCTGAATGTTGCTCCCGGATAGCTGCGCCTTGTTCTCGAAGCTGGTCGGCAGCTCATCCGTAATCGTCGTTGCAAATTCGACCTCATAAGCGCTGTTGATCGCCGATGCGAAACGAATCTCGTAGGTATTGCCTGACCCTGGGACAACCGTATATTGCGCCGGGTCAACGGGATCGCCCTTCTGTACCGTGCCATCAAGATTTACGGTCAGCTCATAGACTTGAACCGACGTCTCATCCAGTTGCAAGCCTGCAGGCAGCTCATCGCTCAGCACCGGGTCCTCAATCTCTCGCTCGGCCTTATTCATCTCGATCGACCAATGAATCTGAGTCGGGTTGAGCGGCTTGTTCGGCACGCCGCGCTTATCCAGCTCGGAGCCGGAGGCCGACTGGAACTGAATCGGGATACGCTTCAGGTCATTCTTGATCGGGAACACAATCTCTTGCCGTGTGCTTCCGACTATGGTGCGTTCGCTGAACTTGGTCTCTGCCTTGAATGTTCCTGATATATCCGAGCGCTGCTCAACCAATGCATTAAAGGTGAACGTGACTGTCCCATCCATCGTTACAGCGAAGGTGCCGTACTGGTTCAAGGGACCATCAAACTCATTATACAATTCGAAGGCATCCGGCAATTGGAATACAAAGGTATCCCCGGCCTTGTAGCCATGACCATTCTCCAGCGCCCATGTGTAGGATACGCTGACCGGATCGCCCAGCTTCGGCCGATTGCCCGGATTGACAGAGGAATCGATGAGTTGATCGTTGTCATCGCGCAGCTCTACGCTCGTCAGGATGCTGTCCGTAGATAGCAGCATATTCCTTAGCATAAGCTGTTGGACGGGAACAACGATCGTCTGGATTCGCTCTCCGAGCTGGAATACCAGCTCCGCGTACTCCTGCCCGGCCGTCACCTCACCTAGCTGCGCTTCAATCGTCAGGGTGCCCTGTATTGTCCGTACTACAGCGCCATTGTCATCTGTTCCCTGTACGGGCTGGCCAGGCGTCCCCTCAGCATCTTCATGAGGCGCAGAATTCTCCCCCGAGTCCGCCCCGCCGGATGTGTTGTCCTCTGAGGGCTCCACGCCCGAATCAGGTACAGCATGGCTGTCGGTTCCCGATTCGCCTGATGGCTCCGGGCTGTTGTCAGGAGCCATGCCGCTCGCGTCAGGCGTTGCTTCGCTCTCTCCGTCCGCTTCATTGTCGGCCGATTCAGTAGCAGCCGGCTCATCGGCGATCGGAGCCTCTTGGGCACTAGCTCCCCCGGTAGCGGGCGAATTCGCAGAGCCTGCCTCCTCTGTGGACACAGATGTCGCGCTGCTGCCCGCTTGATCAGAGGCAGCTTCCCCGGCAGAGCCTTCAGACGCTAGAGCGCCTTCTTGTGCTTCATCGGAGGATGCCGGGGCAGATGATGCTTCACCATCATTACCAGCAGCCGTCGCTGTGTCATCACTCTCCGCAGGGGCAGTCTTATCCTCTGTCGTCTCATGACCAGTCTCCCTGCTGCCAGAATTGTCGCCCGATGCCTCGCCCTCTGGCGCTATCGGCGGCTGACGATCCAAAGCGGCTTCCCCGCTCTCAGTCGTCTCAGGTGCGCCAACTGCATCGAAGCTTAGACGGACTGTACCATCCGAAGCGATCACATAGCTGCCTGCCTGCTGTTGATCTGTAGTTCGCAGTTCTCCCTGCTCAGAGACAGCATGAACCAGCTCTGGCAGTTGAAAGCTATAACTCTCGGCATCCTGCCGATTACTGTGGAGCGTCCAGTAGTACGTGATGCGAAAGGTTTCCCCCGCATGCAGCACCCGCTCAGGATACTGTGCGACATCGATAGGCAGACCTGCTTCGTTCTCAAGCCTTACATCCTCTAGTACCAACGGACTTCCGCCACCGGCTTTGGCCGACACGATGGACAGCGGTACGAGCAGGTTGTGAAGCAGCAGCATCAACGCAAGCGCCGATATTCGTAGCCTCTTGCTCACTTTCCATCTCCTCTCCGTTCTTAATTAGGGCGTGTCTGAACACTCTGAACGGACCAGATCTGGCCGAATTTCCGTTCCAGGCAAGACGCTTTTTCGCAGGCGTGCCGGGGGTACGTCAAGAAAAGGCAACGCGGCTTAGGGCGAAAAAGGCGGGGAGAGATGCCCTTGAACGGGCGTTCAGACACGACCTAGCTAACTCGCAGATGTGGAGGATGTCTCCTCATCCCTTAACTCTGCGGTGACAATCAGACGGTCGGGCGGATTCTTCTTGCCCGCCGGCGTACATGTCACCAGCGTCAGCAGCGGTTTGCTGCCGTCATGTAGCACATCCACACGGCTTTTAGGAACAGAGAAGCTTTCCGTTACGACGAAGGACAGGCTCCGTTCAAGGGTCTGCACCTCGATGACATCGCCAGGCTCAAGCTCCACCAGACGGTTAAATTGCTTCCCATAGGTCAAGGAGCGGTGTCCTGCCAAACCCACATTATGTACTCCAATCTGCTTTTTGGGCTCAATCATGCCGATTCCCTCACGAAGCGTCTGCAGTGAGGCGCCCTCGAATATCACAATCTCCAGCTCCAGCTTAGGGATGCGCAGGATGCCTCTGGCGCCCTTGAGCTCCGCGGCCCCTTCAGGGCTGACCTCCACGGGTTGCCCTGATGAGGATAGCTGCTCCAGCCACTCCGTATTGCCAAGCTGCTCGAAGCTCGCAATCAACTCCGCCTGATGAGCTTCATATTGCCTGTTCTCCAATAGAGGGTACAGTATCAGTGCAAGCCCCGTCAGCATCAGCGCCAAGCCGATCCATCTCCTTCGTAGGATACGAAAAACCTCCCTTCCATACGCACAGTAGACAGCTCTCCTCCTGGCAGGCCGAGAGCTGTATCTAGTTGCACCGTTTGGATTTGCTCCAGTTCGTGTCAATATAGAACACAGTACCTGGAAGCAATAAACAGTATATCTCAGTTACCTAGACAGAATCTGAACAGGGATTTTTTTGCATAAAATCCACACGAGTTCACCAGAAAAAATATACCCCTCCCTTTCATATCAAAGGATAGGAGCCCGAAGGCTCAAAATAAAGCTGGGAATTTTCATGGGAAATATTACCACTCGCGCGCATACATTGGAGGGCAGTTTAGTTGTATAGGGACAGAGGTTGTCCCATATCCATACTTGACGGTGGAGCGAGGAATTGTGGGGAAGGGAAAGCTGACATATTCGCTCTTGCTGCGCTTGCCACCCGGCAATGAGAGTATCAGCCCTACGGCTACACTCGGCGTTCCAGCTCTTCTACCCGGCGCTCCAGCTCCTCCAGCTTGTTCAGCAGCTCCATATCTCCAGGGCTTCTGACCACCCCATCGGAAAGCCTCTTCAGACGCAACAGCTCGTGCTTCACCCACTCGTAGTCCTGTACAATAATATCCAGAAATTCATTGACCTGATCCCGGTCATACCCTCTCCATCGGGTATCAAATTCTTTCGTATGTACGTCTAGCGCCGTAAGTTGAAGTCCATTTTGCTTCATAATCTAGTACCCCCTTGATCTTTATCTATAATTTGTACGATTTAATATAATTATGGTTTCAATAATTTCCGACAAGATGCTGTGTTCCGCAAGGCACATGTACGTGAACAGGGACTCTGCCGACCGTCTGGCGACTTCCTACCATACTATATACCTATTTTCCCCGCCGGCTTCACCCATCTAGCGTCCCTTGCAGGTCATGCTATGCTCCTCTATAATAGATTCAAATCCTTTTGAGGGAGTTGGAATCACTTGAAGAAGAAATGGTTCGCAACTGTTGCCGCAGCCTCCCTGCTGCTGAGTGCCAGTGCTGGTGTCTACGCTGGAAGCAATCTGCAGGAGATTAAAGCCTACTTCGATTCGTCGATTAAATTTGTCGTGAACGGAACAGCATTTGAGCCAACGAATGAAAAAGGGGTGCCCGTGCTCCCGATTATTCATAACGGAACGACGTATCTGCCTGTACGATCCATCTCGGGCGCACTGGACGTTGCCGTCAATTATGATAGCAAGACCAAGACGGTGTATCTTGGCGAAAAACTTGAAGGTACCCCCATCTCCGCAGGCTTTGACAACATGTACCATACCAAGGACCCTGAGATGACGGTATATAAAGGAAAAGACTATAAGGACGTCTTCTTCGATAATGCGACGGGCAGCCGCTCAAGCTCCTTCATGCTGTATCCAAAAGGGAAATATCAGAAGCTGTACTTGCAGATAGCCGCCATCGGTGAGGACATCGAGCAATTCAAGGTGGAGGATAGCAAGAGCGGAACCGTGCTGAAGACCGAAACGGTCGCAGTGGCGGATGGACTGAAGACGATTGAGGTCAATATCGCGGGTGTCCATGAGCTGTACATTCACGGTGATGTAAGCGACTCGGGCAAGGTGTTTGTCCCGCTGACAACTTCCTATTATAAATAGCATACTTCAGCGTGAACGGCCGATGCCCCTGTTCGCGGACTAAGCTTCATCTCGCGTAGATTCAGTTGAAGAGATCAGGCGTGAGCGGATCTGCTCGGTCATTATAGAGGTCTGCCTGAGCATGATATACGAAGACGCCTCCATAACCACTATGATAGTGGAGATGGAGGCGTTTTTGGGTATGGCAAGGTAATTATAGTGGTCAGCTTCTTCGTGCGGGAGCAGTCTGGAATAGGCGCAAAGGATAAACTCCGCTCATGAAGCCATCCCTTGATGTCGCGCGGCTGCTCGCACTTACCTGCCTCTGCGGCTAGACAGTCACAGCCTTGCCTATCCACTGATCACATCCAAGCAAGGCCAGGGCGCGGCGACTGCTGTAATGTTACCTACAGCCTTCTGCGCCACGCTTGTTCAATCCCAGGACATGACGCTCAATCCCCGCATAGTCGGTAATGATGCGGATCTCATCCCATGCGCCGTAATCCCTCAGTAGCTGCGCCACCTCAGGCGCCTGGCCCATGCCCAGCTCGAAGGCGATCAGGCGCGGCGTCTGTGCCAGCTTGGGGAGCTGTGCCAGCATGCGCCGATACGGGTCGAGACCGTCCGCGCCGCCATCCAGCGCGAGACGCGGCTCGTAATCCCGCACCTCACGCTGTAGGTGCGGGAGCTCACCCGCCGGTATGTACGGCGGGTTGGAGACGATGACATCGGCGCACAGCCCGGCGAGCTCGCCCGGGCTGCCGCCTTCGGGCCGTAGCTGCGCGAACGGCCCGAGCAGGTCGCCCTGCACGAACTGCAGCCGCCCGTCAACTCCGTGACGGGCCGCGTTCGTGCGGGCGACTGCCAGCGCGTCCTCCGACAGGTCGGACGCGCATACGCGCCACGCGTGACGCTGCACAGCGAGCGTCACGGCGATGGCGCCGCTGCCGGTGCCGACGTCGATGACCGTCGGCACCGCTAGGCGGGCCTGAGCGCAGCCAGGCCCGGCGGGCGATGGCGCCGCCGCCATGGGCGCCTCGGCGGGCGATCGCATGCCCGCCTCCGCTGCCGCTGCCGCCGCAGATGCTTCGGCAGGTGCGGGCGCTCCCGCCTCTCTCACCGCGGCTTGCGGCTCCTGCTGCACGGCTTGCGGCTCTGTCGGCACGGCTACTTCGACGGGCGCCCTACTCGTGCCCGCCTCCGCTGCCCCTCCGCCACTCGCAGGCCCCGCGTCCGCTCCCGCGCTGCCCACTGCGGCGGGCCACAGCTCGTCCGCGGCTAGCAGCACAGCCTCGACGAGCAATTCCGTCTCCGGGCGTGGGATCAGCACGCCGGGGCGCACCGTGAAGGGGAGCCCGTAGAACCATTGCTCCCCTATAATATACTGCACCGGCTCGCCTGCCGCCTTGCGCCGCAGCAGCTCGCTCCAGCGCTCCCATAGCGCCGCATCCAGCGGCTCGTTCCAGTCGCGGAGCAGTTGAGCCCGCTCCATGCCGAGCAGATGCATCAGCAGCAGCTCCGCATTGGGACGCGCCTCATCCACCCCCGCCCCGGACAAAAGAGAAGAAGCCTGCAAGCAGGCTTCTCTTAACGTCATTCCGGGGCGATAGGCTATCTCCAAGTCGTTCACGTTCATCCTTCACGCCTCCACCCATTCACATCGCCTCGCTGTGCAGCTTTAGCTTATGCCAGATTCTCTCTCTCCAGCAGCTCCGCCTGCTCTGCAACGGTCAGCGCATTAATAATTTCTCCCATGTCGCCATTCATCACCGTATCCAGCTTATGCAGCGTCAGACCGATCCGATGATCTGTCACACGGCTCTGCGGGAAGTTATACGTGCGGATGCGCTCGCTGCGGTCGCCTGTTCCGACCTTGCTCTTGCGCTCCCCCGCATACTTCGCCTCTTCCTCCTGCCGATGAATATCGTAGATTCTGGCGCGCAGCACCTGCAGCGCCTTCGCCTTGTTGTCATTTTGCGATTTGCCGTCCTGACAAGTCGCCATGATGCCTGTCGGAATATGTGTCACGCGCACTGCCGACTTGGTCGTGTTAACGGACTGTCCGCCAGCGCCGCTGGAGCAGAAGGTATCTACACGAATATCCTTGTCGAGAATCTCAATCTCGACATCCTCCACCTCAGGCATGACCGCCACTGTCGAGGTCGAGGTATGGATGCGTCCGCCGGACTCTGTCACCGGAATCCGCTGCACGCGATGGGCGCCGCTCTCATATTTCAGCTTGCTGTAGGCTCCCTTGCCGGAGATCATGAAGATAATCTCCTTGTAGCCGCCCAGATCGCTCTCATTAGCGTCCAGCACCTCAACCCGCCAGCCCTGGCTATCTGCATAACGCGTATACATCCGGTACAGATCGGATGCGAAGAGCGCCGCCTCGTCACCGCCTGCCGCACCGCGAACCTCAACAATGACGTTTTTCTCGTCATTAGGGTCCTTGGGCAGCAGCAGGATGCGCACACGCTCCTCCAGCTCTGCCAGCTTCTCGCCCAACTCCTCGATCTCCAGCTTCACCATCTCGCGCATCTCGTCGTCCAGCTTCTCACCCTGCAGAAGCTTGGCATCCTCGTACTGCGCCAAGGTCTCTTTGTACTCCATAAATGCATTGTATGGCTCTTGCAAATCAGACTGCTCCTTGGAATAATCCCGCAGCTTCTTTGAATCGTTCGCTATATCCGGGTCGCATAGCAGCTCGCTCAGCTTCTCATAGCGGTCGGCCAGCGCCTGCAGTCGGTCCAACATCATTGTTCATACACCCCTAAACTCAATATCTCCGTCCCTTCATTATATCACATCTGAACGGAAAATGAGCAAGACGCCGCACAATCCCATTCGTTTCTTCTGATATACGATCATTGTCGACAGCCTTGCGCCATCGCACCTTCCGCAAGCAACCTCAAGGGGGCAGCCGGACGCCTTCATGTGAGCGAACCACCGCCGTTGTCCGCTCATTCAAGCTCCTGACAGATGTCCAACGCCGTAGCAGGCATCGATCTGCGGTGTCCTCTTATATCCAGTTGTGGATAACATCCATTCAAGCCGAAATGTAATATTAAATGAATTTATCCACAGACTTATTCACAATGAATCCACATTATCCACAGGATGAGGACGATAATATGTAATCTGTATGCTGTCAATGGCTGGTGTGATCAGCTAAGCACGCAATCAATAGAAAAAGAGGCGCAATCGCGCCTCTCCTCTTGCCCTGCTTATGCTTAGACATTGAAACGGAAATGCATCACATCGCCGTCCTGTACCACATACTCCTTGCCCTCCAGCCGCAGTTGTCCGCGTTCCTTGGCTACGTTCATGGAGCCTGCAGCGACCAGATCATCATACGAGACCACCTCGGCACGGATGAAGCCGCGCTCAAAGTCTGTATGAATCACTCCCGCAGCCTGCGGCGCCTTCATGCCCTTGCGGATCGTCCAGGCGCGAACCTCCTGCACCCCTGCTGTAAAATACGTATACAGTCCCAGCAGCTTGTAAGCTGCGCGGATAAGCCGGTTCAGGCCCGATTCATCCAGACCCAGCTCCTGCAGGAACATCTCCTTGTCCTCGCCCTCCAGCTCAGCAATCTCCGCCTCTACCTTGGCGCTGATCGGCACGACCTCGGCATTCTCGGAGGCAGCGAACTCACGCACGATCTGGACATACGGATTGCTATCCGCATCCGCAACTCCATCCTCGCTAACATTAGCAGCATACAGCACCGGCTTCATGGTCAGCAGATGAAGCTCGCGCACGAGCAGACGCTCATCCTCGGTCAAGTCCAGGCTGCGCGCAGGTTTATCCTCGTACAGCGCCTCCTTGATCCGCTCCAGCACCTCTACCTCTTGCGCATACTTTTTGTCGCCGCTCTTCATATTCTTCTTGGAGCGTTCAATCCGCTTCTCCACCGACTCCAGATCAGCCAGCACCAGCTCCAGATTAATCGTCTGAATGTCGCTCAGCGGATCAACCTTGCCGGCAACGTGAGTAATGTTCTCATCCTGGAAGCAGCGCACGACATGGACGATCGCGTCCACCTCGCGAATATTGGCCAGAAACTTGTTTCCCAATCCCTCGCCCTTGCTCGCTCCCTTGACGATACCAGCAATATCGATAAATTCAAATGCAGTGGGTACCGTCTTGTTCGGCGTGACCAGCTCAGTCAGCTTGTCCAGACGATGATCCGGCACCTCGACCACTCCGACATTCGGGTCAATGGTACAAAACGGATAGTTCGCCGACTCCGCACCCGCTTGTGTAATGGCATTAAACAACGTCGATTTCCCTACGTTCGGGAGACCGACGATTCCGCAAGAAAGTGACATATAACGTACATCCCCTTATCCTAAAAGCATAGTCTGTTGCCATTATACCCGATGCTCTCTGCCAAAGGAAGCCCTTGGCCGGACAAGCCGCCGCTGTATCCTTGCCTTATGGCGAGCATTGGCGAGCTTCTAGCAGAAGAAGGTAGCTCCGCTTACAGCAAAGCACCGCGCGCCAGGAAGCAGCGCGCGGTGCGAACAGAGAGTCGGCACAGACCTTGCTGCTGGTGCAGCAACACACGCCCCCAACCAACTACATGGGCGGCTTGGCTGACTCTAGCCCATTTCCTGTCTATTGTCGCGAGACCTCAAGAGCTTCCCGCGGCACTTCGATAGGCTCAATAGCATTCCATCGGCTGTAATCCGCCTGAACCTGCTGTCTTAGCCGAACCGCGTGCCCCGCCTCCAGATCCAGGCAAAAATCCGCATCCGTTGTGATGCGAATCGGCAGCGCCTGCAGTTGCCCCCTTCCAGGGAAACGAATCGTCCAGCTCAGCTTCTGGATCTGCATGGAGGAGCCCGCCTCACCAGTCATCTGCCTCGCCCCAAGCGTGCTATCCAGCAGCTCTGTCAGCAACAGCCGATTGGCTGCCGAATTCGCCGTGGACGAATAGACCAGCTCGACAGCGCCATCCTCCACGTCCACGAGCTTCATGCTCTGGCGTGCAGCTTCTCCCAGCTTGCGAAGCTGGCGCGCTGGAGCAGCCTGGTAGTCGGATAGGCTGTGCATCGCATCCGCTTGATCCTCCTCGTCCAACCTGCTCCATTCACCGCCGAAGCTCTGATCCTGCACATACATATGCTTTCCATCCAGCAGCGTCCGCCAGCTCGATTGCTCCTCTCCCTTGCCAGCAGTCACCGTCTGGTCAATACGCAGCGGGTGAAGCGCCACACGCCCCTCTGAGCGCAGATCGAAGCGATCGTCTCCCTCATCTGCGTGAAGCTCCTGCCGAAGCTTCACCGTAAGCGCGTAGCTGTCTGATGCCTCGACTGCGGCAATGGCCTGCTCCAGCAGCTCGCGGGCAGGCGACAGGCCGGTCACAGTTGTAGCCTTGAGTCTGTCCGCTCCCGACTGTCCGCAGCCAGCGGCGGTCAGCAGAACCGCGAGCAGCAGGCCCGTAAGCCGCAGTGGGCTAAGGGCGCGTTGGTTCCTGTCATTCAACTTACTTCTCTCCTTATGTTGGGGTTCATTTGGGTTATCCTAATATTATCCCCAAATTGCCCACAAAATAACGGAGTTTATCAACAAAACTATCCACATTATCCCCTGTTTATCCACAGATCCGGATGTTTCCATGGGGATAAGTCGTTTTTTCGTTTAATCATCAAGGATTCAAGCTCGTATCATTTTCCTGTTGGAGCGCTTCAATTAAGGCTTCAAGAACGGGCTGTTCTTCCTGCTTTATCCGTTGGATTTTATCAATAATACTATCGACCCGCTCAAGCTCCCCGGTAAACTCCAGCTTGAGTAGATAATTGCGCATCGCAAAAAACTCATCCTTGAACTGCGTATAGGATTGAATGTATCCATCCAGTCTAAGCGAAGGGAATTGATTCATCAAAAACTTAAGCCTCTCCGCCATCATCAGCTTATGTTCCCCTATTACATGCAGCGCCGTCACATCCACATCTCTTTCCTGCAAGGCCATGAGCTTCAAATTCTTATTCACAAAATCATAGGTGTCAAGACCATACAGCAACTGGTATCCCTGGTCGTAGTCCATTACATTACGTATTGTCGCCCTGGAGCGGACGAAATCCTTGAGCTGGTCAACAATATAATCCAGTCTTAGATGGAACCGGACCTCATCTCTGGGTCTCATGATAATTAATTTGCTTTCAAATTGTTCATAGTTATAGGTGTTATCAAAGAATCCTTGCTTCATCTGATCAACCTTCACGGTTCGACTGGACAACTGCCCTTTGGCATCATATCCATAGAAAGCAAACTCCCCTGCCTCCTGATCGAAACCATGAATCATAATCATATGATTAAAATTCTGTTGGCGCTGCTCCGCAGCTGTACCTGGAATATACCTCTCATTGACATGGATACAGATGTATCGATTCTGACGGATCGATTCCATAATAACGTCTATAAACTCCATCTGATGCTGTATCAGCACGTCCCTGCTAATCAACTGATGCTCCAAGAGCGGGCAAAGCGGTGACCAATTATATCCCGAAGCATCCGGGAGATAGAATTGAACGGGAAGGAGCGGGCTGTTAACATCCGAAACCAACTGAATATAGTTTTGAAAGATCCAATGTTGAGCATGAGGCAACTGCCCTATAACCGCCATTTGATAGGCATAATTTAAGTATCCTCTCACCATTGGCTTGTGTACAGGCAGTACTTTCTTCATCATCGTATGCTCCTCCATTCAACAACTCGTTATGGTGCGTTCAAACAGGGGATAAGGGAATCCACGGCGACAAATGGCTCGTCTATAACGATACGCACTTGAGGCGTGATAACATCGCTTCTTCATCATCTGCAGCCGCGAGGATTCTGTCTTCAACCTCCTGCTTAGCGTGTTTGAAGGATTCCGCAAATAAGGCTTTGGATATTACATTCAAAATTACTTCCCAGTTGGTCGCCAATCGCTGGAACTCTGCTTCCCAGCTTGAGAAACTGTGCTCTCTGTAGTGCTCAGAGTACGCATTCATGACTAGCCCGAACTGCATTCTTCCTAATATTAATCGATTGAAATAGGCGTAGAGCCTTCGAATGCTGTCTGTTAAATCATCATATAATTCATCCATATTCAACTGCGTAATTTCATTGGCGAGCTTCCTAATGCTGCTCATCATATCCTTTTCTTCTATTTTTGCAACCGCCTCACGGAGGATCGACGCCCAATCCGTTAGGAGCGGCGCTTCTTGAATCTGCCATTCCCCAAAATACTCTGAAGCCTGCTGCAGCACATGAAACGACACCCTCTTTTCTGCCTTCGTGAAATAAGGGTCTACGATCAACACCTCTTCCGCTTGCAGATCAAGACCCACAGCAATGCAGGCGTGACGATTATGCGTCTTGCCGCAGTAGGGGTCCCAATCACAATAGTACCCATCAAACCCGATCACTGCCGGGACTCCGTTATCGATTTGCTGTGAAATACGGGATAGTGATTGGGAAAAAGGAGCTTGTTCCAATACAAGCCTTGCTCCATGAAAATTATATAAATTATCCCATTTATGTTGATCAGCTTGATCCTCATCCACATCGTCAGACAAGCTAAAAAAATCCCAGCTATCCCTATACATCAGTCGGTAGTCTCTTTGGTAATGAGCTGTAATCGTAGCGGCAATATCATCTAGACAAGCTGAAAACCGGTTCGTACATTGAATGGGAACCTTGCGTATAGATACCTCAATCATTCCAAGGCCTCTTTTCTGAATATCGTTCTATGCTTTTGTAATACGTATCATCACTTGTTTCCCGATCTTGTCCAGTGTGTTGAAATTATCCAGAAGTGTTACATCGGAATCAAAATGGATGTGATACAGCTTTTCCAGCAGAATAATAATTTTTATAAATCCGATTGAATCCAGGCCGTAGTCAATAAGATTATCCTCAGGTTGAATATGCTCCACGTCGACCTCAAACAACTGATGCTCCTGTATCGCCTCTAACAAGGTCTTATGAATGGCCGCTTCATTGATTGGAACAGACATACTCCACTTCCTCCCTCTACATAGCCAGGTTATAAGCTAACTATCTTGCTCCGCTTGTCTGTAATCAGTTGCGCCATCGCTTCAAGATGGTCAGCCTCCAGTAGCAACGCCAGGTCAGTCTGCACTGCAAATTGCTCCTCAATCCGTTGAGCCAGACGAATGAGCAGCAGCGAATGCCCCCCTAGCTCCAGGAAATTATCCAGCAGACCCACCTGCTCGATCTGCAGGATGTCCTCCCACAGCTCCGCCAAAGCAACCTCTTCCTCCGTTTGAGGAGGAACATAGTGCTTCAGGCGTGCAGCAGGTGCCGATGGCTCAGGCAACGCTCGCTTATTGACTTTGCCGTTCACTGTTAACGGAAAATGATCGACGAAGATTATTTCTGCTGGACGCATATATTCTGGTAAATTCCGCTTGGCGAACATCTGCAGGGCAAATTGATCCGCATCTTCTACCGCCCGCCGTAGAATGACATACGCATACAACTGCAGGTTTCCAGTCCGGTCTGCTTTAGCTGTTACTACGGCTTCCTTTACATTTTTGTGCCTGCGCAGCACGGATTCAATGTCGCCAGGCTCGATACGGTTGCCAGCTATCTTCAATTGATCATCCAGCCGGCCAATATAGACGATTGTGCCGTCAGGCATCCAGCGGGCTGCGTCTCCAGTTCGGAACATTTTCCCTTGACCCAAGAATGGATCATCTAGGAATCGTTGTCGTGTAAGCTCCTCATCCGTATACCCAGCGCCAACGCCTATGCCACCAATATATAGCTCCCCAGGAACCCCTAGTGGTACAGGTTGAGCATTCCCATCAAGAATATAGATGCTCGTATTGGCTATCGGACGTCCAATCGGTACGCTAGTCTGCTTAACTCCAGGCAAGCATTGCCAATGCGTCACATCAATCGAGGCTTCGGTTGGCCCATACAGATTGTGCAGCTCTGCATGCATGGTCTCAAAAAATTTCTGTTGCAACTCCATCGACAATGCTTCGCCGCTGCATATGACGCGTCGAAGTGTACGGCACTGACTTGCATGCGAGTGATCGAGAAACACGTCCAGCATGGAGGGGACAAAATGAATCGTCGTTATCTCCTCCGTTTGAATCAGTTCGACCAGATACGGTGTGTTTTTGTGGCCTTCCGGCACAGCTACGACAAGAGCAGCTCCACACATCAGTGGCCAGAAAAATTCCCATACCGAAACATCAAAGGTATAGGGCGTTTTTTGCAGCACTCGATCCGAGTGGTTTAACTGATACTGCTCCTGCATCCATATGAGCCGATTGCAAACTCCCCGATGATGAAGCTTGACCCCTTTGGGCTTCCCTGTAGAACCTGAGGTATAGATGATGTAAGCCAGGCTATCCGGGGTTGCTTGGCTTGGCAAGTTAGCCGTCGGCTCCTGAACCAGAGCCTCTCTGAGCAAATCCAGCTCTACAGCCAACCCTCCAAAATCCACGATGTCCATTAGGGAGGACTCCGTCAGCACAACTGCGATCTGCGCATCCTCCAGCATGTCGCGGATGCGTCTGGCAGGGAGATCAGGGTCAATCGGCACATACGCACAGCCAGCCTTTAATATCGCCAAGAGGCATACTGTCATCTCCAGCGAGCGCTGCATGCACACACCGACTATCTGGTCAGCTTCGACTCCTTGCCTCAGCAAATACCGGGCTAACTGATTGGCCCGTTCATTCAGCTCGCGGTAGGATAGCTGCTCGGTACGGAATACAATCGCGGCCTGATCTGGTGTTCGTTCAACCTGATCCTCGATCCATTGATGCAGACACCGGTCAAGCGGATAGTGCTGAGCGGTGCCATTCAAGCCTGTCATCAACTGTTGGCGCTCCTCATTACGGAGCAGGGAATACGTCTGATGCGGCTGTTCACAATGATCTGTCATTTCCTTCAGAATACGAACATAATACAAGGCATATATATCGCTTTGCTCTTGTGTAACTTCTGCTCCGTTCGTATCCAGCATCAGGATCAATTCGCCGGTTGTCGGGATCATGCTGAAGGCAGCCTGCAACACAAAATTGGTATCAGCCACTTCCTTCAGATCCAGAATTTCCATCGATGTTCCCGCTACCAGATCCCGAATGGCATGGAAATGGACGAAGTTAAAGGCTGTTTCAAACCCTTTATTTCGACCCAGATTTTTTTGAATTTCACTAAGTGGAAAATGTCGATATTCCATCATTTCACGTTCATGAGCAAACACAGCCTGTACAAGCTCACGCCAGCTTCCCTCCGCAAGCTGCAATCTGAATGGCAATGTATTGAGGAAGAGTCCACGAATTCGATCTCCGCCATCAACCTCTGGACGACCATTACTGACAAGCCCTGTCATAACGTCAGATTGACCGGCTAGAATTTGCAGCAGCTTCAGGTGAGCAGTCAACAATACGCTTTTAATCGGTACTTTGCACTCCTGAGCCAGCGCACGAATCCCTCGTTCAATTTCGTTGGGTATGGGTCGTAGCGAACGCTGAAATTGGCGTTGTCCGGTATACTCTGCTAATGTCCAGCGCGGAATTCGGGTTAACGGGAAGGCTTGCAACTGTTCCTTCCAGTACAACTGGTGAGCCTCAGAACGGATACATTCTCTTTCCATCCATACAAAATCACGGAAATGAAAAGGCTGAGCCTCGGGCTGACTTAGAGGCTTTCCTTCCAAAAGCCTATAATATTCCATAAAGATATCGCGAATGATAGAGGTGAAGCTCCATCCATCCAAGATCGCATGGCACTCCGTCAATGAAAACTGAATCATTTGCGGGCTGCGAATATGCACTGAGATGCGAAGCAAAGGAGGCTTCAGCAGATTGAACTTGCGCGCTACTTCCTCTTTAACCCATTGCTCAATGTACTCCTCCTGTGCTTCATCATTCAGATGGCTTATGTTCTCCTCCAGCACTTCCAAGACCGCTTGCTGATGCACAATCTGGAGCGGCTCTGTATAGGACACGAAATCAAAAGATGTCCGTAATACAGCATGCTGCGACACAATGTGATCAACCGCCCGCTGCAGCTTCTCTCTGTCATATACCATCTGGATCTTCAGGCTCGTCATATTCAAATAGGAGGTGGAATCTTCATTCCGATCCATATGAAACAGCATCCCCGCCTGCAAGCCCGTTAATGGATAGGCATCCGCTGCATCCGCAGGCATCGCCCCCCTGTCCTTGCCGGATAGTCTGGCGAACGGCTCCAGAACGCTAAACATCGTATCATGCGAATCGGCTTCTAATCCTTCCATAGAGGAAGATAACGCCCGGATCGTCTGCATATGGAACAGCTTTTGCAGCGTAATAGGGTACCCCTGCTCCTTCATGAGCGTTACGGCCTGGAGTGCTAGAATGGAATCTCCCCCTAGCACGAAGAAGTTGTCCTCCGCTCCTACACGTTGCACTTGCAGCACTTCCCGCCAGATTGCTGCCAGCTTCTTCTCTGTCTCATCGGCAGGCTCAATGTATGCGCCATGCGCCTGAAGAGGGCTCACGATGCTGTCCAGGAGTGCCTGGCGATTAATCTTGCCATTAGCTGTAAGAGGCATTTCTGGCAGAACTTCAAATACAGACGGAATCATATAATCTGGCAGCTTGCGGAACAGAGCATCTCGAATCTCTGCTGCAGTCGGCGGTTCATGCTCATCAACCATTAAGAAGGCGACCAGACGCTTAGCGTTGCCCTCTCCCCCCTTTACCAGAACAACAGCCTGCTTAATTCGTGGATATTGGTTCAGCGCCTCCTCGATCTCTCCAAGCTCAATGCGATAGCCGCGTATTTTCACTTGATCATCGCTGCGTCCGACAAATACGACCTCGTCATTGCTTAGTCGGCGAGCCAGATCCCCGGATTTATACAGGGTTTCAGCCTGATCGAAGGGACACGGCAAAAATCGCTGTGCCGTTAGCTCCGGGCGATTCAGATAACCGCGTGCCACACCAATACCGCTAATATAAATCTCGCCGGTTACTCCTATAGCTACAGGACGCATGTACTCATCCAGCAGATACATATTCAGATCGGGAATCGGCACACCGATGACACTGCCATCCCCCGACTCGGTATCGTGTTTCGTAATGCGACGAAACGTCGAATGAACCGTCGTCTCGGTAATGCCGTACATATTGATGAGCTGAGGCTTGGCATCACCATGCTTATCGATCCACGGCCTTAACCCCGCAGGCTCCAAGGCTTCACCGCCAAAAATAATATAACGGAGAGCCATGCCACTCCCACTAACGTCGTTCCGCCGCTCATCCTCTCTTAACAGTTGCTGGAAAGCCGACGGTGTCTGGTTCAGCACCGTAATCTGTTCTTCCAACAGTAGATTATAGAGATCTTCCGCAGAGCGGCTTGTCCAGTACGGTACAATGACGAGCTTGCCGCCATAAGCCAATGCCCCCCATATCTCCCATACGGAGAAATCGAAGGCATAGGAATGGAACAATGCCCAAACATCCGTTGAATCAAAACCATACCAGTGCTCTGTAGAGCTGAATAATCGTGTGACATTGCGATGCTCGGACAACACCCCTTTAGGCTTGCCGGTGGAGCCCGAAGTATAGATGACATAAGCCAGATCCTCTCCAGACACGTTAGGAACAGGATTCCCCTCTGTTTCCTCATCTTCTGGAAGCTGATCGATACACACAACAGTGCATCCGCTGGCAGCCTTAATCGGAAGCAGATGCTCCTGTGTAACCAGCCACTCCATCTGCGAATCCGCCATAATAAATGCCAGCCTCTCGGCAGGGGCATCTGGATCTAGCGGCACATAAGCCCCGCCCGCCTTGAGAATACCCAGCATGCCGGCAATCATCTCGGTGGAACGATCCATGCATAGCCCAACCAGTTGATTCGCTCCAACGCCTTGCTGGCGCAACCGATGAGCGAGCTGGTTCGCTCTCCGATTAAGCTCGGCATAGGTCATCTGCACCGCTCCGTACTGTACAGCTACAGCATCAGGCTGTATTTCGGCTTGCCGCTCAAAGCGAAGATAGATGGGAGCTGTGGAGGGATCACTCTCCGCTCGATGCTCTCCGCTGTTCCAGCCATATAATAGCTGCTTATGCTCATCTGTAGAGAACATATCCAGTTCATATAGCAACTTCAGCGGGGCATCCGCAATACTCTCCAGCAGCCTGATATAGTGTGCTCTCATACGTATCGCCGTCTCAGCATGGAACAGGCTGGAGTTGAACTCCAACCTCCCCTGGAGACCCTGTTCGGTGTCCCAGAGCTCCAAGGTAAGGTCAAGCTTGGATGTCCCTGTCTCGATCGGCAGCACCTCAAGCGACAGTTGATCGAGCCTCGCGTGAACTGCGGGTGCATTATTATAAGCAAGCATGACCTGAAAGATCGGCGAGTAGTTCACATTGCGTTCGATAGCCAACTCATTCACTAGTTGTTCAAAAGGCACTTCCTGATTCGAATAAGCCTCCAGCGCCAATTGTTTAATGGTCTGCAGAAAGCCCAGGAATGGTGCATTCTCATCGACCTGGGCGCGAACCGCAATCGTATTTACAAAGAAACCGATGACTTCTTCAAAAGCCTTATGCCTGCGGTTGGCCACAGGTATTCCAACGACAATATCGGATTGACCCGAGTAACGACGAAGCATAATGTGAAAGGCAGCCAGTAGTACATTATATAAGGTCGTTTCTTCCTTACGCGCCAAGTCTCTTAGTTTGTCCACTAGCAGCTCTGGAAGCCATAACGGGATGTTCGCCCCGGAATAGGTCTGAGTAAGTGGCCGCGGCCTGTCATACGGCAGCTCCAGCAGCTTCGGCATATCTGCCAGTTGCTCTTTCCAATAGGCCATCTGCTTATGGACTCGCTCCTGCTCCTGCTGCTGGCTTTGCCAGTGGGTAAAGTCTGCATATTGTACCGGCTTTTCGGCACGCAGCTCCTCTCCCTGGCACAGCGCGTTGTATCCCGTTGCGATTTCCCGGAAGATAAGGCCCATCGACCAACCGTCGGATACAATATGATGCATATTCATGAACAAGAGATGCTCCCCATCGCCTAATATCCATAATGCAGCATAAAACAATGGCCCTGTTGCTAAATCAAATGGCTGTGCCGACTCTTCATTAATCCGTCTTTGTAGTTCTTCCTCCTGTAGATTCATGTGGGACAAGTCTAAGAGATTTAGGCGAAAGGCGTACTCTGTGTCTGTGATTTGCCAAGGCACGCCCTCTCTCATCTCAAAGCGAGCGCGCAATATATCGTGCCGCTCTACTAGACGAGCAATGCTCTTCTCCAAAGCGTCTACACCAATCGGCCCCTTCACCCTGACCGCCAGTGGAATATTATAAGCAGCATTTCCGGGGAGCCAATGGTTTAAGAACCATAACCTTCTCTGTCCCGGAGATAACGGCTGCGGGCTTGTCCGATCTGTTCGTGAAACTTCGGATGCCGCGCGGAGCGACTGTTCCTTCGCTGCTTGTAGCCGTTTATTTAAGAGTGCTTGCAGCAGCTCCTCCTTCGTTGTTGGAGAAGACTGTTTATTTCTATGCTCCATCATTTATTCGGAATTCTCCCTTCTCAGCATTTCTGAGACTTCTTCATCACTCAATCCGCCAAGCTCCTCCAGTATTTGCTGCTTCAGCAAATCGTCCAGATAGGAGGCGAATTCCTTAATGGTGGGATAATCAAAAAATGCACGAACCGGGAATTCAACATTGAGCATGGACTGTATTCTAGAGATGCACTGGATGGCAAGTATAGAATCCCCGCCCACATCGTAAAACCTATGATTGGTTGTAATACTAACGTCTCCAATAACCTCTTGCCACACAGCGATCAGCATCTTCTCGGTCGCTGTAGTCGAATTAAGAGGCTCTTGTTGCTCTGGCTTCTGTTCCCCTCTCATATGAAGCAACTGCTTGCGGTCGACCTTGCCGTTAATTGTAAGCGGCAGAGAAGATAGAAAGCCGTACTCCGCAGGAACCATATACTCTGGGATGATATCTCTCATAAAACTCCGCAGCTCATCCTGCTCCAGCGGCATATCCGCCTCCAGAACACAAAAAGCCGAAAGCTGACTGGCTCCATGTCCATGATCCTTAACAATAACGGCGCAGTCCCGTACAGCAGGATGACGAAGAATAGCACTCTCGACATCGCCAAGCTCGATCCGGTAGCCACGTACCTTCACTTGATTATCCACTCGGCCGATAAATTCCAGATTCCTATCCGCCCGAAACCGTACCAAATCCCCTGTTCGATACAATCGGGTCTGCACACCCTCGATGGGTTGAAGGACAAAGCGCTCCTCATTTAATTCAGGGCGGTTAATATAACCACGTGCCACGCCAGCCCCGCCTATGTATAGCTCGCCTGTCACACCGATAGCCACCGGCTCCTGCCTTTCATCCAGAACATACAACTGCGTGTTGTCAATTGGACGGCCGATCGGTATGGCGCCCTTGCTGCAGCGCCCAGCCGCAATGGAATACGTCGCGCAGCCAACAACGGTTTCTGTTGGGCCATACTCATTGATGAACAACGTATCAGGGGAATATTGGCGCCATGCCTGCAGCGACTCCCCGTATACCTGCTCCCCGCCCACTACGATCACGGCTGCCCAATCGGCAAGTTGTTGAGGAGACAGGCTCTTGGAGAGCAGTTGGAGATGGGCAGGAGTGATCTTGGCCAGTCCCAGTCCGCTTAACGAAGCCAGAGCCTCACTAATGGCAGGCCCCTCCGTCTCCTTGATGAGATAGACGGTTTCACCTGTAATCAACGGAGTGAACAGACTGGTGACAGTGAGATCAAAGGCCAAAGAAGAGTGCACAGGCGCCCCTCCTTGCCTATGACCTGCATACTGTTTTTGACACCAGTTGAGGTAATTTGCCAGACCGCGATGCTCAATCATAACTCCCTTGGGCGTACCTGTAGAACCTGAGGTATAGATGATATAAGCCAACTGATCGGCTTGGATCGGCTGTTGCGGGTTTGCGGTCGATTCCTCGCTCCATTGCTTCATGTCCGAGTCCAGTAGCAAGAGCGAAGTACCTTGAGGCAACTGTTCTTCCAGCCCGGATTGAGCAAGCACCAGAGCACATCCTGAATCCTTCAGCATAAACTCAATTCTCTCTTGTGGATACTGAGGGTCCAAAGGCAAATAAGCGCCGCCGGCCTTCATTATACCGAGCACACCGGCCAACAGCTCTGGCGTGCGCTCGAGCATAATGCCGACCGGAACTTCTGGCCCCACGCCTCTTTTCAGCAATGCGTGCGCAATGCAATTGGCCTTCTCATTAAGCTCGCGATAGCTCCAACTGTGCCCGTTTCCTTGAACCGCGCATTTCTCGGGGTTATGGGCTGCTTGCTCCTCGAAGAGCTGGGATGCAGTTGCAGTTGGAATATCACACGCTGTCTCGTTGAACTCGATCACCAATTGCCGGCGGCTTGTTGAATCCAGAAGCTCGAGCTGATCGACCATTCGCCCGCTATGCTCAGAGGCATCACTAAGCAATGTGAGCAAGCTTCTGAGTATACTCTCTGTGTACGCCGGCTCGATGTAAGCATCGCGATAAAGCAGGAGCTGAAAGCCCTTGCTGGTTTCTCGACATGAAAGTTTGAGATGAAATGGTTCTGGACATGCAAATTCACTCACCAACAGCATGGCCTCGTTACTGCTCTCATATGGACTCTCTTGCTCCAGATATTCAAACAGATATGGAAAATAGGAAGTCTCCGCTTCCTGCTCCCAAGCAAAAAAATCTTGAGAAGCCTCCATCTCGTTAAAATCAAGCTGAATCGCCTTCATCAGTTGGTCAAAAGCAATCTCATGATCGGCTCTGATACGGGCAGGAACTGATTTGGAGAGAGGCCCAATAACCGGCTGAAGCAACTCATCTGCTCTCCCGTCCAGTACGTAGCCGATCCCGCCGCATCTGTTATTGGATAGCCTCCAAATGACTGTCTGCCAGGCCGCAGCGAGAACCGCTCTAGCCTGGCAGCCTGATACCGAAGCCATCCTCTTTATTTGTTCTGACAGTTCCTTCGTCACCGCATACGAGTGTGACTCTGGCACAAACACGACAGACTCTGGTCTGTTATCAAGAGGAAGCCTTGCCTCCGCACTGCCCGACTCGCTGAGCTCTCTTGTGACCCTATGCCAATACTCTCGCTCGGCTGCTCCACTTCCCTCCACAATCGCTTGCTGCCATCTCGTTACCTCATCGTAACGAATAGGCGCTTCACGCTTGGTCGTCACAGAGCAGCACCGTTCATGAATCTGACTGTTCATTACCTGCAGTGACCTTAGATCCGCCAGCAGAGCCGGAACGGTCAGTGCGAGATAGCATTGTCCCTCTGCACCACTCAGGACCAACAGCCGAACCTGTAGATCATGGATGTCGAAGGAGTAATCATCTCTTTCTCGCTGCAGAACCGAATGCAGTTCATCTTGACCGATCACATCTGGCAAGATGGCGCTTGCGGCTGTCCCCTTCCAGCTAGAGCCTGGGTAACCAAGTCCATCACTCACAACGTGCAAGGCAGCATCCAGCAGCCGATCTGCCTGTATTCCTTCCACCCGCACTGCCGTTTGAACCAGCATGGCGGCCCCATGCCCCGAATTTGCCAACCGCCACAGCCTCTTTAGCTGCGGCGACCCTTCGTGGACGAACTCAACGTGGCTGTTCACAGTATTCCTCCTTCAATCGTATCCCGCTTGCGCGTTCTTGAATGCTGTAAGACTATATCTCTGGCAACTCATCCCAGTTGGTCATCTCCGACATGCCCACCAGAACCTTCCTCGCTCCGGTGAATGGCTCTCTGGCATGAGCGGCCATAAGGTTGTCAAGCATTAGAATATCTCCCTCTTGCCATGCAAACTTTACTGTTTCCTTGGCATAGGCCAAGCGCAGCGCCTCTAATGTAGAATCCTCAATCGGGCTCCCGTCCCCATAATAGGTATTATTGGGGAGATCCTCCTCGGAGTAGATTTGCTGTAGTGCCTTTCGCAATTTCTCGTCGAAGGTCGTAATGTGAAAAAAGGTCGCATGATTAAACCAGATGGGCTCTCCAGTATGCGGGTGTCTCGCACTGGCTCTGCTACTGCGTGCAACGCGAAGCCCGCCATCCTTCTTCCATTCCCAACTATAGCCGGCAGATTGGCAGTACTGCTCCACTTGCTCCCGATCCTCTGTCTGAAACACTGTTTTCCATGTCAGGCCGATATTATCGCTAAAATTACGAACATATCTCACGCCTTTTTCACGAAAGCGGTTTCTAATGACTTCAGGAATATGGGAATAAACCTTTCTTACATCTGCAATGGGTGTTTCTCCGCCCGTCTGCGAAGCTGTCTGACAATAGAAAAAAATCTTCTTGGCAAAGCTATGGGAGTAAGAATTCTCATTATGAAGATATATCGGCTGATGTGGGGGGTAGTCAGTGGAAGTATAAATATTCCCCTCAATCTGGCTGCGCGGGGAGGAGCGCTCGCGATACTCCAGCAGCTCTCCTGACAGCAAGCGAATAATCTTTTCAAACTGCATGACATCGATGTTGCTGAAGCCGCGAAACAGGATGGCTCCATGCTCCTGCAGCCTGCTTAATATTTCCTCTCTTTCGGCGCTGATCCATGCGGCTGCGTCAACCCCATCTCCGCCTGTCTCAGCTTGACATACCAAAGGAAAGCGCTTCTCCTCCGACAGATATCTCCAGTGAATCTTTGAAGCAGATGGTACCATTCCAACTCCTCCTATTGAACTTTCAAATTTAGTATAAAAGTTTGCGATTGGGAAGAAACTTGAGGGAATTAGCGTATCAATAGAAATAGAGGTTATTTTGTAATAATTTTATTATTTAAGTCAATTATTAATATTTATACATCTTTTTACACGAAGCTGTCAATCAAATTTCTACCTCTCTCGTTAGAGCAGGGAAGAGGTCAACGTTGCTCTTCATCCACTGTCAGCACCCTTTTTGGGCTGCGGCACCAAACTGGAATAAAAAACCGTGCGACATTTTGAGATATATGGTATTATACCAATTAACACCATATTTTGTTGATTATTCGCTTTTACTAAAATATATGACTCTAGTACCAGTAGAGTCCAAGGAGCATGTCGAAATTCATGGTTCATTCGTGGTTTCCCTATTATCATGCCAACCCTTCAACCAGAATTCGCCTCTTTTGCTTTCCATTTGCCGGAGGAGGGGCCTCCTTCTACAGGAACTGGAGCGCCCGCCTTCCTTGGGCTGAGGTCATAGCCGTCCAATTGCCTGGCAGGGAGAACCGAATTGGTGAATTACCCTATGTAATTATCGAGGATGCTCTTCAGGCACTTGAGACTGCTCTGTTGCCTTTTCTCTCGAAACCGTTTGCATTCATGGGCTACAGCATGGGCGGGATGCTCTCTTTTCATCTCGCCCAGCAGTTGCAACGCAAATACAACCTCACTCCAGAGCGGCTCTTTCTCGCTGCCAGCCGTCCTCCTTGGGCTTCAGATTGGCGGCATTTCTACGACGAGGAGTCAGACGAGGCATTAATTAAACGCTTGCTTTCCATTGGGGGCACGCCAGAAGCCTTGCTGCATCATCAAGAATTATGGCCCATGATATTGCCGACCATCCGTGCAGATTTCCAGCTCTGCTCCAGCCTTAGAGTGCCCGATCCGGGCGAGCCATTGTCCTGCCCTATTACGGTATTTGGCGGAGACGACGATGCGCTCGTAACCACTGACCAATTACAAGAATGGAGAATGGGGACCTTTGGCGAATTCGAGTTTCATTCCTTTGCAGGGGGCCATTTTTTCATTGAGCATCATTTGGGGACGATCCACGATTGCATGACGACGCTTCTTTGCATGAATACCATTCAGAAGGGTTGATTAGAATGCTGCACATGAATGAGCAAGGTACTATTGTTGACATCCTGCTGGGCATCGCTCAAGCAAGACCGGAGGACTTAGCCATTACGCATCTGGATACGGTCAATGAATCCATCTCTTACGGCATGCTGCTGGGCCGTGCCCGGGCGATTGCTAATGTGCTGCTAGAGACGGGTGCATCCGGCCACAGAGTCATGCTGGCTTATCCCTCTAGCATTGAATATGTATGCGCATTCTTTGGGTGCCTCCTGGCTGGAGCGATCGCTGTTCCCGTCTATCCGCCGAAGCATTCCAAGCAGGATGTACGCTTTGAATCCATTCAACAGGATTCCGGCTCTGCATTTGCACTCACTAGCGAAGCTATTTTGACAGACCTGCTCAATAGAAATTCACAGTATGTGCGCCAGGATGGATTGCGCTGGATCGTCACAGATACGTTGGAGGCCGAGGATCATCGCAATGGGAGCCACCGCCTTCCTACTGCAGACGAGGTTTGCTTTTTGCAATATACCTCAGGCTCCACCTCCATGCCCAAAGGCGTTATGGTATCGCATGGCAATATTGTGACCAACACGAAAATGATCGCGAGCACATTCGATATGCCTCCCTCCGGCACGATTGTCAGTTGGCTCCCTCATTTTCATGACATGGGACTGATTGGAAAGACATTGCTGGCTGTCAGTCTAGGATATCATTTGGTGCAGATGCCTCCGATCTATTTCATGCAACGGCCAGTGCGTTGGCTGCAGGCCATTTCGACATACAAAGCGGTCCTTACAGCAGCCCCAAACTTTGCATTCGATCTGTGCGTTAAAAAAGTAACTGCAGAACAAATGGAGGGGCTGGACTTGTCCGATTTAAAAAACGCTGTCTGTGGGGCAGAGCCCATAAGATTCAACACAGTTTCTGCTTTCTCTGAGAAATTCTCGACGATCGGATTCAGACAGGAGGCCTTCTGTCCCTCCTTCGGGCTGGCCGAAGCCACGCTTATGGTATCCGGCTCTGATCCTTATTCCTCACCCAATATACATACTTTGGATAAGGGAGAGTTAAAGAATCACCGTGTTGTATTTGCGGATACAGCTAGCTATGCTCAACCCTCCTGTACCACCCATGTCGTTAGCTGCGGGAAGCCGAACGCAACGACAACCGTAGCGATTGTTGATCCACAGACGGGGATGCTCTGCCCCAACGACCGGATCGGTGAGGTATGGCTTGCAGGGCCTAATATCACACTCGGCTATTGGAATCGACCTGAGGAGACGGCTTCCGTATTTCATCGCAGCCTGCCCGAGTTTCCGAATAAGCTTTTTATGAGAACCGGAGACCTTGGGTACATGCATGAGGGTGAGCTCGCCATTACCGGAAGACTTAAAGATTGCTTCTCGATCCGAGGGCAGAATTACTTCCCTAACGACATCGAGCATACCGTGGAGAGCAGCCATCTGGCCATCCAGCAAGGAGCTACAGCAGCCTTCGCAGTCGAGCATGGTGGAGAGGAACGGCTGGCGGTGATCGCTGAAATTGATAGACAGTGGAGGAAGAGTGACCTTGCCCTGGTAGCTACAGCAGTGCGAACCGCCATCTTCGAAGAGCACGGACTGCAGGTGCATGCACTTATCCTCTCCCATCCTGGCAGTGTGCCCAAAACGACAAGTGGCAAAATACAGAGAAGACAGTGTAAACAGTTGTATGAAGAGCAAGGACTCCCTGCTCTGTACGCGCAGGTTCGAAACCAGCATGTGCCGGATTGGGGCGCAGTCAGTCATACCCGTGACGAACAAACATTGGAGCAAGGGGTACAGAACAGATGATGATCCCGAAGCAATATCAAGCCATTGAAGACTTTGAACGTTATTTGGGCGACCCTGCCAATCCCGACAATCCCTTCTCCACCCGGCGGGTCATGCAGCTTGACGAACAGGAAGAGTATCCGCAGGAGCTGCTTGATACCATTAATGGCTGGGGGGCGGCATGCTATCATGTACCGCAGAGCTATGGCGGGAAGCTGGTTTCCCTGGAGCAGTCGCTAAGCCTGGCTCGATCAGTAGCAAGAAGGGACATTACAGTAGGAGTAGCCAACGGGGTCTGCTTGCTTGGTGCTCTTCCAGTCTGGTTCAGCGGCTCGGAGGAACAGAAGCAGCGCGTAGCTGAGCTGCTTCTGACTCATTGCAAGCTCGGCTTCGCTCTGTCCGAACGCGAACGCGGCCATGACATATTAAGTAATGATACGTCAGCGACCCTTGACGAGTCGGACTATATCCTCAACGGCGAGAAGTGGACGATTGGGCATGCTACACGCTCTGACGCCCTCACCCTGTATGCCAGAACCGCCCCCAATGGCGGAGCTAGAGGTTATACCATGTTTTTGCTCGATAAGCGCCTTCTTCATCCTGATGATTACGCCTATGTCCCCAAGCTCAAAACACTCGGGCTACGAGCTCATGACCTGAGCGGCATTCGCTTGGATCAGCTACGTCTCCCTGCCTCTGCCAAAATCGGCGCTGAAGGAGACGGACTGCTGCTCGCTACCCAAGCCACATTAGTCACACGAACGCTATGTGCTGCAATTATGCTGGGCGGCACGGACACAGCATTGCGCATGACAGTGGATTTCGCATTGAACAGACAGTTGTATGGCAAGCCCTTGTATGAGATGGAGCATATTCGAGCCACACTGGCGGATGTGCTGGTGGATCTGTTGATTAGTGACTGCTTGGCTACCAGCACTGCTCGTGCCTGGCATATGATAACGGATCAGATGAGTATATGGGCCTCGGCAGTCAAGTACTTTGTACCGACTGTACTGGAGGAGAGTGTTCACCAGTTGGCTTCCGTGCTAGGATCGCGGTTCTTCTTGCGTGACGACTACGCGGAGGGGCTATTTCAAAAAATCTACCGCGACATCCCCATTGTCAGTGTGTTTGAGGGCAGCTCGAATGCTCAGCTACACGGCGTCGCCCTCCAACTGAGGCAATTGCTGAGACAGCGCCCTTCCTCGCAGGAGAGTCTTGCCGATCGTTTGCGGCGCACCTTTTGCTACCATGAGTCCATTGACGAATTTGTTCAACCGGACAAGATCGAACTGCACAGTCATGGACAGAATGATGCGCTGGAGGGAATCGAGCATTCATTGACCCTGTTAATGGACAGATCACACCCGCTTCAAGAAAGGGTAGCTGTTCTGGTTCAATCATTGCTGGCACAGCTTGCGCAGCTTCGCTCGGACTATGCAAGCTGCAGCAGCCAGCTAAGAGATAAATCTCTTATGCAGTTGGAATTTTCCCAACACTATATCCGGTTGCACACCGCAGCCGTCTGCTTTCACACATGGGTCTATAATCTCGATCAGCTCGACGACTTTTTCAATGCTGGCGAATGGTTGGAAGCAGCTCTGTCCAAGCTATTGCATCCCGAGCAACGAATGAGCAGCCGCATGACCCCGAAGATACTGGACACATTGGGACAACAATTAGTCAATCGTTTGAAAAATAATACAGCCTACTCTATTGTGCCTATACAATACGGTTCATCTTAATCAAGCCAATCTTACCCATAACATTTATAAAGGAGCATTCTTTATGGAGAAAAAAACAGCCTACTCCTTGGAAGACATTCAACAATTGCTGATCGACAAAATCGCTGAGCTTGCAGAGATTGCTCCTGACAGTATCCATCCTGCCGAGCCTTTTGCCAGCTATGGCCTGGATTCTCTGCTCGCAGTTACATTTGTCGGCGACCTGGAGGATTGGTTCGAGCTTCGTCTGCCAGCAACTCTGCTGTGGGACTATCCCTCTATCCAGTCACTCTCCGGCTATCTGTATACAGAATTGAGCATGCTTACTGCGAATTAGACGAACTGGAGGTCACAGCATGGAGGACATTGCAATCATCGGCATGGCCTGCCGATTTCCCGGAGCCAGAAATCTTCTTGAATACGAGCACATGCTCCGCAACGGAGACTGCGCCATCAGCGAAGTGCCCAGCGATCGCTGGGAGCCAGAGCTTATCGAGCAGACGGTGCGGCAGCAATCCGGCAAGGCTCTCTCGAAGTACGGCGCATTCCTAGATGGAATCGACCAATTTGATGCATCCTTCTTTAATATCTCACCGCGTGAAGCGGTTCATATGGACCCTCAGCAGCGTCTGCTATTGGAGACCTCCTGGGAAGCATTAGAAAATGCCGGGGTTGTGCCGAATCAGCTTGCCGGCTCCAGAAGCGGAGTCTATGTCGGCATCATGAATGCTGATTACAATACACTGCAGAACAGCGATCTCAACGGTATTACTCCCTTCTCGGGACCCGGCAGCCAACCTGCCATTACCGCTAATCGGCTCTCTTACTACTATGATTTCCGGGGCCCCAGCATCGCTATGGATACGGCCTGTTCCTCCTCTCTGGTAGCTATTCATCAGGCATGCCAGGCTTTGCGTCTCGGAGAAGCCTATCCTATTGCACTGGCATGCGGCGTGAATGTGATGCTATCTCCGGCTGGGCATGTGTTCTTCAGTAAGGCAGGCGTGATGTCCGCAGATGGCTTATGCCGAACCTTTGACGCAGAGGCTTCCGGATTTTCCAGAGGCGAAGGCGCAGGCGTCATCGTGCTCAAGCCGTTGTCCCTGGCCATACAAGATGGAGACCCCATCTGGGCAGTCATCAAAGGGAGCGCCGTTAATCAGGATGGTCGGACGAACGGACTGATGGCACCCAACCGCTTCTCTCAAGAGGAAGTGTTGAGAGATGCCTACCTCAATGCCAACGTAGACGCCAAGGACATTCACTATGTGGAATTGCATGGAACCGGAACTCTCCTAGGTGATCCCATCGAAGCGAATGCTCTCGGAGCAGTGTTGGCCCAAGGCAGGAGCAACGGACAACACTGTCTGGTCGGTTCTGTCAAAACGAATATAGGACATCTGGAGTCCGCTGCGGGCATCGCTGGCGTGATCAAAGTTGCGCTCATGATGCGCAGGCGCGAGATTTTTCCCAGCCTCCACTATGAGCGTCCCAATCCATACATACCGTTTGAGCAACTGCCAATTCGCGTCGCCTCGTCTCGCTTGCCTTGGCCGGATCAACCGGGCAGCGCACTGGCTGGAGTCAGCGCCTTTGGCTTTGGCGGCACCAATGTACATGTTGTCATAGCAGAGGCTCCGTCGCTTCCAGGCGCACCGCTAGAGACAGCGGAGCATCACCCATCGTCTCTGCTCCTACTCTCTGCTAAGGATAGACAGGCGCTTGAGGCTATGGCACAGGCCTATGCGGCGGCTGTTCCCGCTCTCGCTTCGCTTGATGATTTATGTTACAGCTCGGCAGTTCGAAGAACACATCATTCGCATCGTCTAGCCATTGTCTGTCATACCAAAGATGAGGTTAGACAGCAGCTCGAAGCCTTCGGCTCGTCTTCGTCTGCAGCCGATCTGTTCCTAGGCACCGCGCCGCCTATGACTCCACGAATTGTATATGTTTTTACAGGCCAAGGCTCTCAGTGGCAGGGCATGGGGCGAGAGCTGATGAAGACAGAGAATGTATTCCGCTCTGCCGTGATCCGCTGCTGCGATATATACGAGCGCCTATCAGGCATTTCGCTGCTGGAGGAGTTCGTTGAGGGTGCGGCGCCTTCCCGTGTGGAGGAGACAAGAATAGCCCAGCCAGCGATTTTCGCCTTACAGGTCGGCCTCTGCGCCTTACTGGAATCCTGGGGCTTGAAGCCTGGTGGGGTCATAGGGCACAGTGTGGGAGAACTGGCGGCTGCTTATGTGGCAGGCTCCCTTGAACTGGAGGATGCGCTGCGAGTTATCTTCTATCGGAGCACGATTATGCAGCGCATAACAGGCAACGGCAAAATGATGTCCATCTTGTCTAACTGGGAGAACGTGAATGAATTAATCGGGACAACCGGAGCAGATGTCTGCATAGCAGCAGTGAATGATGCAAAATCGACAGTCGTTGCTGGGAGTGCGCTTGCTCTGGAGCAGTTGGAGCTGGAATGCAAGACAAGAAGTCTCTCCTGTCTCTATCTGCCTGTTGATTATGCGTTCCATAGTCCGCAGCTCTCCCCTTACCAAGAGGAACTACGAGAAGCACTTCGCGGTATTGCTCCCAAGCAGGGCACGATACCACAATGGTCTACACTAAGCGGCGGCCCCATTACTGGAACCGAACATCATGCAGACTACTGGGCTAAGCAAATGTGCAGACCGGTACGCTTTGCAGATGCGATCGATGCCGCCAGCCAGGAGGGTTCACCCCTCTTTGTAGAGATTGGGCCGCATGCAGTTCTCAAGGGCTCGATCGAATCCAGCATTCGCAATAGCCAGAAGGACGGCGCGGTCATTCCGACTTTAATGAAAGAAAAAAATGATAGGCTGCAGTTGCTCCGAGCAGCGGCTCAACTATATCGCTACGGCATAGAGCTCCATTGGGATCGTTTGTTTGCTGGCGGCTCGCTGGTTCCGCTGCCTGCGTATCCATGGCAGCGTGAATCCTACTGGTATGAGCAAGGGAGTGAAATGCAAGCGGCACTGCCTTCCTCTCACTCTGCCATCCCTTCAGCAAAGCTATGCGGACAGCGCTTGCACATGCCAGGGCAACTCCCTTATAGGATATGGCATAACACGTTGGATATTACTAGGTACCCCTGGCTGCAGGATCATCAGATTCAACATTCGATTGTTGTCCCCGGTGCGGCATTTATTGAGATTGTGCTTGCTGCTATGCAGGAACGATACGAGCCGGATGCAGTCTATGTGCTGAGAGATTTGCAGATTAGACGGGCTCTGTTTCTGCCGCCTGCGGGAAGCCGTTCGATTCAACTGCATATTACGGATCAGGCCATGGAAGAATACTCCTTCCAAACCTATAGCAGCGATAACGAAGCTGATCCAGCCCGGTGGGAAGAGCATGTCACAGGAAATATCGCTCTAGTGCAGAGAGAGGCTATTGCTGCTCCACAGCGTCTTGTGATAGATGAGAGCGTGCGCCGTTTATGGCAGCGCGTGTCGGCAACAGAGTTTTACGCGAATGTCTCCTTGAAGGGCCTTCAATACGGGCCAGCCTTTCAAGGCATATCCGAGCTGTGGATCACAGAACAAAAAGCAATGGCATCTATTATCATGCCGTCTCAACTGGCATCAAGCGCTGAACAGTATGTGGCGCATCCCTCTGTGCTGGATGCATGCGGTCATCTGCTGCTGGCAACTGCGGGGCAGGAAACAACGACAGATACGGTATACATGCCTATCGGTATACAAGAGGTAAGAATATACGGTCGGCTGACGGAGAGAGTATGGAGCATCGCTGAGCAAAAGGATAATGGCATTAGTGACCAGTTAGAAGGAGACATCCTCATCGCCGATGAATCGGGACAGGTCTTAATGGAGATGATTGGCCTTAAATTCCAGCGGCTGGCGACCACGCCCCAAGACAGACCCAGCACTGACAACGCTCCCGTCCAACTGCTTCACAAGCTGTCCTGGAAGGCTGATTCTGAACCTGCAGTCAGGTACGAGCTGCAAGAAACTCTTAATACATGGATAGTATTTGCTGGCGAGCAAGCCGAGAGCATCGGTGCCCAAGTGGCGGGGCTCATCGGACAGCGCCCGTCTCTTCAGACTATTATGGTAACTCCAGGCTCCTCCTTCCGCCAGAGAGGGCCTGAGCATTACGAGATCAGACCTGGCTCCGTAGAGGATATGACGAAGCTGTTCGACTATACCAAGCGCGCCCTGTCGCATGGATGCGGCATTGTCGACACTTGGCCGCTGGAGCACTCCCAAGCTGACAATCTGATGGAGGTGCTGCCTCACTCCATGCTGCTTGTTCAAGAAGCAGCGCGCCGTTCATCTAGGGGAGAGGCGCGGATACAGATATGGTATGCAACCGCCGGGGCTCAGGCCGTGACGGAGCAAGATAGGAATAGCATCGCTCTTGGACAGGCCGCACTATGGGGGTTCTCCAGAACAATGGCAGTCGAGCTCCCGAATCTATGGGGAGGCATCATCGATCTGGCCCCCGGCGATCTGCCTGCTGCTGCAGCCCAGTGCCTGCGCAGTGAGATATTCGATATTCGAGCTGATGCCGACCATGCCTTTGCGGCTTATCGTAACGGCAGCCGATATACCCCTTCGCTGTTGCCGCTGCATTCGATCGCAAAGCAGCCGATGGTATATACCTCAGCAGACGCTTACGTCATTACCGGAGGGCTAGGGGAGCTTGGGCTGGCACTTGCAGAGTGGCTGATTAAGCAAGGGGCTGTCTATATCGCGCTGATCGGACGCTCCCCTATCCCCGCGAGGCAGGAATGGGAACAGATGCAGCAGCACGATAAGCAGTACTCCAGGGTACAGGCGATTCAGCATCTGGAGCGCCTCGGAGGCATCATCTTCTATGGCGCAGCCGATATCGCTGATGCATCGGCCGTCCAGACGATGCTCAGCGACATGCGGGAAGCAGGGCTCCCCCGTATCCGAGGCGTGTTTCACTTGGCTGGTTATGCCAGCAGCCAGTTAATCGAAACAAGCGATAGCGCAGCCTTGGAGCGGACATTGGCTCCCAAAACAAAAGGGACATGGAATTTACACCAGGCATTACTGGAAGAGCCTATTGAGATGTTCGTTATGTTCTCATCGGCAGCATCCATTGTTGGCTCACCCTTCTTGTCGGCTTACGCTGCGGCTAATGCTTATATGGATGCATTCGCCCTATATCGGAGCGCTCTGGGGTTCCCTACAGTCAGTATTAATTGGGGGCCGTGGGCACAGATTGGAATGGCGGCTCGCAACAGCCATGAGAGCCAGACCTCGTTGGGCAGATTCGCGCTAATTGAGCCTGAACATGGCTTTCGGTTAATGAATGACATCATTGCATCCCATCTATCCCAGGTTGCTGTGCTGCCGTTCCTGAACCGTCAGACCTATGCCCCAACCACACGACCTTCTTCAGAGGAGGCGTGGTCATGGCCAGAAACAGGGGAGGACACCAGCCGCAGCCTACTCCAACTATTGGTAGCCCATACAGCAGAGGTTCTGAACCTTCCGCCTCATCGTTTGGATACCCAGCAATCCATGCTCTCCTATGGGTTCGATTCGCTGTTATTGATGGAGCTGAAGAAACGGGTTGAAGCCTCCGTTCATGTTACCCTTCCACTAGTCTCCTTGTTGCAGGGGCCAAGTCTTGAGCAATTGAGTTCGATTGTGCAACAACAGTTGCAGGCGGCAGCCACTATGCAAGAGGTAAGAGAAGGACTGGCTTCAGACCCAGAAGAACTGCCAGATCAGCGTGAGCAGGAAGAAGCCGAGCGCTTGCTGGAACAAATCGATGACCTGTCGGAAGAAGAGATTGAGCGACTGCTCGAAGGCATTATGTCTGAAAAGGATGAATAGCAATGAAAGAACAGCACAAGAAACTGAGTATTGATGAGAAACGTGCATTGCTCAGACAACAACTGCAAAACAAACTATCGCGCTCCACCGCTCTGCCCCTATCCAAAGGGCAGAGCGCCATGTTTTTCTTGCATCAGATGGAGCCTGATAGCTCGGCGTACCATATCTTGTTCTCGGGGCGCTCTGCCTCTCCTATTCACAAGGAGCACATGAATCATGCCCTACGCCTCCTTATCAAGCGCCATCCCGCCTTGCGAACCACATTTCGCATGGAGGATAAGGCTCCGATCCAGATTGTGCATGACCATATCGACAGTCCAGTGCTCTGCTGCGCAGTGGACCACTGGACAGAAGAAGCGATCTTCCAGCGGGTTTTGAGCGATTCCAGAGCTCCGTTTGACTTGGAGCATGGACCGCTATTAAGAGTTCATCTCTATACGACACATGCAGAGACTGTTCTCTTGCTCGTCCTACATCATATTATTTCTGATTATTGGTCCTTGGCAGTGCTGATCGATGAACTCGGACAATTGTATGAACATGCAAGCCAGAATACGATTCCGACTCTTCCCCCTGTATCTGCCCAATACTGCGATTTTGTTCGCTGGCAGGCTAAGATGATTGAAGAGCCGCGAGGGAAGCAATTGAAGCTTTATTGGGAGCAACAGCTTGCAGGGAAACTGCCCTATCTGGAACTGGCTACTGATCACGCAAGGCCTTTGGCACAAACCTTTACTGGTTCTGCATTGCCATTTTGTATCGACGCCGCAATCGTACAACAGCTTCATCTGCTGTCCAGCAAGGAGAATGTTACGCCATTCGTCCTATTGCTCGCTGTATTCCAGTTGTTCCTGCATCGCTATACTGGACAAGATGAGATCCTATTGGGTACGCCGACAGCGGGGAGAAGCCAGGGCGGATTTGAAGATGTCATTGGTTATTTTGCCAACCCCGTCGTTATACGTGCGCATGTATCCGGCTCGCTCTCCTTGCGTACTCTCATTCAACACATGCGTAAAACGGCCCTGGAGGCTATTGAGCATCAGGATTACCCCTTCCCTAACCTTGTCGAAGCATTGCAGTTGGAACGGGATGCTGGTCGCTCTCCCATCTTCCAGGCCATGTTCGCTTTTCAGCGAGCTCCGAGGCTTGAGGATCAACAGTTCTCTTTGTTTATGATTGGACACCCGGAGGCGAAGCTCCATCTTCACGGGCTGCAATTCCTTCCCTATCCGTTGCCGCAACAAGAAGGTCAATTTGATCTTTCATTGACAATTATTAAGGATGGACTGTTGCTTCAGGCAGCCTTTTTGTACAATAACCAATTATTTGATGAGTCGACGATCCAACGGATGACAAGCAATTTCACCTACTTCCTGCAGAGCGCTCTTCGCCGACCCGATGATCCCGTACATGATTTGCCGATTGTTGCTGAAGGGGAATCCGCTCTTCTGCTGAATGAATGGAGCACCCATTACGAGCTGCCACCCGTAGAACGGTGCATTCATGAACAACTGGATGCTATTGCTGCACGGGTCCCTGAACAGACCGCCGTGGTCTGCGGTTCCCAGCGGTTGTCCTATGGCGAATTAGCTAACGCCTCGGATCGAATTGCACAGCAGCTACGGGCAAGCGGGGTCCAGACAGGCATGCCCGTCGGTTTCTTGATCAGTCGAGCCTTGCTGGCTGTGCCTGGCATCGTCGCGATCTGGAAGGCAGGAGGCATCTATGTACCGCTTGATGCCGAATATCCCCCGGATCGGCTACACCATATGATTGCTGATAGCGGGATACGCTTCGTCTTGACACTTGGAGATGCCTCGGCCATTGACGAGGCACCCGATATTCAGCAGGTACCGTTGGAAGCGATCGATTCCCATGCTGTTCTTGCTGCTGGCGACGGTGACTTTACATTGCCTAAGTCGATGCCTGACAGCATCGCCTATATTCTCTACACTTCCGGCTCCACAGGCAAGCCCAAGGGGGTCGCGGTGCGTCATGACCGTATCGCACAGCATTTGAAGGCCATCGGTGGCAGTTACGAATTGACTGAACAGGACAACGTGCTGCAGTTTTCCTCCTTTAATTTCGACACCTCCATCGAGCAACTGTTCGCACCACTGCTTGCAGGAGCACGGGTCGTAATGCGCGGTAACGAGTTGTGGAATCCTAACGAGTTTTTGGAGACGCTGCAGAAAGAACAGATCACGGTCTCCAATCTCCCCACTGCCTACTGGTTCGGATTAATCAGCACCTGGAAGCAACAGGAGATTCAAGTATTCCCGCAAGCATTCCGCTTATTTATCGTTGGTGGAGAAGCGATGCTGCCTCGGCATGTAGCAATTTGGCGAAGTTTAGGAGCCAGAGGGGTGCGCTTGTTCAATGCCTACGGGCCAACGGAGGCGCTTATCACCTCGCATCTGCTGGAGATTACCGATACCTTCACGTTCAACGAGCAGAAGCCTATTCCTATCGGTCAAGCTGTATGCGGGAGATCATCGTATGTGCTGGATGCCTCGCATCAACCGGTACCGATCGGTGTCCCTGGAGAATTGTACATCAGTGGTCAGTGCATTGCTGAGGGATACTGGGGGAACAGCGCACTGTCAGAGCAACGGTTCTTGCCTGACCGCTTCCATCCCTATGCAGAAAGCAAGCTGTATCGAACGGGAGATCTCGTGCGTTATTTGCCGGACGGTACCCTGGATTTTCTCGGAAGAAGCGACAACCAGGTGAAAATTCGCGGATTTCGTATTGAATTGGATGAGATTGAAGCAGCCCTTCTTCAGCATCCGTCCGTATCTCAAGGTGTCGTCGCCTTTGCTTCAGGTGAAGCCGAAGGGAGAAGACTGATTGCCTATATCGCACCTGTCGGCTTGGAGCGTCCAGCTTCATCTGAATTGCGCCGCTATCTAAAAAACACACTACCGGAGTATTCCATCCCTGCTGCGTTTGTGTGGGTCGATACGATCCCGCTCACGCCCAACGGGAAAGCTGACCGCAATGCTTTGCTCGCACTGGGGAGCGATCAAGCGGAAGTGTCAGCTCCCTCCGAACCGCGAAGCGAGCTGGAGAAGCATCTGACAGAGATATGGGCAAGATTGCTGAAATGCCCCACTATCGGTATTCAGGATAATTTCTTCGAGGCAGGCGGAGACTCCATCCTTGCTTTACAGATGATTGTACAGGCGGAACAGCACGGAATTGTGATTCGCCCTAAACAGATTTTTGAGCATCAGACGATCGCAGAGTTGGCGGCAGCAGCACAAGAGACGAGTCCAACGCTCGTTTCAATGCCCGATACCGTCTGGGGCGAGGTTCCATTGACTCCTATTCAACACTGGTTCTTCGAGCAGGACTTCCCCAACCCTGGCTTGTATAACCAGTCCGTCTTGCTGACCGTAACACGGGAGATGACCCCGAAGCTGGTTGAGCGTGCTCTGCAGCTACTGGTGGAGAAGCATGATGCCCTGCGTATGCGTTTTGTGCTCTCGGGGGGCTCCTGGTCCCAACTGCTGGAGCCTGACGCCCCCATGCCAGCGCTTCATTATTTTGATTTATCAGCAGCCCCTGAGTCCGAGCATGAGCGAATGTTCAACGACGCGGCCGTCGCGATTCAGAACGCCATAGACCTCTCCTCAGGCCGGCTTGTGCAGGCTGCCTGGTTCGAGCGTGGCTCTGAGCTTGCCGCCTGCGTCTGCATAGCTATTCATCATCTGGTAGTAGACGGCGTATCCTGGCGGATTCTGCTGAATGACCTGCATTATATCTGCCATCAATTAAGTAATGGAACACACACTACGGCTTCAGGACACACGAGCCCCTTCAGCACTTGGGCAGCACAGCTACAGGTGTATGCACAATCGAGCGCAGTAGTTAACGAGATGGCTTACTGGCGCGGGATGAAGGGAATCGAGCCCGGCATACCGCTGGATTTCCCGGGCGGGGTTAACTCCGAACGAAGCGCCAGACATGTTCGCCAGTCGTTGTCTGTCACAGCCACTCAGAAGCTGCTACGGGAGTGTCCCAAAGCATACTATACAGGTATCAACGATCTGCTGCTGGCTGCCTTGATGCTGGCATACTATGATTGGTCTGGACAATCGGACTTGCTCCTTGATATGGAGAGCCACGGCAGAGAAGAGTGGGTAGACACACTCAGTCTCTCCAGAACAGTCGGCTGGTTTACGAGCCTGTTCCCACTAGCATTAAGCATGCCCGCTAGCGCAACCGTGGAAGAAGCGGTTCGGACAGTGAAGGCTAGTACACGGCTCATTCCTCAACAAGGGATCGGTTACGGTATGCTTACCTACCTGTGCAGCAATGGATTGGTCGCTCGTGCGATGCGTACTTTGCCACGGCCGCAGATCAGCTTTAACTACTTAGGCCAGCTCGACATCTATGACGAGCAGCCACAGTTTGCAATTAAACAGGTGAATCCCGGAATACAAAGAGACCCGCTATCATTAAGAAGCCATGTGCTGCAGGTCGATTGCTCCGTCATGGACGATGCGCTCCAGATGGACTGGACATACAGCGATGCGTTGCATGCTCCAGAGACGATCGCTACGCTGGCGACTTTATTTATGAGTCGGATTGAGGAGCTGCTCGAGTTTGAGAAGCATTCAAGGCTTGAAACCGTCCTGTCATCTGATTTCCCGTTCGCTACTATAAATGACAGTCAATTGCGGGCCCTGATCGAATCCTATCCGAAGCTAGAGGATATGTTTCGTCTCTCACCGATGCAGGCAGGGATGCTGTTCCATTCGGCGCTGCATACCGAAGCGTCCCCCTCATACATCGGGCAGTTTCAATGCGAGCTGCATGGTACTGTGAACATCCCGCTGCTTCGGCAAGCCTTCGAGCATACCGTAGGCAAATTTCCGTCCATGCGCGCAGCCTTTGTATGGAAGGCTGTAGCCGAACCAATACAAATCATTAATCAGACTGTTGCTCTCCCCTGGACAGAGCTGGATTTGTCCGTGTTGCCTGCCGAAGCAAGGCGGGAACAGCTCGCCCGCATTATTCATGAAGATCGGCAAATGTCATTTGATGTTGCGAAACCGCCACTTATGCGGTTCCAACTAATTCGTATGGACGCTCATCGTCATCATTTTATCTGGACACAGCATCACTTGCTGCTCGATGGCTGGTCGCTTGCTATTCTGCTGAATGAAGCCTTCTCGGCTTACGATACTTTATGTCGTCAGGAAAACCTCCGATCCGAGCAGGCCATTTCTTACAGAGTCTATATCGAATGGTTAGCCAAGCAATCCCTTGAGCAAGCTGAGGCCTTCTGGAGGGAATATCTCAGTGGCTTCAACGCTCCCACTATCATTCCGTCTGAGCCATCTTCCGAAAGGACTGATGAGTGGGTCGCTCTGCCCGGTATGCTCACTGAGAAGGAAACGGATGCTTTGATCCAGACCTGCAGAACCTGCAAAGTAACACTCAATACTTTGCTGCAGGGGCTATGGGCAACCATGCTGTCTTGGTTGAGTGGACAACAAGATGTGGTGTTTGGAGCTACCTCCTCTGGCAGACCTGCTTCTCTGCGGGGGGTTGAACAGATTGTGGGTCTATTTATTAATACGATTCCGGTAAGAGCCCAGCTTGAGGACGACATGCCGCTTGCTGCTCTGCTTCATACGATTCAAAATGAGCAGTCCCAAGCGCGGAACTTTGACTATACGCCGCTGTCTCGCATTCAGTCCTGGAGCAGCATACCTCGCCCTCTGGAATTGTTCCAATCGATTTTTGTTATGGAGAATTATCCAATGGAGAGAAAGGACACTGAACGCCATCAGCTTCGAATTGAACGGCCTGAGTCCTACATGCGCATTAACTATCCTCTGGTGTTGGAGGTTACCCCAGGCGACAGGCTAATGTTAAAATTTGAATTCGACAGCTCATGCTTCACTTCGGACAGCGTTATGAAATGGTCCCACCTCTATCGCCGATTGATCATGTGGATTACGATATCGGTTGACCGGACGGTAACAGAAATCGAGGAATTCCTGCAAAGCTGTGCAATGGAATATAACAAGAGAGACATGACCAGCTAGGGCGCAACTTTAGCTTTATCCCGCAAGGGACATCCAGGATGATCTCAAAAGCACGAGGGGGAAAGAAATGGATACAGCGGTCGCTTATGAAATTACCAACATTGTGAAAACTTTTCAGTCAGGAAAACTAATCGCTAATGATGATATCACGTTTCGTATTGAACGGGGCGAGGTGTTCGGCCTGCTTGGGCCCAACGGAGCCGGCAAAAGCACTTTAGTAAGGCAGCTTGCAGGACTAAGCAAACCTACATCCGGCAGCATCAAGCTGTTTGGGCATGACCTGGTGGCATCGCCGAAAATAGCCGGGCATTTGTTGGCGGTACAGCCCCAGAGCCTATCCTTGCCATTACAGTCCAGAGCGGCCGAGATTATTAAGATTACGGGGAGAATCCGCGGCTTGAGTGCACAGCAGGCCGCAGAGGAAACCCAATATTTACTGAGCCAATTCGGATTGGAGAAGCATGCCAATAAGCGACTGATTGAGCTATCGGGCGGACTACGTCGCCTTGTCTCCATCGCTACGACATTAATATGTAAACGTCCGGTTCTCATCCTAGATGAGCCTACCAATGATCTGGACCCGGAGGTGCGGAGAGTCGTATGGAAGGTCATACGTGAAACTGCCAATAGCGGGTCCACCATAATTCTGGTTACGCATAATGTTATTGAAGCAGAACAAGCACTGGACCGGGTAGCCATTATCAAGAACGGTAAAGTCTTGGCTATCGGCTCACCCGGAGAGCTTAAAGGCCGAGTAACCGAGCATATCCGTATTGAATTAGTATTTCGTTCCCATTATGACTATCAATTTATAATCCACCGTTTCCCGCAGGCTACACAGATTGGCTTGCACCGTTACAACCTCATGGTGAGCCGTAGCGAGTCCAATGACATCATCCAAGAATTGCTCCCACAGCTCCAATATTTGGATGACTTTCGCATCGTCACGCCCAACCTGGAGGACATCTACATTGAATTAACAGGGGGTGAGACGATTGAATGCTGATCCTGCGCGGTATGAAGAGCAGTCGCTGACACCCAAGCCGGATTCCAAGCAAGGTCCACAGCCGTTGTCCCTGGGGGCATCCAACCCATGGAGCAAGCAATACTGGTTGCTGCTACAATTGCAGTACGCCGATTATCGAGGCAATGCACCCTTTCTTCTCTTGTTTGGCCTTGTCATGCCACTAGGACTATTCTGGCTTTTGCAATCCTACGTTGAATTAAATGAGACGGCAACCTGGCTGATTGCTGGCAATCTGGTCATGTCCGTAAGCTATGGAAGCGTGAACTTCGCCATTCAACGGATTGCGATTATGAAGATGGCCGGCGAGATGGATTTTTATGGTTCCTTGCCGATTGGCAAATCGAGTTTTATTACAGCCCTATTCACACTCGGACTGTTCTCGACTGTTCCTGGAGTCATTAGCAACATCCTGATTGGATGGCTTGCTATCGGGCTCCCGTTACAAGTCTTGCTATGGTCGTTGCCGTTGACGCTGCTAACAGCCGCATGCCTTACTGTCATCGGAGCCTCTGTCGGCAGCTTGGTCAAATCGATGGGACAGTTAAATCTCTACTTCTACTTGAGCTATGTCATCGTCACCTTCTTGTGTCCGGTCATTGTTCCACAGGAGAAGCTACCATGGATTTTCAAGTTCACCTCTTATGTTCTGCCTCCGGGCCAAGCAGCTATCGCTCTTACGGATGCGCTGAGCAGCGACTACGGCTCCCGATTCTGGATTATGGTCGCGGCTCTGTTCGCTTGGCTGATCTTAGCCATTACAGTGGGGCTTCGCAAGCTCGATTGGCGCAAGGATTGAGGAGCGTGCTACGCTAGAATTGGTTCACGACAGAAGGAGAGAATACAACAAAACCGTTCCTTGGGCAGATGGGGAGTATCATCTCCATAACCCGAGAGAACGGTTTTTAGTATGAACTATAGAGGGGATAGCACGGGCTAAATCGTCCCACTATCAACATGAATATTTTGGCCGGTTATCGATCTGGCTCTGTCTGACAATAGGAAAGTCACGGTCTCTGCCACACTCTCCAAGCTTGTCTCTGCCTTCAATGCAGTACGATTATATATTCGCTGCTTCTGCTCCTCTGTCAGCGATGCGCTCATCGATGTATCCATGAAGCCAGGCACCACACAGTTAGAACGAATTCCTGCTCCGCCCCATTCTCTTGCCAGACCCTTGGAGAACGCTTCAATGGCTCCTTTGGAGGAGGCATACATGCTTAACCCTTTATAGGCGGTATGGGCGCTCACCGAGGAGATGAAGACGATGGAGCCATGTGTCCGATGCAGCATCATATCTCGGATGGCATACTTGGTCAGATGGATCGCGGCAAATACGTTCAACTGATACATCTCCAGCAGCCGTTCCATGCTCACATTTGTTATTAAATCATCGTATGCCATTGCTGCGTTATTCACTAGTCCATAGATGGGCCCTAGCGGCTTCAATTCATTGAAATAAAGCTGCTTTATCCCGTTCGTGTCCGACAGGTCGAAGCTTATCTGGTGGAACCTCGCGCCGTATTCTGCTTTCAGCTCATCCGTCTCTGAATTCGAGGAGCGGCTTATTCCGATTACCCGGTGCTGCGTGTCCTGCAGAAGCTTTCTTGTAATCTCCTTCCCTACCCCTTTGGAGCTTCCGGTGACGATGATTGACACTATTGCCTCACTTTCTTCCCTGTACGGGAGGGTTCCATATGCGGAACGATATAGATCATTCGCGGGACTTTCCATTGTTGAAGTCTCTCGACGGCATAATGCTTGGCTCGGTGCTTGATGACCTGGCCATCCTCTCCTTCACCAATCACGATTTCTGCCACCACAATCTGCCCGAGAATCGAATTCGGCTTCCCTTTCACGCAGACATCCTGAACACCAGGCACTTCACGCAAAACCGCCTCTACCTCTAATGGATTCACTTTATTGCCGCCAGTATTGATAAAGTCAGATTTCCTGGATACAATCCGAATTCGATCCTCTCCTACCTGTTCAACCAGATCTCCTGTCGCAAACCAATCGGCTTCTTCCTCCCTTGCATGCATGTAGCCAAGCAGTGACCGATGCACCATAAGCTCTCCTTGTTGAATCGCAATAAATGGCTTTAATCCCTCAGGAATCTTCACCCACTCCCCATTGCCGATGAGCAAGGAGCCCGTCTCCGTCGAGGCATATATATTGCGAAATCTGGCCTGAGGGAACAAGGAAGTCATATTCGTGTGCAGCACGCTGTCGAAGCCCTCACCGCCATAGGCGACACTCCGCACCGATGGATACTGTCCTATCAACAGTTGTAAGGCAGTTCGATAATAGGTCGGCGTAGCAGAGATATGCGTGACCTGATGCTGGCGCAGCAGCTCGCTTAGACGCGTCATATCCTCCCCGAATGCATAAATCAGCGGGTTGCGATTCATAAAGGCTTGTAGAAAAACCTGCAAACCGGCCATATGTGTCGGCAAAAATGCCAATACCCATACATCACTCGCATGCTTCTCACTAACGACCACATTCCTTGATAGCGTTATCAAATTATGGGTTACCTTCTTGGGCCGTCCCGTTGTCCCCGATGTATAAAGCGTTAGTTTCCAGCTTGTACTGCCCCGGATACGCTCGAATAGCTCTGTCAAATTTCCCACAGGTCGACTCGTATTAATAGGGACGGTCTCGCGCAATGAATCTTGATCTACTCCCTGAGCAAGCAGCTCAGAGGCTGATAATTCGCCATCCAGAAGCTCAATCTCATAATCGTGAATCAGGCTATGTACAATAGCTAGAAAAACCTCATAGGGATGGTTGGTGGGCGAAGAAACATACCTCTGCCCCGTCTGAATACGGTTAAGGTCAGCGACAAGGCTCTGATAGCTGTAGGTGTTCTTCCCGGCAACAAGAAACAGATCATTCATTGGCTAGTTTCACTTGCAGTTTGTCGACTACCTCTTGAATGGTGCGAACGATCGTTCCTTCAAAAATATCTACCCCGAACTCATTTTCCACTCTAACTGTCAGCTCAGCCATATCAAAGGAATCCATATTGAGATCTTCTCTTAAACGATCTGTCAAGAGCAGCTCCTGACATCCGATGCCTCGATTCTCCTGGAACATTTCATCTACAATCATCCGCAGCCTTTCAACGCATTTATCCATTCCCATTCTCCTTTAAACATAAGTTGGATCTAATAGCATCAGAAATGAAACAGCAGCCTCCCGTTCCATATCCCTCAATTCCGACAACTGCTCCTTCAAGCGCTGCAATTTCACCTGGTCGACGACACCCGAAACCTTTTTGGCCGCAAAAAAAATGAAGCTCTGCTGTCTATAGCGATTCCATTCGTCATGAAGCTTCGTATACTGGTTCAACAATGGCTCTGCTGTCGAACTCGCCAGCTCCCCTTGTTCAACCAAATAGCGAACGAGATGAATATTGCGCAGATGCAGTTGTTGAAATTGCAGCATTCTAATCTTGTATAATGAGAGTTCTTCTGTGTTCGCACAGAAGACATCCATCTCCTTCAGAAAGGCATCTAGGCTATCCAGCCCCATATGATAGTACAGGTCGTATTGCTCCTCATAAAATACCCCTTGGTCTAGCAACCCTGTACACATTTTTCTAGCTTCAGCTACCATGACCTCCCGTTCCCCCAAACCTGTAAGCGGTTGCTTTACTCGGCAAATGGTAACTGTTATGTTCTGCCCCAAGCCATGAAAGTGATCGCATGAGGCATAGAACGAATGATAGGGCAGCTCATAATATTCCATTTGTCCTGGAAGGATGCAATCCTCGATCGTAAGGAAACAGCCTCGGGTCTCGTCATAGCCATAGATAAAAACGGGGTGCACGAGATGAAAACGCTGTGCTTCCCTGCCACTAGGGTAATAGAATCGATCCACAGAAGCGAATAGGCAGTAGCCTTCGTCCAGTTTGGAAGTTATAAACGACACAGTGTCAGCCGCCTGGCCCGCTTCTAGCGTATACTCCTGCTGCTCGATCATAGCTGTCAAAGGCTCGAACGAATATACGATCTTAGGTGTGAAATAACCCTGCTGAAGCAGTTCACCTCGCACGCTTTCCGGTTGAAAATGTTGGTGGTATTGCTTCATACGGTACTCTACACTCATATAGTAAACAATCTGCCGATAGGAAGGATTCGCCTGAATAAGCATCGATAACAGATTATTATGTATGCAATCAAGCCAAAGATCATTGTAGGGCTGGATAGTTGTCATATCACTAAATGCAAACCACCTTTCCAGAGGAATGTATAGTTGGGCGCCATATGAAGTGCAGAAGGGAGAAGCAGAGATTAACACAAGGAGACAAGGGTTTACTATTCATAGAAAGCGAAAGAAATAAATAACATTTAAAATAATATATTCCTAAATAATAAATATGATATAAATATACACAAAATTTGATTTTATATCAATCTATAATCTTTTGTTTTGAACTTTGCCAACGCGGCACTGCCCACAATACTCATCCCGGCAGCACCGCGCATAGCATGGAGTCCACACCCATCATAAATCTTCTGCTGCCATTCCACTCTCATCAAGCCCGTGGCAGCCCCGGATTTTCGCACCGCGCGCAGCTCCCAGCGCGCGGTGCCCAGCTACATGACGGCGGTTGGTCGAACCACAAGTGTGCTTACCAGAAAATATCCCTCCGTCCGCGAAGCTTCGCTAGCGCCTCTACGAAGAAATAGTCGCCATAAATAAGGGGCACGTCGAGGTTTTTCTGCTCCGGGTAATGACCTGTTCCGTGCTGCAACAGTCCTTCAGGCGCATCCTCCTCCCAACGGCCGCATACCGCCTCCAGCGACCGTACAAGCCGTGCGCCATGTCTGTAATACAGCTCCGCTTCCTCCTCCGGCACAAGCCCAGCCAGCTCGAGCAGCCCGGATGCGGCACAGGCGCCCGCTGAGGAATCCTTATATCTGCGCACTCCTGCTGGCAGGCGGAAATCCCACTCCGGTACGCCATCCTCGGGCAGATTGGCGATAAAGTAATGCGCTACCTTCTTGGCCGCATCCAGGAAGGAGCGGTCGCCAGAATACTTGTAGGACAATGCAAAGCCATATAGCGCCCAGGAGCTTCCGCGCGACCATGCGGATTGCGGGGCATAGCCCTGTCCGCCGAGCGCCTCCGCCACCTCGCCCGTCTCGGGATCGAAACGGATCACATGATGCGTCGAGCCGTCGGCGCGAACGAAATGTCTCAGCGTCGTCGTCGCATGCGCCACCGCCACATGGCGGAAGCGCGGGTCGCCGCTCTCCTCGGATGCCCAATAGAGCAGCGGCAGATTCATCATGCAGTCCATTATGGCTAATCCTTCATTGCGCTCGCCCTCCCGCCACGGATTCCAGGCGCGGATATAGCGCCCCTGCAGGTTGAAGCGACCGAGCAAATGACTGGCCGCCTGCAGCGCCCGCCGCCGCGACTCGGGGTTGCCCGTCAGCTTGTAGTTAGCGACGCTCGTCAAGCTCCACATAAACCCTAGATCATGATCCAGCCGCTCATACGACTGCAGCGGCTCATCCAGGCAGCTCTCGCACTCCTCTGCAAGCTGGCGCAGGGAAGCTTCCCCACCGTCGCGATACAGCAGCCAGAGCAGGCCCGGCCAGAAGCCAGCCGTCCACCAGTGCGGCTCAGCCAGCTCATACACTCCGCCGGGAGCCGCATGCGGGAACTGCGATCCGATGCGCCCGGCAAGCACCCCCGTCTTGCGCACTACTCGCTCCCATACAGCAGCCGCATAGGCTGCATCGGCCGGTTCGCTACCGCCGTTAGCGAGCTGCTCCTCCACGTCCTGTCCAGCGTAGTTGGCAGCCTCAGGAGCAGGAGCTGTGCTGGCCTGCGGCTGTCCCTCCAGCAGCGACTCCGCCCCCTGCTCATACCCCTCTGCGCTGGCTCTTGGCTGAATCGCACTGCCCGAAGAGCGCCGGGCGGCAGCCAGTGGTTCCTGCTTCACTGTTAACCTATCGGGCACACCAGGTACAGCACCTCTATCGGCTTCCCGTTCTCTTTCTCTAGTCATCATTAGAGCTCCTCTCCTGCTATTGCTTCTATAATAATTGCCATCGTCTCTTCCAGCGCAGCGGCCGTCCAGGTCAAGTCAAGCGCATAGACCTGCCGCTCGCATTGCTGGTGATCCATGAAGCGATATGGCTCCACAGTAACCTGGATGTGAGCATGGGTCTGGCAACGAATCCGCAGTCCTTGCTGGAGACCACGGATGAGCACGCTGCCATCGGCATCGGCTTGCAGCTTTGGCTCGAAGCCGCTCATTAGCCGCTCGGTAATGATGATGCCGCTCTCCCGTAGCAGGAAGCGATCCTCCAGCTTGAGCGCCAGCCTGCGCTTGTCCCACTCCCATCTACGCTCCAGCCCCAGCAGGGCAGGCTCGTTGTAAGCGGAGGACAGCTCCACTCCGAATCGATCAAGCCCAGCGGTCTGCTCCACGCACAGCACCTGCGCCCGCCGTTCTCTCCCGGCCTGCTGGACACTGCCGTTAACGATCGGCACGGAATGACCCTGTGAACCATTGCATAGCAGATCGTAGCGCCCGGCGCCAAAATACGCCTTCGTATATTCTCCTGCACCCAAATCCTCCAGCAGCGTCTCCCCGCCAATATGATAGACGAAGCTGCCCAGGTCATTATGGTTATGCGGCTCATCATTATGCCCTCCCTTGGCAGCGAAGGCCGACGGTGCCGTCACGGAGGGCACCGAGGACATGGAGGACATTGCTGCCTCCTCACCCGGCCAGACCCGGCTAATGAACCATCCCGCATCGGGCAGCAAGTAGCTGCATGTCGGCCAAGGCGCACCCTGGCAGCGCGGATCACTCCAGATCAGCTCGCGGATGAAGGGCGCCCAGCGCGCCACCGGCTCCTGCAGCAGATCGACCCGACCCGCTGCAGGAGGCACATGAAGCTGTGAGTAGCGGCGCTTGAGCTGATGCAGCAGACCGAGTGGATAGCGGACAGTACGCACCGCATCAGAGAAGGGCACCGTGCTGCAGCCGCTTAGATAAGCCTTCTCATGAAACATGGCAATCGCCTGTACCTTGCCCTGCTGCATCAGATCCAGTTGGCCAGCCGTCCGCTGCTTGAGCAGCTCGGCAAAATAGACATAGAAGCCAAAGCCATATCCCCAGTAGCCGATCCCCTCCACGCACGCGCCATCTGGCTCGAAGCCGCTCAGATAACTGTCTAGCGTACCAAGAATGCGATAGAGCAGCGGCGACAGTGTAGCTGCGTCCTCGAACAAATATAGCGCAGCGGCGCCGATCGAGCCGCCGCAGACGCTGGCCCAGTTCATTTGGGAGGTTTCCCAGTGCAGAGCAGGGCCAAGCCCGGCATATGGCTTCAGCACACGCTCCAGCACTTCATGCCTGGCGCGTCCCTTCAACACAGGGGACAGCCTGTCGCCCAGCAGATGCAGAACCTCAGCCAGCGCGAATGCCGTCTCCGCTGCGAACAGATCGATGACCTGTCGATGCTGCTGCTCCCCGGCCTGCGGCCAGCTTAGCGATTGCCCGCCCAGATGGGCGGGCAGGCTCCAGGCATACTCATCGCACAGCGTCCAGATGATATCCTCCAGTGCCGCGAGATAGCGCGCGTCCTCGTCCAGCAGCGTTAAGAATGCGTAGAGGTTGAGGCGTCTGCGACGGGCAAAATACGGGCGCTCGAACGGCTGCCGTGAGCCATCCGTGTCATAAGTGCGATACAACGAGAAGGGCAGCGCCTCGACCGGCTCGCCGAGCAGATGAGCTCCCTCCTGCCGAATCGCTTCGAGCTGCGGCTTGTAGTACTCCTCATGCCTCAGCTCCTGCCACTTCCCGGCGTCTAGCGCCTCTGCGAACAGCGCTGCCTGCACACCTCCGGGAGCTCCGGCCAACTGCCTGTCACCGTAATTCAATGCTTCTTGCACCGTGCGGTAATCCACTGCTGTAATCTCCTCTCCTATGCTTGAATGTAAGAAACATGAGACCGGGTCTCTCTCCTTCGCGCTACGCAGCGGTGGGCCTCGTTCGTCCAAGGAGCCCGCCTTCAACTGCCGCAACAGCATGCCGTTCATTTCTGCTGCTGTGCAAGCTCCCTTGATGAACGACAGCACAAATCCCCCCCGAAATCATGACCTGCTTCGCAAGGCCTGTTCTGGTCTGTACAGCTACAGACTCCACTTACAATGCGTGATCAGCAGCCATGTCCTCTCCACCCCAGAGCCTCCGTGCACTCCACGGCTGATCGGGCTCGCTCCAGAATGGATGCTCCGGCGCAAGGCCAAGCGGCAGGAAGACGGCGGTGCACAAGTAGAGGCTGCCCGTCGAAATGTAATGCTCGCCGAGCCCCGGCTGGTGACCAGCGAGGCCGATGCGGAGCCAGCCCTGCGCGTCATAGGTGCCCGCCGGCTCCAGGCAGCGGCGAATGACCGCCTCCAGCGCGCTGCGCACGCTGCCCTGAGCCGCGGCGAGCCGCACGGGCAGCCCCTCCAGCAGCGCAAGCTGTGCCAGCAGTTGAAAAGCGCCGCAGCGATAGGCAATCGAGCGCCCGATTGCCGGGAAGGAGCCGTCTGGCGCGATGAGTCGCTCCTGCACATCCGCGAAGCGCGCCGCGCGCGCCGCTGCCTCGGGCACCAGTCCTGCCCCTGGCCATGACGCACCGCACGCACGGTTCATATAGCCGATGATGTCCAGCAGCATCGGCTGAATCACATAGCTATTATAGTAGTCCCAATGAAAATCAGGGCCATCTCCATAGACCCCATCCCCCTTATACCATAGCTCATGCTGACGCAAGGCATAGTCGATGCGCATCCAGTCGCAAGCCTCACCCGTCAGATGGAGCGCCGCTTCCACCATCGCACTGAACAACAGCCAGTTGCAGTGAGGAGGCGTAATGGTGCGCGTCGCCTTCAAGGCCGACACTACCTGCTGCTGCACGTCAGTATCCAGATCTCGCCACAGCGGGCCCGGAGCACGGAGCATCGCATGCGCGAGAAACGCCGTATCCACCAGCGTCTGCCCGCTTGCTCCGAAGTGTCCGTAATCCGGCGAATGAGGATTCGTAATCTCCGCGAGTGCCCGAGCTGTCCGCTGACGCCAGTGTAGCCGCAGCTCCTGCTCCTCACGGTCGCTACTCTCCAGCGCCAGCCAGGGAGCGAGCGACATCACTGTCCGGGCGAAGGCCTCCAGATAGGTGCAATCTGTGCGATCCTCCCCTGCAGCCGCCTCCACCGGCATGCTCGCCCGCAGCCGTCCCGCCGCCAAGGCATCGATGACAGGAGCGGCCGTGGCGAGCAGCCGATATAACCAATAGCCGCGTCCCTTCTCCTCGCTGCGGGGCAGCATCTCCAACAGCGTGTTCCCCGTCCCCAACTGGGCATCACCCCCCGCACCAGAGAAGGATAGCGCCGAAGAGCCTGAAGCCCCAGCCTCACCTCCCCCACCATCGCTGCTGCCATAACTGCTGTTCGCCCCTCTGTGCATCAGGCCTGGCATTGCTTCCTCATTGCGCTCTGTCATGAATCATTCTCCTCCTGCATGGGCCCACAGGCGTTAGCCTGACCCGTCGTGTCCAATGATTTATTACGCTAGAGCGAGCAGACCGTTGTAATCGCTTCCCATCCGAGGTGAGCGAGGGTAATCCGACTCCAGCATATTCTTGTCCTATTATAGCAATTCCGCGCACAAGATGATCACTTAATTCTGTCTGCTCGCCCATCACCAGCTCATATGGAATCGACAGCAGCCTGGAGCCGTCCAATATGTAGTCCTATGACCGCAGCCAAAACAGCCTGAGGACGCGCTGCTATCCAGCTCGTCCTCAGGCCTTATTCATCCACGATCCTATCTACTCATCCGTGCTATTTCCTACGTATGAGCTGTTCCTACAAGCAACCCGGCAGCTACCGGATAGCAGCCACACGCCGTCAAGAGCACGCTCATATATCTAACCTGCTGTTGCGCTTAATCCCGCAGCGGCGCTTCCTTCAGATCAGCCTTCGCTTGCAGGAAGCGGAAGAAGGCCGCAGAAGCTTCTGCGCGAGAGACCTCGCTGCTCGGACGGAAGTTGCCCTTGCTATCCTTGGACATGATGCCCAAGCCTGTAACGATCGCCGCTTGCCCTTTCTTCTCCATCTTGGACGCGTCGGCAAAGTCAACGTTGAATATATCCGTATGGTCTGCCAAGGTGTTGTACCCCAGCGCCCGCACGATCAGCTCCGCCATCTCCTCGCGGTCCACCTTGCCCTCTGGATTGAAGGAGCCATCCCCCTTGTCGATCAGGTCGTTAGCTAGCGCCTCCTCGATATAGACGAAATAAGACGAGTCTGCCGCAACATCCTTGAAGGAGGCCTGCCCCATAGACAGGGCGGCCATCGGCATATTCCTGCTGCCGCCATTCATCGAGAGCACCAGCATCTTGATCAGCTCGCCGCGGGTCACCGTCTGATTCGGACGAACCTTGCCATCCTCCAGATCCAGCGCCTTGTAATCAATCATAAGCTGCAGCTCACGCTCGGCCCAATGACCCGCAATATCGGCTGCCTTCTGCTTAATGAGACTGGTTACCTCGCCGCTGTCCACCGCACGCCACTGACCTGTCTGAGCATCCAGGAAGACGTTCTCCTCGAGCGGACGCTTCACCATACGGTAGACCAGCTTGGCTGGGCCCGAGCCGCTCGCATCATTCGGATTAATCTCTCCAGCAGCCACCATCAGATTGTATTTCTCGATTGGAATGCCAATGTAGCTGTCATCTCCAAGCAGCGCATAGGTCAACTCGACCTTATAATATTTATTATACTCGTCCAGCGCCTTGTCCTTGTCGATAAGGGTCGGCAACGTGGAAGGATACGTGTAGTTGAAGAACTGGGCATTATAATCTTGAACACTGCCGGTAACCGCATTGATTCTGACATAGACATTGTCATACGGCACGTTAACTCCATTCACGTAACGGGGAAAACGGAAGCTGTAGCTGCCAATCTCCTCCGGCTTCTTCGTCGTGTATTGGGAGAGGTCCGCCTCCTCTTGCAAATATAGCTCCTGCACATAACCCGGCAGTTGCTTCTTCACAATCTCCAGTGCCTTGGATTTGGCTTGCTCATAGGTGACGGCCTTATCCTTCTGATCTTTGTTCTCTCTGCCGTCATAATAGGAGAAGCTGCGAACCTCGCCAGTCAGTGCATTGACCTCCGCCCAGGCCGAATACCCAATATCCTTGCCCTCCTGCTTGACGGACCAATTCAGTCCCCATACGGAGACACTCTTGCCGGAAGCGTCATCCATATATTCAGAATAGCTGCTGTCCTCCAGCTTGGCAGTGGACGGCAAGTCGAAGGCTGCTGCCACCTTCTGGCTTGCTTGCTCTGCTGTCAGCGCCTTCCCGGCAGTCGGCTTGGCTCCCAGCGCCTTGTCCGCAACGGGCTTAGTCGTATTCTCGACATATCTACCCGACCGCTCGATAGGCTGGCCGGTTACCGCGTCCAGCACCATCGTCGACAGATTATAGGACAGGATCGGGACTTGTTTTTTCGCGGAGTACGGGAGCATATAGCTCAGTTGCAGCTTCGCTTCCTCGCGGAATCGGGCCATAGCCTGCTCTGACGTCAGCTTCGGCGCCGCATTCTCAAACTTCACCGTGGCATCCCAATTCAGCTCGTAATTGATAATATGGCCTTCTCCATCCACCATAACCTGAATATAGTTATCCATGAATGGCAGCCCGCCTACGAGTCGGTTGTAGCGGAAGCTATAGCTGACTTCCCCTGTCAGCGGTTGACGGGTATCCACCCCGAAATCCTCATCCACCTTAATTTGCCCCTTGTAGCTGGAGCCGACTACACCTATGAACGACGAGGCAATCTCCTGTGCTTGCTCCCGGTCTGCCTTCGGCGGATAGCTCGGCTTGCGCGTAGGGTCGTTGTTGTAATTGGTATAATAGATCAGCTCTCCGGTATCCGCGTTAATCCGCGTGTTGATCGTGCCGAGCGATTTGTTGTTTTTGCGCAGCACATAGGACATTGACCAGCTTCCTTGCTTGCCCGAGTACAATGCCGAGGTCTGATAGTTAGCGTTCTGAAGCGTATATTCTTTAGGAATGCTGACGATCTTTCTCGACAGCTCATCGGCCTTCTCTTTGGTGATCTTGGCATTAACCGGGCTCTCGCTGGACGGCTCAGCCACGTTGTGCTCCGTCAATACGGTGGCGGTAGTCGCTATCCGGTCCGCAAATGCCGCACTTGGAATCGTTCCTGTTAAAGCGATTACTGTTGCCAGAGTTACCAACCATTGCTTTCTTCTTCTCTTGGATCGGCTCATGGATAGAAATCCCTCCTAAAAAGTGATATTCACCCTTCTAACGAGCCGTGGAAACGAATGGTTGCAGTACAGCCAAATAAAATTACAGGTCCCGCGCAAAGCAAACACGCTGTCCATGCCCCTCCCCCGCAGGAGAGGAGCAGACAGCGTGTCTGCTCTTGATCGATGATCGATGGCGGATGCGCCGATGGCTCACGTCCCGAAGCCTCAAGCGCCAAGCACACCTATTAGCCTTGATAGACGATGGTGTTAAACGACTCCGCCTCCAATGTGAATGAGACTTGCTCTGCGCCACATGCGATGGCAATCGTTCGCGCCTCCTTGAACGGGTTGGCGATGACGATGACCGTGTCTCCTGCCGGAGTCGCGAAGGCGGTCGCATTGCCTGTCCACGGCCCCTTGAGACTCAGACGCTGCGAGCTGGGCGGAACAAAGTGCGAATAATGCTTCATCACATAATATTCGGGATTGCGAATAGCCTTGTGCTCTGCCGGATCAATGGTGATCATAGCGTTCTGCTCCCAGCCCCAGGTGCTGCGGCCCTTGGGCTCAAGCGCCATATTCCAATAGATATAAGCGTTCACGCCGTTCGCCAAGTAATGCTGATACAGATTGAAGACGTACTTCGCGTAGAACCATGTGTTCTCGCCGTCGCCGCACTCGTTCTCCGTCTGCATATATTTTAATTCAGGGTAGCTGGAGACCGTGCGCTGGATCGTATATTTCCCCGCCCATTGATAGCCAACGCCTGTGATGTACTTGTATGCTTCAGGATCGCTTAACACAGTATGCGCATACGCATCATGATCCTGCGCCTTCTTCTTCATCCATTCATCCCAAGGCTCCGCGGCGTTAATCGTACCGAGCCAGATTTCCGTATCCAGCCCATGGCGGGCAAAGGCCGGCCCCAAATAATCACGGATAAACTCTCGAAGCTGCTCGCCTGTCCAGACACAGGAAGGGAACTTCTGGTCGGCAACGACTTCATTTTGCACGTGAATCTGATGAATCGTAATGCCTTCTTCGCGATACGCCTGCACAAACTTGACGAAGTAGAGCGCATACGCCTCCAGAATCTCCTTCTCCCAACGAAGTGTGCCATAGTTGTACGCCTTGGGGGACTTCATCCAGGTCGGCGGACTCCACGGCGAAGCGAACAGCTTCAGCTCGGGGTTAAGCGCCAGTGCCTCCTTAATATACGGGATCAGATACTGCTTATCCCGCTCGATAGAGAAATGCTCCATCGCCAGATCGCCATCCGTCTCGTTCAGGCTGTACCACTGGCTGGCGTAATCACTTGCTCCGATTGGAAGTCGGCAGATTGAGAAGCGCTGCTCGCCTTCAGGGTGGAATAGATCATGCAGGACTTGCGCTCGCTCAGCCTCAGGCAGATTCCCCAGCGCGATAAAGCCCAGCTCATTAAAGCAGCCGCCGAAGCCATCCATCGTCTGCTTCCGCTCACTGCCCACCGTCAGCACCGACTCCGCCTTTTCTGCTCCGCCAGTGGACTTCCTCCTCCACGGTAACGCCTCTGTACTGGAATACCACATCGTAGTTGCCATTGTAACCCCTCCATTGCTTGACTCAAATGATGACACAGCTCGCTTTGAATTATGCTTGATGGCTCTAGTATAATAAGAGATGATAGCGATTCAAATTGTCCTAGCAAGGTTATTTTTACCCAAATCACAGATGAAGTGAAGACGCGTAGCGTCTCATTCAAGTTGAGGTGCATGGAGATGTCTACTTCCTATGAGAGGCTCGGGGATTGGCTGCCTCCGATCGACTGGAATGTGAAGCTGTACGGCGCCCATAGACGAACAGTCCCTGCCGGATGGTTCATGCAGGAGGAAGCGCATGTGGGCTTCGAGATGCTGCTCCTGATTAACGGCGCACAGGAGACGGTCATTGGCAGCAATCGCTATCTGCTCCAGACCGGGGACATCATCCTCATCCCCCCCGGCTTCAAGCATACGAACCGCTGCGCAGCTACGGAGGGCATGACGTATTTCTGTCTGCATTTCCACGTCAATGATCCTCTGTTCTGCATCGAGATGATTCAAAACAATCGTTTCTTGTATCCGGCGGGAAGCGCGGATAATACTCAGTTTGCTCAAGTGCTGGAGCATCTTATGCAGATGCTCCAGCCTGGTCGGACATATACAACATCGGATCGCTTTCTTATTCAGTCGCATCTGTTCGGGCTGCTCAGCTTGCTGTCCCAGCTCACCGATTCGCCGGATGCTCATCGAGAGAGCTCTGCGCCAACCTCTGTGCATTATGCACGGATGATTGCAGAGACGCTGAAGCGGCAGTTCGATCTTGATCCCGCCCGCGATACATCTGCCCCGGCTCTAGGCATCGAGCAGATCATCCGCTCGCTCGGGATTACGCCAGGCTATGGCCTGGAGGTATTCCGCAAGGTGTACGGCATGTCGCCGCGGCGCTTCTTGTCCGAGCTGAAGCTCAACGAAGCGAAGACGCTCATCCGTCAGCCGGAGCTAGCGCTCTCCGAGATTGCACAGCGCCTCGGCTATGCGCATCTTTCTCATTTCAGCCGCCAGTTCAAGCGCTGGACCGGCATGAGTCCACTGGAATACCGTCGAAGCGCAAGCCCTGGGATCTGATCGCCGCTCCTTCTCACGGCATACACAAACACCCTATGCCCGACTCGGTTAGAGTCTGGACATAGGGTGTTCTTCATGCTGGCAGAGACTGCCTTCATCTATGCGCAGGTACGGCACATTACACGTTGCTGATTTTACCTTTCAGCGCATCTTTGCTTTGCAGGCCGACCATCTTGTCGACGGGCTGACCGTCCTTGAACAGGATCAGTGTCGGAATGCTCATGACGCCGAATTGGGAAGCCAGTTCAGGCTCCTCGTCGACGTTGATTTTGCCGATTGTTGCTTGACCGGCCAGCTCGCCTGCCAGTTCTTCTACGATAGGGAGCTGCATCTTGCAAGGGCCGCACCATGGCGCCCAGAAGTCCACGAGCGTAACGCCGCTCTCGATGCTGGAATTGAAATTATCTTTAGTCAATACTACTGCTGCCATGATAATCATCCTCTCAGGGAAAATGGTAAGGCTATGTTTAGGGGCTACCCGTCACATCAACATTCCTGACATTCATGAATCTGGCCAAGCACCTCTGCGATGGTGATGCCGTTGAAGTGCGCCTCCAGTTGCCGCTCAGCCGTGCAAAAGATATTATTCATGACCTCTTGCATATTCGAGCCGACAACACAGTCCATCTCCGGGTTGCCCGAGCACCAGTTGGGGCTGAGCGTTCCCTTGGCAATGCAGCGATATATATCGCCTAGCGACACCTGTACCGGATCGGCAATCAGCCTGTAGCCGCCGCGCGTTCCCTCGCGCGTCTCCACGAAGCCCTCACGCCGCAGAAATCCCATCACCTTGCGAATGCGGGCCGGATGCGTCTGCACATTCTCTGCAATATACTCGCTGCGCGCCATTCTCTCCGGCAGATTCGCCAGCAACACCAGACTATGGACGGCTATCGTAAATTCGCTGTTCATCTATCGCACCCCGATTCATACTGTAATTTTATCAGTTACAGTTCTGAATGTCAACAGCTCCCTTGTAGGGTGTGACACGATGGCCGGAAGTATGCGTATGCCTAACAAGCCTACCCATCTTAATCATCTGCCCGAATTAAATATCCGAGCGTTTCAGATGTTTAATGAGGAAGAAGATACTTGCCGCGCTAAACACAGCAATCAGCCAGCGAAAACCAGCGGTAGAAAGACCAATCCCAGAAAGATGAATTTGTGATGCCCAGATAATTGCGACCCCTAATGAGGAGATAATCGTCACAGAAGTAGAGTATCCTCTAATTCCGATGGAGAGCGATAACAAGACCGTAATACTGATGCAGAGTGCACTCAAAGCCAATTCTGTAATAAACGCAGAGGAGAGGAATGAGGCAATCGGTATCCCACTTTCTGCATAATTCATGTATGGGGCAAACACCAACAACAGAAGGTTAAGAAACAATGTAGTAAACACCGTACCAAGCCATCCAACAAGGCCAATTAAGAATAGCTTTGAGAGCATAACACTGTTACGTTTAACTCCGCTTGCCCATATATTCATGATCGTCTTATTACTGAACTCCTGTATGAAGATTCGTGCCGCCCACACGCCAGTAAATACAATGCAGCCTGGCCAAATAATCGCATTATTAATTTCATGAATTGCGCTGTTTATTGAAGGAAACATCGGCTCATTTGTACTCAAACCAAGCAAAAACAGAAACAAAAATATAAATACATTTAGTATTAAAAATGCCATCGAAATTTTGGTCACTTTGTATTTGGCAAGCTCAATGCTAAAGAAGTTCATTCTAGCTCTCCCTGCTATGCAAGATTTTTTTGATATAATAGTCCTCCAATGTGTCGCCTGATGGCTTAATCTCTGAAAACTCGATGTCATGTTGAATCATCAGTTTAGTCACATCCATCGTATTGAAGTTACCTGCTGAGATTCTCACATCATTTTTGGATATATCTACAACCTTGAATAGCTTTTTTAGTGTTTCCTCTACCGCTTGAATGTGACTAATTTTAATCTCATAATACTGAATTGCAGAATTATTAATTTCATCCATTTCAACCTCTTCACGCAGCACACCTTTATTCATAAAACCGATGGTACTTGCACATTGCTCGATCTCACCAAGAATATGACTGGAAATAAGAATCGTCGTTTTTTTCTCTCTGTTTAACAATTGGAACAGCTCACGGATTTCTTTAATCCCTGTAGGATCTAATCCATTAATGGGTTCATCTAGAACAAGGAGTTTTGGTTGACCAATAATGGCGCGCACAATGCCTAGTCTCTGCTTCATTCCAAGAGAGTACTGCTTCACTTTCTTATGTCTGTGATCATATATTCCAAGCAACTGCAGATACTCCTTTATACTACCGATTGGAATATTTTTGTATTTACAATGAATCGTCAAGTTCTCTTCAGCACTTAGAGTATCATAAAAAACGGGTGTCTCGATTAATGTTCCAACTTGCTGAAGAAGCTCTGTATTTCCTCTCAATTCTTGGCCAAAGAGCTTGACCTTCCCCTGTGAAGGAACTACAAGCGTAGTGATCATCTTCATTAATGTGGTCTTTCCAGCCCCATTTTCACCTAGCAAACCATAGATTTCGCCAGCCCTAATGTTCAGATTGACATGATCTACAACCTTCTCATTCCTATAAAGCTTAGTCAGACCTTCGGTCTCCAGGATAAAATCCATCTACACGCCCCTCTTCGTCTGCCCGGCAGTAATTAAGTACATTGAGTGCTCAAGTACTCCATCTAGCTCAAGCATCTCATTCACTTCATTATCAACAAATCCCATCAAACAGCAGGAAGCCAATTCATAGGCGTTGCACATTAAATGGATGTTTTGAGCGACATGACCGCAATCTAATAAAATGACACGGTAACCGCGCTCATGATATTTCCATTGATTTCTCCAGAAATTCGCAGATAAAATAAAGGTAACGGATGCCTGATCCAACATGCTCGAGTATCCGCTGATGTCCTTAGACATGTTGGACATATCTTTATCATTGACTTGAGTAAGTCGGTGCACGAAAGGATCATAATAATAAATGCCCTTATCCAGGCCATCCACATGATTGACAGCCATATAAATATCGACTGGGTATAGGCCACCCCCCGATGGAACAGCCCGAAGATGAAGCCCTGTATTTTTCAATCGCCCGGTGATTCCGTATGAATAATGCAAGATATTGCCCAAGGTTTGAAGGTCTACAGCTTCACCCGTATAATGTCTGAGAGATCGTCTGCGACCGATCACTTCTTCTATCGAACAATCACTCATTTTAGTAGGTTCAGGCAAAGGAATGACCTTCTTGTCGTGGAACAATTTCCTGCCTCTAGTTGTTAACTGCTTTACCTCCTCGTCAATTTCATCCAGAGGCTTCATGAAATCACCTTGCTGATGAAAGGGTTGAAGCTTAGAGTTCTCATGATACAGCCGGGTAAGATAGGTCACGTCTGATAAATCCTTCTCAACAATGTTATGTTCAATAAATTGGAATATCCACGGATTTCCAAGTGCAAATAACACAGCGGCGCTTTGCATGTCTTGAGGTGCCTTTGTCATCTTCTCTGACTCGATACTAGACACGACAGTTAAGTAATATTCTTTGGCTTTACTATCCAGACGGGATAATATATCTTCATTGCGCTTCGTCTGGTACATAAGATCCTGTTCAGAGCACTTATCCTGTTTTATGCAGAAGATAGGTAACCCCTCTCTCCTTTCAGTATGGATAAGCTCAAAATGAGACATCGATTGCTCGATGCGCTCGTTCACTTCACCAATCTCAAGCATCCTATCATCCGCTTTAATAAGACTGTAAATGAAGTTAGCGGTCCAAACCGCGTGGTCACCTTTGTAGATTTGGTAATAACGCAGCACCTTTTCCACATTATCTAATGCTTGTTGTCTGCATCCCTCGGGTTCAATTAGAATAGGCAAGCGTTGTCCCTTCACTTTCACATACTTGATCGGCTTCCCTTCGTGCCCTACGTTTATATAGTGGCTCGAGCTCTTGTTCATCTCTCGTCGTCCCATCTTTTGATATATATTGCTTTGTCCCGATCCGCAATACGAGGAATATAGTATACTTTCTCTATATCAAGTGTTCGTTCAACTGTATTACATATAATTGTTCTGCCATAGTTTGTTTTAATATTAAGTTTAGTGATGGAGGTGAGAACCTCCATTAGAAGGTGGTTATATCCCATATTTTCAAGCAAGGAATTCTTGGTGATGCCATACTGCCCCCTTGGCATCTCTATTTGATCCTTCATACAGGAATACCTTATATAGTTTTTTTGATTTAGTATAGGACTAATCATAAAAGAATCCTGGTAGAATAATACAAATGACCAAAGACAACCTTCACGCCCCTCCAACATTTCTCCTATCTCATCCAGAATATGAATATCACACGAATCTACGCTCACCAGTACATAGTTCTGCTCTGTAAGTTCGGACATGTCTTGAACCCCAACATACCGGTAGTGCAGTCCAAATTGTTCTAACAAGTCCGCAAACCTCTCCGTATTCTTACTGTAGGTTGGCAGACAAAAGGTAATTTCTCTCAACTCTTTGAAATGCTTGGTTACACTATGGGTATAATGAGAAAGAAAATCAACCAGATTTTTTTCAGAGGATGTTAGTGGTTCTTCAGATAAATAAATTACTCCTCGCTGCTGCAAAAATTCTAATACATCTGATAATTTTTGTTCGTTTAGAATATGGCTAACGTGCTTAACTAGCGCTTCAAGCTCCGTGTGCTCCTCCATAAAATGGAGTATATTTCGAATTGTCGCTGTGAGCTCATTATTCCCCATAATGAATGAACTTTTCTGCGTAATCAATTCCAGTTGAGAATGATTTGGTCCGCACTCTTTGATCTGGCAAGGCATTACATATCCATATTTGGGCTTCATTATTTTTTCCTTTCCTGAATAATTTCAAGGTATAAAAAAGCAGTTGCTTTTTTATACCTTGAAATTAACAGATTATAGTATATTAGTTATCCAGTTCAACCTCATTGACATCTACCGAAGTTGTTGTACAGCCCAGGAAGCAGTTCTCTTCGTCTACCACATTTTTGTGCGCCTTCTCTGCGACAACCTCCAGCTCGATGTCATTGACATCTACCGAAGTTGTTGTACAGCCCAGGAAACAGCTCTCTCCATCCACCACGTTTTTGTGACTCTTCTCTGCAACAACCTCCAATTCGATGTCATTGACATCTACCGAAGTTGTTGTAGAGCCCAGGAAACAGCTCTCTTCGTCTACCACATTTTTGTGCGCCTTCTCTGCAACAACCTCCAATTCGATGTCATTGACATCTACCGAAGTTGTTGTAGAGCCCAGGAAACAGCTCTCTTCATCCACCACGTTTTTGTGACTCTTCTCGCTCAAAATCTCCAATTTCATGCTACTTTCGTTCATTCTAAATCCCTCCAAAGTTTTATTTATTATTAAATATGTTATTGCAGCCGAATGTATATGCTATAGCAACTCAAAAGAGAATGCTGCAACATAATATGGACCACAATAAGCATATTGAATAATTGCAGCCTTACATTTATGGGAACGGATGAGGAAATGAATTTAATTCCCCATGCCACGAATACCTATCTCTAATACTATCCAATCGGCGTTCATCCAAAAATCTGAACCGATGCGAGCCGTGTAAGGAATGCAGGCCTGGGATGATTACACGTGAAGCATAAACCCCTAACTGCTCCAGCTCGTTATTAGTGAGATCTAAGAAGTAGGCTTGAAATCCCGCCTCTTGAAGTGTATGAACTGCTAATTCCAGCTTTTCCTGATCGTTCATTCTCAGTGTATTCTCTCCGTTAAATGCGGAGGTCCTCATTTTTTCAAACTTATACTGCTCGTCCAAAAAATAGTTAACTTTCATTCTTTCCTCTGGATACAGCGAATAAAACGCGGCATGCTTCTGAAACGTGTTGATGGAATTAAAATTAGCCACTAATTGTTGATCTTTATATAGGTTGACCAACATATCGACATAAGTAATACCTTGCGCTGCTTCTAGAAATGCCTTTTTTATCGCCTCTTCAACAGTAAATCGGGTAGCTGCACCAATCATGAAGTGGTTGGACCGATTGTTGTGTATGGTCACCACAACTGTAGCAAACAAATCGCTGACGGTAATATCGTATGCTTTGCATATATAATGCTCCTCCGTTGTATGCTCATACCCATTCAAATAATCCTCAACATTCAAGCCTCGATTAGGAGGGAGCTTCAATAACCAACTGATTGAGAAAGCATCTCTCTCTACCACTTCAAAAATACTGCTCAATATCGCTTGCTCCCTGCTCCTGCCAAGAGCCAGTCCTGTAGAGATAGAAGGCGTAATTCTCACCTCGCCCGGGGCAGCTTTGTAGGGTAATTTGACAAAGGCTGCTGGGGTATAGGCTGCTTTTCCTGTCATAAGGTCAACAGATTTCAGCCAATTAACAGGAGTGTCTCTCGTGAAGGGTCGATAAGGAAATCCGTGTGATTCATATTGTTCTCCAGAGAACAATATGAAGTTCTCAGGTCGCACTGCTTCTTCTATCATTTCACTCCAAGGCTTCAACCTTACCTCATCGTTATAGCACCCTGCTGCTAGTCGTTCTATACTTTCCCCAACTGCTGAATATTCAGCACTTTGTCTATCGAAGCCTGCGCCACTATTGGACTGGGCGAACAGGTCTGGATGGTAGATCGAGTAATCCGTTGTAGAACTAACCGCAATATATACGGGAACCCCTTTAAATGAGGTGGATTGAGTTTTAATATCTGTAATAATACCCAGTTTGCTATCCACTGCATCCATCATGTCTTTCGTTCCTGGAGTGTAGCTGGCAGAATCAAAGCCAATAAATGTGTGCGGCTGCAATTCCCCCTCTTCAATCACCCAAACGACATGTGGTGACTGCCTCAGCAGCAACTCTTGAACGGCTGCTTCAATCTCGCGACGATAAAGATGTAGCTTGTCTTTGTTCACATAAAAAATCTCTGTGTTCTGCCCATCTTCCCCGATCTTGAGCTTGTCGGCCAACATAGGATTGTTAGCCGCGGCTCGTCTGATGAAACTCTCGTACACTGTAAAATTGGAAGCAAGGGGCCCTACATAAATCGTCTCTTCACTTAACATGATTGGGATTATGTTTTGTCCCGGATGTTCTGAGAACATTCTTTTTAACCGTGCCAGTTCATATGGAGAAATGATAACTAGTATCCGATCGTCTTCAGCATATGCATCAAGATTCTCCGCCTGTACACGAAGTCGTGTGTCATGACTCAGCTCCAGTTTGTTGGTTAAACTCAACCAGTAGCTCATCTCTTCTTGATCGAGCACAGGCGATTCAAATTTCATTTTATTTAAAATATTCAGAATTTTTGAGTTAGACTTCATTCTCCATACTCTGTTCCTCGTGTCAAATAGGACATTTTCATCTTTTAGCACTACACAATTTAACATCCCCCAATATCCTCTCTACAATATAATTGTCTGGCTATCTATCGTTTCGGCTATATAAGTTTTCAGCGATTCGAGACGTATCTCATCCAACGCAGCCTGATAGTTAAGAAAAGCTTCGCTGTCCGCTTGCTGAAGTAAATATGCTGATAGCTGTATGTATGTGGAGGCCAATGATGTATTCGCCCGCTCTCTTCTTATCCGTAACTTCGCTGTAGCGTTACGTAGCATATCAGAATTGAGGTTAGCATAAACACTCTTCAACATTTCTCTAAAGCTGGCACCGAGCCTGCTCTTGTGATCTGAATCGGGACAATGTACATATAAGATACGATAGCCAAAATCAAACAATTCTCTAGGAAAAAAAGTGAAACTATACAAGCTGGCTGTTTCCAAAGTAAACCAACGATACATTTCTCCATTCAGCCCTTCGATAATAGACCACAAAGCGTGCGACAAATATTTCTCTTTTGCGAATAGATTCGGCCCAGGCCATATCTCCACATATTCATCTTGAAGCTGAGGTAATAACAGAGCTTGTCCGGTCCGAATATCAACACATGTCGTTAATATCTCAGGTAACGGGTTATCTACCCATCCTTCAACTGGCTCCAACTCCAGCGTGGTGACAATAGACATTCCTTGCTGTATCTGCTTCGCTACTCGTTGGAACAACTCCAAGGGGGTCACATTCAAAGGCTGTCCTGGCTCCATTAGACTCTGGCAATGTAGTAAATAGTTACATATCTGGCTCACATGATGTTCATTTTTAGACGAGGAACGATGGTGGGAACAGAATGTTTGCGCTTCCATTGGATCTAAAAGATAAAGCTTTTTCACAGCCTGCATCACTTGATTAGCATTGCCAACCATGTAGATACTAATAATCCCCATCTCACAATTTACTTTAAGCTCTGTGGAACAGCTAGCATGCAAGTACCTTAACAGACCATCCGAAATCGCTCGTATATTCTGTCGCATGCAATAATCTGGACGGATACTTATTGCGGCAAAATGCTGGCCTTGTTGTCCACTATCTACCTGACACCAACGGTGCGCTTTGAATTGTCTGACCATCAACTGGTTGCGGATGGAAGACCCCATACTAGGAGTGCGAAAGTTCATATTCACTTCCTTCAGTAAATGTACGATTTCTTCCACTACAAAATCGGGATTCCCTTTTACTATAGCCTTCACTAGTTCACTTTGGATGTTGTCTGAGGATGTACCCATGATGTCCTTGAGGAGATTCCGTTCCAGACTCAGTAGATTTTTTCTGGAAGCAACAGGAATCTTCAAGCCGCATATGGAGTTATATCTGTGGACCTCGACTGCCTTCATATTTTGACTCTTGGCAATTAAAGCGATGAGATGATACAGTCCTGCTTGATACGGATCACTTGTCATCATCACTTTTGAATCAAGGAAAGCAGATGTCAACCCTTCAAGCTGTTCTCTGTCCTCAAGACGTGAATGGTTGATCTGCAACTGTGGATAAGATTGAATGACCTTTCTCCATTGTCGTATAACATCTGGTGCGCTAATACGCTCTATACTTGCTTCATACCCTAAAACCGGGTGTTCTAGAGAAGTATCCTTCCACTTTTCAGCGAAGTACGTCTCACGCTGCCGATGCTCGAGTTGACTGGCCTTGTATTTCATTTCATTACATATTACACTCCTTTCCTTTTTCAAAAAGTCTGGATTTAGATCCACTCCCCTCTCGAATGCTAATATAAACTTCAATACTTGTTCGTACAGCCTAGTAAACTTCCTACTACTCCCGGCTACTGATAGTATAAGTTCTTCTTTTGAGGTGGTTGCCTGAATCTCTCCATCGAATTGGCGGCATAATTCTATAAGATTTCGGCCGTTTACGTCGGCCTTTACAAGTATATGCTCTAGAAAGTGGGTAAGCCCTTCTAATCCATTCGGGTCATCCTTGCTTCCAATCGGGAAAACAATTCTTAGAGAAGCCCCCCCAGGAACGTTATTCATACCGCTCACATCGATTCTTTACATATTCCAGCAAAGCAACTATAGTGGAATATTGAGCATGCTGTAGCTGACGCTCTTGGTCATATCCATACTCCCATATACCATTACAGTAGTATTGGTCAAGGAAGGTTTTTAATTGTTCCATCACCTGTCCTTCATATCGATAATAACTAAGTGCCCAGAATAGTTCAGCTACTAGGTCGCCCAGTTTGTTGCTCATAGCATATTCACAGTCATGAACTAAAACTTCTGTATTATGTTGATCACACGATGTAGTGAAATAATTGGACATCACAAGGAAATAGTGGGTATGGATATAGCTCCGTTCTTCCCGACTGCCATCTCCTGGATGAGTCACAAGGGGCGGCTCCACCAGTATACCTAGTCTCTCACAAAAGAAATTCATCATATAATCATAAATGAGAGAATAGCCTCTAACCTTTTTGATCATATCGCCTAATGTAGCCTCAAAACTTTCACTTAATTCAACTTCTCCGCCCTTTGTTATTTTCATATAATACTTAAAACCTAGAAAATGAAAAATAATCTGACTACGTTCATAGAGTTGTAAATGCTGCAGTCCCCTTATTTCTTCATCAAACTTACTTTCCAAAGCCTTCTCAATATAAACCAATCTGTTACTCAATTGTTCTATTTCCTGCTGCGTCGCGATCAAGTTAAGCTCCGTAGAGTAGCGAGTTAGAGCAATATGCAGGAAGAACAGCTCATCGAACCGAGAGTAGACGTCTGTTATTTGATTACACTTGTTCAGATAAACAACAAGCCCTTCACGTATCATAACGGCTTCATCCCGATTTTGGGGAATGAATACTTGTAGAGCCATCCTGCGAAATCCCTTCCTTCGTCTCTAAATATGCACTACATACTGTGTCATGAGCCTCCCTTGAGCATCTGTAGCAATGATCATCCACATTCCCGAACACATCTCATCCCAAGAAAGACTGCTCTCGTAGACCGCTTTGTTGTCCTGCTGCTCAGCTTGTAGTATGAAATGTTGCCCTACATTTTGCCAAGTGTGATTAATTGCTATTGGCTCGCTATGGTTTGTGTGTGGAAGGATTGAACTGAATACGAATTGCCCTTCTCTCTTCTCTAGCTTACTCCAGGCTGTATAAGGTGAGATGTCTTTATCTTGAACAGGATAAGGTACGATGTTATCTGCATTGAATACATAAGTGGCTGAACTGATAAGATAGCCTCTCTTGTCTGTCAGTACCAGATTAAAATATTCCTTAGCATGTTTCCATTCACATATGAACTCAATCGTATAAGCCGCAGTCTCTCTTACAAATTCAATTCCATACTTATGCTCAGGAAAATAGACTAAAGCCTTTGAAATCCATTTCTGATTCGCATCCATAACAGATGAATCCAGGTTCACATTGCCCTTGACCCTAATGATTTTCGCATGAGGGCTAGCCTCGCTTACCGAAAAACTACAAGTGGCTTCTGCGCCATAATCGCTCAGCGAGGTCTGCTCAAACGCTCTCTTCACGACACGATGTTCCTTAAGATCACTATTCTCCAACTTGTGCAATATTAGCAGGCTGACTCACCTCCCTCTTGCTTCCCTTACTATAGATCACAAGTGCAACCATGAAGATCGCCAGGAAGATACCTAAGACCACCAAATCAATTACCGTACTGACGCCTTGATTAAACAAAGCCTCTGTCCACAGATTATTGATATAATACAACGGGGAAACATGGGATAACGCCTGCAGCACATCCGGGCTTTTATCTATTGGGTAGAAGATACCCGACGTAGCTATCAGTGAAAAATAGATCGCCTGTGCCAGTCCTAACGCGGCATTCTGCCTTTTGACCACTAGACCGCAAAACGTCGCGAGCAGCAGAAAGACCAGTACAGAGACAATAAACGATACCGCCAGCATTCCCCACTCCACTACGAGCGTTACGCCCAGGGAAATCTGACCCAGCACAATAACCAGTACAGTCTGAAGGAACAAGATTGCCACTCTACTCAGATAAAAACCTGTCAACAGTCTGGTTAGATATCCCTTCTTGCCTACGAGGGCTAATATTCCCTGTTCATTATATTGGGCAATTCGATAGGGCAGTGAAAAGATGATACTCTGTAAAATAAACAAGCTAACCAGCCCTGGCAGCACGAACTGGGAATATTCCTGAGAACCCACAAAGAGGCTGAACGCCAGAATCAGGATGAGAGGGAATATCCAATCCCAGAACATGAGCTGCGGCATTCGAAGGTCAGCCTTCAGAAAATTAAGCACGAGCTTCTTCATGCTTGCTCCCCTCCTTCTCCAGATACTCCAGAATTCGATCTTCATTCATATCAGTCAGTTCTGGCGGAAGAGATCCCGGATGAATCTCATACAAGCGCTTGTTAGACAAAAAACAGATTCGATCCGCAATGCGTAAACTTTCACTAATATGATGGCTTATCGCTATGACAAGCTTACCTTCCGCGGCATTCCTCTTCAGCACCTCAGTGTAATAGAGCTGTCTAGACATAGCGTCCAACGCAGCATCCGCTTCGTCATAGAGTTGAATCTCATCATTACTCATTCCTGTTATCGCCAGATATAATCGTTGCTTCTCGCCACCGGATAACTTCCTGGCTACCTTTTTTTCGATTTCCCCAAGCTGATACTTGTCTTTCAGCTCCTGGTAGCTAACCTTAGTATCCAGAAGTTCCAGGAAGCACTCCACATTTTCCTTCACCGTCATATCCTCGAAGTATACCGGATTCTGTCTGTGCAAGGTCACCTTCCCGTTTACAACCATGTGCCCTGTCCGCGGCTTCAACTCCTGAGCGATCATTCGAAACAACGTGCTCTTGCCTGCTCCATTCCGGGCGAGTAAAAAATAAAGCTCACCTGCCCTAAAGGTATACGTGGTCTGATCTAATATGTCCTCGGAGTATCCTAAGCTTATATTGTTCAGTTGTAACATTCTTCTCCTCCTATAGACAATGTAGGATAAGCAATATTGGATATAATATCATCAGAGCTCCACACCCACAAATCAATAAAAACGCCTCATTTTCAGCATTTGATCAATCTGAAGATTTATCTAACAACTGCAAAACCCGCCGCAGAAAGCCCAAATCCAGCTTGAGCAAAGCGATCGCATTATCAAACGACGCTTCTCCAAACGGGGATAAGCCATAAGAAGCTTTGATTTCTCTACCATGTTGAAACTCGGCAAGCTTTTGCTCCACTTCTCTTATATTCTGCTCAATCATGCTAAGAGCTTCGGCCTTCGGAACCATCTCAATCCAATTCAGGCCTACAACAAAGTCAGATTTTACCGAATGAGGCATCGCCTTCAGTGACTCTCTGACCAAGGTCAGGAACTGCTGCTCCCCTGCTTCGCTAATTGCGTATACTTTACGCAGGCGTGCTCCTGTTCGTTCCTCCGCTTCCGTCCGAACAAGCCCTTCCTTCTCTAGTTTGTTCAATGCATAATAAATGGAACCGGAGAGCAGATTCGCCCATTCATCCATTCGTGTTGTCTGGATAATCTGCTGAATCTCATAACCGTGCATCGGTCGTTGACGTAGCAAAGCAAGGATGATTAGGTTGACCAATGTAGAAAGCCTCATTTCTAATACCAACGTCGTATATTCAACATTGGATATATGATATTTTCAGTTTAATTAGTTCCCAGGTAATTGTCAACTGCTTCTTTCATTTTTTGTATGTTGTTACGAGCCCAAATTGGAATGAGCCCTCCCTTCACTCAGGAGAGCTCATTCATTTACAATACCTCGAGCGGAATCGCCCTACCCGTCTCCCCTTACGGCTCCATCCCCCATTGCAGCACGCCGTTAGCGTAGCCGGTCATCTTGGTCCAATCGGCGTAGCTGGAGCCGATCGGTCTGAAGGAGTAGTCGCCAGTCTGTGTGTAGTTGCTCCAGTCCGTGCGGGCCAGACGAATCTGAATCTCGGCCGCCGCGCCTGGGGCGAGGGTACCGGCTCCGCTCGTGAAGCCGATCTCGACATAGCTGTCTGCATCCGGCTTCGGCGTCGACATCGTAACGAAGGTCCCGGTTACATTCGAGCTGCCGACATGCGACCAGTCGCACCAGAATGCCTGAGTTTGCTGACCATCGCTCGTATAGTAGTACCGCAGCTTGACGGTGGACAGATCGAGCGCGCTCGTACTTGTGTTCACGATCTTGATATGTGGAGCGATCGTGTTGCTGGAAGCAGCCGTATTGCTGCTATACATCTGAATCTTGAAGCTGTCTGTCGGCGTCGGCGTCACGGAAGGCGTCAGGGCAATAATGTTGGAGCTTACTGACCCTGCCGCATTGGATGCCACGACACGATAGTTATACAGCGTCCCGTTCACAACGGTCGTATCGGTGTAAGTCAGGCCGGTCAAGCTAGACACAATCGTCGTGTACGCGCCGCCGCCTTCAGCGCGCTCGACATGGTAGGAGGCTGCCCCGGCGGAGGCTGTCCATGTCAGTGTCGCTTGTTCATTGCCTGCCGTACCCGTCAACGTGAGCGCTCCAGGCAACGCAACTGTTGTATCGACGATCGATACTGCAAGCGTGCGGTCGGCGCCCGCGCTGAAGTCGAACGTCAGATTCGTCGTGCCCACGGTCTGCGCGGCGAGATAGCTCTTGCTAATCGTAACCGTCGTACCCGACACCGTATAATCTGTACCGGGTATGAGGGACGCAGAGCCGTTCTTAATCCCTTGAAGCGTATTGCCGTTTAGTGTCATCATAACGGTGACATCGGCTTGGTTAGCTGCCTTCTTGTCAAACACCGCGCTGGCAGGAGTGATCGATGAGCTTGGCTGGCTCGCCTTCAGATCAGGCAATTCATCCAAAGTGATGACATACTCACTCTGGTACAGCGTCGTCAAGGTTTCTGGATAGTTATAGGCGGAGCTCATGAGGAATTCGCCATACCAAGGCAGGAAGTAGAGCCAGCCTGATTTTTCATCCATCAGATTCTGCAGACTCGGAACCGTATCATTCTCCGTCATGGCCACCATCTTGGCGCCGCCGGTCAGTTCAACAAGCTGATAGAACGTCGAGCTGATCGCGTCCTCATTCGGCACGCCGGACAGACCATCATCGCGGTTGTAGATCGTATTGTATTTATCAAATCCGATAAGGTCTACCTTGTCGTCACCGGGATACCATGCAGGAGAGGTGCTGTACACGTAGCTGTTATGCGTCCAGATCAGGTTGTGGAGGCCATAGGTCTGTGTAAGCTCGGTATAGAGCAGATCCCACATCTGTTTGTACACCTCTGCACCTGCCTTGGCCCACCAGAACCAGGCGCCCTCGCCATTGAGTCCACCATTGCCCTCCGCCTCGTGGAACGGACGGAAGATCACCGGGACATCGTTCTCCTGCAGGATCAGGAGCTGCTCCGCCAGGTCTTCGATGGCCATCATCAGGTATGCATATTCCTTCGTTCCAGGAACTACCGCATTCGCCGTATTATAATTGGTGTCCGTAGGCTTGTAGGTCGCATCTAACCAGTCTACAGGCTGGCCTAGCTGGTAGGCGGTGAAATTCTTCGGAACATTGATATGCCAGCTAGCTGTGGCGATCCCGCCCCGATTGTTCACCCAGTCGATCATCCGGGCGGTTGTGCCATCCTCCCAGCCATATAGCGGATTATAGTTCATCAAGTCGAAGCCTCGAATCGCCGGATATTTGCCCGTCAGATTGTAGATCCATTCAAACTCCAGCTCCATGTCGCCATCATTGCCGCCTCCGTAGATTTCCTGCTGCCCGGAGAGCATATGGTTGCCGTACACCTCCGTCAAGTAATTCATCAATAGCTGTGTCTCGGGTGTAGCCTCGGGGTCAGAGAGGATCGGCAGCACATTCAAGGGGTCCAGATCAGCATAATCCACAGTAAGGCTGTCAAAATAAGCGAAGCCCCAGCCTGCCTTCACCTGGATCGTGTTAACGCCTTGAGTCAGCTTGTGATACCCCAAATTAAAATTCGACCATGTCGTCGTATAAGGCAGCATATACGAGCCCTTGCTCACACCGTTAATCGACAGATATTGAAGCCTCCCGTCAGGGCTTAGCTCCTGCATGAACCGGGTAGAAATCTGGTACATGCCGGTTTCTGGAACCGTCACAGAGTAGGTGAGAGTCCCCCCATTCTGCATCCAGACGAATCCGCTTCCAGTGTATCCAGGCTTGGGCTGCCCGTAGACCTCTGTTACCACCTGAAGCTCGGGACTGAGCTCGGCATCCTCGCTTTCGATCATGTGCAGCGGAGACGCTGCATGAGCGGGCACGGTCGTCAATCCTAGCAGCAAAGTAAGGATCAGCAGCATAGCGCCTGACGTTTTGAACCAACCTTTCATTAACACACTTCCTTTCGATTTTTGAGATAGGATAGAACATGGGGCAAGCCAAGAATGATAGCGATTACATTTCTACAATAACATAATGTGCAAAAAATGTTAATACAACCAAATATTCATTCTTACCAATTTATTTTTTCTATTTTCGACCTTTCTCTACAAGAGGATTTTCAGCCCAAGAGCATCATCTCGTCATCTAAGGCATCACGATTCCGAGATCATAAGACGCAAAAACACCATCCTCATGCGGATGGTGTTCATGGTGGTGGAGGCGAGGGGTCTTACCTGACTCCTAGTCAACGCAGAAAGCACATGTGTGTCCGACTGCTGCCGCAGCATCGGGGTCACACACGACTCCAGGATAGACTCCATCTCAAGGTTTAGTTACAGAAATTGGAGTCTGCCCGGAGTGTTCGTGACATGGAGAGCTATCATGAAGGATCGTCATCTGTCTCCTTTATTAGCTTTTTTAACACTCTCTTCGAACTATTGGATACCGTCCCATATTTACTATTTTTTGTTTCTTGGTCTTCAAAAAAAACGAGTGATCGCTCCTCGTCGTACTTTTTGACTTTATTCAGATTGACCAGATTCGTGCGATCGAGCCGATGAAAATTGTACTGCTGCATGTGCTGTTCATAGGTAGAGAGAGTAGGCAGTAACGGGTAGTATTCCCCATCCATCGTATGCAGAATCACGGTTCGCTCATGGTTCTCAATATATAACACATCCTGCAAATCGATAATGATTAGCTCGCCCGTGTTCTTCGGGTCTCTGGTTACATACAATTTCATAGTTCTACCACTCCGAAATCGAATCGGGCCGCCGCGCTGATGCTCATGACGGCCCGTTCTTCACTATTACTTCTTTAGTTCTTCTGGAAGTTCTGGACGATGACCAACTAGTGGAGATGCAGTCGCAGCAAAATAAGCTGCGATTCGATCTAATATCTGAGATATGTACTTAGCGAGCCATGGCTTCATAGTTATCCCCCCTTTTTGTTTGTAAAGAAAAGTGAAAAGCTCTGAATTAAAAAAATCATAACAAGAGTAGGAGACTGTATTATAAAATTGCACCCTACTAATGCTACAGCCACACCCCGCATTAAAGGAAAATACTTCTCAGGCATTCTGGCATATCCCTTAATATTTGCAGGTGCCCAGACTGCCATTACAGCAAGGCTCACAACATTTCCATATACTACCCATTCCTGTGGGAATGGAATATGTGGAGGCGCTGCGGCAACAACAATAGTCGCCCCGATACAGGCAACCATGGAGTTAAAATGATATCCGCCAGAAACAGCTCTCATTGCAACTAGGGCGCTAAGGGATAATAAAGTCTCAGAAAATCTACCGGAAATGACACCGACCAACATAACAAGAACACATGGTATCAGAAAATTAATTACAATCGTTAGAGCATACTTCATAACAGCCACACTAATAGTTTCTTGTTCATTCGATCTTTTTATTGAAACTGCCATTCGTTCTGCCCATGCTTCAATCATTTGTATATTCCTTTCTCTGGGCGTAATAGAGCAGAACACCCAGAATGAAATACGATAACAAAGCCAGGAGCGTTGGGATACTAATCGTAAACGCGATATAGTTTGAACCTGCTATGGCACAATATCCTGCAAGGATTAGCAAGAGCAAAGGACGGTTAATTCCCTTCAACGTAAAGGGCGTATGTTCATAATCAGGTACAAATGTGTAACCCACACGGAATTTGATCAGTAACCAAGCAATCAATAAAACAATACAAATAGAGATACCTTGCAGCACATACATAATTCCACTTCCCGGTACCAACGATTCTAACGGAACTCCAATCCCCAATTGAAGAAGCATGATTGCATACTGTATAAACAGATAACCTAAATACCCATAAACAGTTATTAAAGCAGCGTAGAATACCTGAATCCGAAATACCTGCCACAAAAAGAGAAACAAGGCCGGAGGCTGCAATACCGTAGCAATGACACGCTTGTCTATCACAATAAATAGAAAATGAGACAGGAAGGACATCGCAACTGCGGTGAGTATGATCTGTCCCCAGTAGCCTTTGAACTGTAATTTGAACATTGCAAAGGTCAATACAATGAGCGCCAACCATTCAGTACTCGAAAACAGAAAATATACCAATGTTTTCATGCTTATGCTCCCGATCTATGTAATTCATCCCGCGTCACGCTGGAAAATAGTGCTTATGAATCATTATACATTATTACACCCCATACAGTAAGTAGAAAATCGCTCAAAATCGAGATAATTTGTAAAGCGGAGCTTAAATGCACTAGCGAGCATAGATTACGCCCTTCCTTAGAGCGCCATATGCTGCAACACCAGAGTTGATATGAACGCAAAAAAGCCTTGAGCCTCTTGCTGTTATCAAAGCGGGAGGTCAGGCATCGATTGTTTGTCACCGCTTTCTCAGTTTAGCCATCAATCTATCGATCACCATGCCTACAAGAATGAACGTAATAAAATGAACGATATATCCTGGAACCTTCGCTCCTATGCTTGCGCTCTCGATAGCATGATCAAATCGGTCAAATTTCAGCATCCAATGTCTAAATGGCTCAAACGGCCCTACTCCTGCCAAAAATATAGTAGGCGAATGAAGCGTCCCCCAAATATCGTTGAAGCACAACAGCAAACTTATTACTCCTAGCCAAAAAGTTACCCTTTTAAATAGAGAGAGCATCGTCATCTGTCCCCTTTGAACTTAAATCAAAAATGTACATAAACACCATCTAATAGGATGCACTAGCGAATGGGTTGTGACCAGATACGTATATCGAGCCGCTGGAGGAATACACAGTTCTTGCGTTTTGCTTGCTTGTACTGGTAAAGCTGGAAACGGATCTGGTCGATCTATGTAATTCATCCTGCGTTACCCTAGAAAATTATGCTTATATTATTATATAATGTTACATCTAATACATTAAATAGAAATTAATTCAAAATCGAGATAATTTATCAGGCAGACTACCCACCATGACTAAGTCCAGTTTGATCGTAAGAAGTAGACTCAAGTCCATACCACTGTTTACAAATCTCTCTAAACTTTGATATCCTATATATGGGTTATTTGGTTATGAAAATATAATTTTCTAACCAAACCCTGAAATCCTGGCCAGGATTCTCGCAATAAAACTTTTAAGGAGTTGGTTTAAATTAATTTTTTTAAAGCAAAAAGTATATTATTGACTCTACTATGTACATTAGTTATGGGTTTAAGCACACAAAGTATGTCTGCACAAGGTACCATGGATTCTACCGCTACTGAACGTTATTCCATTATTAATGTGGATGGAATTGAAGTAATACGCGATTCATTCGAGAAGGTATATATTTCTAGTCCAGTTGAGTCTGATGGCAAGCAGCTTTCCCTGCTAGAGTATAAAGAAATCCTTGAACAGTCAGATAAGCTTAGCGAACAATTAATCTCTATTGATGAGCAAAGTCTGGTTCAGAGTGAACAATACAATGCAGCAGCTGTAGTATTGATTGGACTTCCATCATATGAAGAAAATTTAGGATGGCGTGCAACTGGGAGTAAGGTACAAGTATCAGCATGGATTAATTGCCCATCAGGTGGTAGCGATTGTTCTATAGCTTCTACGACACAAAAAACCTTCACTCATGAGTTTTCAGCGAATGTGGAAAGCGGCTGGAAAGACTATATTAGATTAGGCGCTAGCTATACGTGGAGCTCTCAAACCTCAACGTCAACAACATACACCTTGCCTGTAAAGGCGGGTAAAACTGCCTATATGTCATTTAGACCATGGATTAATTATACACGTGGTTACGTGACTACAACATGGTATAGCAATGGTTGGTACGCTGGCACAACTACAAGTGATATGGTGTTTGGGAATGGTCCAGATATGCTATCAAATGGTGAAGCAAACGGTATATACGCCCTTGAATATCCATATGAATAAAGTGTAAAATAAACCAGCTTACACATATCAGGTGTAAGCTGGTTTTAATCCTTGAAAGAAGGTGAACTTCCAGTGCATTTTACAAAAATCGGGGCTTTATTGCTAAGCCTTGGATTGGGTATTATTGTAATATCTGGATTAGAGAAAGTGATTTTATTTTCTGCAGTATTTAGCAAGACACACGCCATGAGCATGGAAAGCATACGAATTAACATACCTGATTATATCTGGAATATTACAGAGTATACATACATCAGTGGTTTGGTACTACTGATCCTAGGCGTAATCGGGTTACTTGCGGGTATTTATTTGAGAATCAAAAAATAGGCTCCTCCCAGACAGATGAAAAAATATACTCAGGGAGCATCGTCAGCATACCCTGCACTCCATCATCCTTATCAGGATATACCTTTCGACGCTCCCCCCTCTATTGAAAAGTCCTCTGAAACTACTATAGACACGAGCCGCCGCTGGCATCCAGGCATTGCCCCGTCACCCAGCGACTGTCCGCCGAAGCCAGGAAGGCCGCCACATCCGCCACATCCTCGGGCTCGCCCCACCTGTTCAGGACCGATAGTCCGGCCGCGTAGGCTTGCCCTTGCGGGTTCTGGAGCGTGCCCGCGTTCATCTCGGTATTAATAATGCCAGGCTGGATCGCGTTAACCGTAATATGACGGCTCCCGAGCTGCTTGGCCAGCATCTTGGTGAAGGTATCGATGGCGCCCTTAGTCATACTATAGGTGAACACACTAGGAGAGGCTACACGTGTAACAAAGGAGGAGATATTGATAATACGTCCACCGTCCCTCAGACGAGGCAAAGCCTGCTGCGTGACAAAGAGCGGCGCCTTGACATTAATCCGCATCACCTCCTCGAAGGATTCCTCTGTCGTCTCCTCCAGGGTGACAATCTGGCCGATGCCGGCATTGTTAACCAGAATGTCGAATCCACCGCCTCCCCGATGCTTCCGAGCAGCGTCATCCACTTCCACAAATAAGGCTTGAATGCCATCTGGCGTACTCAGATCCGCTCCGATGGCGCACGCCTGCCCTCCACCATTTACAATCTGTTGAACGACCGCTTCCGCTTCAGCCTCTCTTGTCGCATAATGGACGAGGACATACGCCCCCTCCTGTGCCAGTCGCAGCGCAATACTGCGGCCGATGCCTCTGCTTGCTCCTGTAACTACAGCCAGTTGACCCTCCAGCCTTCCTTGCACCTTGCTCATCTCATCAGCTCCCTATGTGATTTTTCAATATAGTTATATCACGGGGCGATGTTTACAATGTTGCTCTCTCATTCGGGAGGCTGTGGAAGCTTGAATGAAAATGCCTGCGAGGATTCACTTCTCCCAGATGACATACATATTGGTTAGTTTATCGTGGAGCGCCTGCTTTTGCGGGTCAACTGCTGTCGCCAAAAATCCAATAAAACATAAGAGAAAGGATAGCACTTTTCCAATCACCTCTCTGATAAGTACATCCTCCCAGTTCAGCTTTGATTGAGTTGCAGTAACCACTTTTATGCCAATAATGATTTTCCCTAGTGTCTGATTGAAGTAGAAGGTACAAGCAAAAAAATAAAAGAAAAAGATACAGACCTTTATACTAACTGCGAGCATTGAACCCACATGTTCAAAAAACCAGCTATCAGCTACACTCATCAATGAACCGATGACTGCTATATCCAGTACGATAGCAAAAAAGCGGGCCCAAAACCCTGCATAACGTTTGCTCTCACCCATAATTCACTCTTCCTAGTCATAGTTTATGCAATTCTTTAATTCAGCATATAGAGTACCGTTGGTCCTGTGCCCCTTAATTCCTGCAACAAGCTCTGTGCAGTTTCTTGAAGATTCGGTGAATCCAACCTTTGCTCCATTATTTTTAATAGGTTTGATTTTTTAGAGTAACCTACAATTTGGGGCGAAGGTATTCCCTTTACTTCCTTTATGTATCTAATTGCATCTTCTAATGTTCCCAATTGATCCACTAGCCCCAATTCTAACGCTTGTCTCCCAGAGTAAACTCTGCCGTCAGCGATTTCAAGCACCATACCTTCGTCTATCCCCCTGCCGCTCGCTATCACTTTTACAAATTGCTGGTAGCTTTCGTTAATGATGGTTTGATAAATTTCAATTTCCTCATTGCTCATTTTCTTCATTGGATCACCAATGTCTTTGTAAGGGCCACTTTTAATAGTGAGCTCGCTATAACCTAATTTTTCAGCCAGCGCTTGATAGTTATTAAAGCTTATGATGACTCCAAGACTTCCCGTAATTGTTGAAGGGTTCGCAAAAATGTGATCCACCGGAGCGGAGATATAATATCCTCCAGATGCTGCAATCGACCCCATTGAGACAACCACCGTCTTGCCCATCTCCTTTAATTCCACAATCTTCGAATAAATATGATCCACTGTGACTACATCTCCACCAGGCGTGTTGACATTCAACACGATTCCAATTACATTCTGATCGTGTGCTGCTCGGTTCAACATTGAAATGACGGGATGTACACCTTCTTGATTGATCTCGCTAAGCAGGGGCCCATTAATGTTAATTTGAACGATTTTCTCTCTCCCGCCTCCTCTGATCACACTTTCCTTCCAGCCATCATCATCACTTACTGCCACTTTATTACCTACGATTACAGCACCTACTATTAAAACAACAGTGAGTAGGATTGCCACATACTTTTTGGTCACATGCCTCTCCGCTTTCATCTTAGAATGACTCGTTGATTATATACGATCTGATTTCGTTTAAAGAATTGTCCGTTAAAGGTGATCGGTACAGCTTCTGCACCAAAAAAATCATCATTCTCTATTTTCTTTATCGCATGAATATGCAGGTGCGGCTCGCTACTTATTCCCGAATTACCGACCTCTGCTATAGGCTGCATATAGTTCACGTCGACACCTTCCCGGACTTTGACGCTTCCCGGTCTAAAGTGCAGCAGAAGTATATAATAGTTCTTAAACTCAATAACAACCATATTGGTACGATTACTCGTAATCGCTCTGTTTAGACTCTCCTCTACGTCGTCAACCACCTTCACAACTTTGCCCTCTACCGGACTATAGACGATATCCTTATAAATTTCATAGTCCTGTAATTCCTGAGAGCTGCCGAGCTTGCTCTTCCTCTGTCCGAGAAAATTCAACTTTACAATATCTACCGCATATCGCTGATTAGGATAGGCATAGTGATAATTTAATGATGGGTGAAATCCACCATGAACAATAGCGTAGATCCCGTTAGGAAAAGGGAACCCCAGATCCACAGCCTCCTCCGCCAAAGCACGGGGAGTGATATAGCCTGTGACACAATGAGCCATATATATAACGGATACGAGTGCTCCCATCCCATACAAAGAAACGCAGATGAATAGTTTCATCTTATTCACCTTTGTATTCCTAAAAATAAACATTTTCCGAATATATTTTATAATTCCGATCAATAACATAATCGCCAAAAAAAATCGGAGATACACACTAATAATGGTCCAGTCTTCTACAATTAACATAGAGAACACCCAACTAAAAGTGAATACGCTATGAATGGTGAATAGAATTCGAGTTTTGAAGGAATATTTCAATAGCACTGCTATTAATACGGTTGGGATAACAACATTTTTAACTAGAAATAGTAGCTCCATTGGATCTTACCTCTGCCTTCTTCAACTGGAAGCATACCCGCTCTCTAAACTCCTGTTGATACATGAATTTCTTCAAAAAGATAGGCTGCTTGTTCTCTAGCCACATCAGATGATAGCCCTTGGGATCATGAATGAAAAATGCAAGCTGCATCCGGTTGCCCTCACCATCCTCACAATACAAGGTTTGATTCAACACCGATAGTGTCGAGCCGCCCTTACTGCCAATTTGAATGAATTTGGATTGCGGATTAGGCGTCACATTCATGATTTCCATCATCAAGGCATGTGCGCGTTCAGACAGCAGGTGCCCCTTTTGGATGTTGCAGAGCAAGTGTGCGTATTGCTTCGTTGTTGCAGTTGGCATCTTCAGTGTCCAGGCATCCTGAATCTTCCTGGACCTTTTCGTCCTGTTCAGTCTCGCGCTCCAAGCGCGATCCGCCTTCAGCTTCTCAAATATTTCTTTCGCTTTCTCCGCATACACCTCATAGGAATAGCTGCTCATTTCAATTAGAGCCTTACGTTGAGGTACCCTCTCCATTTCCATCAGATAATTGGTCATCATCATCGCTGAAGATATAGGATAGATCGCGTCATGATCTGTCATACCCAGCTTCTCCAGACGGCGATTGATAGCCTCCAGACCTAAGCGCTCCAGGAGATATTCCGTATTGGCATTGGAGCTATATTGAATCATCCCTTTAGCCACCTGTAGCAATGGAACCTGACCATCTTGAATATGCCCATTCTGTTTCATGTCATCGAGCCACTCTGGATGCGCAGCGCCATCTGTTCCTGGAATATAGAATCTCTCCAGTTCACCCAGACCAACACGCTCATGAATATCCAACTGCTCATCGGCTGCCTGCTCGGCAAACTCGGCAGCAATGATTATTTTGACGACGCTTGCAAGCGGCATCTTCCGGTCGGATTGATAATCGACAATGACTCGGTCGTTCTCGATGATATATAAGGAGCTGCGATCTGGATGTTTAAGTAAAAACTGAAGTACGTGCTCCTCCGTTTTCCTGTCGTCCATCCTCTTGGCGATAACACCCATGAGAATAAATAAACCGAGCAGCACTAAAATAGCAACGATAATGATGATATAGATCATGTTACCCCATCCTATGAATATTTATATTGGTCACTCCACCCCACTACTTACAACCTTCGTTTTAGATATTCCTATCGCTCAGTCGGGTGCGCCTTTGATGCATTCTGTTGTATAGGTTCGAGTGTATGGATGTTATCCTTCTTGCGAAGGAGAGATATTCTTTATCTGTGAATATTAGCAATTCAAATATAATCATGACAAAGGAAAAGCTTAACAGTCCCATTCCGACTCCAATGCCTAGATGAAAAGTAACCATTAAGAATACAATGTAAATCTTCAATTTTTTATTGAGAATTGAAAATGGAAAGGCGAGCTTAATAAAAATACTCATATATGAAACTAAAATACTCATCCAAAGAAAATCAGTAACCAACCAACGAAGCAGTGGCCTACTGAACTCATCTACTTGCGAAATATAGTAAATCGCAGTTCCACTCTGCCAAAATTCCCCCATCAATTGGTACACAGCAGAGAGGAAATACACAATGCATAGCTGAACAATACAAATAAAAACTGCAAAATTATGAGAGATCGATCCCAATCTACTCATAAAGCCTATACTCTGTGTACTATTTTTCTTTCTCATTAGGAGATAGTCTACTGAAAAATATGCTGTGGAATTAGAGAATAACAAAAAAAACAAGCAGATATTCAGTAAATTATCCCCTCCATCACTAATCTGAAACATTCGAGCATAGAGTGAATAAAAAAAGATATAGTTAATTACAGAGACCAGGCGTCCCTTATAACCTATGAGATACACAAGCGTAGCCGCAATCCCTAGATGATAAACGATATTAAACTGCCAGTCCGTACTGACCCAATTGTATAGTGAGAAGCTCCCCATCAGAAACTCTGGGGAATACAAATTTACGCCGTGATTCCCCCATAAAAATATTTTTTGATTATAATGAATCAGATAATTGTAGAGTAGCAGAAGACCTATGCATACTCGTAAAATACTGCTGCCAATTAAGAATCGATCCCTCTCCAGAAAGCTACGGAAGCTCGACAACATCTTGAATTAACTCCCTCCACTCATACAGAGTAAAGTTTTCTTGAGGCTTATATTCGCTATCATTTCTTTTTGAGAATGGAACCGCTTCAGTTTGACTCGTCATCATCTGAATGCTCACAATGTTGCTAGTATCAAAATATCTTTTCGTATACGAAGATGCGAGGCGATACAGTACCTCTTTATGTACCTTTATCTTCTCTTCAAACATTGAATTAATCTTGGAGTCATCATATTCTTCGTTCTCAATTTTTTGTTTTAACAATCGCAATGTAAGATCATCTGTGTCCCCAATATTGACGGAATTTATGTATCCCATCCCAATACGAATCATCCTATTATAAGGAGAGAAGATATTATTATCATTGGCTTGAATCATAGGTGTTGTAACATCATGCCATTTGCTAACCTTATTATTGGAACTCTCTGATTTATACTTAACTCTTACATACAGCTTGTAATTATTTGTAAGCGGTTGAGGGGCAAATAAATGCCAATTTTGCTGAAATAATCTTCCGATATATCTGTCCACATTGTCCTTGACAGCCAAGGAAATGGGATTGATTGGGCCCGCATGAAGCAAAACCATCACAAAATGAAATACGATAAATATGGCAATAAAACAGACAATTACATTTAGTAATTTGGATTGAAGGTCGATTTTCAAGTCTATTCCTCCATAAGAATCAAAAGAGTTGCCATAGAGACAACTCTTCTTAATCGTCTACTTATCAAAAATCTGTTCGGCTTCTTCCAAATCATAGTTCTGTAGCTCCGTACCGTATAAATTACCACGGTTAGCCACTTCAGCAGCATTCTTCAACGCCTCTTTCACCCCATGAGTTGCATACACATAAGCATATCTCGCCGCACTAGCCAACCAAGCCGAGGGAGTAGCAGAGTCAGCGCCCGCACTGATCTGTTCTTCTGAAATACTCACAACAGCGGGTTGGAGCGATTGATTGGCAGAAAATGAAGAGTTGAGAGCCAAACTAGAAAACGCTATAATTCCGCCAGTCAATACCAAAGTCACTACTTTCTTCTTCATAAACTATTCACCTCTTCAATTTTATTAATTCCCTTACTCTAGCATGACCTTGAGCAATCATCTCCTCCTCGCTATGAATAAAAATTACTTAATAATAGAAAGACTTTATTTGTAACCAAAACCAATTATAATACACTTTATTTATTTTTTCCACACAAATAATCTCCAGTTCACCCAGACCAACACGCTCATGAATATCCAACTGCTCATCGGCTGCCTGCGCAACAAACTTGGCAGCGATGATATAGATCATACTCTACCTCCGGTCACCACTTCATGTCCCGCAGTACCTGGATGACGCGCTCACGCTTGTCCTCCTCCAGCTCCCACTCCATCAACTCGTCGAGGATTCGGCTCAAACTTGTGTGCCCCTTCGCCAAGCCATTCAGCCTTGCTGCGATCGTCTCGGACTGATCCCGCCCCAGCATCGCGCATAGCTGCGGGAGCTTGTCCACTGCATTCGGATACCGCTTCAGATTGTATTTCTGATGACGCTCCTCTGCGGAGTAGAATCGGCTGAGCTGTGCAATCTCCGTCGCCGGTACATCACCGTCAAGAGACGCGCGGCGCGCAACCGCACGCTCAATATCTGGCAACTGGCTGCTGGAGTGATACAGAATCAGCGACTGGTATTGCCGCCCCTTGTAGCCATTCGTGTTCGATGGGCGGTGATGCGCCCAGAACACCTCCAGCAGCCGCTCCAGGTTAATCTGCCGAGGATCGTAGCTGATCTGCACCGTCTCGCTATGATCGCCCAGCGCCCGGTAATCCGGCTCTGGCGTTGTCCCTCCCGCATAGCCCGTCTCTGTTCGTACAACCCCCGGCAATTGTCCGAATAGCGCCTCGACTCCCCAAAAGCACCCCATACCGAGTGTAATCTGCTCCACCCGTCTATCCATGCAATCCTCCTCCTTGCTGAATACCTGCTTCTTCCTTCACCGCCCCAGCAACAGCTCCCGCAGCTCCTCAAGCTCCGGCCCCTGCACGTCCATCACCTGCTCCAGCACCTCCAGCAGCCGCTCACGGCTGGCAGTCTCGAGCAGCAGACCCAGCATGTGTACGAACGCCTTCTTCTGCTCTGGATTCAGCCGGACGAAGATGCGTGGCTGGATACGATACAGCTCCATAAGCACCTGCTCCAGCTCTCCGTGGCGGCTGTCCCCCTCCGGTGCAGACACCTCACGAGCGGCCGGGAAAGCGTCGACTGCTGCCAGCTCCTCCACCATCCGTTCGGAAGCGACCCTAAGGAACGGCCTGCGCTTCCTATGAATCAGCTTATTGATCTCCTCCATCATAAACTGGAACGGCTCGCTCCTTCGACTCATGCCGAAGGCCAGCTCCAACTGCCCATACTGATCCTTGCTCACGAAGTCAAAATGGTCAAACAGCTTGCTCCGTATGTAGACACTATGATAGAAGCCGTCTCCCTTATTATTGAAGCTGGTCGGCTGCTTGTGCCGCTCCTTGTTCGCCCCGTCGAGGAAATACAGCTTGGATGACTCATTGTTCATCCGCTCCTCCCACCGGATGAACCCCACCTCGAACAACGTCCCTGTCGGCTCATGGGTGAACTCCAGTCTCTGCCGATCAGCGACGAGACGTTTGTAATTCAGCTTCTTGCCATCGACCACCAGCCTGTAGCGGCTCGCCGCATGCAGCTCCAGGAACCATCCGAATTCCCTGCCAAGGTATCGGCGCAGCTCCTCCAGCTCCATCTCCCGATGCAGCATCTCGAATACAACCGTCGTTCCCGGCTTGTCCGCTGTCGGCTCCGGCTCGGTCTGCGAGTACATGTCCAGCGTATCCGCATCGATATGAATCGAATAGGTCTTGTTCTCCTGCCCCTCCTTATAGGTGGTATACCATACCGCCCGGGAAGCGAAGCTGTGGAAGGTGAGACGTCCAATCCCATTCTTGCCGTGCATCGTAGATGTCATGCGAACCCGGCTGCCCGGATCAATCTGCTTCTCCGATTCATAGAACGGCGTGAACTTGCGCTCCAGCACCTGGCGGTCGATTCCGTACCCGTTATCCGTAATGCTCAGCCGTTCGATGCCGCCCAGCTCATTGCGCTCCACCTTCAACTCCACCCGCGTAGCACCCGCATCGAATCCGTTCCAGATGTACTCCGCTACCGATTGCAGTTCATCGAATTTCTGGAGCGTCTTCTTGATTCCTCTGGAGGTAATTAAAATTTTGCCCACAGCTTCCACTCCCTTCTTCTACCTCCATTTTACCATAGGACCCGCAGCATAGGCTCAACAGACCACCTATTTACATCGAGGCTCGTTTCTGGTACATTTTTATATGTTAACCATAATAAATTTTTAAGTTAACATATACATAGCACGTCTTCTTGTATGTATCATTTGGCTTTTGGAAAGGAGTATGTAAATGAAGCAGCAACAACTCGAGCACAGACACGCAGCAGTGGAGACATCCCCTGCCGCGAGCTGGGAGACACTCGCTTCCCGGGTGCTAATGGGAGAGCGGCTAACCGTGGGGCAGGCGATGGCCATACTGGAGGCGGAGGAGGATGAGGTGCTGCCACTGCTGTATGCTGCCTATCGCATTCGCAAGCATTACTTTGGCAAGCTGGTGAAGCTGAATATGACCTTAATGTCGCATTTGTCCTCTATGATGATGTCTCTATATGCGATTGATGATCGCCTCACACCTTTCTATAATTGTAATTGAGATTGATTATCAATTATAATGGACGAAAGGGAGAACAACACGATGAACAAGCATTTCCGAATGATAACCCTTATCCTGCTTATGGCACTGATCACAGCCTGCAGCAACGGTAATCCCGGCACGACCAGTGACGCAGTTGCAAGCGACAGCAGTACAACGGCAGGCACAAGCGAGAATACACGCACGCAGGCAGCCGCGGGCGAGACAGCGCAAGGGAACACATCTCCTTCAGACGATTCGACAACGAAGACGGTAATCGACGCTCAGGGACGGTCTGTGGAGATTCCTGCATCTCCACAGCGGATTGTTGCTCTATGGAGCGTCGGCGAAATTCTGGCATTGGGCGAGAAGCCGATCGGCTCCAGCACGAATCTGCTACGCTTCTATACCGAAGAGCAGCGCGCAGGTATCGAGATTGTCGGAGCAGGCGCGGAGGGAGACCTGGAGAAGGTGATGGCGCTGAAGCCAGATTTGATCGTTATCTCTGCCCGTGCAACAGAGGATGACATAGAGAACTACAGCAAGATCGCCCCTACCGTGACGACGCCGTTCTTCGGCGATCCGTTCGAAACGTTTCATACGGTGGCCAATATCTTGAACAAGCAGCAGGAAGAGGAACAGTGGTTATCCCAATATCAGTCCCGGGTGAACGAGAAACGGGCGCTGACACGCGATATGAACCTGGCAGAGCAGTCTGCACTGGTGATCCAATTTGCCCTGAAAAACATCTATACGTACAAGAGCAGTACCTTTCCCGTCGTCTTCAACGACTATCAATTCAAGCTGACAGCCAAGCAAGAGGAATTGCAAAAGGACCCGGCATTCGGGAATCTCCAGCTATCCCTGGAAGTTCTGCCGGACTTTGATGCCGATCATTTATTTGTCATGATTAACGATGAGGATTCACGTCAGGTGTACGAGGACTTCACCAAGAGCGAAGTATGGAACAGCATGAAGGCCGTCAAGAACAAGCAGGTGCATCTCATCAGCAATCGGATGGCGATCAATGATGTCACGACTATGGATTGGGCGCTGGAGGAAATCTATGGATTGCTGCATGAACAGCAGCCTGGACGGTGAGGCCATGACGAACCAGATCAAGCAACTGAAGCTGGCGACGATGCTGATTGCCCCTGGAGCATCCAGCGGACGCTGGCGGCACCCGTCTCATCAGGCTGCCCCTGCTTCCCTCGACTTCTATACTCAACTGGCCCGCAAGGCGGAGCAAGGCAAGCTGGACTTCATCTTCCAGCCCGACCAATACCGCACGCCGGGCACGACGCCAGAGGAATTCCGGCATCATGCCAATGTTGGACTTGAACCAATGACACTGCTGTCCGCCCTTGCCGCGGTCACCGAGCATATCGGATTGGCAGTGACGCTGTCCACAACGTATCATGAGCCCTATCATGTCGCCCGCATGATCGCTTCGCTGGATCAGTTGAGCGGGGGCCGCGCTTCATGGAACATCGTTCATTCCAGAGGCGATCTGGAAGCGGCCAACTTTGCCATGTCCCATCGTCCCGGACCAGAGGAGCGCGCGGCGCATGGCATGCAGTTTGTTGATATTGTCAAATCATTATGGGACAGTTGGGAGGATGAGGCCATTGTCGCTGACAAGGAGCAGGGCATCTACGCCGATCCGGACAAGGTGCATCTGCTTGATTATGAGAGCGAATGGTTCTCCGTGAAGGGCCCGCTCAATGTGGCACGCCCGCCGCAGGGGCATCCCGTGCTGATCGAAGCGGGGCAATCCGAGGCGTTCATGACACGGGCAGCCCGACATGCGGATGTCGTCTTCACCATGCTCAATGAGATGAATCAGGCCAAGTCGTTCTACCGCTCCTTGAAAGGCAAGCTGCCCGCATATGGACGGCAGTCCAACGACTTGCTCATTATGCCCGGGCTAAATCTGTGTGTCGGGCGCACCGACGCCGAAGCCCGCGCCAAAAAAGCCGAGCTGGACGCACTGGGAGGAAAGCAGCCGCGCCTCGACATGATCTCCTATATGATCGGTCTGGATGTCCAGACTTATCATCTGACCAGCACCAGCCTGCTGCCATCAGCGGACATCGTGCCCGAGCATCATCCATACCGTCAACGAAGGGCGCTGGCCGATCAGCATGGCCTGACGACAGTGCAGCAGTTATTTGAGCTGATGAGCCAATTGCAAGGTCATCTGAGTATTACCGGAACCCCTTCTCATATTGCTGATGTGTTAGAGCAATGGCTGATGGAGGAGGCAGCAGACGGCTTTATCTATATTCCGAGCCTGCTGCCTGATGGCGTAGACGATCTGGTCCACCTGGTCATCCCCGAGCTCCAACGCCGCGGGCTATTCCGAGCCGAATACGAAGGACAGCAGCTCCGTACACAGCTAGGGCTCGCGCGCCCATGGAATACATTTGCATCAAGGCAGTAACCTCGAAGACCCATTACGACGACTTAAGCGAAAGGGCGGATGAAGCACAGATGAGGCGCAGATGAAGCGGAAGCAGCAAGGGGTGAGGCCATCTCGGCCATCTCGAGGCAGCATAACATGATCCCGCATAGCAGGATTCCTAATGCGCAGAACAACTATGGATCGGAGGAGAACAGCCATGACAGAGGAAGCAGGCAGCTTGAGGCATATTCCCTCCGGGCCAGCTTATCAAATGCAGAGCATAGAGCATGTCCAACTCACCGCTGAGGGAAGACAGCGCTATGCGGCCAACGAAGGAACAGGCTTGCTGATTATTGAGAAAGGCTCCGGCAAGATCGCCAATCCACTGCTGCTGGTGGAGGCGGGAGACACGCTGCTGCTGCAATCCGAGGTCGTACTCGAACTCACAGCGGTCGGCGAGCCGTTGTGCGGCTACTTCATTCTCTTCCGTTCGTTGCCGTCCTCAAGCGAGCGCGATACTGTGCGACAGCTTGCCGATGCAAGCTGCCAGCCGATCCGCATCAAGCCAACAGCCAAATATCTCAGGAATATCAAGTCCTTGTACACCTCAGTAGAGGATGGCCAGACACCACTGCAGCAGTTCAGGCTGCAGCTTCATTTTCAGTCGATACTGTATGATTTGCTTGCAACTGCTACAGCTACGAGGAGTGCCCCTGAACGCGACTCCCTGGCTGCTGTTCGCCATTCAATCGCCTATCTTCAGGAGCATTACGATGAAGAGCATACCGTCGCCCAGTTGGCCTGCCAGTTGAACCTCAGCAGCAGGCAATATACCCGACTGTTCAGGAAGCTCACCGGAAAATCTCCAATCGAATTCCTGAACGAGTATCGGATTAATCGCTCCAAGGAACTGCTGCTGCTGCAGGACGAGCCCTCGCATCAGATCTCCTCTCAGATCGGCATACGGGATGTGACCTACTTCAATCGCCGATTCAAGCAGCGAGTCGGGTGCTCGCCCAAGGAATACGTGCGCAATCGACACCTGGATTCCCGCATCGTTACGCCACATTATGCCGGGGAGATTCTGGCCTTGGGGATGCAACCGATCGGCTCGCTCGAGGTCACATTGAATCAGCTTCAGCCTGACGCTCCTCCGATTCAGAGCATTGGCTATGACAGATGCCAGTTAGAGCACGTGAAAGCGTTGCAGCCTGACCTCATCCTCGTATCGGATTTCACCGATCGTCAGGAGATTGCCGCACTAGGAGAGTTGGCCCCGGTTATTGTCATCCCTTGGGATATGAACGCCTTCGACCGTCTTCACCGTGTAGCCCGCGTGCTGGGCAAGGAGAAGGAGGCAGAGCAATGGTACGAGCGCTACCGGATGAACGCGCAGAGCGCTCACCAGCAGTGCCAGCGCTTATCCCCTCCTGAGGAGACGGCGGCAATTGTACGAATGGAGGAAGACAGAGCCTGGGTGTTCGCCTCTCGTTTCTTCCCGACCTTCTACGATGTGATTGGCTTCTGCCCCACCCCTCTGATGCAACGGACGACAGAGGTGAATCCCGACCTGCGCCGGGTATCCATTTCGCTGCACCAGATTGAACAGTTGGATGCAGACCGTCTATATATCGTGGACTATGACAGCGTAGCATTCACACGTCTGTTCGAGCAATGGAAGCAGGCCAGTGGCTGGCATTCCTTAACCGCGGTACGCAAGCAGCAGGTCTATCGGCTGAACATGCGCGGCATCTCCAACAGCGCCTACACACTGGAATGGCAGCTACACCTCGTCTCCTGCCTGTTGAACCCGCTACACTGTAATCATCAGCCTTGCACCTATGTAGCCTTGCTGGAGGGATGAATATAGCCATGCATGCCGAGTCCCATACAGGGCCAAGCGTGTATGGCCGTGTGCTGCAAGAAATCATGCTAGGCTCTGTGCAGCCTGCATGAGATACACGCCGTATTCCGACTGGATTTGCCGTGCCCCGCAATTATACAATTGCTCCTGGCTTATCCACCCGTTCCAGTACGCCATTACTTCCGGTATACCGAACCTTGTCTTGTCCCGTTCCTCTGCTTGTTCGATTAATAATTGGGCTTGAATAAAACTGGTATGTGTCCCTGTATCCAGCCAAGTCATATCCGCGCCCAGTACCTCCACTCCCAGATCCCCCCACTCCCGATACACCTCGTTGACTGACGTGATCTCCAGTTCATTGCGGGAAGAAGGTTGAATGGTCTTCGCAATATCAATGACACGGTTGTCATATCTATATAGACCTGTTACTGCCATATTCGACTTGGGGAAATGCGGCTTCTCCTCGATACTTGCAACTTTACCCGATGAATCAAATTCAATGACACCGAACCGCTCCGGCTCGTCTACCGGATAACAAAACACGGTCGCTCCGTTCCCTCTCTCGCCGGATTGTTGAAAGGAACGATATATTCCTTTTCCGAAGAAAATGTTATCTCCCAGTATCAACGTAACGGAACCGGACCCGATAAACTCCTCTCCGAGGCCAAATACCTGCGCCACGCCTTCAGGATAATGCTGTACCTTGTATTGAAATGACATTCCCCACTGCGAGCCGTCGCCTAACAACCGTTCAAACCGCGGAATATCGTCCGGCGTAGACACCACCAGAATTTCCCTTATTCCAGAGACCATCAATATCGATAGAGGGTAGTAGATCATTGGCTTTCCATGTATCGGGAGCAAATGCTTATTGGTTCCCTTAGTTATTGGAAAGAGGCGCGAGCCGCTCCCTCCAGCCAAAATAATTCCTTTCATTAAATATCCTCCTTAGAAGTCTTCCTCACCCGATTCCCTTCCCCTGTCCAGTTCGCTTTCCATCCAAGATGTTCCTTGGTGATTCCCTGGGAGGGCCGATTCAGACTAAGTATAGGGAATGGCAGGGGATCGGACTCGGCCAGTATTGCGCGGATCGGGGAGCATGTGTTGCATTCGCCCTCGTAAAGCCTAGTATGTTCCTACCTGAATTGGGTAAAGTGAATTGGGTAATGTGATTTGGACAATGTCATCAAAAGGAGGCTATAACAATGGATGTAAGATGGACAATCGAATCCTTCTTCCAGACACTTCGTGAGCACGACGAGAGAATAGCAATTATAGTGGATTCTGGCACTTTCATTTCGTATAGAGAATTACTGAATTGTGTCGCTTATAATACAAGCATGCTTAACAGACGGATACAACCGCATCATGCCGTCATTATGATCGATCTATCCTTATCCTGGAAGGTGATTCCGATCATGCTGGCTGCCTTTCGACTTCATATCACCGTAATCGTGGTGGATCCCGCTAGAGACGCACAAGGCTTCCGGCACATGACGGAGAAATTCCCTCATGCTCTCAGAATGGATGCTACGAATGTCAATGCCACGGGCCATATTCGGCGGCCGCTGCTTCTTCACGGGACGATGCCTGTGTCCCCTCAACTTCAAGACGTTGCCTTGATCGTTCGAACGTCAGGCACATCTGGGCGCCCAAAATCCGTTATGCTGACCCGCGCAAACATCTTGTCCAACATCGAAGACATTGCCTCTTCGTTACAGCTAGAGTGCAGTGAACGTCTATTGATTCAACGCCCGCTCTCCTACGTTTCCGCTTTGTGCGGAGAACTATTGGCTGGTCTCCTGGTCGGCTGCTCGATCCTTGTAAAACCATATGACCGCACTCCTCTATCTCTATTGCCGCTTATTCGGGAACATGCCATTACTACAATCGGGGCAACTCCCACTCTGCTAGCCATGCTCGCTCCACATGCCCGCAGGCAGACTTGCTCCAGCTTGCGCAGAATCATTCTGAGCGGAGAGCGCTTAACAGACGCACAACTGAAAACCATTCGGAGCGGTTTCCCTGACGCGGTCATATTTAATGCATACGGGCTCTCGGAAGCATCGCCGAGAATCAGTTGCCTTAACCTCGGGACAGGCGACTTCCCTGCGGCTTGCGTCGGGCATCCACTGAACCATGTCAATATTGCAATCATTGACGAACATGGTCAACCGATGCCTGACGGCACGATCGGCCAGCTTATTGTATCCGGGCCTAATATAATGAAGGGATACTACAATGATGCCGCGATGACGGAGCGTAAAATTCGGAACGGCTGGCTGTACACCGGTGATATGGCTGTCACGGATCAAGGAAGGATCACAATTATGGGTCGAGCTGACAATCTGATGATTCGCGCTGGTATGAATGTCTATCCTGAAGAGGTTGAGTCGTTGCTGACGAGCCATCCTTCTATACATGAAGCGTTAGCCTTCAGTTCGCCCCATCCCATGCGTGGAGAACAAATTCACGTCTGGGTAACCTGCTCCGAAAGCTTAACGGTCGCTGACATTCATCAGTTCATCATCCAATCAGGTTCACCGAATCATCTATGGCCTGACCATATTGAAATTCACCCGCAGTTGCCCAAGACAGCCTCAGGCAAGCTTCGCAGAGACAGGCTCCAGCCCCCTATAGCTTAGCCCCCTACAGCGTAATAGCTCTTGCCCTGTAAGAAGAAGCGGGAAAGAAACCTCCACCAAGCCGCAACCGCATAAAAGGCCTGTTCGATGACGTCTCATCGGGAAACGTCATACGCCACAGGCCATTCTATATCACCTAACCGTATATCCCTTTAATCGCATGTAATCCCCTAAAGATTGCTCCCACTCAGGCATCCGATACAGGCGATTCATCTTTGCGTTGTCCAGCACGCTATACTTCGGACGTCTCACTCCCGAGCCATCCACATCCTCCAGACTGATGGGAAGAAATTCTGCTGTTATTCCCGCCGCTCTAGCAATTTCACAGGCAAATGTATACCAACTGCATGCCCCTTCCCCAGAGCAATGGTACACACCGTAAGCGTCAATAGACTCCTGTATGAAATAAACGATGGCTCTGGCTACATCCAACGTATGCGTCGGAGACATCTGCTGGTCGCATACAACAGACGGCGCAGGCGTATCAGGACGACTGATCATCTGTATGATGCGGTCGACGAAATTGCCTTGCTTCCGGCTGGGTCCAGCAACTCCGAACAAGGAGGAAACCCGGAAAATAAAGTATCGGTCATGGTTGGCAGCCAGAAGCTGTTCACCTGCGACTTTGGATACTCCATACATGTTAAGCGGGGATGTTGCTTCCTCCTCCGTATAGGGGGTGCGCTGTGTACCATCCATAACATAGTCCGTGCTAATATGGAATAAGACGATCCCACGAGCGTTGCAGAAGCGTGCTAACTCATGGACGGCAATCGCATTCACCGAGAATGCAGAGCCCGGATCGTCTTCACACAGCTCCAGGCTATGTACCGCCGTACAATTAATTAATACATCGAAGGGAATATACTCCGATAACCTTGCAGAGATGTCGAAGGTATGATGCAAATCGAGAACATCCCGACTCAATGAAATGACCTCAACCTTCGCCGTCTGCAGCACCCGCTGTACATCTGTACCCAGTTGACCGCCTCGGCCAAGGAGCAGAACGCGTTTTTTCATGTGCAGTAAAACCTCCTTGCGGTCTGCGCCGGATTACAATTCCTCATCAGGCTTGATCTCTGCCAGACGGGGAAGCCTTCGATCCTTATCGGACAGGATCGCGCTGCTGATCGGCCACTCTATCCCTAGGTCTGGATCATTCCAGATAATCCCCCGATCAGCCTCAGGACGGTAGTGCTGATCCACCTTGTACAGCACTCTTGCATGATCGGTCAGTGTACAGATTCCATGAGCGAAGCCTCTGGGCACGAATAGTTGACGTCGATTGGCTTCGCTCAATACAACTCCTGTCCATTGACCGTATGTACGAGAACCTTTTCGAAGATCGACTACAACGTCGAATATTACTCCCGATAAGACCCGGACTAACTTGGCCTGTGTATATCGCCCGCATTGATAATGCAGTCCTCTTATGGTCCCGGCTCTTAGAGACAACGACTCGTTATCCTGTATAAACTGAGCGTTCACCCCAAGCTGCTCCATTTGTCTGCAATTGTACGATTCTGTGAAATACCCGCGGCTGTCTTCCTTCCAATCCGTCTCTATGATAATCACGCCGTCCAGCCGGGTTGTATACCTGTTCAATCTACCATCCCCCCACTCTCGCGATATTCAGTCATCAGTGTCTGTCGGTCAACCTTGCCGTTATGAGACAACGGTATCCGCTCAACCCTACAAAATACCGCAGGTATCATATATTCCGGCAGCATGCGCTGAAGGTACTGCTTCAAGCGGGAATCCTGAATCACCTTGTCCGTTGTAAAGGTTGCAATCAGCACATTCCGAGTCTGCTCGCCCCAGACGACGGCCTGTGTAATGCCAGGATAGGCAAGAAGCACGGCCTCGATTTCCTTCAACTCAATTCGATAGCCTCTCCATTTAATTTGCTCGTCCATTCTACCCAGGCAGTGGAATTCCCCGCTGTCGTCCATAACCGCAAGATCGCCCGTCCGGTACACGAGTTCTCCATCCACGTAAGGACTCTGCACGAATTTACCACTCGTAAGCTCCTTCCGGTTGGCATAACCATGAGCGAGACCGATGCCAGCTATACATAGCTCGCCTTCCTGTCCAGCCGCCAGCGGCCGAAGATCGCCATCCATCACGAACATGCGCATATTGCGAATCGGAGTCCCAACGGTTATCTCCTCTTCTTCCATCATGTTCTTATAGGCGCACCATATTGTTGCCTCTGTCGGACCATACATATTATAGAGTCGTGCATGAGTCATTCGTCTGATCCTGCCTATCAAGCCGTGGGAGACCCTCTCCCCGCCAATCATCACGTCCAGGACATTTGCCAGCGATAATGCGCTTTGAGGATCGTTGAGCAGAAGCTCCAGCCGGGACGGCGTAATTTGGAGTATATCAATGAGATGATGACGTATTAACCGGCTGATCTCCCGGGGATGACTCATTTGGTACTCATCTGCGAGGACAGTCAGCATCCCTCTCGTCAGAGGCAACAGTGCCTCAATTGCAAAAATATCAAAGGAAACTGTGGATAAGCATAATATCCGTCTAAAAGGAATAAACTCTATCCGGTCCGCTATATCGTCAAAGACGTTAAGAACACCGTTCTGCTTAATGATGACCCCCTTGGGCTTCCCCGTTGTGCCAGAGGTGTAGGTTATATAGGCGAGATTGTTAGCAATAGCAGGCACATCCTCTTCATCTGCCGCAGCAGGCAGCGGCTTGTCAAGCGAGACGAAGTCAACATTCAATCGGCTTGCCAAATCAACGCGATTATCGTCGCAGAGTAGCAGCGATGCTCCGCTATCCTGCGTCATGTAACGTATTCGTTCATAAGGATATGCAGGGTCAACTGGCACGTATACCGCTCCACATTTGTTCACGGCAAGGATCGCGGCGACGAGCGCAACCGAGCGCCCGAGCAAGATGACAACAACTGACCCTGGTTTGACTCCATTCTCACGAAGGACAGACGATATCCGGTTCACTTGCTGCAAGAGCTCTCCGTAGTCCAGACACTGCTCACGGCATACGAGAGCAGGCCGCTTAGGATCAATGGATGCTTGCTTACGAAAACGGACGTAGATGGAATCAGGTAGAGATGTCATGCTACATCGACTCCTTCGCAAGCAGGTTCAGATCCAGCGCACCACCGTACATACAGACCTCATTCAGTACCGCGTGCCAGCGCTGAAGCTCTCTATACCAATGGATCGTATACGTATCCGGCGTTTCGGCAACCCTTCCCTGCTCCAGTGCCGAGTATACCTGCAGAGCCCCCTCCAAGGCGGTCCGCTTCGCCTTCCAGTCCACAATTCGCCCGATTTTGGAGAAGTCTACCCGGTAAGATCGGTGATCCTCATCGCCATACCATTCAATGACCGTCTTCTTCGGGAGATGGCTGGCGATGTCTTCGGCCAATGCTCTCATCTGGTAATTGGCCTCATTAGCCCCGACATTCATAATCTGCCGGTTAACCCGATCCGGCTCGGCCTTGAGCACAGCGCACATCGCTTCCGCCGCATCCTCTACATGCAACATCGGTCGCCACTGTTCTCCGCCTCTCATTAAGGGGATAACCCTCTTGCTCCAGGCGCCCAGCGCCATCGCATTCACCGCCAGATCGAATCTCATACGCGGCGAACAACCATATACCGTGGCCAATCGTACAACCGTTACCGCGAATTGCTCTTCGGCAATGGCAAGGACACCCTTCTCCGCCTCTGCGTTCGCTTGGGCATAGACGGTCAAGGGATTTATAGTGGATTGCTCATCAACAATCTGATCGGGCGGATGAAACCCATAGACGCTGCAGGAGGAAGAGAGAATATAACGCTTCACTCCCATTCGCTGTGCCATCTTTGCCATACCAATCCGCGAGGAACAGTTAATCTCCCATGTCGCATCAGGGAACGCCTCCCCGGATGGGTCGTTCGATAAAGCGGCCAAATCGATAACCGCATCGATTCCTTTCAGTAAGGTATCGTGCATTCTTCGCGTATCTTCCTGTACAATCTGCAGGTTCGGATGAATCTGTAGTTTATCCTTACCGAAGAAGAATCGGTCAAGTGCCACGACATGGTAGTCTTGCGACAATAGCTTAGCTACCAGAACAGTGCCGATATATCCTCCTGCTCCGGTTACAAGTACCTTATTTATCATGCCCCTATCCTCCTTCACGTCTGGAATTAATCTGTAATCGAATGCTCTTATGCGGAATCATAACAATCGGACACGTCTGAGCGCTCTGCTTTTAACGCGATCATTCAATAAGCCGAGTAGAGGGGGCAGAACTGCGACTATGATGAAGGAAATCTACGGAGAAGGAGAACCTTTATGCAGCCCATGATCACCACATCGGAAATGGAATTTTTCCATGAATACGGTTATCTCGTGAAACGAAATGTTTTCCCACACGAATCTCTACAGGAAATCGCCAGCGAGTATAAGAAAATCTGGCTTCAGATGATCGCAGATGGCGAGATTGTACAGAAAACAGAAAAACCGCTCGACAGCCTGTTCCCCCGATTGAGAGATCATTACCGGACCAACGATGTCGTCCGCCAGTTCTCGATTCATCCTATATTAGTCGGTATGGCTGAACAATTGATTGGCGAGGAGCCTTTAGTTGTACAAGGAACGTATTATATTAAGGCTCCCCAAACCCGCGGCATCCCGATCCATCAGGATAATTACGATATGGGGATCGCACCTGGAACGACATTATCGGCATGGCTTAGCATCGATGCATCGGATCAGGAGAACGGAGGCTTATACATTATTCCGAAAACACATACGTATGATCTGGTGATTCCCCATATCACACATGCGGTTGAGCGTCATGAATGGAGTGAAATATATGATCTGCCTCAGCCGTATGAAGTTGTAGACATCGTAACAGAGCCGGGTGATATGGTCTTCTTCAACGGCAATCTCATTCACGGGTCTTACCGCAATCAGACCTATGACCGGTTCAGGCAGTCGTTTGTCGTGCATTACGCGGGAATCAGTATAGAGAAAACCAGTGTAAACTATAACTATCTGTTGGATAAACACGGGAGGCGGGTCAGACGGAGGCTTAACCTGGAGCCCAAGGCAGTCGCTTCCCAAGGCTCGATATTCACCTGGAAGGATAAGGGCTACATCTATTAAACGCCCAATTATAAAAAGCAGGACCGGGCTGACAGCCCCGTCCTGCTTTTTATTCTACGCCTCTTGAACAGCAGGCCTTGTAAGTTCAAGTATGTCATTGGCGATGCCCTCTTCCAATTGGGCTAACTGCCTGATTCTAAGTTCTACTCGCGGGAAGGCAGATGCCGGATCCCTCATGAAGCAGGTTTTCATCAATATATTGTTCACCGTCTTCCATTCCTGTGCAGCGTCTCGGAGTAGATTGGCATGAGAAGCGAGCCGTCTTTCCCCGCAGCCGTTGGCCGCGCGATCCAGCAGGTCTGCAAAGTTCAGCCTTCCATTAGATAATCGAGTGATAACAGCAAACAAAGGACAGGTATCGATCCGTCTATACTGATCCGTCTCCTCCTTCATGCTTGTCGTCTGGCCTAGTTCCTCGGCGAATTGCCGCATCAATGAGAAACATCCTTGGGCAGAGGACAACTTATCCGGCCTTAGCTTCCGCTCCATCTCACGGTGCAGGATTTCGAACCATTGCAAAGACGGCTCTGCAGGAGGAACCGGATGAAAGACGATGCAATCCAGCGTATGCTCCAGCAATTCCCCGTAAGGAAGGCTTACTATACGCTTGGCAAACATGTGGTCTGCACATATCAGTTCCCGCTTGCCGCCGTCAATACCGATGACCATAAACAGATGCTGTGAATGATAGTTCCTAAATTCAGGGTGCCACGGGCAATGGTAGCCGTCCAGCGTGAAGAGTACAGGAATGCCCTGTCTCAACGGTTCGATCGCCATTTCAATTCCTTGTTTTACCCGTATATCGTAATACTCATCGATGCTAATCCCTACATACCGTCTCAGATTGGACTGAGGCTCGAATGTACTGCTTTGGACACGCCCCCCTATATTCGACGGTGCGGTCTTCTCTGCCGGGGTGTAGTAGAAATCCCATGCTCCTTCAAATAGCATCGTCGGTTCCTTGCCCCACATGGAAGCCAGACTGACTACGGTCGATTCAAAACAATTCAATTGTTCATTATCCAACAGCAGGGATGAGACGTTCAACATAGAGATCCCCTTCCTCCCTAATGTTCTGCAAACATCCGCTTCACAGCGTGCGCCTTGTGGAGCCGCCGTGTTTCGCGTTCCCCGCGCTTATTCAACAGCCGACTATGCTGAACGAATATTTTTTCCGTGCTGTAACTTACATAATGAACAACATACGACATTCGGAAACGGTCGGACGTCGTATTGGCATGGGAGCCATGTAGTACATTGCCGTTAAACAAAATGATATCCCCGGGTTCGGTTTCGACGGATACCACAGCATAGTTCGCCGGAACAGGTACCGATTGGGCATAGACAGAAGAACTTGCAGGGTTGCGGGGTTTTAACAGTCCCAATCGATGAGAGCCGGGAACGAACTGCATCCCCCCATTCACCTCGGCTGTGCGGTCAAGACTAATCCAGGCCGCACAGGAGGTGCCTGGCGCTGCGCCAATATCATAGTTATCCTGATGCATAGGGAGCTCTTTACTTCCGGGCGCTTTATAAAAACCTGTCCCGCCTACAACCAGTGCCTCCTCCCCGAAAATCTGTTCCATCAAATACTGGATTCGCTCGTCCAATGCGGTAGCTCTCAATAATGCGCTCTCCTCATGGGCGTTGCGAATAGGAGAAAATAGACGGTCAGGCGAGTTTCCCCCGCCTGGATCGGATCCCGCCCCGGAGGCCCTGTAGCGAGAGAACCACAAGCTTTTCAGCTCTGATCGCAGCCCCTCCACCTCATCAGGAGCTAAAACTTGCCGGAGAACCACATATCCGTTCTGAGCCAAGCTTTCGTTTTCGCTTGCCGACCATGTCCTCAGCACCATTTGCCGACCACCTTTATTCTGCTTTCTCTTCATCAGGAATTAAGCTATGAACATATTGATATACATTCCTCAGCGTAACCATATCATCCAGTTGAAGCCGATTATCCAACACATCAATATCCATGATCACCTCCAGTTCGATCAGCAAATCAATGACTGCCGTCGAATCCAGACCGATCTGGGCAAATTCGCTTTCCAGCGTTACATTCGCCATTCCGCAGCGGCCCTGTACAAGCTTGATAAGATGATCCTCATGTAATCTCATCCATGTTCACTCCTCGCTATTATCTTCTGTATAGGACACGCTCAACTAATGCCGCCCCGGACTCGTTGGGACGATACGTCTGCAACTGCTCCCTGAGCCGGTCAGCAGCCTGCGAGTATGTGTCGTCCTCTAATAATCTCAGGCACGCCTCCCCCATGGTGTCCTTCTGAATATTATCAGGGTCCACTTGCACTGCAATACCGAGCTTTTCACATCGGCTGGCAAGAAGCGGCTGTTCATCTCCGAGAGGGATGATAAGCAGCGGGACGCCGTATCGCATCGCCTTTTGAATCGTATTACAGCCTCCGTGAGTAATGACAGCGCTGGATAAGGGAAATAGCTGATCATGAATGGGGTATTGGTCATAAAAGTGCAAATTGGCAGGAAAACTCTGACGAAGGCGAAGACTGCTCTGGTCGGATAACAACAGATTGACAGGCTCGTGTTCTAATGCGGCTATGCTGGCATCGATGTAATCGGTCATGGTAGCCCTGTAATCGACCTTGGATAGAGAAGAGCTACAGATCAGGACCGACGGCCTGTCATTATCCGGAACGGATACAGGCTCGCTCAAGGGAACATAAGCGCAAGCGCCGATCACTTCCGTATTCGGTGGGAGTCCCTCCCAATGCTCCATCATTTCGGGATATACCATGACAAGATGCATATAAGGAGAGAGCCCCGCCATATCCCCTCTCATTCGTCGTTCGTCGTTCAGGAGGGGCAAACAAGCTTTCCTTCTTGCGTGATTTAATATATCCGCATATCGGGATTGGGCCCGCTTCACGATAGATGGGATGCCTGGAATCAACTCATCCGGCAGAGGAACAGAGGTTTGAAAGCTAACCCAGGGAATACCTAAGCCTTCTGCGCAGTAGGCTGGGGCCGGCATTCCCGAATCAACGATGAGCAGGTCGATGTCCAGCTCACGCAGGCGCTCGCTGATCTCAACCATGGAGCGAGAGATGAAATCCATCGGAATCATTCCCCAGCCAATCTCTACAAATTTCACCAGACTGCCTTCGACAAGCGAACGCAGCGAGAGATGTCCCATAAAATAAACGTCATGCTCACGTTCAGCCAAAGCCTGGCCAATCCCCAGCGCGGGGATGACATGACCCAGCAACTTTTGACTGATAATCGCGATTCGGCTTCTTCTGCATGCCTTATCCATCGTTTAGCCCCTTTAGATCACTTGTGATAAACATTCCGTCTTTCCGTACAAGCTCATCATCGAAATAGAGCTCTCCTCCGCCATCAGCCGCGCGCTGACTTAATACCATATCAAAATGAATGGAAGAATCATTGCCGTTGTAAGCCATCGGGAAAGCTTGGCCGAATGCGAGGTGAATACTCCCTCCCATCTTCTCGTCAAAATTCAGGCTCCCTGTGGGCTGGTGAATATATGGATTCAGTCCAATACCGAACTCTCCAATTCGCGACGCGCCAGCATCGGAATACAGGATGCTTCTCAACTGGGCGGCGCCGACCCCGCTAACCTCCACAAGCTCTCCCGCCGCAAAGCGGCATGTCGCCTCTCCATAGGACTGCCCCATATACCTGGCCGGAATATTGAACGCGATCTGCCCTGATACCGTTGACACCACAGGCGCAGTAAACACTTCGCCATCAGGGAGATTATACTTGCCATCGCATATATAGTGCGGTATTCCTTCGATCGAAAAACATAGCTCCGTACCTGGCGAGACGATGCGTACCCGACTGGTCCGCTCTAGACGCTGCCCAAGCAGCGCTGCCTTCCTGCTCCATTCTCCATAGTCGATTCCGCAAGACAATCGGTACAGCTCCATTAATTCATCAGAGCTCATGCCGGCTGTCTGAGCCATCGCATACGTCGGGTGCTTGAACAACACCCACTTATTCAGACTAGCCATTGCCATGTGCACCGGCTGTGAATAATACGTTCGATAGTGTTCGATTTGTGCAGCCCCGCATCCGTTCCATTCAAAGCTGTTTTGTTCTGCTTGAATGCCAATATACGCATCAGAGCTTTCAATTTCTCTCCTGTCGAATTCGGCCCATTGTTGAAACTGATCGATAGAGGCGTGCTTGATCATGGCTTTGAGCTGCTTGGTCGATCGCTGCCGAAGAACTGGGATTCCGCCGTCTTGCAGGATACGCTCGAGCAACAGCTCCACCAAATCTCCTGCTATGTCTCCCGAAACCTGGATATACACTCGTTCACCGGCACGAAGCTGCAGGGAATGGCCTATCAATGTATCTGCAATACGTTCCCACATGTTCTTCATGGCAACCCCCCGCATGCCGAAGCCATCTCGGCAAACATCAATCGCTCGCGGTCGTACACTTCCCAGATGTAATGAGCGAGCTTATGATGATAATCCCGGCTCGGCTGCCGCTTCCATTTCATTAGCAGGCCAATGACCAGCGACCAGCATTCACCTGAATCCATCAGCGCCTGCAGCCAACCGGCATGCAGCTGCTTCTTGGGGATAATGTCCCGGAAGACGGCAACTTTCCAAAGATCACGTAATTTGCGGTAATAATTCAGTTCGAATTCCAACCGTTCCAGTTGCTGAACAATGTCCGCTTGCGGCGCGTTCTCCAGCTTCTCCGCAAACTCCCGGAGCTGCTCCAAACCGCCGTCGTCCAGCATGCGATGAACTGACATGCGGAGTATCCGGTTCAGTTGTTCCTCCCATGGTGTTGCGGCCGGTTGCTCATACTGGATATACCCTACCCCATAATTGCGGGTTTGCTCGAAGGCGGATATAAACACATCCCAAGAGATGGCTGCGGTATTCCCTTGGGCGAAATGCTCGGGTGCTCCTGCAGCATCTACGATGGTAAGCTGCGATTCGCTTACAGAAGTAATAAACGACCAATGCGTGAGATCGTATTTGTGACGATATGCAGATAACGCATGATCCCATGTCTGGTAATACAGCAGACAGTACCCTTCACGCTCCAATACATAGCGTATGACATCTTGCAGTGCTCCCGCGTCCGGTGCGGAAAACCGCACTAGACTGAATCCACCCTGAAGCATCGGCTCGCTCCGCCGAACAGACAATCCAATACGAATGCAGTCGAACGGGTTTAAGAATACAGGGATGAGATCCCGGCAACCCTTACGCTTTAATGCTTCCATAACAGCTAATTGAAGGCAATCGAGCGTCCGTTCCGACAAGCCGAACTCATTCGGCAGCTTCCAATTGCTTACGGCCCTAGACATTGCAGACATTGTACGCCTCCTTTCGTAGTTACGTTCTTCCGCATTCTCTCTCCAACTCAACGATTATCCACCGGATGACTTGCTCAGCAGCCGATGCATGGTCATGATACCGTCTCACGCCAGGCATCGTCAGAGGCTGTGTCCCTGATGCCTTGGCCATCGCTGCGCACTCCTCATCCTTCTGTCCGACGATGCATACCGCTTCCCTGAGATAATCCGTTATGAAGCGACGGCTGCGGAATTGATCCAGTTCCTCCAGCATAGTGGAAGAAATGTACTGACCGTGTACTTGCTGGATATGCCCCCCCCAATTGTTGAGGAAAGCAAGCAGCCGCTTCTCAAAGTCGGAAAAGCCGTAGTAATCCCTGCCAGGGAACAATCGGCTGGCCTCAATCTCCTTCGCCTCCGCCAACGCGGACAATACCTCCGGGGGAAACAGGCGTGATACCGGTGGCTGCCGCCATGATGGAGGCGAGATGGCGATCAGGATGAGGGCGAGCGCGGGATATTCTCTGGTCATCCTGTTCATGGCTGCGGCTGCAATCTCTGCACCTAGCGCATGTCCAATGCAGATCACCTTGGTGTACGTGCCACCACGCAGAAAATGATTCAACACTTCAACCGCATCTTTGGTCATAGAGGTGATCGAGGCTGAACGGAAGTCGCCTGCACTGTCTCCATGCCCCCGGTAGTCGAACTGAACGAAATGGCAGGTTAGCAGGGCAGCCGCTTTCCGCAATCTCGCAAACAAAAATCCCTTCTCACTCATCGATTGGGCTAAGCCCGAGAATGTCACAACAAGCGTGGCATCTGCAAGCGGAGCATCATGGGGACGTTGGAAGACCGCATAGATGTCTTCGTCGTCGCCGAGCTTCATTTGCGTCCACATCCCTTCACCTCCAAAGCACATCTTCTCAAGCATGAGAGCACAGCCAGCACAACGTATGGTCAAGCAGGCATTCCCCATGTTCTATAGAAGCGAACAGGTGATCCGCCTGCGGGATAGCACATACCCGATGATCGGAATCATCGTCAAAGAGCGGTAGAGATTCCGTATCCATCCGAATGCGTTCTTCAGCTACCAGCGGGTCTTCTTCACCGTAGATCACTATCGACGTACCGTTATAGCTGCGCATCTGTTCCGGCAGATTCAACTGTTGAAGATCTTTGTAAAAGGGCATTCCCACCCATAATCCTGCCCACGGCATAACAGGCAGCAGAGGATGGAGTGGGTGCCGTACAAATCGGGGATGTCTCCCCTGTGGATACCCTCCCCCCCACTCCTGAAACAATGGACTCCACAGGATTAAGCGGTTGACGCCGGTCTGGTTCGCAGCCAGCAGTGCCGTGCGCGCCCCATCGCTAAACCCCAGAAAAGCAGTGGTCGCGGTATTTAAATCCGGCAAGCCGCAAGCATATCGATACACGGCGATCGTATCGGAGACTTTGCTAGATACCGTCATCTCATGATAGTCCCCGTCGCTAAGCCCTACGCCCGAATAATCGAAGCGCAGTACAGCAATACCGAGTGCGGCTGCGCGACGCGCAAAGTTAACACCGAGCCTATGAACGTCTGAGCGTTCGCCATTCTTGCCCGGGCAGTAGATAACAAGCGATGGGGGCTCCGCGCTGGCTCCGGGATGATGCAGCACTGCGGCAAGCCTCCCGTGTGGCGCGTTTATTTCGATTAGCCGCTCGTGCATACACACCTCCTCCGGGGCAGTGTAAAGGATGCGAGGCATACAGAGATGCCTTCGACTGTTCCTCTCCCCTCATATCTGTCTCGATCTGTCCCGTCCATCGCCCAGGCAGCATTCACTTCGAATCGCACCGTATCCCCGGGTACAACCGGACGAAGGAACCGCACCGAGAGCTCCGTCATTCCAGGGAGTCCAGATTCGACGTCGTTGGCGCAATGGGCACATGTGCTAAGCAGAACCGCCGATTGTTTCATTCCTTCCAATAACAGCATCCCCGGATACACACTGTAAGACGGGAAATGGCCGGCAATGTAGTAGTCGCTGAAAGATATCAGCTTGATTGTGGCAATGCGCTGCTCTTCTATATCCACGACCCGATCAAACATCCGCCACGGTTTTGGATACCTATGCATCGCTTCCGCCTGAAGCAGTTGTTCCATGTCATCCCCCCCGTCCATCAGCCACGGCTACAGCCAAGCTGGCTTCCAGCAGGCGGCCGACGCCGCCCGCATAGACCGTTCCAGATAGAACCGCTTGCTTGGCCAGGATTCGTATAATACGCACCTCATACTCCACCTTCATTCCCCAAGCGACGGATGCACACATGGACGCTTGGACGCGGCCGAGCAGCGGGAACTCCCATTTCTGCAACGGCGTTGTCTCCAACTGGGTGAGCAATATCGCGCTCTGTGCAAGCCCCTCCACTAGGCAGACCTCCGGGATCAGGTCCCCTCCCCCCATACCTTTGGCTTGGAGATGGGGGAATGTGTGCATTGTTCGAAGACAAATGCCAGGCACATATTCAGTTAATTCGCTAACGAACCGAAACGGAGGTTCATGAGGAAGAAGCTTCATCGCCCAAGAAGGTAAGCTCATACTGCTTATCTGGCTCCTCCTGGCTTGGAACAGTGCACGATTAGCCGCTCGCTGTTCATTCCCACCGGGGATTGATCATATCCCCCGAACACCCCGATGATTTCAAATCCGGCTCGCTTCAACATATGTACGACCTCAGAAGGCGCATACAGATGCAGCTCCAGTACGCTGGATACCTCCTTCCCTCCCCGATTCCACGTCAGAATCTCGCGCCATCTGCCGCTGACCGCGTCGTAGGTACGCTCAGACCACACCTTCACCCCCTTCATCTCGAACCATGTCCTGCCTAACTGCCCTCTGAGCTTGGCATCCCGATTTTCGGTATCGATGACAAATTGTCCGCCTGGCTTCAGCGCATCACAGACGCGGCGAAGGATCGCTTCATCATCTTCAATGAGAGGGACATATCCGAATGCAGTACCCAAATTAATCACTGCATCGTATGTTCCGCTGTCTGTGATGTCCCGCATGTCGGCATGCACGAAGCGGATGCTCACCCCTGCGCTGTCGGCGCGTTGCCGGGCCGCCTCAAGCATGGTCAAGGAGCCGTCAAGAGCCGATACATTGTACCCCTTGGCCGCTAACGGAACTGAGATTCTTCCTTGTCCGCAGCCAGCATCAAGAATCTCGGCACCTTCCCCAAGTTGCAGCATAGTGACAAGTGCTTGTACCTCATGTTCGGTACGTTCAGCATTCAGTATCACTTCAGAGAAAAACAAGTAATCTTCCTGAAAGAAATGTTTCCACGCTTCCTTGCTCATGCGCTTATTCCTCCTCCATGTAGTGAACGCCGACTTGCGCGGCAGCTTCCAGGCATGCCTCCACGACCGTGATAATATCTGCGACCGTGGTTCCCGGTTCCACTTCCAAGATTTCGTCTGGCAATTCGATATCGAAGCGCTCTTCCAGCAGCATGACAAGCTCCATAAATCGCAGCGAATCAAATCCGACTTCGTAGAGCGTGCTTGAGTGCTGAATGTCGCCAGCCTGCATCATGCCGCAGCCCTCGTTGCTCATTAATCTTCGCACTTCGTTTCCGCTATTCATTCCCAGCCCCCCTCTGCTCCAAATAACCGGCGATCAGGCTGCGAATACGTGGGAGCGATGTGAAGTTGTCCAATTTTACAGCGGCGTCCATGATTTCAATATCGAACTCCTCCTCGAGCGCCACAACGATGCGAATAAAGTTAATCGAGTCGACGCCAACCTTCAACAGATTCGTCTGCTCGTCCACCTCGATCCGATGCCGGAATATACCGGTTATACACGGTTTGATCCTCTCATCTATCTCCATAGCCCGCCTCCATTCTGAATGCTTTCTGCGAATTATACGTCTGCCGATGCACAAGAAATTCCATGAGCAGCAGATTCGCTCGTTTTTCTGCCGCATACAGATTGTCGTAAGCTTCAGCGACAGCCTTCAGCTCCTTCGGATCAGGCAACCTCCGATACCGGTGGGATATCCAGCTTAGATGCTGCGCTTGCCGATGCGCCTTTTGATACAGGGCTACAACGGGCTGAAGCTTGTCCCCATGCCTATCCTTTTGCAAAAATTCCAGTCGCTGCAGCATCATCGTCTTATGCAGCACTGTTTTGTACACCATAATTCCCCATATTGGAAAACACTCCTGCGGTATGTTCCCCTCCGCATGCTTCCGTCTGAAATAATCAGCCATGAAACGGTTGATCTGAGCGCCCGTCGGATGAATCGCAGGCGAGTCTGCCGCAGCTTTGGAGCGCTCCAATGCGAAGAACATTCGGCGGTAATCAAATCCAAATGACTGCTCCGTTACTTGTACATCGGAGATGGGGAAGCCATAGTAGGCGAACCATCGCTGCTTCTCCCAATCCTCCTCCGCTAACCGGCTGAACACCGCTTCGAACGCTTCGTAGTCGATCGTTACATGCCCGTATTCCTTCCCTCCGGCCTGAAAGGCGAGCAAATGAAGCTGCCTGCTGTTATCATCAAAACCGTACACTAATGCTTCGTGAACCATATTCTGTCTGCGATAGAACGATGAGGACTCCACATGCTTCCAGTTAAGATATGCGATCACATAACGTTTCTTGAGCAAGCATGCTCGGATGTGCCCAATAACATCCCCCTCCGAGAAGTTGGAAGGTGTCTCCTCCAGCACGCCGTCATAAACATCCAGATGATCCTCGAACCGAATGATCGGGAACAGCTCCCCCTCATCGGCTTGGAGAGTGAGATTAATGAAATGGCTGTAATACCATGGCATCAATCCAGGGAAGGAGCGAACGATGCTTAACCGGAAATTGTGATAGCACTCGACTTCCATTCCGGGGCTTTCATCCCGGGGCAATATACATGAACCGTTCACTGCGGATGCGATCCCTCCCTTAGCAGGCTATATTGTCTACTATCTTATCCTTCGTCTTTATCACCCGCTCGGCTCATTTCTCTCAATATTCCCAGAGCGCCATTAGTTTGAAGAGCGTATAGTAAGGCCATTCATGAGGAGGGGAGGCCATAATGACGTGCATATCAATCCAACAGAACTCGAATTCTATCACACCCATGGCTATATGATTATGAAAAACCTGTTCAGCCTGGAAGAGCTCCAGCATCTGGCCCAAATCTATGAGCGGCGCTGGATCGATCTGATTCGTAACGGGGACATCGTCCAGAATGTCGAATATCCGCTCGAGAGTATCTATCCCCGTATTGGCAACTATCACCGGTATAACGATGATGTGCTGCGTTTCGTCCTGGATTCCCGGCTAGTGGGCACACTGCAGGAGATGATTGGTGAAGACCCGCTTGCCTTGCAATCGGTGTATTACTACAAACCACCATCCTCCAGAGGGCTATATCTGCATCAGGACAACCACGAAATATTTGCTTTCCCTGATACCTGCTACACCGCATGGGTCAGCCTGGATAGAGCAGATGCTACCAATGGCGGTTTGTATGTGGCGCCAGGGTCGCATAACCTGGATCTGCTCACTCCCCGCCAGGTTGATCCCGCGCAAAGCTTATACCATTATACAAACGACCTGCCCGAAGGGTATCGGCTTGAGTACCTGGAAACCGAGCCAGGCGACGCTGTGTTCTTCAGTGGAAATTTGCTTCACGGATCGCTTGAGAACACATCGGACTATCGATTCCGTCGAGCATTTGCTGTCCATTATGTGCGTACAAGTGTAGAGATGGTCACGATGTACCGTAATGAGTTGTATAACAGGCATGGGGAGAAGGTACGAAGAAAATTCAACCGCAACCGGGTAACCGAACCACGATAGAGAAAGGAAGAACGATATGACGGCAGAGTGCTATGTGCATTGTATATTCATCCCGGTTACGAATCTAAAGCGATCTGTTCATTGGTACTCAACCGTGCTCGGATTTCGATTATTGTGGATGAACAGCGAATTCGCGTCCTGCTGCCTGGAACCGTCTGGAACCAAGCTAACCTTGGCGCATGTGCGACACGTCATTCCCTTACAGTTCGAGCATAACGGGACACAGCATCCGATTGTTACGCTCGGCACGCCTGACATCGATGGCTGTTATCGCTCACTTGCAGAGGCGGGAGCCGATCCCGAACCGATCGTATCGTTCCCAGATGGACATACCTGTTTCATTGTGAAGGACCTCGACGGACATCCCGTCTATATCAGCCATACACCATAGCGCCAATGGAGAAAGGAGTCCGATATGCGTCAAACAACATGGGATTTTACAGGAAAGAAAGCAGTCGTCACCGGAGGCTCCAGAGGGATCGGGAGATCAATCGTTACCCGACTGGCCGAAGCGAATGCCACGGTCTATTTTACCTATGCGAACAATTCCGATGCCGCCGAAGAGGTTGTGCGCGACTGTTCAGACTATCCCGGAACCGTACATGCTCTGCAGTGCAATCATCTGGATCTTCAGCAATTGGAAGGCTTGCAGCGCCTCGTCACTTCCTCCCCTCGGTCTACGCTCGACATTCTCGTCAACAATGCCGGCCATACCGCCGATAGCTCGATTCCAGCGATGTCGTGGGATCAGTGGAATGAGGTGATACAAGTTCACCTTCACGCCTCGTTCTTCCTGACCAAAGGCTTTCTGCGTCCGCTTATCCGCGCCAGAGGCACTATTGTCAACATCTCATCTGTCGCCGCCCGGATGGGGGCGCCAGGCATGCTCAATTACATTGCCGCCAAATCCGGCATAGACGGCATGACGAAAGCCGCCTCCAAAGAATTAGGGGAGTTCGGTATTCGGGTCAATTCCGTAGCTCCTGGCTATGTGAATACGGATATTCTCGCTGCACGATCGGAGCAGCAAATTAGAGACATCGCCTCCGGCATTCCGCTGCAACGGGTTGCAGAGCCCCGAGAAATCGCTGACACGGTCATGTTTCTACTCTCAGATGCAGCCTCTTATATAACAGGCCAGGTTATTCAGGTCGACGGTGGACTGTATTAGCGTCACAATCCACTGCACACGATCCCCAATGAGTAAAGCACCTCCTTCCATCGACAGATAACATCCGTTGCCTGTATGGATAGAAGAGGTGCTTTATTTATATGGCTCTATGCTTCCTGCTCATTTGCTGGTACAGACTATTCAGCGAATACGGATTGAATTCATCGTAAAACTGCGCTTGGGAAGCAGACGATGCAGGAGACAGAACGGAGACACACTCGCACCGCCCTTCCGAGATCTTCCACTTCAACTCGCCGGTAAGGTCTCTATTGAATTCACCTATGGCGCTATCGAGCGCATCTTTCAACCTGCTGAACCAGCCGCCCGCCACCACCAGCCGTGTCCACTCGGCATCGAGTGTCCGTTTGATCCGAAGCTCGTCCTCGGACAAGATCAGCTCCTCTAGCTGCATATGGCTTTCGTGGAGCAAGCAGGCGGCTGGCGCTTCCCTCAGTTCCCTGTTCTTCATGCCGAACGCGGTGTTCTCGAATCCGCTGAACCTTCCAATTCCATAGGGTCCGAGGAGCTGATTCAGCCTGGCTATGATGTCGTCAAGCTCGGCAGGAGTACCATTCATACGGTTAGGCTTTCCTTTATCGAACCCGATGGTGATATAGAAGGGGCCCTTATGGCCGCTCCCGGAAGTCCATCTGTAATAATGCTCAGGCACTTCATAATGAAGTGAATCCAGCGGTCCGCCCTCAATCACTCTAGACCATAAGTTTTCGTCAACCGAATACTCGTTGATGCTCTCGCAACAAATGCCGTTGTTCTTCAGAAATGCGGCTTTTTCTTCTCTGTTGATGTAATGCAATATGGCGGGGCAATACATATCAATCTCCGTGCTGAGCGCCAGGATGGACAGATTGAAGCGCGAAGCTGTATTTTGCATTGGGGTAGCGGAGTGTACAATCAGTCGGCTCTGGATCTGCCTTGCGTATCGCACGCCTTCAAGAGCGATGAGCGGCCTGGTGTAGCTTGACGAGATCGGATAACGGTTGTAGAGTGCATTTGCATAGATCCCTTTATCGATAAATTGCTCGCATAACTCTTTTCTGACGTCGATACTTTGAAATTGAACCCCGATTTGTTCAGCGGTCCGCTGTATAGCTGGATCGTGCTGCTGTCCGACATTGGCGTGCAGCGCATGGACTTCAATGCCAGCACGAACCAACTGCATCGCCGCATATGTGCTGTCCAGTCCGCCCGAATACAACATAACCGCCTTTTCTCCTTTGAATCGCAGCAACTCGTCGGGGTGAAACAGAACCACTCCCATTAAACGACACCTCCACAACTCGCTCTGCTATTCCCCGCTATAGCTTGCATACGTTCTCTCCGTTTCATAAAGCGTGACCTCCTTTAGGATGCCAGCAGGCAGGCAGCGTTCCAACCGCTCCCATATCCATACCACCAGCACCTCAAGCGTTGGAACGCGTTGCTCCAATTCAGGAATATCATTCAGGTGACGATGATCCACCAGCTCCACGATATGGCGATGAACCATGTCTTTGACGAATCCCATATGGATGAGCATTCCTGTATCCGAATCCACCTCGCCTTCCAGGCAAATGACAAGACGATAATTATGTCCATGATCCACTGTGCATGCCCCATACAGGCGGCGGTTCTCTGCTTCGCTCCACTCCTGGTTGTACATGCGATGAGCCGAGCTAAACTCCACCGATTTATACAAACGTACTTTTGGCATTCTGTTCCTACCCCCATCTACTATGGACGGAAATGATCCCGAGCGATGTTTTGGCCAACATTTCTTTCAATAAATCATTCGACGGATAATGAAATGTCGCAGCCCTGGCATCGCGGAAGAGCCGTTCCAGCGTGCTGCCTCGATCCAGGGACTGGATGCCTTCCATCTGCATCGCGTCCCACACAATCTCGTTCACGATGTTAGACAAGTAATATTTTGTGATTAACGCCTTCTGGTACAGATCGCTGGTGAACTTGCCACTTTGCTGCTCCTCGTTCGCTTGGGCCGCGTAGGTCAGCAACTGGCTTCTTGCCGTCTCCAGCTTGATTTTCAGCTCGGCAAAACCATACTGCGCTCCGGGCATCGTGGCCACTGGTCGTTTCGAAATCCAATCCTTCTTGGAGCGGATCACTTCTTCGACATGATCCACTGCAGCTTGAGCGACACCCAGATAGACCGAAGTAATCGCCAGACGAGACCAGTAATATTCATTAGAGGTATCCTCCAGACCATATCCCTCCCGCCCAATCAGCCGCTCCTCGGGTACCCATGCGTCCTGAAAGTGGACATCGTGACTCAATGTCGCCCGCATCCCGCTCAAATTCCATGTTTTTTTCACCGATACACCTTGATCATTTTTACGCAGGAGAAGTGCTGTCAGGCCGTAGAAGCCGATCTGATCACCTTGCTGGCTCCCCAGGACAGGCAAATATTTGAACCTCTCGGCAGCCGACACGAACTTCTTGAAGCCGTTAATCAAGTATCCACCGTCCACCTTATCGATCTTAACGCTTACACTGTCCCGGTAGTCAAATCCGGGATGGAAGGTGGTTACGTTTGCCAAGTTGAACGACGAGAAAAATTCGCTGTTATGCTGCACATCCCTAAGCACAGCCTCGCTGATTGCTGGCGGCAGCCGATCCTTCAGCGCAGCCAGCGTGTAATAATGCATCGCGATACAGAGCGCCGTAGAAGGGCAGCCTCTGGCAAATTGAGCAATTAACCAACTGATCTCTACGAAGCCTGCCCCCAAGCCGCCGTATCGCTCGTCCAACGGAGCGACATGCAGATGATGCGCGGCAAGCTGCCGAATATTCTCCTCCGGGAATTGGTCATTCGCATCATTATAAGAAGCCCTTTCCTTGAATAGACGGGTTAATTCGGCGACTATTTCCTTCGTTTCATTGCTAAGCTTCCCCGAAGGGCTCGATAGAACCATGCAGGCCTTCCTTTCCTGACTCCTTGATTTGCGGGTTACTTTTTAATCAACTGCACGATATGAAATGCCCGGTTGCCTTCAAACATATCATTGTATTTTTTGGTGCCGGGCGCGGCAAGCCAATCCATAATGAGCGCTTCCTCCCCCTTAAAGCCTCGGTTCAGCGCCTTAAAGCGATTGTTGAGGGACGTCTGGCAGGAACGAAGCACATTCGCTGTAATGTCGCGTTCAGTTACCACCGCAAAACCAATCCGATCCAATTGTTCCTTGCACGATTGGTATACAGGCACATCCAGCGCATCCGCATAGAGAAAGGCTCCTCCAGGTCTCAGCACCCGGTACACTTCATGGTAGAATGCTACGATATCAGGATACAAATGAGACGACTCTACGTTCAGAACCGTATCGAACGATTCCCCAGGGAAAGGTAGCTGCTCGGCGTCCCCTACGCAGAAGAAAGCCTGATCATACCGATTGTTCCTCTGACAAAACGAAATGTTCGCCTCGGTCAAATCCAGGCCGACGATAATGCCCGGTTCACTGCTTCGGCATACATAATTGATATTACCTCCCCGGCCGCAGCCGACTTCCAGAATCGATTGTCCATCAAGCTTGAAGCCTCTGAGCACCTCTTGCAGTAAGCGAACCGAGCTATCGTTCAGCCCCATCGATTCTTCTTCCTCACCCTCTTCTTCTCCGTCCAGAGGCTCATAGCCGAAATTGATAAAGGTTGAGAAGCGAGAAACGCCCTGTTCTTCCAGCGAACTGCTAATCGTTGTAAACATCTCCCTGACAGCCTGCCTCTTGTCCTCGGCATCCGATCGGCTCGCTTCATCTGGTTGTTCATCCGATTCCATTAGCATAACGGGAGCTCCGTCCAGCATACGGTAACGCTGTCCGCATGCAGAGCAGCCTCCGCTGTCTTGCGTATAATCCATTATCGCCCTGCAAGTTAAACAATGCAGTGCAATGTGCTCAGGCCATCTTACTTCCACTGGATTACCCCCTCCAAAGATACGACTTTATTAGTGACAGTATAGAAGACAATTCCGATCATAACTCGGCTTCCCTTGAATTCACCTCATTTTAGCCGAGTCCCGAATGGTTGACAGCTTTCATAATAGAATCAGCCAGGGTCACTTGACGAACCGATTGAAATAATCGACGATCGCGCCTACCGTCCTAAAGTCATCCTTCAAAATATCTTCAACCTCTACCTTCAGGCCATAGGCTTGCTCAACGGCCAGTACTAACTTAATTATTCCGATCGAATCGATCATGCCATTGCGAACAAGATCGTCCTCTTCATGCACCTGCTGTCCCTCGTTAAGCAACCGCTCCCTAATCATCATTGTTTTTATCATCTGCGGTGTAAGCATCCTTCTCCTCCTCTACACTTGGAAACAACTTCATCTTAAACGGATTGTATCTAACGTTCATGGCGTTTATTGCTTGTTTATTCAACATTCGTTGTTAACTTTATTTTACATTGCAGGAGGCAGATAACTGATGACGATGACCATTCATACATTAGGTGAAGAACTGAGCAACCGCTACCGAGATCGTGTAGCCTTTACCTTTAGGGCAGATGCCCGTACACGCCAGCACCTTACCTATGGACAATTGCAGCTTCTTTCTGATCGAATGGCTGACTACTTTTACCGTAACGGAATCACCAAGGGACACTATATCGGCTTCTATTGCGATCATCCGCTCCATACGATTATTGCTTATTGGGCTTGTTTGAAGCTGGGGGCAATCTGTCTTCCCTTGAATATGGAGGATGAACGGTATTACCGTGTTTTTGACGTGGTGGCTCCCCATGCCTTCTTCGTATCCAGAACCATGCTTCCTTTCCTGAGACCGCATCTTCGCCCCAACCAACAGATATTCGATGATGAAGAAACCGTCCAGGAGGCGGCAGAAGCCCGGCAAACCGCACTGAACAGCAGCTACGACCATCCAGCAGACAGCGACCCGGCCTTTATCTACTTCACATCCGGCTCTACAGGCCTACCCAAAGGAGTGATGCTCTCACAGCAGAATATTGTAGCCTATACACGGTATGGCGGTAAGAGCTATACGTTCAGCAGCAGTGACCGCTTCTTATGCCATGCGGCCTTCCATTCCGATATGAGCCTGTTCTCCCTCTTCCTCCCCCTGTCCTTCGGAGCTTGCTGTCAGTTCATCCATCCCCGTCATCGCTGGAATCCCAAGCATCTGAAAACCATTATTGAGGAGGAGCGAACGACCTCGCTGTTTCTGGTGCCGTCTGCCCTTCGCCTGTTGCTGCTGCTCTTGCGGCAGGACGAGCAGTTAATGAATGTCCGGTCGGTTTTTCTCTCGGGTGAGAAGGCGTCGGTTAATGAAGTTCGATCAGCCCAGTATCATTTTGCGAATGCCCAATTTTACAACTTATACGGCAATACAGAATGCAATGATATACTGGCATTCCCTATTCCCGGGGACACCTCGGGCTTCGCCGAGCTCCCGTTGGGTATTCCTGTGCCCTATGCAAACACGCTGCTCCTGGATGAATCGTTCATGCCTTGTCCCGATGGCTCGGTCGGAGAATTGTACGTCAGTTCACCCACCATGATGCTTGGCTATTACGGCCACAGGCTGCACGAGACCTCCACCTTCATTACGGTTCCAGGACATCCAGGGGCATTCTTCCCTACCAAAGATCTAATGAGATGTATAGACGGGGTTTACTATTATGTGAGTCGAAGGGATAATATGGTTAAAATCAACGGCCAACGCGTCTACCTCAGCATGGTCGAATCGATCATCAAACAACTTCCGCAAGTTAGTGAGGTCGCAGTCATCGCAACGACGAGAAATAACAGGCTACAATTATCCGCCGCGATATACGGAGCCGACATTGCAATCCCGCTGCTCCGCAAGCACTGTTCCGACAACCTGCCGTCTTATGCTGTTCCGCGCAGTTACGAGTTGCATGTGCTTCCCCTGCCCAAGACGACGACGGGTAAGATCGATTATGAGACACTCAAGCAGCGCCTCGAGTAACGGATGGACGTAAGACCGACCACACAAGCCCAATTGTGCTGAAAAAGAACCTCTAAATCCGACTTTCGACGGAGATAGAGGTTCTCTTTCAGGCGCTACATGCTCACTTTGCCGGTTAATCCATGGACCGTAATCCGCTGACCATCCTTAATCGCCTGCGTCCCGTTGCCAGTCGCCATGACGGAGGGAATGTTGAACTCCCTGGCAATGATAGCCGCATGGGACAAGACGCCGCCTATATCCGTTACAAGAGCGCCGATCGTGGAGAATAATACAGCCCATCCGGGAGGCACCGTCGTACATACGAGGATGTCTCCTTCGTTGATCTTCACGAAATCCGCCTCCGAATATACAATCCGTGCAGTGCCAGTATACACACCAGCACAAGCCGGAACGCCCGCAGCGATCGTCGATGCCTGTTCCTCCATCAACGGACCCGCATTCCCGGCATCCCCCTCATCACGGCTGACGAACCAATGAATACTGTCATAGTATCGTCTGACTTCTTGCGGAATCTCAACCTCGACGGGACCGCCATGAACAGGCTCCGGGACGGACGGAAGCGGACCACGCCTTAGCGCACTCTCTCTCTCCCGTTCTCTCATTACCACAGCAGTCCGATAGTCAGCATCTGGGAAGCGTAACCCTTGCAGGATTTCATCCAGCTCCAGCAAGAATACGGAAGAAGCCTCATCCAGTTGATGGCGGGAGCAAAGCCTGCGACCCGCCTCAAGCAGCGCGTATCTCATCAGAGCGAGCGGGGCACCCACCGTGTAGTAGCCGTTCTCCTCGCGCAGCCCGTACCGCTCCAGGGCACGCTCGAGCAGTCTCTCAAAGCGCTCTCTCTCCTCTGGACTCTCGTTCCGCAATAGAGTCCTCGCTTCCTCAAGCACATTCTCACCCGTTGCATGCTGGCTTCCAGCCTGCTGAAGCATTTGATTGCGTACAAGCCGCAGAAGCAGCTCCGGCAGCTCTGCTACTGTCTTATCCATCACCTCGTAGCGCAAAGCTCTGCACCCATAGCTGCCTCGGTACCGTTCCAGCGCATCGTAAAAGACGGCATCCTCTGTCTTCAGGGTCTCCAATGTATGCGGCGTTAGATGAAGCAGCAAGCCAGCCACCTTATCCCTGCTCTGTGCGAGCTTCGCCAGCTTCGCTAATTCTCTGGCCGGGTCGCTGGAAGTCGAGGAAGTGCCCTGAAGCATGGCCAGACACTTCTGATCCGACCACCCGAACCATTCCCGGCAGGCCAACACAAACTCCCCGACAGCCACTGCGAACGGATAGTTCATCCGCAGATGCATCACCTTCGAGTCCAGCAGAAACTGCTTCATCTGCCCGAGGTGCTCCTCCAGCTCTGAATCTGACAAGCCCTCCAAGGCTGTGCCCCGGTAACGGGCAATATCCCCAGCCCATCTCGGCCGCCATTCCTGGCGCCACCGCAGTGTATCCTGCTCTAGTTTATCTGTCCGGACGACTCGCAGGCTTTTTGTAAGACGTTGCCAAAACCCGTCATATGCCGCAGAGTGTCCCTGTTCTTGATGATCACCCTGCAGGTGAAGCTCCTTGAAGTAAGGCCAGCCGCCGACCTCGCGCGCCTGTATCGTCTCCAGCAGAATACCGTTCTCTTCGAAAATGATGGTGCAGGCCTTCTCCAGATGCTGCAGATCCCAACGGAACGCAGGACATAGGGGGTATGGATAGTGTAGCGGGTCTCTCATCCATCCGGCTTCAAGAACGCCAGACTCATCTGCATGTGCTCTGCGGGTAATCGGTCTTGCCTGCAGCAGATACAGCTTCCCATCCAGCCAGGCCCACTCAATATCCTGCGGCTCTCCGAAATAGCTTTCCACTTGCTTGGCAAGCGATGCAACTGCTCCTGCGATGGCATGGTCTATTATCCCTGGCCCGGATTTCTGGCGTACTTCTCCCGAATGAGAAACGACCCACGACTCCGGCGTCACAGAACCGTCTACCGTGTGCTCGCCGATCCCGGCGCCCGCGTTAATAACCGTTTCCTCAGCCCGTGTCACCGGGTTTCGGGTAAAAGCGACGCCCGCCGCTTGTGCATGAATCATTGTCTGCACGATGATGGCGTTTCTGCCCACAGCAGCCAGTCCATACGCATTCGAATGAGCTACCCGCCTAGCAGATGACAAGCAGGATTCGACAGCCTCCAGAACAGCCTCAGCGCCGCGTACACGGAGCAGGGTCTGATACATGCCAGCGAATGACCTTGCAGATGAATCCTCGTTACTAGCCGATGATCGGACCGCAACGGATTGATGATCGATCTGTCCCCCAAACATGTTGCGGATGGAAGAGAGCAGCCCTTCCCGATCCTGGCAGGCCTCCTCCTTGATCACGTATCCGTCCGGCACCGGAAAGCCTGATCGAAGCAAGCTGCCCAGCCGGAACGCTTTCATACCTACCTGAAGAGCCTCGTCCTCCGAGATGCGTCCAAGTGGGACGACGAATGCTGTGTCCCCTGTTGACTCAGTCACATTCCTTCCTCCCTCCCTGTAAGCCGGTCAGCACTAATCTGAGCAGGTCATCGTATTTCTTCCGAATCTCATCGCTTCCAAGCTCAAGTCCATAATGGTCTGGAAGACATTGGCGAAGGCTTCGAACCTCCTTTCTCAGCGCTGCTTCCGAATCCGTCTGCATCATAGCACGGTGCATAATATCCGCCAGAGCGGCTGTATGCGACTCTTCCGCCCCCAACCGGGAAAACTCGTTGAGCCCGAGGCGAATAACGGGTCCTTCGCATGAGGGCAAGGGGGACACGACATTGACATGAATACCGACCCGGTACAATCTTTCGCTTGCTTCATAGGAACCCAGCCCCTGCGCTTCGGGATTGACCCATACTTGATGGCCTCCTGTGTAGCCAAGCTCTTTGCCAATCACTACGTATCCGTAGTGGTCCAGGCAGACCGCCATGCGCCTGGCGTTGCGCAGGATCGACCGACTGTATGCGGCGCCGTGCTCCTTGAACTCCATTAAGGCAATGCCCAGACTGGCAGTAGCGCCGAAGTGATGACTGCTGATGAGATCATGCTGCTTCAGCTTCAACCGCAGCGCAACGGTTGATTCATTCGTGCAGATCAGCGCCTTCTGCGGGCCGGGAAACGTCTTGTGCGTGGAACCGCCGAATGAATCCGCCCCCTCCGCAAGCGGATTCGGGATAGCTCCTCCCAGAATCAGTCCCAGCCAATGACTCGTATCGACATGCATATGAATGGAAGGGTCACGTCGACGGACAAGCTCAGCCAGCGGGGCGACCGGGAATGGGAACAATCCATTGGATTGATCCAGGTAGATCAGGCGGATCGGCCACCGTTCTAATTGCCGCTCTATCTCGGTCATATCCAGCTCGTCGAGATTCGATACGGCAATCCCATGCGCATGAAGCCCCAACTCTGCTGCAAGTCCCTTCGTCGCATAATGCCCCCCATCGTGCGGAGAGACGGTCAGAATATGAGCGCCCGCCCCCCCGCCTACGGCCATGAACACCATAAGCATGGCCTGCAGTCCAGATACGGGTCTCACATTGACATACCTGGCACCGGAAAGCTCCTTTAGCAGCGGGATGGTCAGCTTCGTCTCCAGATCGGCAACGTTTCGCGCACCGTTAAAATTCCAGGCCGAGGCATCTTGCTGCTCATTAAAAAAATAGCGGTTATACATATCCATCAGCAGAGGCAGCCTGCTAACCATCGTAGCTGCATTCTCACTCGGAACAAGGTGAATCTCCTGACGTTGCTGCTCTTCGTGCTGAATCAGCGTTTCGATTAATTGGAGTGCTCTCAAGGTTGATCCACCCAGGATGCCCCTTGTTGCTTGAGCCACTCCGCAAATAACGTTCGGACTCCCTTATGATCGGCACCAAACTCCAGATACGGTCTGGACCACTCGATAATAATGGCCTCGAATGATGCTTCCGATGAGCACAGCATCCGGGTTTCCACTTCATCCATCTCGGCAGACAACTGCTCGAAGCACTGACGAACCCGCGGCAAATCAAAGGTAAACTTCATATTCGTCAGCTTCAGCGCCTTGCCTTTGAGCAAATAATGCAGGAAGAAATAGTTCGTTAACGTATCAAAGCTCTCCTGCGGTTCATTCGTGTAACAATACCGGAATAACCGTTCCAGCAGGACCAGCTCCGATGCCATTGTACACTGTGTATTATTTTGGCGGATCAATTCGGTATAGGTCAGCGCCTCGACACGTGTTTCTTCAAAAAAGCTGCCCAGCAGTGTCGTTTTATTCTTATAAAATTCGTTGAACGGCAATTTGCCCGTATAATGATAATGGTCATGTGTATATGAGAATGCGCATCTCGCATCATACACCTCATCGTCTGTCGCGTGCAGAACGTGGAAATTGGTATGCAGCAGCGCTGTGCCGATCGGTTTTGTATACGTGTTGAAAATGTTCAAGTAATTGCTGATAAAGAAATAAGCAAACTTCTTTTGATCTGCTATCGCCGGCACAGCAATATTCTCAGGAAATAAGGTGAATATATTATTCTCTGTTAATCCATCAGTAGCAAGCAGCAATTCCGCTCCTTGGAACACAGCTAACGGATACATCGGACGAAGACGGCCGATTTCCTCATTTTCATTCCGATACACGAAGCAAGCTTCTAAATATACGCGTTTCGTGCGATATGTCAGGTCATAGATCGGGAATAAGAAGAAATTGAACTGCTGATTGCCCTCCGGTGTGAAGCTCCGAAAGGACTTAGAAAAATCCGGACGGCCCAAATCATGGATCAACCACTCCTCAAGGTCATCCTTCAGCGCCTCGATATATTCGGCATCGAAGACCGTGCACAGTCCGCCTACCTCCTCCAGCAAGCGTTGGGCCAAATCGATGGCCGATGTATCCCCGAAGGCTGCTGAACCGTCCTCCTGCTGCAGCTTTCTTAACGCATTGCATGTCTCAACGATTCGTTTGGCTGCATCAAACCATGGCAGAACCGATAAGTCCTTGTTCACATAAACCAGCGGCATGTATAACCCACCCTCCAATAGATTCGTTCATCATTAACATAAACCAACCCATGACATGATGCTCGGGGGAACTTTCCCCATCCGCGCCGCATTGCTAACAAAATTATCAGAGCCTGTATCTTGCTGCCGCGGGATAATAATAGTAGAAACCTAGAAGAACGGACGGAGGCTATCGAATGAACGACGACCTTGCAGGTTCCTCAATAACCGTTGTATTTCAGCAAGGAAGCTGGTGGTTATCCGACCCGGTGAAAGACGTTTTTCTAAGCACGGGTATCAACCACGTAGACCCTTATTTTCTACTCGGGCCATACAACAAGGAACGTTCGCTTCGCGTCTATGGCGACGACCTTATCGACGAGAACGGTAATGTTCAAACGAGGAGTAAGGCGTTTAAACAATGGGTTCAAAACGTACAGACCAATATGTCGAAATGGGGCTTTAATACATTTGGTTATCATACCTGTATCCCCTATTCTGCGATCAGCGACTCATTGTATTTCATCGCGCAAATCCGCGTTCTACCCGAGCAAATTGACTTCCATAATTTTCCTGACGTATTCTCGGAGACCTATGCCAGGCAAGTGAGAGACGCTGTTCAGCGCGTCTGTAACGCCAATAAGCATAGGAAGAATCTCATTGGGTACGGGTTTATGGATATGCCGGCACTCTCGCTAGGAGGGTCGAAATTCCCGCCTTCTGCCGATTGTCTGCATCACCGCTCGCACCGCCTATTCGCCCACAAACTGTCGGAGAAAAACCAGCAGTTGCTGGACGATCCCCCTATCCATCCTTGCGTTAGAAGATATATGAGCCTCCCTTCCCATTCGCAAGGAAAGCAAGCATGGGTGCGCCTGCTTCGCCAGCGTTATACCAGCCCATCATCTGTCGAAGGTGTATATGACGTATCGTGCCCGGATTGGGAGGCGATCTCCAACCTAACCGAATGGCCCGAGCCGCTTCACTCCGATCAAGCCCGGCAGGACAGCTACGCCATGCTGGAATGCATCTATGATGCTTATTACTCTCTTCACTGTCGCGAGATTCGCCAGGTGGATCCACACCACCTCATTCTTGGCGATAAACTGAACGGGAATCTGCCGCTCTCACACCATATTGTGCAGATCGTCGGCAAATACGTTGATGTCATCTTCTATGAATGCTTTTCCCGCTTTGAGGATCAGGTTGATGATCTGAAGCTGGTCTATCAGATGACAGGGAAGCCTGTCTTGATGGGGGATTCATCCTTCGCCTCTCTCTCTCCTAACCAGATTTTTTCGCGCGGAACGCTTCTCCGCTCGCAAGAGCAGGTCGGCGTTGCCTATAGCGAATATCTTCGTCAGCTGTTCACACTTCCATTTATCATCGGGTGGGCCAACTGTGGGTACATGGAAGGCTGGGACGGGCTTCACAGCCCTTATGATCCGTTCTGTTCCATGCAGAGCGGGCTGGTGGATCCCTTCGAACAGGTGATGCCGCACACCGTGCGGCCGATAGCTCTGGCTAATGCTGCAGCCCGTAATTGGCATTATCAAGGAGGGATGGTGAGATGAATCTAAATATAGGACAATACACACGTTCCAGCAATGTAGAAATGAAGCTCGGGCCCAACTGCTACTGGAACAACTGGCTAACCTCGCTGCAGTTTCACGACATAAGCGAATACGCGCTGGCTTTCGTTAATTTCGGCTGCGTATATACATATACAGGAGGAGAACTGGCCGATTTTATTGAGAACGAAGACGACGAGACGATACGCTGGATATTTGAGGCCATTCAACTCCAGGAGCTGCCCTATAACTGCGAGACGATAAAGCACACCAGTTCGCCTCTGCTGCTAACCTTGGATATTTATCATTTGGGGCTCAGCTATCCGGCGTATTTGCTGGAACATGAGCTGCATATTTTGAATATTATCGGCATTGAACATGGGCATTATCAAGTCGTAGACAACCACTACGGTTTTTCCGGACTAGTGGATACTCAAACGATCGATGAGGCCGCTTCATCAGATAAGGTCGAGGGATGTGGAAGCTTGACAATGTTGATTCCTCTCGTCCGCTCAGCGACAGAAGAACACGACTTCCGGAATCAATGGAAGCAGGTGCTCAAAAGAAAGATTGAATATTATCTGGATGGAATTTATCTGTCAGACGTCCCTTACCCGGGAGGCGTTCGCGCGATCTCCCTGTTAAAAGAAGAACTGCCAGACTTACTGGCGCTGTACAGCATCCCCGGATCTTTGCAAAATCGGCGGCTCAGCATCCGATTGAATCAGTATTATCGCTATCCGCGAGAAGGAGTCTTGCACTTCTTCCGACTGCACGAGAGAACATTCGGCCGATGGTTTCCAGGCGGTTTCCTTAATCAGCTTGCTATATCCGCCGAATTAATGCGTAAAATCATTCTAAAGGTGCTTGTCGCTCAGATGGGGACACAACCTCTGCAAGAGCAGCTCGCCTCCTTACAGACTCTCCTGCAGGATTTGGAGGAGACTGAATGGCGAATTGCCGATTCCCTACGCTGCATTCACCGATCCATTCCATAGCAGGCCAGCCGTTGGCCGTATAAAATACGACTCCCGCGATGCGAGGAGTCGTATTTTATACGGCTATGGACGGGAGATTGGCCTGACTTGGGGGAAGAGATATTCGTCATGGTCCCGGACTAATGTATATTGGCCGCCCCATACCATAACTTCCCGAGGCAATCGATGGCTCAAGAATAGAACCGGACTAGCGGTCAAACCATAAGCGCCTGCTCTGCGAATACGAACAAGGTCTCCCTTCTGAAGTCGTGGCATCTCGACCTGTCTCCCCAGTAAGTCTTCAGGTGTACATAACGGTCCTGCCAGCATTTGAAGCGCTAATTCACGCCGCTCTTCAACTACGGCATCAATCGGGAAATTTTTTTTCAGAAGACTGCCCGCTCCCCCTCCTGCAGCAAAATGATGCGTCCCTCCGTCCAGAATCACGTAATGCGCGCCTTTGGACGTCTTCGTACTCACCACTTTAGCAATATACTCTCCTGCCTCTGCAACCAAGAAGCGGCCTGATTCCATCATAAATTTGATCGGCCCGAACGACGCGATAAAACGGGATACTCGTTCATTGATGCCAGCAACCAGCTTCCGGCTGTCCAGCTTCTGCTCGGCTGCAAAGTATGGGACACCCATTCCTCCTCCGATTCCGAGGTATTGCAGTCTGATCCCGTACTTACGCATGAAGCGACCCGCTATGTCGAGCACGCTCTCTGTGTTGCTTATAATCACGTCTGCATCCAGTATCCGTGTTCCGTAATAGACATGCAGCCCGTATATGTGTACTCTCCCAGTACACTGCGCTCGTTCAACTGCCTTGTCTAGTACGTCTTCATCTATACCGAACTGCCTGGAGATTCCGCCCATCTTCAGCTTCGATCCCTGAATCGTTTGGCTCGGATTTACACGCAAGCCTATGCCCACCTGCTTCCCCGTAGCTGCTGACCATTCATTCACGACATCAAGCTCGTCAAGTGATTCCACGATAAAATACCCGACTCCCCCATCCAGTGCTTCCACTATATCCTCAGTGCGCTTGCCTGGACCCAAATACATCATCTCCCCGGGCTTGGCCCCGCACCTAATGGCTGTCCGATATTCGTATGGAGAACACACTTCAAGCTGCACGCCGCTCTTATGTATCTCATGCACAAGCGTCGCATTCGGATTCGCTTTCAACGAATAAAAGAGTTGAATGGCAGCGTGTAAGTGGGAGACCAGATCCCGAATCCGCTCGTGCACGACAGTCAGATCGTATACAAACAGGGGGGTATCGTATTTACTGACCAGATCCCGGATGAGCATGTTGTTATCCATTGTACTCCTCCCCCCTATGCATGTCTGTCGACTTCATGCATACCGCACAACCGGCGATGCCTTTCGAACCCAGACATAAAAGAATGTATTTATCGTTTGGCTTCAGAAGCCCCTTGCGATTTGCCGATACATAATTCACAACGATATCATTGACGAACTGGTGGCCAACTTCGTCCTCCCCGCTATAAAATAGCTGCTCGGAAACCCGGAGAAGCTTGGCCAGAAACCCCCACACATTGGATGGAGTACGATTCACGATAATAAGCTTGATTTCCCCGATGCTGCTGCCCGATTCCCTCAGTACATGGTCAATCACCTTTTTCATGGAGACAAGATAGGATATATCCCAGGGATCCGAGGTTTGATTCGGAAGAACACGGGTATCCATACTATTTCGAACAGATAGTATTGGATCGCCCTCTATGTTAGATAGTAAGAATGCCCCCGCGCCGTCGCCCGAGAAAAAATCGTTCTCGATTCTTGAGAACGGTAAGAGATACCTGCCTACCGAAACAATGATCGCCAAGTCATCCTTGTTGCGCGACTCCCGGGACAGTACCTGCACGATTCCCAAAGACATGAGGGAAGCCGTACAATAGACATCCCTCACGGAAAAACCGTTCGCCTGATGAAAACTAAAGTACTCCCTGATTTCCCCGAATAGATCAACCTCGCTAGGAAAGCAAGATACGTGATAAGCTAGTATCACATATTTGACTTTCGCGGGGTCGAAGGAGCATTTCTGTTGCAGGCCGACTATCGCTTTTTTCATGAGCCCTATCCCCGAATCCGGCGAAGCGTCGTAATACCATTCATTCATGCGCTTCTCATAAAAGGCTGCAATATCTGGATAAATGGCAGATTGCCTAGCCAATTCGCTGGCTTCGAGTCTTGCTTCAGGTAAGACGTAATAAGTCTGCCGAATGCGTCTCATCAGGGGAGCTTCCTACCGATTTGAGCTTCGTATATAAACGCTGCAAGTTCTGCCATACTCGTCAAGTGCTCAGGCAATACAGTCGTCATATCAAAAGAAGTTTCTGACTCCAAAGCCAACAGTAGCTCAATCATCTTGAAGGAATCCATCTCATAATGGTCAGCTAATGGTGCCGAGTCATCCCATTCCACTTGGTCGGACGACTTATCGATTACGATACACAGCTTTTCTCTGATCAGCTCCATGATTTGCTCTCTTTCCATGTGTCAACCTCCTTGTTTGTTCACCTTTTACGCTGCCGACAGTAACAGACAACCCACAGCCTTGTGGTCGGCAAAATTTAACAGGATATAAGGCCAATCCTTCCCTATACCTCTTTCATTTATATCTTCCAACGAATAGAACGGGTCGGCAGTCAGGAGGTTTTCTTGGCTGCTATGAGTATAAATATGGGGTAGGGCTGCTCCAATCCTCTCCTCATAATGAATGCTCAGTCTCTGGGGCACGACCAGCGTTTGTTCGGGCTTTACACCCGCCTGAGCCAGCATATCCTGCATCAACTGGATGGAGCGATCTGCGATCTGGACATAAGAGGCAGGCTGAGTTTGCAATTGGCGAAGGAACCCTTCCACCTTCCATTTCCCCGAATCTGGCGATAGCTGGAACAGCGCAGCGGCCTCACTTTTTGGATAACCGCGCCCCTCATCCCAGCTCTCCGACATTCCGTACAGCTCCTCCATGCATATGACAATTGTATTGCAGCGATAGAGAGAAGCTAATTCAATAGCGAGAATCGGGCAGACTACTCCTTGATCGCATAAAGAAAAGACCGTGGCGTCACGGAAACCAAGTGCTTTTTTGTTATGCAACGCCGTGCTTACTTTTGAAGACGGATAGGTATCGTAGCAATTGATGACATACGACGGACTTTCAAGTTTTTCTGTCTGTTTCTTATAGAGCTCTTGCGTATATTCGTAGGGTTCTCTCTCAAAAAAAGGCCGATGCCTAAAATCCGATGGCACGGAAGAGCGTATGATATGATTGGCCTTCTCTATCTCCTTGTGAATATGAGACATGGAAATAGATCGAACCATCGGCAAATGCCTCTCTCGATCCCAATAACAAGACGGGACACTCATGTACAATTCAACTTCTCCGGCAAACAGCACAACCAATCCCTCCATATAAACCTAAGGTTAACAATGCAAAGTACTCCCCCTTCGCAATATACTCTGCGCGAATGAAAGCTGTATAATTAATGAATGCATCCGTCATCTCCAAAGGTCCGTGGCGATTGTTTCTCTCTTTGAAGAATAGCTCGAGGGGTAACTTTGCCGTTTTGGCGACCGCTGACCACACCCCGGAATTGGCATTGCTCGTCACGATTTTTTTTAGGTCGCTTACAGAGACACCGGCTGCTTTCGTTGTTCGGTGAAGCAGTTTCGTTAAGTTGATCGATGTAAAATAGTCACCATAAGGTGTATTAATATCCATCGTCGTCTCGTGCAGGACGGCTGCAATGGTGTCTCCTTCGCCAGCTTTGCTTAATAGAACCGCAATAGCGGAGTCGCCGGTTACAAAGTAGTCATCGAATCGCTGCTGAACCGTGGGGCTTCTTTCCGCAACAATTAATACAATTTGATCCCCATCATTCCCGGCTGCCAGCAAATCCTTGCAGATTTTAAGCCCCATGATAGAAGTGGAGCAGTATAACTCCCTGACCGCGAACACCTGAGTATGATCTAACTGGTAACGGTTTGTCATTAATTGATTGAGCGTGTAGGTGTGGGGCACAAAGACATCGCCGTAACAAATAACGATGTAGGTTATGCGAGCTCTGTTGACCGTGGAATCTTCCATTAGCTTATCCATGGAAGCGAGAATCAGATCAAGACCGCTAATAGACGGGTCATAGCGAACCATCTCTCCATGCGTTCCCGCGATCCGATCGTATTGCTCCGCAGTCATAATACCCGCTTCAACAAATCGGCTGATCGCCATTTCACTCTTCGGTATTGTGATTGCCACTTTGTTCACAATCATAGCGGGAGAATCTCCTCTTGCTCACAAATTAGTTTCGCAACGCTCCGTCTGTCAATCTTGCCGCTGGTTGTAAGCAGCATATCCCTCCCGATCAGGAACCGCTCAGGTTGCTTCCATAACTCCAGCCTATCCTTCGCGACCGATCTTGCGCGTTGAATACAGGCCGCTTCGTCTGTTCCCTCTCTCAGCACCATGTAAACGCCGATCTTATGACCCGCATGCCGGTCGGGTATGCCAACAGCCACAACCTCGATGATTTCATTAAGATGCGCCGATAATGTGTTCTCAATCTCCAGAGGATCGATTCGGAAGCCGCGCGACTTGAACATGCTGTCCTTGCGACCTAGAAAATAGAGAAAACCATCGGAGTCTTTACAGAATAGATCTCCTGTCCGAAGTCCGCGAATGCCGTTCCGGTTCAAGAAGACCTCCTGTGTCCTTCTCTCATCCATCCAATATCCCATACAGACATGCTCGCCCCATACAACAAGCTCCCCGGCAGCATCCGGCGGGCATTCTTCCCCATTCTCATCCATAACGACGGCTTCTGTCCCATTCAGTGGAACTCCCGTCGAATTCCTATGCGAGGCAACTAAGGATGGCGGAAGATAAGAAACTCTCTTGCACTCTGTCACCCCGTACATCAGAAACAACTCTGCATTCGGAAAACGATCGATTAGACGCCCAATGGTCGCATCTGGCAAAAAATCTCCCGTATTCGTCAAATAACGGATGTTCTCATAGATGGCATCATTGAACTCCGTTATCCCTGCAAATAAAGCTCGAAGACCCGGAAAACCCGTTATACCCACATTCATCAACTGCTTTCGAACATCCATAGCGATATACCGGCCACCATTTCGCAAATGCAAGCTAGCCCCTCTGGATAAGGTCAGAAAAAGCTGATAGAGTCCATAATCGAATGAAAGAGGTAGATAACTCAATACCCTATCCTCTGGACGATGAACCAGAAAATGGTTAATGGCATCCGTTGTAAACCGGATATTCGCGTGGGAGCTCATGACCCCTTTCGGCTTCCCCGTGCTACCGGAGGTGTAGATCAGCGCGGCCAACTCTCCTGTCTGCGTATAGGTCCGATCTTCCGGCTCTCCCGCAGAGAGCCACGTACCGAAAGACATTGCCGGTCTAGGCGTTCCCTTATCCACTGCCTCATCATTGCCTTGAGAGCCGTCCCCCGTATATAGTACAAGTCGGACAGATCGAATATGCAGCCACGAAGGATACGTGACAGAAGAGACGACCATAGAAGCCTGAGCATCGTGAATAATTTCCGCTGCCTTGACCCAGGGGGTATCCGGATGGATACACAGAAATACGGCCCCTCTCTTTAATGAACCCAATATTGCAATGACAGCCTCCGCGCTATTGGGACCATATATCGCGATACGTTCTCCACTGCGTATTCCCCAATTGCTGCATTGGTTGGCGAACCGCCTGGCTTGGGCATCCAACTGACCATAGGTCAACCGTTGTTGTTCTGTAACAAGCGCTTCTCTCTCCTGCCAGGTTGAACATGCCTCCGCAAGCCAACTTGCGACATTGTTCATACTCTCACCTCGATTGCTGCGATTACTGAGCCGTATCACATGCGCAGCAACATCTGGGTCAATGTGCTGACGTTTACAAAATCCTCAGGAGACATTTCCTCTAAGCGGAACGATATAGCCAGCTTCTGCTCAAGCAGCATCAGAAATTCAATCATCGCCGTCGAATCGATTGCCAGGTTCTCGAACAGGAGAGGGTCGAGCCAATCAATCCTCGTTTCAGCGTCTGAGCCACCTATGACCGATAGAACAGATTCCTGGATTGCCGTTAATATATGTTCCTCCGTCATATTTCCACCTCTTCTTCTTCGCATAAGATAATACCTTCGGCCTCAATTTCTACTTTCCACTCTGGCCTAATAAACCGGCTGACTTCCATCACGGTGCACACAGGCTGTATCTCGCCCAACATCTGTCTATGGATGTCGCAAACCTGTTTCCAATCCTCTATATCTGTCAACAAAATACGTGTGCGCGTGATGTCCCTAAAGGACAAGCCCAGATCGGCTAAGGCACTGCCGATAATCTGCATACATTGTCTGGTTTGTCCCGCAACATCGTCCGGGCTTACCGTATGTCCGTCTCTGCCGATTGATGCCGTACCGGCGACAAAAAAATGCCGGCCTCTTCGTATCGCTCTGGAAAATCCAATCTCCCTTTCGTATGGAGACCACGAATAGGATTTGTTATCGCTCATGATTCCCCTCCTGATTCCGTCTGATATGCTCCCGTTTTATACACCGGGAGATTCATCCCGTTCAGCATGTAAGAATAATCCTTTGCCAGGCTCACGAGAAACATGGCGACCTCCTCAGGTTCCATCCACTCCGTAGCTCCAGGATGCATCTCCCGCAGCATCTTGGTATTTACCATACCAGGCGACAGACAGACTGAACGTATACCATACGGCATCCCTTCGCTGGCGATGTTCTCAGCCAGCCCTGCACATGCGTATTTTGAAGCCGTGTAGGCAGAGAAGCCCGGAAACTTCTCCTGCATAGGGATCGAAGCTAAAGACCCCATCTGGACGATCAATCCTCCTGTTCCTTTCGCCCGCATCGAACGAAAAGCCCATTGAGACAGCATAAACGAAGCCGTTACGTTCACCTTAAAGAGTTGTTCCCATTGATCGACTGAGACCTCACCGAAAGGCAGCCTAAATGCAAGCGCGGCATTATTAATGAGCAAATCAATAGAAACCGCTTGTAATTCGTTCCCGATCCAATGCCGTACAGCCTCTGTATCGCTTAAATCGCAGACATGAACCTGTAGCTTTTCCTCTTTTGCCATATTGGCAAGCATCGTCTTGTCCATCTCTTTTCTGACATGAGCATGAACGTTGTAGCCATTCGACAGCAGTGCCATGACGACCGCCTGTCCGATTCCACCCGAGGCCCCCGTCACCAATGCATTAAGACGATTTATCTTCGGCATAGAGTTCCCCCATTCATCGACGTCTGGTACCATTATCATCTCATATCGAAATTACTTATCGCTCTGCTTCCCTTTCTCAAATTTCTAAAGCATCCAAGCAGGAATTGAATGGTTTTTGTTGAATTATGTAGGTTATGAGGGTGTAAATTACATCATTGAAGCACATAATCATTGCTCCTCAGTAAAACTATCTATGTTAAAGGAGAGAGCGCAATGTCAGATTGGAAAACCTCCATTATGGATTTGGAAAAAACAGATATATCGAGGTCTAAATTCCAGGAAGTGAAGGCAGAACAGCTTCATTTTGATAATGTTAGTTTGGCAGAAACCAAAATTAATAATGCTAACATGTCTGGAACGGTTATTAACGATGCAAATATCGGCGGTGCGAACATTAGTAATGTCAATCTCTCCGGCACGACTATTCAGAACGCAAATATGACCGGGGTCACTATAGACCATATTCACTTGTTCGGCTCGGCTTTCCGCAATATCGTTCTACCAGTGGAAGGCGACTCCAACTACGATCCGGAACAAAACTACGCCCCTGTCCGGTTCGAGAATTGCAATCTAGCTGGTGCAATCTTGACGGGAAGTGATTTATCGAACATCGAAATCAAGGATTGCAATATTAAAGGTTTGAAAATCAACGGTATCCTAATTGAGGACTTGCTTAATAAGAAGTAACGTATTAGTCGTCAGCCTATAAGGATCATGCTGAGGACCGGCGCCCTGTAGCCTGAGCAATTAGCTTCCAGATAAGATGATTATCGAAGGGAAAACTATGGAGCATATTATTATTCGAGGTGCCCGTATTCATCATTTAAAAAACCTAAATCTCGAAATTCCGAAAGGGAAATTTGTCGTTTTTACAGGGGTCAGTGGTTCCGGCAAATCGAGCCTAGCGTTTGATTTATTGTTCGAAGAAGGTCGTAAGCGCTATCTGAATTCGATTGGATTAAGCGCTAGTGGTAGCCTCCGTGAGAACGAGCCCTTCGACCATATCCTTGGTCTGCCGCCAGCGATCTCTGTTGCGCAACAGACGATTCGCCAGACAAACCCGAGAAGCAGCGTCGGGACGAAAACAAAGTCGATCGACATGCTGTGTCGGTTATACGCGTTGGAAAGCCGCGACGCATGTGGTCATGTCTCCAGGCTCAGACCGGAAATGTTCGCTTACAACCGACCTGAAGGGATGTGCCCCTACTGTTTCGGCTTTGGTTACCGCATGGAGGTGGATATCCGAAAGCTGGTGCCGCAGACAGACTGGACACTAGAGAAAGTTTGTAAAAATTTCGGTGACCTTCTCACCCGCCAGTTGCCTCGGCTCGAAGAAGCGATCGGCGTCGATTGGCGCACAACGCCTTATCCCCTGTTAGATGCGAGCCATCAACACGATTTTTTACATGGCATTTCTGGTGTATTTGAAGGAGCAATTCCTTTTCTGGAAGCCCGGCGAGCTACGTCGCCGATTTCTCGAGCTCTTTTCGAAAGACGCTTTTTCAGTCCGATTAAATGTAAGCGTTGCAATGGATTCCGCATTACGGAACAGGCCAAGCAATATGAAATAAACGGAACCCATATCGGTCGGCTTATGTTACTGACAGTGAGTGATATGCGTACTACATTGCAAGCATGGATGAACCAAGATGCTTCAATCCAACCCGAGAGCAAAATTATTCTTCAATCATTGCTTGCCGTATGCGATCGACTGCATCATGTCGGATTATCATATTTATCGTTGGTTCGCTCCATTCCGTCATTAAGCGGCGGTGAATTGCAACGATTATTCCTGATGCTGCATCTTCAAAGCGATTTTGACTCCCTGCTTTATATTTTCGATGAGCCGACAGCCGGACTGCATGAGGCCGAGAAAGAAGATATCATTCAACAGATCAGAGTGCTCTCTAGTAGCGGAAACAGTGTAATCGTTGTCGAGCATGATGACTCTGTTATACGTGCCGCCGATTATGTTGTAGAACTGGGTCCGGTAGCAGGAAAACACGGGGGCAGTATTATATTTTCTGGCACACCCGATGGGCTAATGGATTCACCAAGTTCTGTTATCGGCCCATACCTGACCGGCCATAGAGCGTTTCCACCTAAGCTTACCCGGAAGCCTCCGATTGGAATGATGCTCTCCATTCGTGATGCGGCGCTTCACAATTTAAAAAAGGTGACAGTCGATATTCCTTTGGGCATCCTGGTCGGCATTGCCGGAAAATCCGGAAGCGGCAAAAGCTCGCTCATTTCTGGCACACTGGTTCCGCTGTTACAATATTATTTTGATTCGAACCAGGATGAAGGAGATGAAGATGCTCGTTACCGAGAGGGTCAGATACTTGACGGAGTACAGGGATTAGGCAGCTTAAGTGGCTGGGAAAACCTGAAAAAATGTGTTGTTGTCAATCAGGCGCCCATAGGGCGCACACGAATGTCAACGCCGGCAACCTATGTCGCAGTCTGGGATAAATTACGTAAGCTATTTGCTAATCTGCCCGAATCGGTTAGCCGCGATTATACGCCGTCTCACTTCTCATTCAATACAGAGCAGGGGGCATGCCCTCACTGCAAAGGAGACGGCACGATTCCTTTGGACTTGGGACCCCTCGGTTCGATCAACCAGACTTGTCCTGAATGTAACGGAACACGCTATAAGGCTGAGATTTTGGAGATTCTCTACAAGGGCTATTCTATTTACGATGTGCTCAATGCCGAAGCAGAAGAAGCGCTGAATTTGTTATCCGACCATAAAAGCATTACCAAAATGCTTGAAACGCTCGTGAAAGTAGGGCTTGGTTACCTCTCATTGGGACAGCCAGCCCCCACCCTGAGTGGTGGTGAGGCACAGCGCATCAAGCTGGCTCGAGAACTCGGTAAAACGAATAAAAAGGGGACGTTATACGTTCTAGATGAACCGACGACCGGACTTGGTCCTACCGACATCGAGAAGCTGCTCCTTCTATTGGAGGAACTCGTTGAACAAGGCAACTCTGTCGTCATTACCGAACATAAAGCTGCTGTTCTTGCACAATGCGACTGGATCATTGAAATGGGTCCTCACGGTGGAATTGAGGGGGGGCGTGTCATTGCGAAGGGGACGCCCGAACAATTAGCCGATCATCCTGACTCACACATCGGTATGTATCTGCGCAACCCTGTATCCCCTATATAAATAGTTATAAGGCTGTGTCCGCATGACAGGGAACAGCCTTATAACCACTCAATTCCAATGTAATTAGGAAGAATAAATATACTTAATGACATCTTCGATCCGAATATTACCGACATTGATGTCCATAACTGGATACCTCTCGAAAATATTCGTTACATGCTGCTTAATATCTCTATCGCCTAGCTGTACTTCAATCTTGGCTGTTAAGCTTTGATAGGAAAGGACTTTATAGGGATGAAGCTTCTCAAGCGGCACAGGCTCGAGGAAGGTAATATCGATCACCTTACGGTCACGGAAAAATGAGCTCAGGCTGAGCATCGAATTGTCGAATACGACATGTCCATTGTTGATAATGGTGACCTTCTCACATAAATCCTCAAGATCGGATACATCGTGGGTCGTAATGATAAACGTCGTTCGCAGTTCTCGGTTTGCAAGGCGAATAAAATTGCGGATCGTTTCTTTGGAGATAATATCGAGACCGATCGTCGGTTCGTCCAGAAATATGAGTGTCGGCTCATGAAGTAGCGCACACACCAATTCGCACTTCATCCGCTCGCCCAGAGAAAGTAATCTCACCGGCTTGTGTATGACTTCCCCAATCTTCAACAGATCATTAAAATATTCGATACGCTCGCGATAACGTGCCATGGGAATGTTGTAGATTTCACGGTTCAATGCAAACGTGTCAACAGCGGGGAGATCCCATTGCAACTGCGATTTTTGACCAAAGAGCACGCCAAGGTTTTTGACATACTTTTTACGGTCCTTCCAAGGTGTCATCCCCATGATCTCCACCTTTCCCTCGGTCGGATGCAGAATGCCGGACATAATTTTGATCGTCGTTGACTTGCCCGCACCATTGGGACCGATTAAGCCGCGGATTTCACCCTTATTCACACTTAAATTAATCCCGTCTATCGCAAGAACACTCTCACTCTTCCGCCCCCAGTAGCCTTGAATACTGGATAACAGCCCCTCCTTCTTCTTGTACACCTTGAATGACTTCCGCAATCCTTCAATATTGATGATGACTTCGCTCAATACTTATCCCCCCGCACTGGTATATTGATACAGACACCTCTTCCAGCATTGCAAGCTTAGCCAGAATAAAATCACGCTGCTTCCGGCAGCAATCCACATGCCCGAGTCAGACCGGTCAAGCAAGATTTGTGCAGGATAGAATGTCCATACGGCAATCGGCAGCAGAGTTACGAGTATGGAGGATATAGCCGACGGAAATATATTGACCGGATAGTCCGCAAAACCGAGTAACCGGTTGATAATGAGCTCTATCCCCCTCGTTTGGATAAGCATAATCGTCACAGCGCTGAATAAGATTGTAATCGCCAGAAATAAAATGAGCCCCGCGGCAAACATAACCACCAGCAACCCCGCCATTTTCCACGAAAAGATCAAGTTAAGACGGTGCCACGCCATAGATAGGATGAAGATACCCGTGACACAAGGTCCAATGCTGCTGAGAGAAAAGCCGCTGACGAGCAACACGCCTATAGGCGAATAAGGTTTTACGAGAAGCCTGTCGAAATCACCCGTTCGGATCAGCTTCATGACGTACTCCTGAATATTGCCGAATAATAGATCCCTAATCCCGAACCAAAGCAGTAACAGACCTTGGAACAGCAGAATCTCGTTTAATGTCCACCCTGGATAACCACTTGCTTCAATGAAATATAAGTAATGCAAGTAGGGACCAATACCCGAGAATAGAATTGAAATTAAAAGGCTCAAGATAAAATCGAATCGGTAGGCCATCATCCTTTGCACGCCTAGCTTCATATTCCAAACATATAGCCGCAACAATCCGCGTAATGCTTCCATGCGCCTTTACCCCCCAACAACGACGATCCGTTTCATTAACAACCGCCAGGACACCATACATAATGCGAACAAAATGCCTACCCAGACGAGTTGGTACCCTAAGGTTTGGAGCCAAAAAGCCGTACCTGCTCCCCCTCCCCGATTAAGAAAAAACTGTATAGGAACATAGAAAATATATTTAAACGGGAGCGCATCGCATACAGAACGAAGCTTAGCCGGGAAGAAATCCAATGGAATCATGCCACCCCCAAGCAAAGAAGCCACGGTGAATACAGTTCTTCGCACGCTGCTGTTACTGTGTATAATAACGGCGCTTAGCCCGATGAGATAGCTGATCAGAAAGTAAATCAGGAACGACAGGAACACTACGGGAATGAATCGGATAACAGAAGGGAGCTCTAGAAAGACAGGAGGATATATTAACATGAATATGAAAAAATCAGGAATAACCTCAAATAGCAGCCCTCCGATACGGAGCGTAACGGCATTATAAAATTCAAACCGGAAGAGTGACAACGGTCGAAGTAAAGCGTTGCCCAAATCCCCTGATAAAATCTGCCCGGATAATCTGCGATCCGTATTATTCCATATGAGTATCGTAATCAGATGCACGACATTGAAATACCATATCATCTGCGTCAACGTATATCCTTGTATCATCAGCTCGCCATGGTGATTAAATATGCTATAGAAAACAAGAATATTGAGTAGCAGAATTAACGGATGGACGATAAAGGAAATAACTAGAGCCTTGGGGTGTACCCAAAATAATCTAATGCTGATAAGTAATGTCTGCACCATCACGCGCATTACAGTATGCCCCCCTATACAGTCAAACGGCTGGTCTCGACCGGGTTATCCTAGCGCCGGCAATATGGACCCGATTATCGCTTGTTGGCTGTCAACAATAACTCGATCTCCTTCTCTCCGAGCCTCGACCTTCGCAATATGTCGGTTAACTTTGCCTCGGCCTCCGCCGCTTTGATCGCAGCGTGTTGTAAATAAGCATTCAGCATGCGTTTCATTCCCTGGTACGGGGGCGGTAGATCCTCCCCCTGCGAGACCAACAGGTAATCCATCAACAACGCTCTCTCGTATTTAGCCGTCTGGACGTGTTTCCCTTCGGAAACGAAGCTATAGCGCGGATCGATATAATTTTTGTAATAACTGGCTCCGCCGAAATGATAAACCGCCCTGTTATCCTTACGGTTGACGGGGAGCTTCTGAATCCGATAGCCCTCGTAATAGGCAAGAAGCTGAAACAAGACAAGTGTATCAATGAATCTGGTTTCAACACCGGAATGAATGGCTGATTCTACTGGATATGGCTCAATGTCGGGGGGGAATGAAGGAAGTTGGAACAGGTTCTGAAGTAGCTGCTCGTGAGACTTGTCAAGTAAGCTCCGGTGACGGGAGTGCATAACGGCTTCGTTGCTTCTACTCAGCAAATAGGGCCGGGGCGAGATGTCGGTATGCTGGCGCAGCGCATTCACCGCTTCCATGTTCACATAAAGCAAGTAGGTATTCGCGATTTCTGGTTGAAGCTTATGGCCTCGCTTATCGATAGCTTCACTGTCGATCCGGTATGTCCAGGCTGCCGACAACACAGCATCGCCTACCCGGGTCAAGTCCGTGAGCACTTCTGGATTAAATACAAAACAATCGATATCGATCCAACCGAAATGGGTTCGATTCACGCGAAATAGAAAATCCCAAATGGTATGATCTGTGTAAGACCTCTCCAAATATACCGCAGGTCTTCGTGCCTGAGAGCTTACCCATTCTTTCTCGGCTGGAACAAGTCCGGCCCCAATCAGAACAACGTTCATATCGGGTGGTATGAATTGGAGTGCCTTGCGTACCCACTGCAATAAACCTGTAGAGAAGAACATATAGTAGATGTCCTTCTTCTCTGCCAGAGATTCGTAAAAATCATGAAAAATTCGAAAATCCTTATATTCTTGTTGAGCTTGCAAGGAATAGAACGAAGCGTAGTCTATGCTCATCTAGCCCCTCCCCTTCTCCTGAAGTTTTCTCTGAATCCCCGCTACGATAATGGCTATCGTTGCAAAGTTCCCCAGCAGCAGCTCGTCATCGTTATATTCAATCTCATATTGTTTCTCAATCTCGACTACCAATGTAATGGCAGCGATAGAGTGCAGACCAAGCTCCCTTAGATCATCCTCAGGCCCAAATTCTGCGTGGATTGCAACAACGTCCCGAATCATTGCGCTTACCGCTTTGACCGTATCCTCATAAGTACTAATCAAGCAAATTCCCCCTCACTATGAAGTCAACGAATAGAACATTTTTCCCCAGCGGGCGATTTTTCTAGCGATTTGTTCGTCTTGAAGAGTTACAATGTTGATCGCATCGGCTTCCCATACGAAATAATTGGCTATCGACTCATGCGATACTTCATAAGGATTCAACTCCCGCCATACTGCATCGAGCTCTTCCTTCGCCATTGTACCAGATACTAAAAATGGTTTACGGGGGTGAGGCTTGGTGGCCGGGTAGCGTTCATGATCTGACAGCTCTATTCGTTCTCCATTTATATGCAATGCGCTGATCCCTTTACGAAGAGCGAAGTTCAATGCTTCATCCACACGGTTAATAATGGGTTCTTCATTATCATTAAGCGAGGTATTACATAAGAGAGGCACACCCGTTCTACGATAGAACGCAAGCAGCAGTCCATAAAGAATCGGGTTGGTTTCCGAATTTACGGTCTGCACCCTTGCCGTGTAGTCCAAGTGGGCAATCGCGGGGACAAGCTCTCGCTTGTCTGCCTTAATCGTAAACGTATGCAGCATATACGGGGAAGGATATGCATCTTCAAACCATTCCTGAACATGCTCTTCCATAATGACTGGAGCCACAGGCCGCCACCATTGGCGTTTCTTCATTAGATTGAGTATCTCCTTCGTCCGATTCGTCCGAGGATCGCCCAAGATAGATCGGTTTCCAAGCGCACGCGGGCCTATCTCGGCTGAGCCCTGAAACCAGACAACAGGACTCTGAATAATATCATCAACGGCTTGATCCTCGTCTGCCGGGCCTGTGCTCTTCACATGTGAGGCAAAGGGAGACTGCCGGATGGAAGTCCGGACTGAATGATCCGTCTCGCCAAACGATGGGTGGCTAAGCTGGAATCGTATTCTCCCTTTGTGTTTCTTATAGAAAGCGTATAACCCTATACCAAGCGATATGCCTCCGTCATTTACACATGGCGGCGCAATCAATCCTTTGAATCCGAACTTGCCCATGATGTGGCTGTTGGTCGGACAATTAAGCGCGTATCCGCCCGACATCGCCACATACGTATCTTGAGGGTGAATGTTATAGCGCTCTATTGCACCTTCAATCGTCTCATCAACCATCTCAAGTGATCGTTGCTGGACCTTCTTCATCACCATACTCATTTTACGTTCATGATCTGAGAAATTCGGGTCTGCGTCCGAGCAGGATGGGTCTGACTGTTGCGATGCGAGGTCTTCAACAGCATCAATATAGTGTTTCAGATGACTCCGCATCCACTGATTGAACCCCCAGCCACTCATTGGAATCTCCGGTGGCATATCCATATCGGACTCGCTCTGGCAAGCCGACGCGAGAGCCATCAAGGTGCCTTCCCTCATCCTATAATGCTGCGCCACCCAAAACCACATACAGCCCGGCGATTCCACAGGAAACAGCTCCATATGACCTTCGCGGACGAAGCAGCCGGCAAATTGGATTTTTTTACGGGAATTGTGGTCTAAGAGTATGTCAGGTCCTGCATCCAATGCCAGAGCGAGTATAGTCGAGTGATAAAACTTCTCCGAATCCAACATGATTGCCGAGAAGAGATGCGCAATATTGTGATAGCTATAATCTGGGAAATCATGAATGGAATGATAGTCATCATGCGTTTGAAGGCCCGGTGTTCCCCAAATTTCATTGATGTCTGCCAACGACAAATGCAGCGGCTGCAGCAATTCATTAATAAAGTCTCTGGCTTGTTCCTGACTGTAAAAGGCTATATTATGATTTTTCACACCTGTGATTCGCTCTAACTCCCAGTAACGAATTAGTTCCACCTGGTCACCGGTTTTTTTGAATAACGACAGATTATGATCATGGCGAGCAGATGATTTCAATAAATGCCGCAAACGATCGATTTCCAGGTAAGTCGAGAGATAATATCCGTCCTTCATATGTCCCCCTTGAGCTTGTAGATAGGCAAACTTTATTGCTCGATGACGCTGTGCAGCGGCAATTCCAATACTGTCAGGTACGGCTGTGCATTCATCGTATCAAATATTAGAAACGAATAATCAGCCATCATTGATGCTATCTCAGGGAAACTTGCACAAATAGTCGGCTCAGCACACACTTCAGCCGCACATCAAACAAAAATAACCGATTAATCTAGCGATCCGATAAGTAGAATGGGACAAGAAAGAATAGATAGCGTAAACATGCGATCTGCTCTTATCTTTCAGAATGACAGGAGAGAATGTGTAGATGAGACGGGGCTTTAAATCTGTAAATGTAATGATGGTTGCGCTGCTTGTACTGATGACTGCAGCATGTGGGGATGGAGCATCCAAAGACAGCCGAGTCAAAAATGTTATCGTTATGGTTCCCGACGGTTTCTCTGCCGCGTATGCAACAAATTACCGAAACTATATTGGCGGGCAAGCAAGCACCCTCGATGAAATCCTAGTAGGTATGGCCAAGACGCGATCATTGGATCATTTCATTACCGATTCGGCTGCTGCCGCTTCCGCTATGGCGACAGGAAACAAAGTGCAGAACGGCGCGATCAGTATGACAGCGGACGGCAAGGCTCTGAAGACTGTCCTTGAGGGCGCCATAGAGGCGAACAAGGCCACCGGAATGGTCGTCACATCGACGCTCAGCCATGCGACTCCGGGGGCATTCTCTTCGCATGCTAACTCGAGGGTTCAGGAACTGGAAATTGCCGCTCAACTGATTGGGAAGGTAGATGTGTTATTAGGAGGAGGTAAGAATCTATATTCACCGGAGGATAAGAAGAGAGCAGAGGAGTTGGGCTATCTCTATCTAGAAAACCGCGATCAGTTGCTCGAAGCCAATCATGATAAACTATTCGGACTGTTTGCAGGAGAGAGCATGACTCCAGAAATCGATAGAGATGCTATGACCGAACCCAGTCTGGAAGAAATGACGAACAAGGCGCTCGAGGTACTGGCTCCCAATAAGAACGGCTTCTTTTTATTAGTCGAGGGGAGTCAAATTGATTATGCCGGCCATGTGAATGATGCGGCATGGGCAATGCGGGAAATTGAAGCCTTCGAGCGGGCTGTGAAAAGCGCATTGGAATTCGCGAAGGAGAACGGCGATACCTTGCTAATTATAGCTGGTGACCACGATACCGGGGGAATGACAGTAGGCAATGTGGACAGCTCATACTCTATTGACCTTCTTCATCATGTCAAAGCCTCCGGTGCGGCAATGATCAACTATTGGAAACGGCAAGGCCAGGACCTGAAAGAGGTTGTGCACGAGTATGCTCAGGTGGAACTGAATGATGACGAAATCAGAGCAATTGAGGAAAGCCATTATTATGAGGCAACCCTGAATCAGATCATTAGTGACCGGGCCGGTATTATATGGATCACCCTCTACCATACTGGAGTTGATGTACCCGTCTATGCTTATGGTCCCGGTTCCTCGAAGCTCTTCGGAGTGATTGATAATACGGACATAGCCAAGGTCATTGCACAGTCTATCGGCTTTGATCTCGAGTCCGCTGAGGGAGTTGAATGATCCCGGTCAATAACTCAGAAGCACTAGATCAACGTTAATAAGCGGCCTTACTCCTGATCCACAGGACTAAGGCCGCTTTATTGTGCCTCCAGTATAGCATCATCAATTGCCAAGAGCACTATAATCAGACAAACCTAACACAGAGCCCCGAGTCTTCAAACAGGGGCGACCCGCAACAGGAGCTTTCGGTAGCCCGCGTTATATACCGGGTTGCAGACCCGATGCTAGAACAACTCCAGTTGCTCCGGCTTCTCTTGTCCGGGGAGCACGGGAGCGAAGGTGCCGCGCGGCGGCACCTTCCCCAGCAGCGCGAGCATCTGCTTGCCATTATCCGCTGCATCTCCACCGGAGTTATTGTTGAAGATGACACACAGACGAGCCGTCTGCTGCGCAAGCCGCTGCAGGCGTTCCGCCCACTCCAGCAGCTCCGCCTCGCTGTAGCGGTACAGATAACGCACCTCGCGCCAGTTCGGCTGACCCGATGATTGCCAGCCCTTCTCATTGCGGCCATGCAGCCGCACCACCGTCAGCTCGCTATGCGTAACCTCCTCCACGATCGGCACGCACCCTGCACCCACCTGTGGCTCATCGCACAAGCTATGTATCCAGCCTTCTTCACGCATGAAGTGAAGAGTGCGCTGCCGCATCTGCGGCTCGAACCAACTGCGATGCCGGAATTCCAGCGCACACGGCACATCGCCCATTCGCCGCTTGGCCTCGCGCAGGATGCCTACATGCTCCCGCTTGCAATCGAACCACGGCGGGAACTGGAACAGCACCGCCTCCAGCTTGCCTGCCTCCTGCATCGGCTGCAGCGACGCATGGAACGCCGTATACATGGCCTCCTCCGAGTCGAAGGGAAGCTTGCCTCTGGAATGCCCGGTCATGCCCTGATACGCCTTAACCAGGAAGCGGAACGAGTCAGGCGTCTCCTCTGTCCATTTCTGCATATTCTTTTGCGGCTGCACCGCATAGAACATGCTATCCACTTCGACCGTCTCGAACCATTCGCTGTAGGTCTTCAGCTTGTTGGCAGCCGCCTCCCTGTCGGGATACAGCGATACGTGGTCGCCCCAGCCGGTCAATCCGATCCGAATCACTGCTTGCTCCTCCCTTGCGTCAGTTTGGCTGCCTGAGCGCAATGCACGACAACTGATCTTCATTGAAGTACAGGAAGAAATTCAGATTCTCTCCTGTCATATAACTCCATAGGGTCTCCGTCTGCAGATTGGGCTTGCCCAGACGATCAAGCACCTGCTGCCTGGTTAGCCCCGGATAGACGTCATCCTTAGTACGATGCTCCCCACTCATAAAAATAATCAGGTTGCTCTGCTCATAGACGCCCTTCTCATAATGACGCATGTATTGCACCTTGCCATACTCGTCCGAATAGAACGGTGTCTGAGATAGAGGCTTCGCCTGCTCCAGTTCCTTGCGCCATCCCTCATAGTCTTTACCATCTACGAGCAGCCTGGCAGCTTCATAGCGCACAGCCTCGTCAATATTCGGCTCTTCCTGCTCCAGCTCTGCGCGTGCCTGCTCCAGCAGGTTCTCCAGCTCTGCCAACTGGCTATCTGGCCTCAATAGCTCATTCACTAACAGATATACCTGATCATCTGCATAATAAGCCCGTCCATCCGCTTCAATGGTGTTGCTGCCCAGATCATAGGGAAGCTCATAGGTCTCATTCTTCACCTGAAACCGCAGCTTGGCCTCTTCCTTCCCGGCAGGTGTGGGAACCCCCTGCGCTGCAGCCGCCCTCATATTCAGCCAGGCCAGATTTTGCAGAATCACATATCTGCGCGTATCGGGCACCTCAATCTCTGCCTCGGAATCCGGCGGCTGCACCGAGATCGCCCTTACCTCCTCCTGGTCAAAAGGCAGCTTGTCCAGCAGGTACACCGCCTCATCATCTCCAGCCGACACGAAGTCCGAGCCTGTCGTCTTCTCCACAGAGGGCCTGGTCGAGGTCATCTGAATGGCAATCCAAACCGATACAAGCAGCACAAGAAATCCGCCGATAACCATGCTCGCCTTGGATAGTTTCATATCGTTCCACCGCCTGTTAGCAATATAAAAAAACGAATCATACGTTCGATTATACCACACGGCGCTTAACAAAGTTTGAAACCTGGATCACAATTCTCGCAAATTGGGAATAAGGTAGCACCTCATCCACCGATAGTCAGGAGAAAAGATAGAGGGGCAACAGGGGAATTCCGACCTGTATCCCCCTGTTGCCCTTAGTTGTTCACGATTGATCGGCACTCAGACCGTCGCTGAGCACGGAATAGCCGATCAACTAACCGGCCCCCTCATTATGCTGTGAATCTTCTATATAGCTTGATGCTCATCATCTCATGACCGGCTCTCCTGGGCCCGGGAACGGCTCTCCGCCTGGGTTCCCCCCGCCTGGCTGTGGGGCCTCCTTGTAGTAAGCGAAGGCTGGATCATAGTTCTGACGCTGAATGATACAGCCGATCGGCTCCCCTGTATGATCATACAGGGTGACATAGATATACTGATCGTAGGTTCTAGACCCCATCGCCCATACCAGCATCGAGTCCGACAACATTCCATTGAGGATCGGCTTGGTGACCCCGGCGGCTTGGCGCACGAGCGTGCTTGGGGGAGCACCCTCTATATAGACCGGAATGATCGTGCTGGAATAATAGGCCGCTCGGCCAGCAAGCGCTGGCTCCAGAGTCGAGAGATTCCATTCAAACTCCCAGCCATAGAAGGTGAATCCACCTGGCAAACCCCGCTGCTCCAGCTCGGCAACTGTCAGCCGTTTCACAGGCAGCTCCTTCGTTATATTCAGCGGTGCAATCCGGGTCAGATCATAGGTGAACCGCTTCTTCTCCCCCTCCTGCCCAGATCGCACGAGGGCATGATAGAACTTACCTTTACCGCCTACATTCAGCATTTCCTCTGGCAACGTACAGTAGCCGACGCACTGCATAACCGCTTCTGTATCCTCTTTATTCTTATAGATGCGACGCACATCCCCGTCCTGGTAATCGAACATATAACTGAACAGATACGTCATTTTATTCTGGCCTTCGTGCGGATAATAGTTCACATTCAACATGCCCGACCAGTAACCGGAGGTTCCCTCCACCATGATCGTATAAGACGCCGTGTATATATCGACCTGCGAGACCACTGTAAGCGAGACAATCTCACGGTTTTGCGGCAAAGTGATCGTATTACCTGTCACCTGCTGCCATTCCTCTGGCAATGTCTGACCTTCATAATGTACTTGATAGCGAAGCTTCGCGTGGGGAGAACGGGCTGCTACACGAACAGTAGCCCCCAGCAATTGGTCTGCCTCCTCCTGCAAGAGCACATATAGATAGTGATTCGGATGGAATTCCTGCGTCCAACCCATCTCATTATAGAAGCTCACCCCGTCAATCGCTAGCTGGGACAGACTCGCATCCAGATAATCCTTATAATCTGAACCCGGCTTCGTATTGCCCAGTGCGATTCCTGCCAGCACATGCTCCTGATCGTATGGAACCAGTTGCACCATGTATGCCAGCGGATTACCCTGTTCATCATAGAAGACAATATATAACTGCTGGTCATAGATAAGGCGAGAGCCCTCTTCCGAGAGTGAATACGGCTGGTAATAGTCCTGACCGATGGGCCTTAATGTAAAACCCTTCCCCTTCGCATCCTCCGCCCGCATACCGTACACCGCTGGAGCAGTTCCATACGCTGTACGTTCGATGACATCATAGTAGGCTGCCCCAGGCGGCACATCCTTCAAGGCTTGGGTGCTCCATCCCAGCTTATATCCATAGTGGAATGCTCCAGCTTGTTCCCCGTACTCAAGGGTAATCTGCTCCAGCTCATCCTTCGTCAGTTGCCTTGCCGACAGATCCGTAGTCGATTCGATATAGGGCAGCTTGGTGCCATTGTAGTCATACGTGTAGCGCTCTATTTCCCCGTTATATTTCGTCAGTTGGAATTCCAACTGCAGCTTCTCCGCGGGCAGCACCTGCTTTTGATAGATGCTCATGTCGCAATATAATAAGGAATAGTTCTCGTCCTTGCACACATACAGCTCACGTCCCGCATAGGTAACGCGCAGCTCGTCCCCTGCATCGACGACGCTGGTTCGGAGCGATTGATATTCTCCCCTGATACTCCCATCGTCCACATTCACATCAGGATAAGTTTTTATGGAGGTACCGTGCTGCATATCCGTATTGTGCACCCACACCTGATACTTCTTCGTGACCGTTCCTGTCTGTACGACCACATCCACCTGCACATCCTCATTCGGCACCAACTGGATGTCCATACTATATGCCGCGGCTCCCGAGAAGCTCTGCTCCTCCTCTAACGGACGGAATATAGTCACCTTGGCTGTCGCCCCGGACTCAGCGGGTGCGAAGCTAAGCTTCAGCTTCTTGCTGCGATCGCTCTCCTTCACCCGCAGCTTATATTTCTGCACCTCACTGGAGAAGCCCGTGCCGACAATCGGCCCCCACTGATCAGACAGTCGATGCAGCGTGTAGCCCTCGACCGCCAGCGAGCTCAACAGCGCGCTTCGCGTCTCGGTGCCAGAACCCGGCCCATTGCCTGGCGCTCCGCCCCCGCCGCCTCCACCGCCTCCGAACCCGCCTCCGCCAAGGCCGCTCTCACGCTCCACCCGTCCTGGCTTCACCGCGAAGGTTGTACTCTCCGCCGCCTTGCTCAGCTTCGCCTTATCGATCTTGCCGTCGCCGCTGAACGACGACTTCGCGTTCAGCTCCAGGCTCTCGATTCGTGACCCCTTGTCCAGCTTGAACGTTCCGTCCTTCGCTTCCGCGTCCACGATCATCTGCCCGATCGTCGCTCCGCGCGCACTTAGCTGTACGCCCGCGGCTCGTATCCGCAGCTTGCCCGCATGTCGGCTCAGCTCCAGCTCTCCGCCCGCAGGGAACTGCGGCGCAACCTCGATCGAGCGAATGCCGCCTGTCGCTGTCTCCAGTCCCTCGATTCGCGCTGGCGACTGCACCCGCAGTTGCTCGACGCGCGTCGTTCCCGCAGCAGCCAAGCGCACCGCACTGCCTGCCTTGTTCACCACGACCGTACCCAGCGTTGAATCTTGCACATGCACCGAATTCACTCCGCCGCCCTCAATCGTTGTGACACCGCTTACCGTCACGCCCTTCAGCGTCACATCACCCTCGCCTACCTCCGGGCCGATCAGCAGCTTGCCCGTCACCTGCACATGCTGCAGCGTCACGCCTGCCGCGCGGATCGCGATGTCTCCGCTCACCTTGTTCCCTGCCGCCGTACCGCCATATACACCCGGCTGATCGATCGTCCATAGCGCCACAGCATTGCCGCTATCCTGGCGCACCGCCAGCGCATTCCCGATCGCCACCACCGCCTCGGCGCGAGTCAGCGAGGCCAGCGGTCGGAAGTTGCCTGCCGGGTCGCCCTTCATGATCCCCTTGCTCACCAGCAGTGCGACCGCCTCCCGGCTCCAGCTCGCGAGCTGCTCCGCATCCTTGAAGGCAGGCGGCTCCAGGATCGGGGCAGCCTCAGCCGCCTCTGCCATGCTTGTGGAGGACGCTCCCTCCGAGCTGGCCGCATCCGCGGTCGTCGCAGTGCCAGCCCCTGCAGCTCCTGTAGTTCCTGCAGCCGCTGTAGCTTCAGCAGTGACGCCCGCCTCCGTCTTAGGGCTTGTCGCATCCGTCTCCGTCTTCGTGTCTGCTGACACTGACTCCGCCCCAGGCTCTCCACGCACCAGCGCGGCCAGCATCACGGCCGCCTCCTGCCGTGCCGCAGGACGATTCGGGGACACCTTGTTGTCACCTGTGCCCTTCATATATCCCTGCTCCAGCGCAGTGCTGATTGCATTCCGTGCCCAATGCCCGGCGGGCAGATCGCTGAACTCCGCCTGCTTCCCGCTTCCCTGAAGCCCGAATGCCTTATTGATCATCGCCGCCAGCTCCGCCCGCGTCACCGGTTGGTTCGGTCTCACCATGCCGTCCCCGTACCCGCTAATCCAGCCCTTGTCCAGCCACTCCATTAACGCCTTCTCTGCCCAGTGACCCTGCACATCCGAACCGATTGACGCTGCCGACATCGGTGCCACAGACACTAGTGCCGGCACATTACCCGCCATCAATGCCAATGCAAGTGTTGCCGTCGCTGCCCATCTTTGTATACTCTGCAACGCTATCCCTCTCCCTTATTCTCGCTTATCATCCATCTACCGTTAAATATAGTATAAAAGCACTATAGCCTAACTAGTATATCATGCAGAGGTAAAAAATTCCTAGACTTCAGAGCCGTCAACACAACGAAAAAAAGCCCCCGCGAGTACACCTACATGTACCGCGGGAGCCTGAATGCTATTCGTCTCGCTCATTTCTCAGGGTTAACCTATCATCCCCTCAAGAACGGCCAGCCCATCCTCTACCTTCTTATTGAACGTGTCCCGATATTCCTGAATCACTGCCGTGCTATAGCCATTGCTTTTCAACTGCTGCTCCGCATCGCTGACGATATTGTCGAACTTGGCCTTGCACTCCGCCAGCTTCTCGTTGCCCTTTGTCTTGGCCTGTGCTTTAGTCAGCTTGCCAGCGATGTAGTCTCCGGCAATCGCCATCATCGTCTGTTCACACGTTTCCTCCAGCGCCTCCAGTTTGCTCTTCGTGCTTGATGTGATCGACTCGTAACTTGGCTTGGTCGGGGTGCTACCGCCACCGCCACCACCAGCACCTCCGCCGCCACCTGCTCCGCCGCTGGAGCCTCCACTGGTAACAGGCGTGGTGCCGCCTCCACTGCTGGAGCCTGTAGATGGATCAAGCGGAGTCGTCACACCACCACCGCTAGGCGTTTTACCGTCTGTGGTCGCCGGAGTGGTCGCCGTAATCTGCTTGCTCTGTTGGTTCCATGTAATCTTCACACCGGAGGACTCCGACATGAAGCGAACAGGCACATAGAGCGAGCCATTCAGAATGTATGCCGCTTGTCCAGCGGGCAGCTTGGCTACCTTGCCGTCAAAGACGAACGTGGCCGACTTCTCCGTCAGCTTCTTGGATACGCCCACCTCGGATGCCCTCTCGCCACTTTTGGTCACCATAGATTTCAGGTAGCTCTGCAGATTCTTCAGTTGCTCGTCCGTCGGGCTGCTTACTGAGACCGTAGAGCTCGCATTGTCCCAATCCACATTCTTCTGCAAGGCATACGATACGAATCGTACCGGAACATATGTCGTTCCCTTCACTACAAATACATATTGTCCCTCTGGCATCTTCAATGTCTGCCCGTCAAATACCAGTTGTACCTCAGCAGACTTCGCGCTTACCGTATGAGCTGCCGCAGCGGACGCTACGCTAGACAATGTCATCATCAATACAATAAGAACCGCCAACACCTTGAATTTCATAGAATGCATCGAATCCCTCATTTCGTATTCAATAAGTACGCCTATCGCGATCCACAATGGGACAACACAGCTTCGCGTCAATTCGTAGCATAATCGGGCATTAATTGATCATGGACTGTAATTGCTCCATCGCCTTATTGTAGCTCTCCTGCCGGGTTTCATTGTACTCCTGCTTCCAGCCCTTGATCACATCAGTCGAGATGCCCTGCTTGGCAAAATCTCCCGAGGCGTCCGCTACAATCTGATCAAAATCACTCTTGCAGCTTCCCTCCGCATCGATCACCGAGGCCAACAACTGCTTCTTCGCCTGACCTGCCGCTGCCTCATCGCCATCCTGCTGCGCCTGCTCGATGCTCTGCTTCGCTTGTCCAAGCAAGGAGCTGACACTGGACTTGCATCTGGACTTGAGCGCAGACAGCTTCTTATAATGCGCCGAGATGGTCGCCTGCTGCTCCTGCTCGCTCGGCACGCTATCTGGATCGGCATCCTCCAGGTTCGTTGCCGCGCCGCCCGGCTCCTTCGTGGCCTGATCCGGTGACGAGGACATGTTATCCTCCCCGCTCTCCCCAATGGCCGAAGCCTTGTCCGCTTCACTGCCTGAGGCAGTCACTCCATCGTCAGTCGCGGCAGGATCAGAATCGGAGCTTCCATCTGCCGAGCGGCTGCTTCCGACGTTAGTGCTCGTGCTGTCCACTGTACCATCGGGTGGCGTATCGACTTCGGCTTCCGGTTCGGTACGGGCGATGTCGCCCGTCTGCTCGTTACGATGCGCATCCGAGTCCGCAGCCTCTGGGGCGCTCGTCTGACTGAAGGGAAGGCTTCCGCTCCAATACAGGCCGCCCGCTACAATGCCCAGGCATACGATAATTGACGCGCCCCATAGCCTCCAGGATGGCCTAGTGCGCTTCACTCTAGGGGATGGTTGATTCATAGTCACCCTCCTAATATTGGTTACTCTAGCTTAGACGCATATGGCGTCGGCATTGTTGCAGTTTTGGGTGAATTACCCAATCCGATTCCGTTCCTTATCTGTCAATGCGAGCAGATAATTCAAAAATTCATCTCGCAAGTCGCCGCGGCGCAGCGCGAACTCCACTGTAGCCTGCAGGAAGCCTTGCTTGTCCCCTACATCGTAGCGCTGTCCCTCAAATTTATACGCGTACATCGCTTCCTTCTGCGCCAGCTCCCTGAGCGCATCCGTAAGCTGGATCTCATCCCCCTTGCCGGGTGCTGTATGCTCCAGAATCTCAAAGATCGCGGGATTGATGATATAGCGACCCAGAATCGCAATATTCGACGGGGCCTCCTCCACCTGCGGCTTCTCGATCAGATTCCTTACTTTATACACCCGATCCTCAATATGCTTGCCTTCCACCACGCCATACTTGCTCACATCCTGTAGCGGCACCTCCTGCACACCGAGCACCGTCGTCTTGTACTCCTCGTACACCTCGATCATCTGCTTGAGGCAGGGCTTGTCCGAGTAGACAATATCATCGCCGAGCAGCACCGCGAACGGCTCCTGCCCGATGAAGCTCTTGGCGCAATGGATCGCATGCCCCAGGCCGCGCGGCTCCTTCTGTCGGATATAGTGAATGTTCACCATATTGGAGATTTTGCGAACCTCCTCGAGCAGATCCAGCTTGCCCTTGGACTCCAGCTCCAGTTCCAGCTCCACGGACTTATCAAAGTGATCCTCGATCGACTTCTTGTTCCTGCCGGTAATGACCAGAATCTCCTCGATTCCGGAATCCACCGCTTCCTCAATAATGTATTGCAGCGTAGGCTTATCTACGATCGGCAGCATTTCCTTCGGCTGCGCCTTGGTCGCAGGCAAAAAGCGCGTGCCCAGACCAGCGGCCGGGATGATGGCTTTGCGGACTAGCATGGGATGGCCTCCATTTATTTAGAAAATAGTCTCATCCGATTTCTTACCATTTGCTTCAACAAATTAACCTCTTCGACTTTAAATAAGAAAATCAGAGTAGAATAAAATAATAATCCAACAATAATGCTTACAAGAACAGAAATCAAATTAGATGATAAGGTAGCATAAAAGAACTCATAGCAGAAATGAACTGCAACCCCCATAACGAGACTGGCGGAGCTTACCTTCAAAAAGGTGATTTTAATATTGGAGAGACCAAAATCTCCTATTTTCTTACGCAAATTATACATAAGTAACAAGGTTCCTACAGTAGCAGAGATTGATGTTCCCAGCGCTAAACCACCAATGCCCATGTAAGGAACTAACAGAATGGAGAGAACAATATTTAAGATGACCGCAATAGATCCATTAATCATTGCCGTTTTGGTATCTTTGATTGCATAAAAAGCTCTACTTATAACATCGCGCAACAAAAACCCAGCCAGACCTATTGTATAAAACAGCAAAGCTATAGCTGTTATCTCACTTGCTGAGCGGTCAAACATTCCTCTCTCAAAAACTAATTGCACTATCGGTAATCGAAGAATTATAAAACCAACTGAAGCGGGAATCGTCACCAGAACTGATACATTAATAGTATTTCTAAGTAATCTTTTGAACAATTCATCTTTTCCCGCAGAAAAGTAATTAGACATTGAAGTGTAGAATATGGATGCTATAGCTGCTGACAACAATCCGATAATAAATACACTCAAACGGTTAGAAAAATTTAAAGCTGCTATACTCCCTTCAGGTAACCCTGAAGCCATAATTCGATCAACCATTGTATTTATTTGTTGAATCCCTGATCCAATCATAATAGGCACTATTAACAATCCAATACGGCGTAGCCCTTCCTCCTTGAAATCATAGTCAAGCTTAAATTTATAACCTAGTTTTCTTGAGAATGGATATAGTAAAAAAACTTGCCCTAACGTCGCGGCAACAAGAGAAAATGCTAATCCTTCAACGCCAAAGTGGTCGGTAATATAAAGCATGGAGATGATTAATACAAAATTCAAAGGAAAACCAATAGATGCCGGAATCACAAAGCTTCCATGATTCTGTAGTTTAGCACTGCTTAACGTTACAATTGCACTTAACATAATGATTGGAAGCATAATTTTTGTTAGCTTCACTGTGAGTGCTAATGCTTCTTCTGTAAAATTAGGAGCAAATATTGTGACTAGATTTTCTGCAAAGAGAAAACCAAGAACGCTAATTACAATTGTCAAACTAATTGTTATAGTATAAACCACATTAAGGAACTTATTTGTTTCCTGCTTTGTTTTATGAAGAATATAATCAGACATTACTGGAATAAAAGTTGTACCCAATGCTGCTAACACAAGTCCAGTAATTACATTAATAATAGATTGAGCCATCAGAAATGTATCTGAGTATACTGTCGTTCCATAAGTTGCGGCCAAAACTACATCCCTTAGAAAGCCTGTTAATTTGCTTAAGAAAGTTACAATTGTTATCAGAATGGCTGTATTTAGAATTTTTTTCGACATTGTTGCTCCTGTAATGATCCTAACACTCTAGTAAGGTGCTGAGATGTTTCAGAATTTTATTTGCTGCCCTGTTAGCACCTTGACCATCAATAACCAGAGCATTATTAGAATCTTGAGGTGTGAAGCATTTCTGCTTTAAATAGTTTTTAAGCAATTGGCAATTTAAATTAGGATACTTACCTATACAAGCCAAACCTTGCTTAAAGCAGTAGTTATATATTCTATCTTGATTATCAGCCATGCTAAAAACTATAGGCATTGTTCCTTGGGAGAGAACCTCGTACACAGTGCTCCCCGCAGCAGTCACAACACATTGAGAGGATTGAATGTACTGCTTCAAACTGCTAGGTCTATAAATCAAGTTAATGTACTGGTCTTGTAATGTTTGTAATGCGTATACAAGTTCTTCATTGTAGCCCGGTCCTATAATTATAGATATAGGTATCTTATCATCTTTCAAGCTGCTAGCTAATTTCAATGAGATTTCATATGAATCAGTTCCACCAGTAGTAATTAGAACCCCTTGTTTTGGCGCTTCTTCTCTGTACTCATTTTCCCAGTATTCTTCCTTCATAAGCAAATACTCTGCTCCTAACAAAGCAAGACAATCAGAGCTTAATCCGTATTGCAATGTGTGAGCATATACATTGCCGTTAAGAATTATATTTGCTAATGAATAATCATATATATCATTATTATCATCAATAAGCATTAAGTTAGAGTGTTTTTTTATCTCTTGTAAGTAATTATTATTCGCTATATACGAATCTAGTATTACTAGAGCAGGTTTAAGCTCCACGAGTAATGGAATATCCGAAGAAAAAGACGGACTCACATAATAATAAAATCCAGATTGACTTACCATTTCAGAAAGTTGATCATTTATAATAAATATTACTTTCAAAGTAGGGGCATTTCTTTTAAATGCTTTTGCAAGTGAATAGGTTCTAAAGAAATGACCATAACCAATATTCTGTCCCCCTAACACTCGAAATACGATCGTCTTCAATTGAAAAGTCCCCACTCTGCCGGTGTTCCTTTTTCAATATCTCTAGTTGCCCTTTTACCTAGAATATGTGAATAATATCTTGGATGCAAACCATGACCTGGTCTAACAGATCTCAGATTAACCTCTGTAATAACTTCTCCCAGTTTCACATCCTCGCTAAAAAACAATGATCTTGCAAAATTACGATTCTTTTTGGTTTTTTCATTCAGGTCGTAACATACCTTTCCCAATGCTCGTTCAAGCTTTCTGATCTCTTCTACCATCTGTCTAAATTCTTCAATTTCCATTGAGAACTCGGCATCTGGACCACCGATCTTTCTATCCAATATTACATGTTTTTCGATTACCTTTGCTCCTAAAGCTACTGCTCCTAAAGCTACTGTGCTTCCTAAGGAATGATCAGACAATCCTACTCTCACTCCAAATGTATCTCTTAGATTAGGAATCGTTATTAGATTCATTTCCTCGTAAGGTGCAGGGTAGGAACTTGTACACTTTAAAAGAGTAATGTCCTCATTCCCTTCAATTTTACAGGCGTCAACTGCTTCCTTTATTTCCCCTAGCTCTGCAATCCCCGTCGAGATAATAACAGGCTTACCTTTTGAAGCTACATATCGTATAAGGGGTATATCTGTTATTTCAAATGATGCAATTTTATACATTGGAGTATTAAGTGATTCAAGCAGATCAACTGCTGTATGATCAAATGGTGAAGAAAATAGTGTAATTCCTATTTCCTTAGCATATTCAAATAGTTCCTCATGCCATTCCCAAGGAGTATAAGCTTCCTGATACAACTTATAAAGTGTTGTGCCGTCCCATATTGTCCCCTGTTTAATTTGAAAATACTCAGTTTCACAGTTTAAAGTTATAGTATCAGGAGTATAAGTCTGAATTTTGACAGCGTCCGCCCCTGCTTGTTTGGATGCTCTGATCGTTTCCTTTGCTATTTGGATATCTTGACCATGATTAGCTGAAACTTCAGCAATAATAAATACACCTTCGTTTTTCATATACATCCTTATCCTTCCTCAATACTACTGGTTGAATGAAACTCAATAATTTCGCCTGATTGCTTGAGTGAATAGTCTGCTTTTTGGAATGCTTTGATTGATCCGATATTGTGCGCTTTGACCTTTCCAATTAAATTTAAGGGATAATATTCAGTCTTAATCATCCTTAAAAGGGTAGTTGCATAGCCTTTACCACGATGATTTTTATCAATGCTATAATTAATCAATATTGAGGTTTCATTCATTCTTTCCAGTCTTACAATGCCTACATCATGACCATTCACTTGAAGTATTTTAAGCTGAGTATTAGGAGACATGAGTCTTTCCTCAAACCAGTTTACATGATCCTCATATTGAATCACATTAGTATTGAAAGAATTCTCTCGCACTTCCTCGTCATTGGCCCAATTAAAAACCAAGTTACAATCTTGTAGAGTAACATTTCTAAAACTCACAATGATACTCATGATTTTCAAGCCTCTAACTCTTTCTGTACAATTTTTTTATTGATTTCTACAACTTCTGAGTTACTTTTTAGAAAGTGAATTAATTCATTATAAGAGTAGTGTTCGCCTAAAGATTCCATAGTAATTTTGAGGAATTCAAAGTCTTCTATTGTATCCAAAGTACATCTAAACATGGAGTTGTTTTCTTGATCTTCAAAATGTTTTATTGTGAAACTGTCTGGATTTTCATAAATATATGGGGTAACATGCTCTCTTTGATGCGGTCTCTGCGCCTCCAAATAACACCTTTCAAGTGCATCAAAACTAAACACTTCACAGTCCAACCCTCTCGGGTAGGTTCTTGATAAAGTATTACTTAAATAGTCACATGTCTGTGATTTAAAAGCTTTCACCATGGTATCCAATAGCACTGGATCAATCATAGGGCAATCCGAAGTTATCCGAATGATTATATCCGCATTAAATTTTTGAGCCGCGTGATAGTATCTAGACAACACATCGCCTTCAGAACCAATGAATGAATGAACTCCAAGACGGTCAGCCTCTTTAATGATTACTTCGTCTTCCTGCTTTATAGTAGTAGCTATGACAACTCCATTGATTTCATTGGCATCTTGAACTCGTCTCACCACGTACTCAAGAATTGTTGTATCCTGAATTTTTAGCATTACTTTCCCTGGGAGTCTAGTCGAGCCCATTCTAGCTTGTATAATCGCTACAATATTCATGATAACCACTACTTTCTGAAGTAGTTTATTATTTTATAGAATCCTTTTAATACATCATCAACATCTTCATCTGACATAGCTGGGAACAGTGGAACAGTAAGCATAGATTCATACAATTCTTCAGCATTCGGGCATAGCCCTTTATTATACCCAAGCTGTTGATAGTATGGGTGCCAGTACACAGGAATATAATGAACATGTACACCTATGTTTTCAGCTATCAATGCTTCATATATCTCTTTTCTTCCTACTTTTAACTTTGACAAATCAAGTTTAATTACATATAGGTGATTTGAAGTGTCGGAGTAATCTTCATTTTTTTGCAGGATAACCCCTGGCAAATCTCCAAGAACCGCATTGTATTTACTGACAATCTCTTTTCTTCTTGAAATAAACCAATCCAACTTCTTCATCTGACTGATACCTAATGCGCATTGAAAATCTGTTATTCGGTAATTGAATCCTAAACCAAGTTGCTCATAGTACCAGCCTCCACCGTCCTTATTTTGCAGTTGGCTGATATCTCGAGTTATGTTGTGAGATCTAAAATTTATAAGTTTAGTGTAGTATTCTTTATTATTGGTGGTAATTATTCCACCCTCGCCAGTTGTGATTGTTTTAACGGGATGAAAGCTGAATTCTGTCATATCTGACAAAGCACCAACAGGTGCCCCCTTATACTTAGTACCTAGAGCATGAGCAGAATCTTCGATAACCACAATGTTTGTACCTTTAACCAAATCATTTATGGCGTCAATATCCACGGCTTGTCCAGTGTAATCTACAGGGATGATGGCTTTCGTCTTATTCGTTATCTTTTTTTCTATTTCTGTTACAGAGATATTAAAGTTATCTTTATCTATATCAGCAAACACTGGAGTTGCCCCCATATATAAAACACAATTTGACGAAGCAGCAAACGTAATGGGTGTCGTAATCACTTCATCGCCTGGCTCTATCCCCGCCGCGTAACATGCAGCATGCAGCGCGGCAGTGCCATTTGCAAATGTTACAGCATACTCTGCTCCAACATACTCTGCTAAAATATTTTCAAACTCTTTAGCCGTTGGACCGGTTGTTAAAAAATCACTTTTCAATACCTGGGTTACAGCCTCACAATCACTATCATCAATATATTGTTTTGCATATGGCAATGGGTTTGTACGTACAGGCTTTCCGCCTAAGATTGCAGGGATCACGGTTATTCCTCCACATTCAAATTAGCTTGTAATATTTCAGTTAAATCATTTGAATTTTCCGGCATTGCAATTTTCAAATTTTCAAATACTTCACACAGATTCTCATCATTAATATCTAACAATTTCATAATACTAATCAATTTTGCTTGGCTCATTAATTTACGAGCGGTTATCAAACAAGTTGAAATACTTGAAAAAATTACAGTTTCCTCATCGCAATTGGAAATCAAAGCCTCACTTGGTATATTATTATCTATTACTGTAACATTTCTCTTAAGAATATTATCTATATAAAAGTTGCTCTCACGAGGGTGATACTTAACATAAACAGGATACTTTAGCACATCTAAATGGTTAATAATTAATTGTAGTATGTCTTTGTATTGATTTTCAAATAAATGAATAAAACTATATATATCTAAAAAAATCAAAACACTTCTCTTATCAAATGATTTTATACCAGTATTCTTATATAAAAAATCTATTCCCAATCTTAAACAATTTGAAGGTATAACTTCTATATTTTTTGTTTTCAAATTAGAATTCACCAATTCCGGATACAGAACCATACATCTATTGATAAAGCCACTCGTTCCAAAAACTGTTACCGGCTCTCCATACTCCCTTAAGCCGAAAAGCAAAGCTTTTATTTTCCATTTCCATTTATACATTTTAGTCGTTTTTACTCCACCATTATATGCAGCAGAACCATCCTCAACATATACAACCTCTGACTGACTAGACTCTCTAATATATTGTATAATTTTTTTTACAAGCAAATAACTATCATTAAAAACATATATCCTTTCAAAAGAAGATTGATTCTCAGTCTCTTTGACTAATGATATATTGTTCCTGTACAAGCTCAAATTATTAAACGTATTCATGCTGTTTTGTATGTCAGTGTTACCACGAAGAATTATAACTTTATTAAATAGAGTTTTTATTTTATTAATATCTATACTATTTATATCAAAATCTCTTACCAGATATAAGGTATTTTTTTTACTATTATTTCCAGTAAATAACACAATACCAATTGCTAGCATTAAATGATATGGTGTATGTACTATAAATAAATTGCTCATACTATATCCTCACTCTTTATTCGCTTCTTTGAAGTAATATGATTAACAAATACCAGTGTTAAATATAAAAAAATAAAAATAATCATCGAGCCGCGAAACAATGTTGATGGGGAATATAGGAACCACCTTGGTACACTAATGATAATTGAAGCAAACAATAATTTTTTAAAATCGGAATTTAATGTACGAATATTATTTAAAATTAAAACGATTATTGCACCTATTAATAATACTCCTGGCCATCCAAACCAAAAATAAAAATGGGTTTGCAGGAATCCGCCACCTAAGCTAGAAAAATACTTTGTAGATACAAGAGCAGTCACATTTCCATATATATCTCTATATCCAACGAAAAGGGACTTTATAAACTCCCAAAAAGATCTCCATCTCTCATAATCACCTGCAATTTCAAATGCTGCTACATGTGTTGCAGAGGCGTAGTATGCAAACACCGGGGTATCAAAAACAAAGAAATTATTAAATGTAGTTTTAATTATTCTATAAAAATCAGATATATTTCCCAAAGAACTTCCTCTGTACGCCCCAACAAAACCAATTAAAAAAATTCCCGAGAAACCATAATAAATAATTTTCTTAAAAGTTAATTTATTACCATAAAAAGTTATACATAGTAATATGATTAATTGTAGTGACGTTATCCTTCCTCCATAATAAAAGTCTTGTAAAACAAAAAGAAATAGTATTGTAATAAAAACTCCTTTTCTAATCATACTACCCCCATGATAGTAAAAAGCGAATAAGAATAGGAGCTTTGAATACTCATATAATGAGGTAATACGTACTGAATAAGATTGAAAATCACCATTTCTTTCAACTTGAAATATTAAAATGTAGACTAAGAAAAGTATCAGTGAATAAAAAATAAACAAATTGTCTTTGGGAATGATATTAATAATTCGAGTTTGGTCTTTCTCCACTTTTAGAAATAGAAAAATAACAGCCATAAATAGTAGCAATGTTCTAATAGCAATTCCATAATAGTTAGTATTTTTGACTTCCGTAAAAGGCACACCTAAACTTCCACCAATAAAATACTCCCCCATTATGACACTGTAATTTGAATAAAATATAAATAAAAACAAAATAACAAGCAACATATTTTTCCTGTTTCTAATAAACAAAAAAATCGAAATTATCAATACCGTAATCGCATCGAATACATTTGAAGTTTGACTTATTTCAAAATAATTAATATATATTAACAGAAGTGATAATAATAAAATCTTTGGCACTAGCATGGATCTATATAGCATATAAAATCCTTTCCATCTAAAAATTCACTTCGAAATACGATCATATAATTCAGCGTACTTCTTCACAAAAATTTTACTATCGTACAGTTTTCTAGCGCTTTCCACGCAATACTCTTTATCAATTGATATTTTATTACATTTCATGTCAAATAAAATATCAACTACGGAACTCATATCTCCTTTTCGCACAACAAAACCATTCTTACTATTTATGCTTTCTACGCTTCCTCCAGTATTAAAAGTGATAATAGGAACGCCGCAGGCAAGTGCTTCCAAATTAGTTGTAGGAAAGTTATCCTCAAGTGTTGGATTAAAAAAAACATCTGAAGAAGAATAGATTGCTGCTAGCTCTTCAGCACTACTCGTTTTTGATACTCCAATTATATTACTAGGAAGATCTCGTTTCTGGTTTTCTGATAATCCAACTAAAACAATTATATATCCATCAGGAATCATCTTAGATAATTGCAAAAAATAATCAAACCCTTTTCTTTTTTCCCACACGCTAGCAACACCAAGTATTATAAACTTGTCAACCAATTTGTTTAATTCCCTAAAACTACTAATTGTCGGTTTGAAAACTGATAGATTTATACCATTATTAATTATTTCAATAGAGTGTTTTTTCAAGAATGACTTTTTCACCAATTCTGCCAACCATACTGATGGTGTTACGATTGTTATTTTCTCTGGTAATGTGAAAACATTTTTTTTTAACTCGAAGTTATTAAAAGAATTATCGAATACAATACTGGACGGATAACTTTTAAGCTGCGGGCAACTAAAGCACCCTTCCTGCCAACGATTACAGTCAACATAATCAAAGTAAGCACAGTGCCCTGTAAATGGCCAACAGTCATGTAATGTCCATACTATCGGTTTATTGATCTCTTTTAGGAATTGGAATAATATTTCTATATTAACGTAATAGCCATGAACATTATGCAAATGAATGATATCAGGGTTTAAATTATCTATTTGCTTTATAAAACTTTTTGTCGCTCTTATTGATCCTAAGCCATGCTTATCAAAGATACGAGTTTTTACTACATGTAGATATGTATCTAACTCATTTCCAATTTTCACAATATTCTTATGATTTATATAATTCCCTCTTCCATAAGCAACATAGCTTTCATGTCCGTTTTTTTCTAGAGTACTATGAATATCCATCACAATTCTGCCTGTACTGCCGACCCCACAAACAGAATTGATCTGTAGAACTTTCACACTTATTTCCCCCAAATCACCTTCTGTATAATTTTACTATAACTTTGCATTATTTTAACTACTTTAACAGATACATTATTATCCTTGTAGTCTGTTGCTAGCATTGTTTCCTCCTGATTGTCCCACATATCCCTACATAAAGATACAGATCGAACGATATCTTCTGATTTAATACCACCTATGATGACTGTTCCCTTATCTAAAACCTCGGGCCTTTCTGTAGATGTACGTATAAGTACACCAGGGAACCCTAGAATGGCTGACTCCTCAGATAATGTACCGCTATCTGATAATGTACAAAATGAATTTAATTGCAACTTATTATAATCAAAAAATCCGAACGGTTTTAATTGTCGTACTAACGGATGAAACTTGAATCCCCTTTCCTCAATTTTTTTCCAACTACGAGGATGTGTCGAATATATAACTGGTAATTTATAATGTTCTGCAATTTCATTAATTGCATTCATTAAAGAAAGAAAATTTGTTTCATCATCAATATTCTCTTCCCTATGAGCCGACACAAGAATATATTTACCTTCTTCAAGTTCTAGACTATCGAGTACTTTACTAGCATTAATCTGTAATTTATACTGATTTAGCACCTCTGTCATTGGTGAACCAGTAACGAAAATGTGTTCTTTTCTGATTCCTTCTGACAACAAGTATCTTCTGCTATGCTCTGTATAGGGAAGATTAATATCTGATATATGATCGACGATTTTTCTATTAATCTCTTCAGGAACATTCTGATCAAAACAACGGTTCCCAGCTTCCATATGAAAGATAGGAATCTTTAGTCTTTTCGCCGAAATAGCACAAAGAGCAGAGTTGGTATCACCTAATATTAAAATAGCCTCAGGTTTTTCTTCTAAAAAAACGCTATAGGATTTAGAGATGATATTACCCATTGTTTCTCCCAAATGTTCACCAACAGCATTTAGGTAAAAGTCCGGTTCCCTCAATTCCAACTCATTGAAGAAGACCTCATTCAATGTATAATCCCAGTTCTGTCCTGTATGGACTAGACGATGATCAAAATATTTATCACACGCCTTAATAACCGAGGATAATCTGATGATTTCAGGCCTAGTGCCTACAATCGTCATTACTTTCATTTTAGCAGACATTTTATACCTCCAGCCAATATGTATCTGGTCTTTCAGGGTCGAAGATTTCACACGCCCAGAATAATGTAATGAGTTCCTCTGTACCAGTATTTTCTATAGAGTGAGTATACCCTACTGGTATATCAACTACTTCGGGTATTTCCCCACTTACTCTGTATTCTAAGATCTGATCCGAATTAATATTTCTAAATCTTATTACGGCAGAGCCTTGTATGACAAGAAACTTTTCAACTTTAGTATGATGCCAATGGTTCCCTCTGGTTATTCCAGGCTTAGTCTTAGATACGAAGATTTGACCAAAGCGATCCGACTTTATAAATTCTGCTAGCCAGCCTCTGTTATCAACTTTCTTATTTAAAGAATATGAAAAATCATCTTCTTTCAGATAGGAAAGGTAAGTTGCATACAATGCTTTATCAAACCTACTCTCCAAAAAAGGGATCATTAATGTCTCGCGACTATTTTTGAATGAATATAACTTCTCAGCTAACTCACCAACAGTTATAGGATAAGATAGATCTTGATTGAATTCGCCCAAGTAACTGCTCTCCCTATCCAAATCCTTAATAAAAGTTTCAACCACATCATCTATATAAACCAGTTCGAGCCGCGCATTCGGATCATGAATACTAATCTCATGTCCATTTGCTATATTGTAAGAGAAGGTAGCTACAACAGAATTGTAGTTGGGGCGGCACCATTTACCGAAAATATTAGGCAATCGATACACGGTAACAGGTGCACCAGTATCCTCTCCGTATTTCATTACAATATCTTCGGCTATTTTTTTGCTATTCCCATAATCATTATCTTTTCCGACCTGTATAGACGATGTGTACAAGACTGGAGTCTTCTTGCCCGACTCTTTTAATAGGTTTATAAGTTGTGATGTAAAACCACCATTTCCCTCATAAAATTCCGAACTTGTTCGCGGCCTGTTTACTCCAGCAAGATGATACACAAAATCGCATTGTTGTATATACTGATGAATATCTTCCAGGTCGGTTCCTCTGTGTATTTCAAAAATTTCCTGAAAACCTTTATTTCTCAGCTCAGTAATTAGATTTTTACCAACAAAGCCTTGAGAGCCTGTTACAAGTATTTTCACGACCTATTCCAGCCTTTCAACTCACCTTGTATATAGTCCAACTGTAACAGCTTTTCCTTGATTTGCTCTACATTTAGCCTCAAAGTATTATGTGAGTTATACTCATCTACACTTTCAAGCTCTTTATCTCCTTCAACGAAATACTTATCATAATTTAGATCTCTCTTATCAGCCGGAACACGATAGAAATCCCCAAAATCTTCGGCAACAACCTTTTCTTCTCTCGTCAGTAGCGTCTCAAATAACTTTTCTCCATGTCGCGTACCTATTATGTTGATTTCATTTTTGACCCCGAACAATTCAAGTAGAGCCTGAGCTAAATCACCGATGGTTGAGGCTGGCGATTTTTGAACCATGATATCTCCTGCCTCAGCATTATGGAATCCAAAGAGCACCAGTTCAACGGCCTCTTCCAGACTCATTAAAAATCTAGTCATATTGGGATCAGTAATTGTTAAGGGTAATCCTTTTTTTATTTGCTCTATAAATAAAGGAATTACCGACCCTCTTGAGGCCATTACATTTCCATATCTTGTCCCACTAATAAGCGTTTTGTCTGGAGAGATTGTTTTTGATTTTGCTATATAAACCTTTTCCATCATTGCCTTTGATATCCCCATGGCATTAATCGGATAAGCAGCCTTATCTGTTGATAGACATATTACTTTACTAACTCCACTTTCTATCGATGCCGTCAAAACGTTTTCCGTGCCAATTATATTAGTTTTTACGGCCTCCATGGGAAAAAATTCACACGAAGGCACTTGTTTTAAAGCCGCCGCATGAAATACATAATCTACTCCATATAGTGCATTTTTCACACTGGCTAAGTCCCGCACATCACCAATATAAAACTTAATTTTATCATTTTTATATTGCTTTCTCATATCATCTTGTTTCTTTTCGTCTCTTGAGAATATACGAATTTCTTTTATACTCGTGTCCAAAAATCGCTTGAGAACGGCATTACCAAAAGAGCCGGTTCCCCCTGTAATAAGTAGTGTTTTTCCCTTGAACATAAAGTCCTCCCATAATTCTCATGAATAAACTACTTCACGAATTAGTTCATAGTATTTCCGGGTACAAATCGTTCTGGTATAATGACGCTCAAAAAGCATCCTTGCATTTACTCCATGCTCCAGAACTAATGGTTTATTCGACATATATCTAGCTATAATGCTATGAAGTTCATTATCATCACCTTGAGACACATTGCCACCCGCATGATAGTCAATAAGTTGTCTAGTGATATCCGTATCTTGAGACATAATAGTGATAACTGGTTTACCCGCGGCTAAATAACCATATGTTTTGCTAGGAACCCCTATACCTTCGATCCCTTTTTCTAAACTCACTAAGCATACATCCGATATATTTAATACATCCACATAATCTTGTCCCGTTAAAAAACCATGCACAACAGCATTGTCTATCTTATTATCAAATATAAACTTTTTAATATACTCGACCTTACTTCCATGTCCAGTAAACACAAAGAGTATTTCATTATTATTTCTAAATCGATTAATACAATGTAATATGGTATCCATGTCTTGGCAAACCCCCATATTCCCACTGTATAAAACAATAAGTGAATATTTTTCTCTATAATTTCTATATAATTCATTATGAATTAATTTATCCTTACTCATTAACTCGTCATTATACCAGTTAGGTATCACCTCAATTTGAGTTTCTCTAGAGTAGCTCTTATTTTCAATGATGTATTGTTTCATCTCATTCCCAAGAACAACTACTTTGGATGCAGAATTATATACTAGTTTATTAATTTGATTCATTATTTTCTCAAGAAGACTTCCTTTATTTATAGCCCCCATTATTAAAGCATTATCAGGATACACATCAAAAGAAACAAAAATAAATTTTGTCTTCGTCAATTTTGATATGACATACGGAACAAGCGGTAAAATGGGAGGATTAGAATAAACCAAAATACATTTGTACTGCAGTAACAATGGAATCCTAAGAAAGACAGGTAGAAAAAAAGAAAAGAAATTTATTAATCTCCCAACTCTACTCTTATTATTTAATTTGGCATACTTTACTCTGCTGATGCGGATACCTTTATATACTTCTTTGGCTTTCACTTTTTCTCCATCATAATACTCTTGGGGATTTGCACAAACCACATCTACACTTAGCCCCATTTTAGCTAAATCCTCAGCTAACTGAGTAGGTAAAGTAGCTGAGGATACATATTCCGGGTGAAAATATTGGCATAAAAAGAGTATATCTTTTTTCATTGTGTATCCCCTGAATTTAAATTCTCTTCGCAGAGCGTTATAGATTGTTCGAAATTGTAGATGCAGTATTTAAAGTTGTTATATGCAGACATTTTCTTATCAACTATTAGATTGCCAAAAACCTTTTGTTTCACACCATTTGGAATAAAATTTAAAAAAGGGCGCAGTAAGCCTGAAACAAACACCGTCTTATGGTGATTTTTTCTTATTTCTTTTATTAATGAAATTGTACTTACATATTCTTGATCTTGCGGAATAAATAAGCCACTCTCTTGTTTCAATATGATTTGCTTAATAAATTCGCATAAATTGTAGATAAAAATCATGCTTCGCTCATTTTGTACCTGTGGGAATACTGGGAGCTTTAGCGCAAAATTTCTAAGTCTGGTATAATTCCCAGGACATCTCGGGCCATATATCATGGGTACTCTCAATATAGTGACCTTAAAATCAGGGGTTTCGATATTCCGTAATTTCATCTCAGCTTCCAATTTGCTACGTCCATATGCTGTTTTAGGGTTCAAAGGCGTTTGAGCATCAATGATTGCATCCCTATTAAAGTCACCATCTAATCCATAAACGGATAGGGTACTCAAGAAAATATATTGTTTAATACCAGCTTTTTGCGCCTTACCTGCTATATCTAATGCTAAATCTCTATTAACATTAAAATAATCTGCCTCGGAGTAATTCTTGTTGTGGGCATGTACTATTGCTGCCGTGTTAATGAGCACATCATATTTCGTAAAGTCATGGTTTTTCCAGTCTTTATTTCTCACAGAAATAAAATCAATAACAAAATCAGATGCGCCTTTACCTAGCCACTCTTTTAGTGATAGACCAACATAACTTTTTTTTCCTGTAATTAATATCCTCATTTAAGCACCACTTTTTCAGACAGTCTTAGTATTCTTACTCCCTTCTTGAACCCCTTCACTTTTACTAACACTAATTATCGTCAAAATAATAACCCTAATATCAAAAACTACGTTGTTTAGTTCCACATACTCCCCATCAAACCGCGCCTTCACCTCAATCGGCAGCTCATCCCTGCCGTTAACCTGCGCCCAGCCGGTCAAGCCCGGCAGAATATCGTTCGCACCGTACTTGTCTCGCTCTGCGATCAGATCATATTGGTTCCACAGTGCAGGGCGCGGGCCGACGATGCTCATTTCTCCCTTGAGGATATTGATGATCTGCGGCAGCTCATCCAGACTGCTCTTACGTAAGAACTTTCCGACTCGGGTAATGCAGGCCTCAGGATTCTGTAGTAGATGCGTTGGCATATCACTTGGTGTATCTGTACGCATCGTCCTGAATTTCAATATATTAAAGTGCTGCTTGTTCTTCCCTACCCGCTTCTGCTTAAATAAAACCGGACCCTTGGAGTCCAGTTTAATCAGTACAATCAGAATGATGAAGACAGGGGAAAGCACAATCAAAGCCAGCAATGACAAGATAAAATCCAACATTCTCTTATATGTTGTATATTGCAGCATTGTAAGCATCATCCTTTACTACTTCTCATCTTTTACCTCATCATAACTACGCCCCTGGCTCACGCCGTATTTCTTCGCGATTGCTATTAACTCGTTATACTCATCCTCCGACAGCTTCTCCAGAAGCAATGTTCTGGCTTCCTTCTTCTTATCCACGCTCAGCCCGCCGCTAGCTAGCTGCTGTAGCGTCTTCATATCATCCAGACTGAGCTTCGACAGCAGGATAGATGTCACCTTTGCCTTCTCAGTCACCGTGGCGGTTTCCTGGATTTCCTTCGCTTTATCTACAGAGACCTCTGGGTTGTATTTCTTCCCGCTCCCTGATCCAGCAGGAGCCTTCTTGTCGGTCTCGTTCTTATCATCTTTATCGGTTGTCCCATTGCCCTGCTCTGCTGGTGCAGTCGCAGGCTTGCTTGGGTCTGTCGGTGCTTGCCCTGTCTCCTCCTGCTGCGCAGGAGCTGTGTCTTCCTTCTCCCCCTCTTCATCCGCCTGCTTGCCCTGATCAGCCGTCTCCGGCTGCCGGGATGCCTCGGCGTCTGTTATGACCGTGCGCTCCATATCGGCCATGAGGCTGTTGGAGAAGGAAGCCAACATCTTATCAATCATGTAGTTTGCTGTAATCAGACCGCCAATCCCTAGAACCAGTGCGATAGAGAACACAACGATGAATATTTTTTGCCAACGCTTCATGCCCGGTGCACTCCTTCATCATTTCGTCTCGGTAGCTCGGCTTGTGATACATCCTAAGACACATGCTGATACATCGGCACCAGCTTCTCAATCACATCCCGAACCGCTCCTTGATCATCCAGGACGACCTTTTCCAATCGCTTGAATTCGAGCTCCAGATGAGCCCGGTTAATCTCTACAGGCTTGCCTATGTATATTCTGTCATGGTGTGTGGCGTCCACTGACTCCTCGCTGGTTAACAGCTCCTCGAACAGCTTCTCGCCTTCGCGTATGCCTGTGAATTCTATTGGAATCTCTGTATAAGGCTCATAACCCGACAGCCGGATCAGATCCTCTGCCAAGGTCACTATCCTGACGGGCTTGCCCATATCGAGCACGAAGATCTCGCCGCCCTTGGCGAATGATCCTGCCTGGATCACCAACTGTACCGCCTCCGGGATCGTCATGAAGTACCGGATCATCTCCGGATGCGTCACGGTCACCGGCCCGCCGCGCAGGATCTGCTCTCTGAATCGTGGAATCACACTGCCGCGGCTACCTAACACATTACCGAACCGGACAGCGACGAATTTCGTCTTGCTCATCGTATCCAGACTCTGCACATACATCTCCGCGATACGTTTCGTAGCTCCCATAACACTGGTCGGATTAACCGCCTTATCTGATGAGATCATCACGAAACGCTCGGTCTCATATTTATCTGCACAGTCCGCTACATTCTTCGTACCGAACACATTATTCTTCACCGCTTCGGACGGATTGCGCTCCATTAGAGGTACATGCTTATGCGCCGCGGCATGGAATACCACCTGCGGCCGGAACCGCTTGAACACTTCATCCATCCGCGACCTGTCCTGAATATCTGCGATGATTGTCTCCAGATCAAGCCATGGGAACTTGGTGCGCAGCTCCATCTCAATCAGGTAGATGCTATTCTCCCCATGCCCCAATAGCAGCAGCTTGTCCGGTGAGAAGGACGCGATCTGTCGGCACAGCTCCGAGCCGATCGAACCACCCGCGCCTGTAACCAGCACCACCTTGTTCTGCACATAATTGGCGATGCCATCCAGATCAATCTTGACCGCATCACGACCTAGAAGATCCTCCACCTCGACATCCCGGATCGCTTTGACGGATACCTTGCCTGTGATCAGATCGTTGATCGCCGGAATCATCTTCACTTTGGCGCCTGTCGCCAAGGCGATATTGATGATCTCCGAGATCTCCTTCTTAGGCGCGGAAGGCATCGCAATAATAAACTGATGTACCTTGTGCTTTTTCACAATCGCCTGAATATCTCCCCGCGCGCCGAGCACAGGGACACCCAGTATCTGCATCCGCAGCTTCTCCGGTGCATCATCCACGAAGCCGACCAACTTCCAATCTGTGAAGGCAGGGCTGGTGAGCTCCCTGGCGATCAGCACGCCACAGTCGCCAGCCCCTACGATGACTACCCTTAGCTGTCCATCATCCTTATTGAACCAGTTCGATCGCACCAGCCGCCAGCCGAACCTCGAGCCGCCCATCAGGATAAACATCGTCTCCAGCGTGCGGATCATGATCGCCATCGACACCATTTCCTGCAATAGCACCATGGGTGCCAGCCAGGAGAGTAGGCCTCCGATCAACACCGCCTTGGCGATCGCGATAATCTCTCCGATGCTGGCATACTTCCACATCCGGTGATATAGCCGGAAGTAGTAGAGGCTGCCGCCACACAGCAGGGTAGAGCCCACTCCATATACCACCATTTGGTTGTAATATTCGCTAGGAATATTACCATCGAATCGCAGTACATAGGAGATCAGAATGCTAAACCATATTATGAATATATCCAAGACAAACAATACTGAGAGTCTCCACCTCGTGTTCATGGCTTCCCCCTAACCTATGCAATAACAGCTCCTAGCTATGCTTTGTCATCCTGACCATAGTAATAATAATAGTAGCCGTCGTCCCCATTTTTCCGCTTGACATTATTCATAACAACCCCGAGGATGCGGGCATTGACATTATCGAGATTAGCCTTGGCCTTCATAGCGGCATCCTTCTTCACCTTGCCGTGGTCGATGACCATGATGACTCCGTCGCTCTTGGAGGCAATGATCTGCGGATCAGTAACGGCAAGCAGCGGCGGGGCGTCGATGAGTATAATATCGAACTGACCGCGCAGCTCCTCCAGGAATGCGCTCATGCGCTTGGAGGCCATCATCTCTGCCGGATTCGGAGGAATCGGCCCTGATGTAATAATCTGAAGATTGGGAATATCGGTTTCTTGAATGACCTCCTGATAGGTGGCCCGTTGGGATAGAATCGTGGAGAGACCATGACGGTTAGACATCTGAAAGGTATGATGCGCTGTAGGCCGCCTCATGTCCGCATCGATCAGCACGACTCGCCGTTCGGTCTGGGCATAGGTTACAGCCAGGTTGCTGATGGTTGTCGACTTCCCCTCACCTGGGCCGGCAGAGGTTACCATAATAATCTGCACCCGCTCGTCGATGGAGGAAAAGTCAATGTTCGTGCGCAATGTGCGGTACGATTCCGATATAGGGGAACGCGGGTTGAAGATTGTGATAAGGTTGCGTCCACTCCTGCTTTTACTTTCCGATCGTGACACGTTCCAATTCACCTGCCTTCTTGTAGCTCTGCGATGAAGCCTTAGTGCTTGCGGTCTTTATATCTTCCTGATCCATACGTGTGATGACACCCAGCGTCGGCAGCCCAAGGTAACGTTGAACATCCTCCTCCGTCTTCACCGTATCATCGAGAAATTCGAGCAGGAACGACACACCGATGCCCAGCATAAGCGCCACAACAAAGCTGATCGCAATATTAAGCGGAATATTCGGAGATACCGGATCAGGTGTGGCATCTACTTTCGCTTCATTGAGGATCGAGACGTTCTCGATATTGAACAATGTTGGAATCTCCTGCTGGAAGATCAGCGAGACGGCGTTGACGATCTCTGCTGCCTGTCTGTAGGAGAGATCCTGCACGGCCAATGTCATGACCTGCGTATTATTAACCGAGCTCACCTTCACCTTGTCCGCGAGCTGCTCTGTGGTCAACCCGAATTGGGGGTATCTCTCTACCACTTTATCCAGAATAGCCGGTGTCTTGATGATCTCCTTGTAGGTATCGATCATCCGAATATTCGAGTTGATCTGGTTCAGGTCAAGCTGCTGCAGCATCGCCTGCGAGGCAGTCTGATTGACGATGATCTTGGTAGAGGCCTCATAGACCGGCTTTTGAAAATACATACTAAAGGCGCCTGCCAGGAGACAGGCCGCGACGACGATCGCGACGATCATCCATAGTCTCTTGCGAATGATTCGGACGTAATCGCGCAAATCCAACTCATTAGACACATTAATTCCCTCCACACTGCTTTACATTAAAGGACACCAAGCTACAAGCTTCACCATTTTTCTACAACATGCGGACAATAGAAACCACTCTCCCCGCATCTGCATGAGAGGAGAGTGGCGCTAAGGGCAGATGGATTATTCAGTGTAATTGAATGCGCGATAGATAATGACTGCTGCCTCAGCACGATTAGCTGTATCGTTCGGACGGAACTTGCCGTTCGACCCGATGATCAGCTCTTTGCTCGAAGCCAGAGCGACACCTGCTTCAAGTGTAGCATGAACAGATGAAGCATCGGAGAAACCAGCCAGAGCAGCCTTCACATCTTCAACATCCTTCAAGCCCGCTGTTGCTTTCAATGCGCGAGCGACCATCGTAGCCATCTCTGCACGGGTAATTGTAGCATTCGGAACGAATGTTGTTGCCGTGCGTCCGTTGATAATGCCCTTCTCTGCTGCAGCCGCAACATAAGGAGCGAACCAGTCGCCAGCCTTCACATCGCTGAACTTGTTCGTTGCTGTCTCGCTATCCAGATCCAGCGCTTCGATCAGCATCTTCGCGAATTCTGCACGAGTTACATTATCCTGTGGTGCAAATACGCCGTCTTTCTTGCCGTTGATGATACCCTTGGCAGCAAGCACTTGAATCTGACGTCCTGCCCAGGATTGTACGCTCGACGTATCACCGAAGGAAACCTTATTCTCAACAACCACATAGGACGAGAACTTATGGCGAGTCTCAGTGATTACACCACCTGAAACCTTGCCGCCCACAAATTGCAGTTTGCCCTCGATAATTTTGGCCAGCGTCAGCAGATCAGCGTCCAGACCCGTTGTGTTCTTGACAGGAACCGTAATCTGAATTGGAGCTGGCAGTACAGAAGTCACTTGTCCACCAAGCTTCAATTCAAAATCGTATACATCAGAGGCAACCGGCAACGTCGTCAGATCTGTTGCTGCTTCGCTCTTCTTCACTGTAAATCCAACACCGTTCGCGAACCCGCTCGCAGTTGGCAGCTTCGCCTTAAAGCCAGATACGACCGTATTGACCGCAGAAATACCAACTGCAGCAAGCTCCTTAACCAGATCGGCCGACAGCTCGATCGTTGCACCAGCCGCTGTCACTGTACCAAAATCAACCGTTGCTTCCAGTACAGGCAGTTGAGCCTCTGCGCCAGGAGCGATCTCCTTCAGCTTGTCCACTACCTTCTTCGTGCCGGAGGTCAGCGCGTTCAGATCGGACTTGTTCAATACCAGCTTCGCAGTGCCTTCGCTCACAGTCACCTTGCTCGAAGCCTTGAAGAGCAGGGTCTCATTCAGCGCCTTCACAGCCGTGTCGACAGCCTTCTGTACCAGGGCATCCTTGTCGGCGCCTGTTGCATTAGCGATCTGGGACTTCAGATTGTTCAGATCCTGAACAGCCTGGTCAGCCGGAGCGCTGATTCCACCGCCGACAAAGCCGCCACTGGATGGATAGGAATTGCCTAGCGTTACACTCTTCTCAAATACAACTACACCCGACAATGTGGCTTTGATTGTTGTAGTAGCTGGAGCCTTGATTGTTACCTTGCCTCTGTTTTCAGCCGTATTATCGATCACAATATCCGTATTCGAGGATTCCCATTGCAGCAGGGAGGTAATGTTTTTGCCAAACACGCTAAACGATGCTGCCGTGTTGCTTACACTGCCTGTACCCTCAGCGCGAATGTATGCGAGCGTCAACGCCTTCGCTGCTGCCTCGAAATTAACATCGTCAGCGTTCAGAGCCGCTACGAAGCTGTTGTAGACATCCAGCAAGTCATCTGTTGTCACATCATTTGCAGAGCCATCATTCTTATCCCAGCCTTGAAGCACCAGGCTGAACTTGTTCGTTGTGTTGGCACGAACCTTGGCCAGCACGCCTTTAAGCAGATCATTGCGCTCGTTATGTTCGTTTTTCAGGATCAGGCCCAGTTCTATAGTCGATTTAGCTGTCAGTTCGCTGCTAATTGTCTTCTCAACCAGCAGACCAAAGTCCACCAGGTCGTTAACGGTCAAGCCGTCTACATCAACCTTCTCAGCCAGACCTTTCAGGAAATCCTCATGCTCTTCCTTCAGCGCCTCAAGCTCCGAGAACGTCGGATCATAAGTCAGGCTGAACACGGCCTTGAAGATGTCAAACAACTTTATTTTATCGTTAGCACCAAGCTGTTGCCCGGAGGAAATCTTGCTCCATACAGGATCAATAATGTTGCCATAGCTTGCAAATGTGAACTCATCGCTTGCGATAAAATCTCTTACCGCTCTCACCGAAGCTTGTCCACTCTCATTCTTCTCCAGTGCAGCATGAATCTTGTTCACCTTGGATACAAATGTCGGGTTACTAAATGTAGCAGCTTCAGCCACCTGAACAATACCAATCTTCTCAGCCAGCCCTTTGGTGCTGAGAGGAATCCCTGCAAATGCAGTCATTGCCATACTCGCCGCAATCGTCGAAACTACCAACTTCTTCTTGAATGTCACTAATCTCTCACCTCGTTCAGTATTTTAGAAATTGTTGCCTAAACATCCCGAATTATGTATCTCCCCTCAAGATTCTAGCATGGTCGCTACAAATGCGTCAATTAGTGTCGGAAAATATTGGAAATCTTTCGCCAAATCTTAAGAGTTTCTTTAACTTTAACTTCCGGCATATTTTCCAGGGGATGACCACTAATCAATTGTTCTGCGTTACGTTCAAAGTACACTCTCCAGGATATTCCCAATTCCCTCTCAACCTTCTCATACGCTTCTCGCAGCCGAAAGTTGCGCCGCTCGATATGATGAGCATCCGAAGAAACGACATGGATGAGTCCTTTTTGACATAACTGCCACGCAACTCTCTCAATCTGACGACCAAATCCACCTAGCAGAGAATGCGTCGTCACCTGTCCGTAAGCCCCTGCATCCACCAGCTCCGCAAGCAAGCTAGGATCGCTTGCAACCTCGCGGTTGCGTTCGGGATGAGCGATGATGGTGCGCAGGCCTAATATCCTTAGCTCATGGATCAGCTCTGCCATACCCTTGGGAATCGAGGAAGAGGGCATCTCCAGCAACACACAGTCGGAGCCGCCGAGTGTCAGCAGCTCTCCTCGCGACCAGGCCTCCAGCAGCTCATCGTACACCCGAATCTCCTGTCCGGGCAGCACTGTCAATTCGATCCCTTCGGCGGTCAGCCGCTCATTGACCTGAGCAGTAAGCTCCTTAACCTCCGAGGCATAATTCCAATACTTAGGATTGGCATGATGAGGAGTTGCGACGATTGTCCTAATCCCATCCGAAGCCGCTGCCCGTGCAAGCGCCAGCGTCTCCTCCCAATCTGCCGCTCCATCGTCCACCCCCGGCAGGATATGACTGTGAATATCGATCATAACTGTGTTCCCTTTCTATCACCGATATGGATTATACCAGCATCCTATCGGGCATATTGCTATTACGGGCACTCGTCAACGCTGAGCGGACGTTCAGTCCGATCAGCCGTACAGACGCGTTCTCTCAAGCAGCATGCTGGAAAAACTCTGCTTTAATCGTACCCCTTTAAATAGCAAAACTCAACTCTTTTTACCCTCTTGGTCACAAGTTGACACATTTTTGGGGAAATTACGATAACACTATATCAAATGAAAGCACTTACTATCTATAAATTACCTAATCGTTCACAGAATCTTATGATTTCCTTTGTTCGTTGGGCTGCCTATTCCTATCTATAAATAAAAAACCCTATGTATTAGTGGCATACATAGAGTCGTCCGGGCTACTAGCGAATAGAGCTCCAACCAGAGGGAGAGCCTCAGGGGAGCCGAAGGACGCGCCCCTGCGCAAGAGCGCCAGACAGGCTTCTATACCTGTTCCTCCTGGAGGAGTGCTGGCGACCCTCGCAGCATTGTCTACCGTATACACTGACCTGCCCACAGCCTCGCCACAGCCACCTTCGAGACAGAATAGGTCTGGATGCTTTAGTCTATGTCAGCGCTTCCTTTGGACAATAATTTACGTGGTCTTTTTCCAAACTTAATCCATAGCTGGCCCTGCTCATCTCTCATGAAACGGATGCCCAGCAAAATTAACGGTGTCTTGATTTCCCGATAGTAATAGTACGGCATGCGCATCACTCCTTGATTTCATCATAGATGGAGTGATGCGGAAGAACTAGTGTAGAATGTCATACTTTTGTCATATGACAAGCTACAGCTCCCCCAGCCGCATCAGCTTCACGATCGCCTCCGCCCGGCTGGTCACCTCCAGCTTGCCGTATATTACGCTAATATAATTACGAACCGTACCATCCGAGAGGGAGAGCTGCCTACCGATCTCCTGATTATTCATCCCCTTCACCAGCAGACTCGCCACCTCCTCCTCGCGCTCCGTCATCCGCGGCAATCTCGGCTCCGGGGCAGCAGCGGCCTTGCGCCCCAGCTCGCGCATCCTGACAGCCAGCTTCTCCGCTACAACCCCTTGCAGCAGGAACCGTCCTGCTGCCGCATCGCGCACCGCAGCGATCAGCTTATCCCCGTCGATATCCTTCAGAACATAGCCGCTTGCCCCGCTGGCCATGCCCTCGATAATATATTCATCCTCCATGAAGGTCGTCAGGATCATGACGGGGACGCGCGGGCAGCTCTGCTTGATCTTCTGCAGCGCAGTCAAGCCATCCATCAATGGCATCTGCACATCCATCAGCACCAGATCCGGGGCAAGCGCACATGCTTGCTCATACGCCTCCAGCCCGTTTTTGGCCAGACCGATGACCTCCATATCCTCCTCCGATTCCAATATCAGCTTCAGCCCCTCGCGCGTAGGGAGCTGATCGTCGGCAATCACCAGGCGATAGCGCCGCCGTTCACTAGATGACATGTTTAGGCTGCTCCTTTTCATTAATATACGGGATATGAAGACTCAGACGGCATCCCCGTGCCGGCAGCACCTCGATGGACAGCCGTCCGCCCAGTCCGTTGGCTCGCTCCTTCATCGCATTCAGGCCGAAACCATAGACGATCGGCTCTACGCCATGACCATTGTCCTCCAGGATGAATTCCAGCTTGCCATCCAGCCGCCTCAGCGTGAAGGAGAACCAGGTAGCGCCGCCATGGCGGATGCCATTGGTCAGCCCCTCCTTCAAGGCGTAATACAATACATGCTGACAGCTCTGATCGACTCGAATCAGTGGCTCGATCTCGGTGTTCACTATAATGCCGGTATGCTGCTCTGTCGTTGCAATGAGCTGCTGCAGCGACTGCACCAGATTATCCTCTCGGCTCCCCTTCAGCATATGGATGGAACCTCGAATCTCATTGAGTCCGTCACGCAGCATATCCTGCACGCCCTGGAGCCGGTCTCTGGCCTCCTCCGGCTTCCGACTCATCTGCCGCTTGGCCGCCTCGATCTGCAGCAGGGTTGAGGTAATGGTATGACCAACGATGTCATGGACATCCGCGGCAATCCGATTGCGATCCAATTGAATCGAAGCCTCCGCTAGCGCAGCCGCCGTCTCGCGGATCGATAGCTCCAGCGAATGGGTGCGCTCCTTGACCTGTTCCTCCAGCACCTGCTTCAGCCGTTCCGAGCTCATGTACAACTGGGCATTGTCGATCGAGATCGCACATTGCGCGCACAGCAGCTTCAGCGCATCAAGCCGCTCCGGCGAGAATACACCGGCCGCCAGATTGTTCTCCAGATAGACCACGCTGATTAACCGGTCATTCTTCATCATCGGAATGCAGAGCATCGACTTCACCCCGTTGTCCCGAATATACGGCACATTGACGAAGATGCCCTCACGACACGCATAATCGAGTGCCACCTGCTCTTTCGTTCGGGATACATAGCTGATGATCGCATGCGGCAGCTCCGTCTCCTCCAACGGAAGGCGGGCGAGCTGCACCTCGCTGCCGGAGGCCGCCTGCGCCTCCACATACAGCCGACCCTTGTCCTCAATAACGAGCGCGCCTTTCTCTGCGCCCGCATTGACGATCAAGATGCGCATCAGGCGGACGAGCAGACGATCCAGACGCATCTCCTCCGAGATGGCCTGCGCGGAATTCATCACCGACTGATAATCGATGCCGTTCCAGGCAGCAACCGGATCAACGAACAGCAGATGGCGGTACTGCTGCGCCATCTGCGACGCTTTTTCCGCTGCGCCCCACTGAGTATACGCCTGATAGGATTGCGTAATATAAGCTCTGGCCAGGTGCATTCGTCCTTGATCGATATTGTGACGGCACGCATTCTCCGAGGCAATCGCCAGATCATGAATGAAGCCGTTCTCCCGTGCGCACTGGCAAGCCAGCTCATAGAGCCTGTCTGCCCTGCGCGGCTTGCCGATAATTCGGGCATACTCCGCTGCCATCATCAGATATTTATGACGGGTGGTGCGCGGGGCGCGTGCCGCCTTGCGCTTCATCATCTGCAGCTCCTTGCGCATGATGGCGATGAAGGAGCGGCGCTCGGATGCTGTCACGATCGGGTACAGCTCCGCCATCGCCAGATGAAGGTACATATCGTGACCGGCCGTAACACGATTCGGCTTCTCATTATAGTCTCCCTGCCCCATGTTCATCAGACGCACCGCATAGTTGTATGCATCCTCATATTGGCCGAAAATATAGGAGACCGTACTGCCGCACGCACAGACCGCCCACTCGATGGACGGCATAAACTTGCCTTCCTGGTTCAACAAGAACTCCGGCGCCTGCGTATCCAACCGGACAAAGGGGTCGCCCTGCGCCTGCCTGCCAATCAAGCGTCGCAGCGCGGTCGACATCACAGCGCCAAGCTTCCAATGCTCCATATCCTGGCTTCCTATTAATAATCCCGCATTTTGGATAAGCAGACTGTAGGCTTCACCCAACGGGCGGCTGAGGTGGAACATCATTCCCACCGTAAACAGCACGCTCTGCTCCGCCTGCCATAGACTGAAGGGCTCAACGCCCGCCTGCTGGGCATTATGCACCATGACCTCCATGAAGCCGGGATCGAAGGCTAGCCAGCTATCCACACAGAGTGCATAGGTATTCAGCACTACGACCCTGACCTCTGCCTTGCTGTTCCCGATCTCCTTCGCCACCGTCCCCCACTCATAGGCGGCCCGATAATTGCGAGTCAATGAATTATGTACCAGCGCCATGCCGATATAGGCATTGGCTGACTCCGGCGCTTGACCATACCGTAATGTAAGCGACATCATCTCCAGCATCGCATTGAACCAGTGCAGACCTCCAACCGAGAACCTGGCATTGCTCGAATGATGCAGAACGTTCAGTATCGCATGCACTCTCTTGTCCACGATCTGTGGCAGCTTCAACAGCGACCGTCTTCCGCCGCGCGCCTTAATCCTCCACTGTACTCTGATCCAGCGCTGCGCAACCTGCAGCAGGCTCGGATCAGAAGGGAGCTTTACGCCGAGCAGGCGCAGCGCCGCCTCTGCCAGCTCCATGGCCTTGGTATGGTTGCTGCAGTTGGATTCCAGCCGAATCATCATAATATAGATGTCGACCCGGGTCATCTCGCTGGGCGACTGGACCAGCAGCAGCTCGAACAGCTCATAAGCCTTCTCGCGGTCTCCACACAAAAATTCGCAGATCACACGCTGCCTGCTTATCTCAAAAGTCAGCTCATTGCTATCCTCCCACCCGGCTGCACCAGCGAAGCTCGCTGCCTCGCAGATATAACGAAGGGCCGCGGCCCACGCAGTGGATTGCATCGCCCGTTGTCCGGCCTGATAGTTCATCCTCGCCAGCTCCAACTGCTCGCTGCGCTCCCTGATCATCACCCGTGCCTGATTGAGGTGGATGAGCGCCTCGAACAGTGAGGCTTCGTGGTCGCCGGCTTCCCTCCACAGATGACCCAGCCTGTAATGATAGCCTGTCAGCTCACCCTCGGGGATACGGGACAGGCAAGCCTGGCGCAATCGGTCATGGAGGAATATGAAGCCGATCTGCTCCCCTTCCTCGATATACTGCAGCACACCTTGGCGTACCGCATCCATGAGCAGCAGCAGCACCTCCTCGCGCGGTCGTCCTACTGCCCGGACGAGCATACCGAGCTCGAAGCGGCGGCCGATCAGGGCCGCCCATGCGAGCAGCTCCAGCACCGACGACCCGAGCACCGCCATCCGGTCAGCCGCCATAGCCGTGGTCGAGTAGAGCGGGTCATCCATTTTGGCTAGCGCCCTAAGCTCCCAATCCCAGACCTTGGCCTGTCGCCTATAACGGAACGCTCCCTGTGCATAGGCATACTGAAGGAAGGAATGGATGAGCAGCGGATTGCCCCCCGTCTTGTCCACAATCAGCCCTGCCAGCTCTGCCAGCTCCTCCAGCCGGGAAGACGCGCCGCCCAACATAGACGCAAGCCACTGGGCTATGGTCTCCTTGCCTAGCGGGTCCAAGGTAAGCTGCCGCTGCACGAGTCCCATGTCTTGCTCGCTATGTCCAGAACTCCAGGATAGCCAGGCCGCTCCCGCCTCTTCACGTGGACGGCATGTCCCGATAATCTGCAAGCCATCTGCCCGCCCATCCAGCAGATGCTCGATCAGCAGCAGCGACGCTTCGTCCGCCCATTGCAGATCATCCAGGAAGACGATGAGCCGAGTTGAACCGTCGGCAAATAGTTGAATAAATGCGTACAATATCTGCTGAAACCTCTGCTTCTCCTCCATCGGCGGGAGCGATTGCAGCGTACCGCCGCTCAGTATCATGCCCAGCTTCGGAGCCCAGTTGATGAGCAGTTGCTCATATCCGCCAATCTGCCGCTCGATTCGCTTGCGCCACATGGCCAGCTCATACTCTGGCTGCATCAGCAGCCAGGACACCAGCGCCTCCACCGCCTGTATCCAGGCAGAATACGGAATCTCTGTCGCATCCAGCTCGAATTTGCCGCTGATCACTAGCGCCGCGTCGCCTCTGCGCTGCAGCGTCTCCCGAACAAATGCCGTCTTGCCGATTCCCGCTGGGCCGTTCACCAGCACTAGAGCCGCACCCTCATTCAGCATCCACAGCAGCCTGCGACTGTCCTCCTCCCGTCCATAGAGAACACTGGGAATGAACCAATTCTCGGACACCGTCTCACCTGCCGCGTCCAGGTTCGACAGCTCCCCTCCACTGCGCAACTGCTCCAGGCAGCGGGCGAGATCCTCATAGACCGCCTGCGCGCTTGCGTATCTTTGTTGCGGCTCCTTCTCCATACATTGCCGGACAATAGCGGATAGCGGCTGGGGTATCGTTACCTGCACCGAGCCGAGCGGCTGCGGCTGGCCGGCCAGATGCGCATAGATGAGCTCCAGCGCATCCTCCGTATCGAATGGCCGCCTGCCGCTAATCCACTCATACAGACAGACGCCCATACTGTAGATATCCGACCTTGTATCAGGGCGGATCGTAGTTCGTCCCGTCTGCTCGGGAGCAATGTATACCAGGTGGCTGCCGCCCCTGGCAACCGAAGGCGCCGTATGCCCCTGCCCCGTCAGGAATGCATACTGAAAGCCGATCAGCCGCACCTCCCTCGTGCGGGGGTGAACCAGTATATGCGCTGGCGTTACCGCCTGGTGTACAATCCCCTGACGGTGCACCTGCGCCAGACATCGGGCGATCTGCATCGCCACCTCAAGCAGATGGGGCAGTCCGCGCCCTGGCAGCAGCGCTAGCGGCACCCCTCCGAAGTCCTCCACCATCAGCAGCGGCCGTCCATCGTCCTCGGTCAGCTCCAACGGGCGTACAGCTCCCCGCCCCCCGGCGAGCTGCAATAACTCATACTCCTGTTTATAGCGCGCTCTGGCCGCATCGCCAGGATGCTCCTCCCGTGTCGTCATGCATAGGACGGCGCGACCACTGCCTTGCTGCCGCATCCTGTACAGCACATTCTCTCCGGTATCCCCCAGCCGTTCCAGCAACTGATACCCTGGCAGCTCCATTGTCCTCCCCCTCTGACTGTGCATTAGTTGTATGCCGCGCATCCGTGCATGATTTGTTGATGTTCTTATTTTATATGAATTGCCACGTTCTGTCGCTATCAGAAAACCCCCTGCGCCGCCAGACGCCGACAGGGCGATCCAGACGAAACAGGGGGTTCTATGCTTAACATGAGCGGCGCCTCCAAGAGCGTCACTCTGCTATATCAGCCGTTATCCCTTCGGATTGAAGGAGCTCTTCAGAGATACGATACGGTTGAATACGAGCTGACCCGCATCTGCAAAGCGCGGATCGACATTGAAGTAGCCATGACGGAAGAACTGGAACTTGTCATGAGCATTCACACTGGACATATTCGGCTCCACGAAGCCGTGCAGCACCTCCAGCGAGTTCGGATTGATGCACTCCATGAACGGCTTGCCATCCTCCTCGGCCTCATCCGTAATGAGCGGCTCATACAGCCGGAATTCGGCAGGCACTGCCTGCGAAGCCTCCACCCAGTGGATCGTTCCCTTCACCTTGCGGCCAGTAAACCCGCTCCCGCTCTTCGTCTCCGGGTCATAGGTGCAGCGCAGCTCGACCACATGGCCGGACTCATCCTTGATGACCTCCTGGCACACGATGAAGTACGCATGCTTGAGACGCACCTCATTGCCAGGGAACAGGCGGAAATATTTGCTCGGCGGATTCTCCATGAAGTCGTCCTGCTCAATATAGATCTCGCGGGAGAATGGAATCTGGCGGCTGCCCAGCTCCTCGTTCTCCGAGTTATTCTCTGCTTCCAGCCATTCGGTCTGTCCTTCCGGGTAATTCGTAATAACCACCTTGAGCGGCTGCAGCACCGCCATCGTGCGATTCGCCTTCAGCTTCAGATCCTCACGGATAAAATGCTCCAGCATCCGCTCATCGACCGTGCTGAATGCCCTCGCCACACCAATCTCGCGGCAGAACGCGCGCAGCGCCTCCGGCGTATACCCCTTGCGGCGCAGCCCGGAGATCGTCGGCATCCGCGGATCATCCCAGCCGTCCACCGCCTGCTCGTCCACCAGTTGCTTCAGCTTGCGCTTGCTCATGACCGTATTGGTCACATTCAACCGTGCGAACTCGTATTGCTTAGGCGTCGCTTCCATCTCACATGCCGCAATGACCCAGTCGTACAGTGGGCGATGATCCTCGAACTCCAGTGTACAGATGGAATGCGTCACGCCCTCGATCGCATCTCCCAGCGGGTGGGCATAGTCGTACATTGGATAGATGCACCACGCATCGCCTGTCCGGTGATGATGGGCATGTGCGATCCGATACAGTACCGGGTCGCGCAGATTAATATTCGGAGACGCCATATCGATCTTGGCGCGCAGCACCTTCTCGCCATCCTTGAACTCTCCTGCGCGCATCCGGCGGAACAGCTCCAGATTCTCCTCCACGCTGCGGCTGCGGTACGGACTGTCCGTCCCCGGCTGGGTCAGCGTGCCGCGCGTCTCGCGAATCTGCTCGGCGTTCAGGTCGCAGACATAAGCCAGCCCCTTCTCGATCAGCTTGACCGCGCGCTCGTACATCTCCTCAAAATAATTCGAGGCAAAGCACAGATTGTCCCATTCAAACCCGAGCCAGCGCACATCCTCCTGGATCGACTCCACATATTCCGTCTCTTCCTTGAGCGGGTTCGTATCATCGAAGCGCAGATTCGTCTTGCCGCCGAACTCATCAGCCAGCTCGAAATTCAGACAGATCGACTTGGCGTGACCAATATGAAGATAGCCATTGGGCTCCGGGGGGAACCGGGTTACAATCTCGCTTACCTTGCCGCTGTTGAGATCATCGATGACGATGCTTTTAATGAAATTTGAGGACGATGTCTTGTTCTCCACTGCAATCAACCTTTCCCGTCAATACTTTGATAACTCCGATATATAAATGCCTGTATCTCCTTATAATACACAATTTTGCTGTGGAATATAAGCTTTCATGACAACCGTGCAACAAAAATCACCGATGGCACGTTTCAACTAGAAGACACGCCCTGGTAGCCGCCTATAATATTTTTACAGGTTTTGTACGATAAACACTAGGGAGCCAACATGCAAGACCATTCTATTATTTCTGCAAGGTAAGGTGTAATCGATGGACAAAAAAATCAAGAAAGTCAGAACGCCGCTCGGACTGATCGGCATCAGATGGTACAAGAGCAAGGATGGCACGCGCTGGATTCGATTTGGAGAAAACGGAGAGCGCAGGCGGATTGGGCGCGGCCTCTTCCTCCTCACACGAACAGCAACCATCCTGCTCATCGTAGCTCTCCTGGGCTGGAACGGCTACAAATTCGGCATGAGCTACGCCTCGGACAAGATGATCGAGCAGCTCTCCGACCAGTTCGTCAATGCCGAGGAGATCGAGCGGATGAAGCAGGACCCGGCCGTTCAGCAACTGCTTCTTGACCACGCCGACGAGCTCGGCAAGGAATATATCGACAAGCTGAACCTCCCATCCGTCCCGGCGACCCCCGTCACTCAAGGTACGACACCGCCGGTCAAGCCCGACGCAGCAGACGGAAGCCAGGCGACCACAGCGCCAGACGACCCGTCCTCCGCGTCAGAGGAGCAAGGCAAGAGCAGACTGGCCGTCAAGACGAAGGAGGAAGCACTGCAACTGCTGCTAGGCAAATTCTCCATGGACGAGCTGAAGACCCTGGCGAATTCCGCCAAGGGAGGGCTGACTGATCAGAAGAAGGTGGAGATCAAGAACACCCTGATGGAGCGCCTGACCTCGGAGGAATTCGAAGCCGTCAAGGTAGTCGTGCTGATGGAGCTGCTCAAGAAGGAAGGCTGAGCGGATACTGCGGTTCGGTCGACAGCCGTCATTGCAGCACTGCACCTCGCGCGAGGAGCTGCGTGCAGTGCGGGGAGCTGCGTGCAGTGCGGGGAGCGAGCGCGTGAGCCTTAGGCCAGTGCCTTCACCCGCTCCCCCGCCCTTCGCTCCGACTCTCCGTCCCGCCTCTGGGCGCAGCTCGCGCCCAGGAGGCATTTTCCCTCTGCCTTCATGTCTGGCAACCCGCCTACCTCTACATTACTCACCCAGCGACAGTACGCCGGTGCTGGATAACAGCACCAGCAGCACGAGCAGCGGCACCACATAGCGCAGCATGAACAGCCACAGCTTCAGCCACCCCTTATGAATGCCCGCCTCATCCGCCGCCCCCTTCCACACATAGCCGACGAACAAGGTCACGATCATGCCGCACAGCGGCAATATGATATTCGCGGAGATAAAATCCATCCAATCAAAGAATGACCTGCCCGCAACGTCCAATCCATCCACTGCCCCGCCGACGGACAGTACGGACGGCACCCCGAGCAGGAAGCACAATGTGCTCACAGTAACAGCGGACTTTGTACGGCTCCAGCCGTATCGATCCATCGCCCATGCTACCGGCACCTCCAGGATCGAGAAGGCCGAGGTAATGGCAGCGATCGCCAGCAGCACGAAGAACAAGCCCCCGAACAAGCCGCCCAGCGGCATCGCCGAGAACGCCGCCGGGAGCGCGACGAATACCAGCCCCGGCCCTTGCGACGGCTCCAAGCCGAAGGCGAAGGTTGTCGGGAAGATAATGAGTCCCGCCAGCAGCGCATACAGCAGATCGCCTACACCGATGGCAATCGTAGCCGTGCCCAGCGACTGCTCCTTGTCCACATAGGCGCCATAGGTCATCAGCACGCCCATCCCCAGCGACAGGGAGAAGAACGCATGCCCCAGCGCAATGAGAAATGACTGCGGCGACAGCTTGGAGAAATCCGGCTCCAGGAAGAAGGCTACACCTTCCCCTGCCCCGTCCAGCATCAGCACGCGCACGACGAGCATGAGCAGCAGGATCACCATGCCGGGAATGAGAATCCGATTATAGCGCTCGATGCCTCCGGCGACTCCCCTGGCGATGACGTAGCCGACAATGATCATAACGACGATCTGCCAGATTAGCGGTGAGAACCCACCGATGAAGCCCTCGAAGCGCGCACCGTAGCTCTCGCCGTTGAACAGCTTGCCGCTGAACGAGAGCATCGCATAATGAAGCGTCCAGCCTGCGACCACGGCATAATAAGAGAGAATGATGAACGGGCCAGCCACAGCCAGCAGACCCAGTCGACTCCAGGTCTTGCTGCCGCTTAGCCGCAGCAGCGAGGTCGAGGCATTGCCTCGCCCGGCTCGTCCAATCGTCATCTCTGCCAGCAGCACTGGCAAGCCAATCAATACAAGACAGATGATGAACAGCAGGAAAAAGGCCGCACCGCCATATTTGCCGGTAACATAAGGGAACTTCCATATATTCCCCAATCCTACAGAGCTCCCGATCGCTGCAAGGATAAATCCATAATTCGTGAACCGCTCCGCGCGGTTATGATTGGTATGATGTTCGTTCATGCCCAACGCTCCTGTTCTTTACAAAGATACATAATGAATCCTGTAGATGAATTAGTATTTACCATGGCCGCCTGCGCTCATTCATTTTCTACCGGGTACATATATAGTGTATAATGAGCACAAACTCACTCCGTAGAAATGAGGGTCTATCATGAGAACACAATGGATGGTCATCTCCGCATTGCTGTTTGCACTCGTCACCGCCATCTTCGCCGTCATTAACGTGGACAAGGTTCAAGTCAACCTCGGCTTCGTCCAGACCCAATCCCCGTTAATTCTGGTCATCCTGGTCTCGACACTGCTTGGCGGTCTGACCGTCTTTCTATTCGCCATCTTCCGCCAACTCAAGCTGTATCGCACGATCAAGCTGCTGGAGAAGCGGATTGCCGAGCTGGAATCAGCCACTCCTGCTGGCAGCGCGTCGTATAGCAGCGCCTTCGGCGAGGAGGCTCCTTCCGATTCAGCATCGAATAGGAGCGCTCAGGATACCTCCCTTCACAAGGAGCCGTAGGGCACTGGGCACGGTCAGACACGCCTAGCCATGAACCCGGTCAGTTGGCTGGGCTCATGGCGATTACGAGAACCCGCTCATAAAATTAACACTGCAAAAATAAAATAGTCTGAATATTTACATTATTCCGCAAACAGAGTATAATAGAGTCATCCCCAAACGAAAGGAGCGCACAACACCGGTTCACCGTTATTGTTTAATCGGTTGCTGTATCAGCATCTTCTCAAGAAGAAACTAGTAGCGCGTTCAATATCAGGGGAGAGGAGGAGCATCCACCCAATTGAATAATGTCGATGACGAACGATAGGGATGACCTTTATCTTTAAGATAAGAGGTCATCCCTATTACGTATGACACCTCCACATTAGCACTATAGAATCGGAGATAACAGCCTGGCAAGCGACTCCTTGAATCTCAGCATCAGCGAACGGTTCTGATAATTCTCCAATGTTAGCTCGGTGCTCGTGCGCATGTCCCGCTCATAGATCTGCTTGAGCCTGGTTGCCGTCGCCGTATCATAGATGAAGGCATTCATCTCAAAATTCAGCCTGAAGCTGCGGATGTCAATATTGGCGGTGCCGACTGAAGCAATCTTCCCATCCACCACGATCGTCTTGGCATGCAGGAAGCCGCTATTATACAGATACACCTGCACGCCGCTCTCCAGCACCTCGCCCAGGTAGAACGACGATGCCCAGTAGACCAGCTTGTGATCCGGCTCGTTCGGAATCATAATCTTGACATCGACACCAGAGATCGCAGCCAGCTTGAGCGCAGTCAGCAGACTGTCATCCGGGACAAAATACGGCGTCTGCAAATAGATGCTCTCCTTGGCGGCATAGATCATCTTCAGGTACCCGTTCTTGATCTGCTCCAGCACAGAGTCCGGGCCGCTGGATACGATCTGCATCCCGACGGAGCCGCTTCCTTCCGCCGTCTGGAAATATTCCAGATCGAGCGGAATCTGCGCGGTCGACGCCAGATTCCAATCCAGGATGAACTGTACCTGAATTTGCTGTACAGCCCCGCCCTCCAGCCTCAGATGCGTGTCGCGCCATGGGCCGAAGCGCTTGGTGATGCCGAGATACTCATCTCCGATGTTAAAGCCGCCGATATAGCCATATTGACTATCGATGATCACCAGCTTGCGGTGGTTGCGGTAATTCAGACGCAGATTGAGCAGCGGGATGCGAGATGGGAAGAAGGCTGCCACATGCCCTCCGGCATCGATCAGCTCCTGCACGAAACGGCGCTGTAGACGACGCGAGCCGACATGGTCGAACAGAAACCGCACCTCCACCCCCTCGCGGGCTTTGCGGACGAGCGCATTCATTAGCCGACGCCCCAGCTCATCATCCCGTACAATAAAGTAAAGCATATGAATGTGCTCCCGCGCATTTTCAATATCCTCCAGCAACGCATCAAACTTGCTCTGTCCATCCGTAAATATCTCGATCCGGTTATCCTGCGTGTACAGCGAATGACCGCTAACCAGGTGCATCAGAATGAGATCATGATAGTCGGAGATTGCCGGGTCCTTGAATTCGATTTTCCGCTGCTCCAGCATATGGAACTGATTTTTCAGCAGTGTACGCGCATAATTGAGGCGATCCTCCTTGATGCGGTAGATTTTGCGTCGGCTCAGATTCTGCCCGATGATGAGATAGAGGATGAAGCCGACACTGGGGAGAAAGGATAATACCAGCAGCCATGCCCAAGTCGCTGCAACATTGCGCCGCTCCAAGAAAATAACGACGCCTGCAAGAACGAAGTTCAACACGTATAACAACGTGATCACATTTTGCAGCATGCTTTAGCAAGCCCCCATTCTGTCTTGTATACTACCTCTATTATCTATAAAATCGGCAAAAATACCAGTCTATTATTATTCACAGCCGTCTTGCAGCAGCAAAAAGAGCAAGCACTGTGGCATCCCCACAGGCTTGCTCTTATGCTGCTTTGTATACTTAGCTTCAACTCCTGCTTCGCATCACCGACACGGGCGCCCTGCATGACTAGGCGCGTGCAGCTTGCGCCCGAGGACGAGCTACCGTCCTGCGCGAATGGAAGAGGCTCCTTATTCAGTCTTCGCCGGCTCCTGCTCGGTCTTCGCCTCGTCCTTCTTCTCGTCCGAGCTTGGATTGCTCTCCGTGCTCTTCTCTGGCGTTTCCTTGAGCCTATTCTCGATGGCCGATTTGGCCTTCAGCTCCTCCAGCCATTGACCAGACTTCTGGTAGACCTCCTGATCCTTAAGCTGCTCGGTAAGCTCGTCCTTCTTCTCTTCATAGGTAGGTGTCGATTCTTCCTTGCGCTCCGTTACTTTAATAATATGGTAACCGTGTTGCGTCTTCACAATCTCGCTCAGTTCGCCTACCTTCAGGGCAAATGCCGCCTGCTCGAACTCTGGCACCATCATGCCGGTTCCGAAGAAGCCCAGATCGCCGCCATTATCCTTGGACCCTGGATCCGTCGACTTCTCCTTCGCCAACGTCGCGAAGTCCGCTCCGTCCTTCAGTTGCTGCAGGATAGCCTTCGCCTCATCCTCGGTAGCCACCAGGATATGCGATGCTTTCACTTCCAGTGGAGTCGTCATGTATTGCTTGTTCGTTTCGTAGAACTCCTTCACCTTATCCTCACTCACGTCAATCGTCGGCTCCAGCAGCTTGCGCAGCTCGACCTGATGATACATCTGCTTGCGCAGCGCCTGTTCGGTGAAGCCGCTCTGTGACGCCAGGTTCAGCAGTTGCTCCTTAGAGCCGTATTGCTTCTCCAGCTTCGCCCATTCCGCGTCCACATCCGCATCGGTAACCGTAATCCCTGCTTTCGCCGCCTCCTGACGCAGCAGCTCCTCCGTGATCAGGTTCTCTACGGCGTTCGCTCCGCCTGCCTCCACCATCGAATCATACAATGTATTCTTATTGATCTCCACGCCATTGACTACCGCTACCACGTCATTCGAAGCCTTCCCGCTGAGCGGCCCGGTTACCGCTACCACAATCAACAGCACGAGCAGTACGAACGACACACCCATCCACACTGCGGCAGCCTTGTTCGGCTTGGCAGCGGATGCCGCTGGCTGCTCTTCCTGCAGGCCATCCTGTACCGGCTCGCTATATTCCCCTCTCCCATCCTTGCTATCTGTATCATGCTCATGTTCATGCTCCGCGAAGCTCTCTCTCTGTTCTTCTGCGTTGCGGCGCTCCTCATGTTGATCGTTGCTGCTATGGTCCTTAGCCGGGTCGTCGCCGCCCTGCAAGGAACCTGGTACCTTGTTATCTTCCTCTTTCATTGTTCTGCCCCTTCCCTCATTGGCTATTGCAAATTCTCTAAATACTATAACAGATTTACAGAAACTGTACCTTAAATCAAAATAAAAAATCTATCCCGTCTCTCCGGACAGCACCCGCCGCGCCCTCCTTCTCCCTGCTGCCAAACCATCCATCCCTATCGTGAGTCGAATGGGGCACATGAGATAACTATACAGAATTTAGCAACTTCAGTTTAATAATTGCAGCGAAACGTTAATTACGTGTACACTTCTATAGAAGCCCTCAATGGCCGAGATTTTATAAGGAAGGTGCAGGCATGTCCATTAAGCTGAAGTTGTCCATCTGTATTACGCTTGTCGTGGCGATCGTCTTATTCCTGAATATCTCCATCTTTTATTTTACGACAAGGGACGGGCTTATATCCAGTGCCAGACAACAATCACAGACCATCGCCGAACAGATTGGCATCGCCCTTGAAGTCTCCGAATCCTCGCGTCAGAGCATGGAGGAATCCCTGGGTCAGATGCTGCGCATGGCAGCTCTGACCGCCTTGCAGCAGCTTCCTTCCGACATTGACGACGTAACCAACGAACAACTGGTACGCCTTAGCCAGGAGCTTAATATTCAAGATATTACGCTCTGGCGCAAGGATGGCAGTGACATCATATCCGAGAAATCATCCGAGCCGGACGAAGTGGGGCTAAGCTCCAGAAGCTGGGGCTACTGGCACACCGCCTTCACACAGCTATTCGAGCAACAGAAGGTGACGATCCCGCAGGGACAGAAGCTGCTGAACTTCTGGTCCGGGCCCTACAATTATGCGACCTCGAATCCCGACCAGATTAATAAATGGGGCTACTACTACAATGGATCAACCAACTACATCATCAATCCCTACATCAGCGCCGAGTCCTTGCTCTCCTTCAATGAGCGGTTCAGAGTCGATACGCTCCCCAGACTCATCCATGGCTATGACAGCGTCCTTGAGATTAACGGCTTCGACCCCGAATTCACCGGCAAGGACCCGATTCTTCGCTTGAAACGAGGTCGGATTGTCCACAATCTGGATGTTCGCTCCGTCCTCTTCGGCAGCAATCACTACGTCAACCCCGACCCCGCCGTCGATGTTGACAGCATTCACGCGGCTGCTCAGACCGGGGAGCTGCAGATGCAGACAGCCGAGATTAACGGCAAGCAGGTGACCAAGTATTTCATTCCTTTTCAAGGAAAAGACAAGCCTTATGTATTCAATATTGTGCTCGATCAGCAAGCGATTGAGCGGCCACTCTATGACCAGTTGCTGCTGCAGACGCTGATCTCTCTCTCCTTGCTGATGATTACGCTGATTAGCAGTTATTTTATATCCGGTATTCTGATTCGCTCGCTGTACCAGATCATGTCCAAGGTGAACGATATTTCCTCTGGCAATTTCGGCGCACGCATCGAGCTGAGCGATGCCAAGGATGAATTCGGCCTGCTGGCCTCCAGAGTGAATCTGATGTCAGACAATCTGCAATTGTATATGAGTCGGCTGAAGAATTCGGCCGAGGAGCTGCGCAGCACCAAGGAATACCTCGAATCCTTCATTAATCATACCTCGGACGCCATCCATGTCTCCGATCTGGAGGGCAATATCACTCAGGCGAACCGGGCATTCCAGCAAATCTACGGCTGGGACATCAAGGAGGTAGAGGGCGGACTGCTGCCCGAGCAGCTACAGGTGATGCGAGAGGAGGAGCTGGCGCTGATCAGTCGGATCATGGAAGGGGAGACGGTGACGGACTATGAGACCGCGCGGATCACCAAATCCGGTGGCCATGTGGATGTTAGCCTCACCATCTCGCCGATTCGGGATGAGAACGAAGAGGTTGTCGCGATTGCTACCATCTCCCGCAATATTACGGACCGCAAGCAGACGGAGGAGATGATTCTTCGTTCAGAGAAGCTGTCCGTCGTCGGTCAGCTTGCCGCAGGCGTGGCGCATGAGGTGCGCAACCCGCTCACCACTCTGAGGGGCTTTGTGCAGTTGCAGAAGACGAAGGGCACTGTTAGCGAGAGCCATCTTAATATTATGCTCGCAGAGCTGGATCGCATCAACTTCATCGTCAGCGAGTTTCTCGTCCTGGCCAAGCCGCAGGTCATCTCTATTCAGACGTTCAATCTGCGCAAGCTGCTGAGCGATCTGGTCATGCTGCTGGACGGACAGGCCAATCTCGACAAAATTCAGATTCAGGTTCCAGAGCAGGGCCCGCCCATGATGGTAACCGGGGAGCCGAATCAACTGAAGCAAGTCTTCGTCAATCTGCTCAAGAATGCGATGGAGGCCATGCCCGGAGGAGGAACCATTTCGATGGAGATGGAACAAAATAAAGAAGGGATGGTCATTGTCCGCGTCCACGATGAGGGAGCGGGCATCGCCAAGGAGGATCTGCAGCATATCGGCGAACCGTTCTTCACCCGCAAGGACAACGGCACGGGTCTGGGACTTATGATCTGTCAGCAGATTATTTCTCATCACAAAGGAATACTCAATGTATACAGTGAGCTGGGGCAAGGTACAACCGTTGAGGTGATATTGCCCGCTGCTGCCAGTGAGCCTATACTCGGCCTATAAGGAGGATTGTCCGATGGATTTGCGAACATTGCGGCTCGATGAGCCGTCCATTCATAACTTTAGCGAGGAACGGGATGAATATGAACGCGATTATGCGCGCATGATTCAGTCCCCTGCCTTTCGTCGGCTGCAAGGAAAATCTCAAGTATTCGGCGCTGGAACCGGTGATTATTATCGGACACGACTCACCCATTCGCTTGAGGTGTCACAGATCGCCCGCGAGGTTGCCCGTCGTCTGACCAAGCGTTATCCATTTCTCTCCCGCAAGGAGCACCCTGGACTGATGATGGAATCGGCTGTTGTCGAGTGCGCGGCGCTGGCGCATGATCTGGGTCACCCTCCGTTCGGACACAAGGGAGAGGCCGTACTGAACGGCCTGCTCCTGCAGCATAGCGGCATCCCCTATGAGGGCAACGCGCAAAATTTCCGCATTCTGATGTTTCTGGAGAAGCGCGCTGGCAGCGGCAGCGGTCTCGATCTGACGGCGGCCGTGCTGCTGGCCATTAATAAATATCCGTTCTCGCTGGGCGTTCCTGGCATGCTCAAGGGACTGTACACCTCCGAATGGGCGGCCATCCAGGAGCTGCGCGACCTGTGGCAGATGCCTGAGGGCTGCGGCACGCTGGAGACCCAACTGATGGATCTGTGCGACGACATCGCTTATTCCACGCATGACATCGAGGATGGCATACGCGCTGGCAAGATCCGCATGGATCGCGCCTTCTTCGAGGACAATCGCGTCGTCGAGCTGCTCGTGCAAGAGATTACACAAGATGAGCATAACAGCGATGTCTGTTGGGATGAGGTCGACATCCCGTCCATGGTGCGTAGCGTGCTGTCCAGCTATTACGCGCAATGGGAGGAAGTCTATGCCGCCTGCAACCGCGACTCCTCGCGCACACGCAAAGAGATGAAGGCGCGCTGGGTCAGCATCTTCGCAGGTGGTGTCGGCATCATCGACGATCAGGCGCACAACTGGAAGCGCGTCACCTTTGTCCGTGACGGACAGAAGGATTATGAGCTGCTGCGGACGATGGAGGTGTTGAAGAAGCTCGCCTGGGTAACGCTGATCAAGGATTTTCGCGTGCAACGACTGCAGATGCGCAGCGAGATTCGCATCCGCAGGCTGTGGGACAGCTTCATCGATCCGGATTATGGGCGGCTCATCATCCCCCCGGACTGGATCAATAACTATGAGCAGCACAAGCAGCAATGGCCCTGGGCCCGCTTCGTTGCCGACTACATCTCCGGCATGACCGATGCCTATGCAGACAAGGTCTATGCCGAGCTGTTCTCAGGCATATCCGGCTCGATCTATGAGAAGGACTGAGCACGGCAAGCAAGCACAGGCGTTACTTCGATACCAGTTAAAAAAGCGCGAGCGGCCAGCATGCGGATCATTTCACTTGATCCCTGCATGCTGACGCACTCGCGCTTTTGGCTGTGCCGTCAATCTGGAATGTATAAATGCTTATCTCTTCCAGGCATCGGCTTCCGCCTTGCTCCCTTCAGCTCTTGCCTTCACCGATGTCGTATCGTCGTATCAATGGGAGACGTTGCCGCCCCTGCTGCTGGTGTGCCCAGCCACGTGGTTGCCCGTCTCGCCGCTGCGCTTCATGAAAGGCCACCAGTTGGCCTCCCCGAACATGCGCACCATGACCGGTACGAACAGCGGCAGCATCACTAGTGCATACAAGAATAATCCACTTAATACGAGTGTTGCAATCTGGAGCAGCGACATAACGCCGGACGGCAGCATCGCGGCGAAGGTACCACCCAGGATGAGCGCAGCGGACATAATGACCGTCCCCATGTTCTTCATCGAGAGCAGGATCGCCTCCATCGGCGACATGCTACGGTATTCCTTGAACCGATCCATCAGGAAGATACTGTAGTCAATACCTAGCGCCATCAGCATGACGAAGCCGAAGAACGGCACCGCCCAGCTTACGCCCGAGTAGCCCAGAATACGGACGAAAATCACCTCTGTCATCGCGAGCGACGTGTAATACGTCAGCAGCAGCGATGCGACCAGATACACCGGAATAACAAACGAACGGAACAAGATGATCAGAATAAGCAGAATGCCTGCCAGCATGAAGATCGCCGTGCGGGAATAGTCCGCAGCCGAGATATTTTTCAAGTCGTTGTTCGTGCTGGATACACCGCCTACCGCCAGCTCTGCCTGTTCAAAGGCTGTGCCCTTAATCGCCCGTGCTGCTGCTTCCTGCAGCAATGGTGTCTTCTCCAGCGTCTCTGTCGCATACGGATTGCCTTCGAAGACCACCTCGAATTTCGCCAGCTTGCGATCCTCGGACATATACACATCAAGCGCCGATTGGAATTCCTTCTTGTCGAGTGCCTCTTCCGGCAGGAACCAGCCTGTCATCTGACGGTTCGATACACCGGACAGCTCATTCAGATAGGTCTGGGCGGATTGCAAGCCGTCCGATACCTGTGTCAAGCCGTCGACGCTCTGATTGAGACCATCCGTCAGCTTGGATAGCTGTCCATTAATATCTGCGAAGCCGTTCTGCAGCTCCTTCTGACCACTCGCCAACTGCTCAAAGCCACCTGACAGCTCTGGAAGCTTCTTAATAATCTGCCCTTGCCCATCGGCTGCTTGCTGAACGCCTGCCTGCAGCTTGCCGATTCCCTCCGCAAGCTGACCCAGCCCGTCAGCCAGTTGCTCCTGACCGGAGATGGCCTGACTCAGGCCGCCATTGGCCTGCTCCATCCCACCGCCTATGCCTGCCAACTGCGTATTCAACTGTGTCAGCCCTTGGCCGATCCCCTCAGCCGTTGCCTTCGAGATCGCTAGCGATTGCTGCAGCTCGCCGAATATCGCATCCTCCTTCAGCTCGGGATGCGCCTCACCGAGCGCGCCCAAGCGCTCCAGTGTGCCGCCCAATTGAGCCGCAAGCTGACCCTGCTTCTCCGCCACATCCGCGTAGCCCGCGGACAGTTGACTGACACCGCCGCTCATCTGGCGATAGCCATCCAGCAGCGACTTCGATGCCTGCGCGAGCTGGTCGGCGCTTGCCTTGGCCTGCTCCAGCCCGGCCTTCAGCTCGCCCGCTCCCGCGGAGCCGTCGCGCAGCCCCTTCTCGATCTGCTTCAGGCCGTCACCGAGCTGAACGACGCCCGACTTCAGCTTATTCGTGCCATTGATTAGCTGCGCTGTACCATCGACAGCCTCATCCAGCTTCGGCGCATTATCACTTAACGCCTTGCTGGCATCGGCCAGACCGTCGCCGATCTTGTTCAGGCCGTCTCCGCCTTCGCCCAGTCCCTCGCCGAGTGTCTCCACCTGCTTGCCGACCTCGAAATCCTCCAGCGCCTCGCCTGTAGGGCGAGTGGCGCTGCGAACAGCCTTCACACCGTCCACCTTGGCCAGCTCCCGACTGATCTGCTCTACCGCAGCCAGACCTTCAGAGCTGTCGAGCGGCTGATCCACCTTAACCACTACGGTAGATGGGAGAGTGTCGCCAGGGCCGAAGCTGTCAGAGATAATCTCGAACGCCTTGACCGAATTATACTTATTACCCAGCTCATCCAGCGAATTGAACGATACCACTCCCTTGTACGACACCAGGAACGGAACGATCAGCACCGCCAGAATAATCAGCGCGCGCAGCGGACGCTTCAGCGAGAAGGAGCCAACAGCCCCCCACACCGCGCTCTGCTTATGCTCCAGAGAGCCTCGCTGCGGCCAGAAGATCGCCTTGCCCATCACAGCCATAAAGAATGGCACTACCGTCACCAGAGCGATCATCATGACGGCGACTCCCACTGCGACAGCGACCGCTGAGCGGTACAGCATGAATTGAGAGAAGCTGATCGAGCAGAAGCCGACCAACACCGCTAGCCCGGAATAGAATACCGTCTTGCCTGCCGTGCGATATGTGGCAAGCACAGCCTCTGTGCGGTCATTGCTATGCGCCAGCTCCTCCTTGAAACGGCTGATCAACAGAATGCAATAGTCCGTCCCGATCCCGAAGAGAACGGCAACCATGAATATCTGTGTAAAATTGGATAATGGGAAATCAAAATAATGCACCAGGAAAGCAACAATCGACTGTGACACCACGTAGCTCAGCCCGACCGTAACGAGCGGAATGAGCGGGGCAATCGCAGAGCGGAAGACGATGAACAGAATACCGAGAATGAACACCAGCGTAATGATCTCCGTCTTACGCAGCCCTTCCTGAGAGCTTTGTACTACATCCTCCATAATAAGCCAGTTTCCGGTAAAAAAATGGTCGACGCCGATACTCTCCGTCGCCTCATACAGCACATCCCTCATCTCGCCCGGCGTGCGTCCGTCCGGCACGATACTGATGAGCGTCAGCACCGTCTTGCCATCCTCGGCCTTCATCTGCTCTTCCAGCTCAGGCGTAAGGAAATGGCTCATCACTGATGTGATGCCGTATTTAGCCTTATCGCGGTCGAGTGCTTCTACCCCTTGCCGGATCTCTGCCAGATCCTTCTCCGTCAGTCCCTGCTCGTTATGAAAAGCAAGTACCGCCGACTCTGACTTCGACGCCTCCTCGCTGCCATTCTGGAGCTGAATCAGCAATTCATCCGCCTTGGAGGATGTATATCCATCTGGAACTCCGATCTGCCCTTTGTCCCGCACAAGCTGCTCCATGTTGGGCGCACCGAGGAACAGTCCCACTGCTCCGACCAGCCACAGCACCAGAATGAGCCATTTAAACTTCAATATCATCTTCATGTAGCGTTACCGCTCCCCTCTGGAGGTTCACTGAGCACCCGACCCAGCTTCTCAAACAAATACATAAATTGCATGGCCTCTTCTAATTCAAAATGCTGCAGGTACATCCCGAGCATCTCCTGGATCTTCTGATCGAGCGTCTCTGTAAGCTCCTTCCCCTCCCCGGTCAGCTCCAGGTGCGTCACCCTGCGATCCTTACTGTCCGGTCTCCGTTGCAGCAGCCCCTTATCAGCCAACCGGGTTATGATGGCCGTGATCGAGCTCTTGCCTACACAGAACCATTCCGCCAGCTCCGACGAGGTTACGCTGCCCTTTGCATTAATTTTGCGGAGCATAGAAAATTGGTCAATTGTCAGCTCCACAGGGATCAGCTCCCGAATAAAAGCATTCACCCTGCGGTTCACAATGAACATCGTCGTCTCATATCGCCGGATAATATCCGGCAGCATGGATTGATCGACCAATGCTCTGCACCTCCCCCTCCTTGTCCGTGCCTCTGCCTCGTAAGACAACGCCTGACAGCCGACGCGGCATCACATCGATAATTAGTTTGCAGATCGAATAATTTCACGATCAAATAGTTTCACTATTGAACTATATCACCCATCGCTATTTTACGTCAAACTCTGCAAGCGCTATTAATTATGTCTATTATGTGAATTGAAGCATACAGTCTCCTCCATAACGTTGTTCATCCAAAAAAAAGAATGCCTGCTTGCGCGTAGCAAGCGGCATTCTTCAATCGTAAACGGCAGGCGCCGTTCTAGGGCGTGTCTGAACACTCTGAACGGAACAGATCTGGCCGAATTTTCGTTCCAGGCAAGGCGCATTTTCGCAGGCGTACCGGGGGTACGTCAAGAAAAAGCAACGCAGCATGGGGCGAAAAGGCGGGGAGAGATGCCCTTGAACGGGTGTTCAGACACGACCTAATGAGTTAAGCTAGTTATTTGGGGCCTATCGCGATCCAGTTCAGCGTCCCGCTCGGGTTCGGGCTGATCCGGTTTCGAACGATCGTAATGATCGCGCCCTCCGGTGTTTTGGACTGGACATAGGCGAGACAGCACGGGTGGTCAGTCGTCGCTGTCATTGCATACTGGTCGCTGCCAAACGGCGTATCGAACAGGATTACCACATCGAGCTGCTCCTCCTGCGCGTCGAAGGCGAACGGCGACAAGCCGAAGGATTGGCCGATGACATGGTCAGCCGATAGACTGACTACTGGCGAGAAGGCCAGCTTCGACAGTGGCACCGAGCAATCTCCCAGATGCAGCCCGGTGACCGCCCCCGCCTCAAGAACAGGGGGCCCTCCTGCGCTCAGTACCCCTGGTGCCAATTTGTCGGCAGTAATACTGCCTTCAGCTAGCAGTTGACCCGTCAGCGCTCCGGGAGCCAGATGCTCCGGCTGGACTGCCCCGGCGGACAGATGATGCGTGTTTATTGCCCCCGGAGCCAGCTTCGCCCCGCTCACCGCTCCATCCGCCAGCGCTGCCTCGTCCACGGACTCAGAGGACAGATGATGCGTGCCTATTGCCCCCGGAGCCAGCTTCGCCCCGCTCACCGCTCCATCCACCAGCGCTGCCTCGTCCACGGACTCAGAGGACAGATGATGCGTGCCTATTGCTCCCGGAGCCAGCTTCGCCCCGCTCACCGCTCCATCGGCCAGCGCCGCCTCATCCACGGACTCAGAGGACAGATGATGCGTGCTTATTGCACCGGGAGCCAGCTTCGCCCCGCTCACCGCTCCATCCGCCAGCGCTGCCTCATCCACGGACTCAGGGGTCAGATGATGCGTGCTTATTGCACCGGGAGCCAGCTTTCTTCCGCTCACCGCTCCATCCGCCAGCGCTGCCTCATCCACGGACTCAGAGGACAGATGATGGCTCTGCACGGCCTCGGACGAGAGATGCGAGGATATGATGGCGTGCCGTGCAATCTTGTCGCGAGTTACGGCTCCAATATACAGTTGCTCGCTTCCTACAGAAGAGGGCGCAAGCTGCTCCATTCCGATGCTGTCAGATTGAAGGTGGCTGCCGCAGACGGTTCCCTCCCGCAGCTTCGCCCCGTCTATTGTCCCGTCCTCCCAATGGTCAGCCAGGCGCAGCTCACTGCTCAGATGATAGACCGTGACCGAACCGGCCGCCAGATGGTGCGAGCGTACTGCCTTATCTGCCAGATGATGAGCGTCTATCACGCCCGAAGCCAGCTTCGTTCCACTCACCGCTCCATCCGCCAGCGCTGCCTCATCCACAGACTCGGGAGCCAGATGATGCGCGCCTACCGCACCGGATGCAAGCTTCGTTCCACTCACCGCTCCATCCGCCAGCGCTGCCTCATCCACGGACTCAGGAGCCAGATGATGCGTGCCTACCGCACCGGATGCCAGCTTCGTTCCACTTACCGCTCCATCCGCCAGCGCTGCCTCATCCACGGACTCAGGAGCCAGATGATGCGTGCCTACCGCACCGGATGCCAGCTTCGTTCCACTTACCGCTCCATCCGCCAGCGCTGCCTCATCCACGGACTCAGGGGTCAGATGGTGCGTGCCTACCGCACCGGATGCCAGCTTCGTTCCACTCACCGCTCCATCCGCCAGCGCTGCCTCATCCACGGACTCAGGAGCCAGATGGTGCGTGCCTACCGCACCAGAGGCCAGCTTCGTTCCACTTACCGCCCCATCCGCCAGAGCCGCCTCATCCACGGACTCAGGAGTCAGATGATGGCTCTGTACGGCCTCGGGCGAGAGATGCGAGGACACGATGGCATGCCGTGCAATCTTGTCGCGGGTGACCGCTCCAGTATATAACTGCTCGCTTCCTACAGAGGAGGATGCAAGCTGCTCCATCCTGATGCTGCCAGCTTCGAGATGGCTGCCACCGATCGTTCCCTCCCGCAGCTTCGCCCCGTCGATCGTCCCGTCCTCCCAATGGTCAGCCAGGCGCAGCTCACTGCTCAGATGCTCGGCTGTGACCGAACCGACTGCCAATTGCTGAGCGCCTACGCTGCCTGAGGCCAGATGGTGCGAGCGTACTGCCTGCTCTGCCAGATGATGAGCATCTACCACGCCAGAAGCCAGCTTCGTTCCACTCACCGCTCCATCGGCCAGTGCTGCCTCATCCACGGACTCGGGAGCCAGATGATGCGTGCCTACCGCACCGGATGCAAGCTTCGTTCCACTTACCGCTCCATCCGCCAGCGCTGCCTCATCCACGGACTCAGGAGCCAGATGATGCGTGCCTACCGCACCGGGTGCTAGCTTCGTTCCACTTACCGCCCCATCGGCCAGCGCTGCCTCATCCACTACGTCCGGTGCCAGATGGTGACTCTGCACGACCTCAGGCGAGAGATGCCAGGACACGATAGCGTGCCGTGCAATCTTGTCTTGGGTGACCGCTTCAACATACAATTGCTCGCTTCCTACAGAGGAGGGCGCAAGCTGCTCCATCCCGACGCTGCCAGCTTCGAGATGGCTGCCACCGATCGTTCCCTCCCGCAGCTTCGCCCCGTCGATCGTCCCGTCCTCCCAATGGTCAGCCAAGCGCAGCTCATCGCTCAGATGCTCGGCCGTGACCGAGCCGGATGCCAGATGATAGGATTGCACGGCCTGCTCCGCCAACTGAAGGGCAGTTACAGCCCCCGGGCAGATGTGCCCGGTTTCCACCGATAACGGGGAGAGCTTCTGGGAGCTGACGCTACTGTCTTGAAGCTGCTCCGAACCGACACTTCCCGGCGCCAGATGGCGGCTGGACACGGTGCCCTCTTGCAGCTTGCCACCCGGGATCGAGCCGTCCTGCCACTGCTCCGCGGCGAATATCTCGCGTGACAGATGCCTAGGCTCCACAGCACCCGACTGAAGATGGCGGCTGTGCACCGCTCCGTCACCCAGATGCTGTGCCATGAGCGCTCCCGGCGCCACATGGATGCTGCGGATAGCCTCCGCAGTCAGCTTCTCTGGGCCGACCACGCCATCTTGCAGCATCTTGGCACCAACGGAGCCCTCAGACAGATGCTCGCTGCCTACTGAATCTGGCGCCAGATGGCGCCTGCCGACCGACTGAGCCGACAGATGCTGCGCGGTGACCGCATCAGTCACCAGATGTCTTGCGCCGATGCTTCCTTCACAGATTGTATCGGCTCCGACCGCCTTCGCCTCCAGATGGGCAGCCCCTACTGCGCCAGGCGCCAGGTGATCTGCACCGATGCTCTGCGATGCCACGTGACGCGACTGCACCGCCTCATCCGCGAGCGTGCTGTCCGTTACACTGCCTGCTGCCAGCTTCTCAGCCGTTACAGCGCCGTCAACAATCGTCTCTGAGGTAACCGCTGACGCCGCCAGATGACCGCGCTCCACCGCACCCTGCTCCAGATGGGACGCATTCACCGCACCAGCCGCCAGCTTCGTGGCTGTGACGGCTCCATTCGCAAGTGCTGCCTCATCGACTGCACCAGCATCAAGATGAAGCGTGTGAATCGACTCTGGCGCGATATGCGTAGCCGCCACCGAATGCAGCGCCAGCTTGCTCATCGTAACTGCACCGTTGGCTAGGTGGGTGGAGGATACCGAATCCGCAGCAAGCTGTTCCCCGCCCACACTTCCAGGCTGAAGATGCTCGGTGCCGATCGCCAGCCGCTGAAGCTTGCTGCCGGGTATGAATTGTTCAGGCCACTGATCTGTCTCGAATACGTCCGGTGACAGATGCTGCCGGGTAACCGCTCCTGCCGCCAACTGATCGCTGCCGATAGCTGCCGGTTCAATATGCTGGCTCTCCACTGCTGCCGGCGCGATATGTTCCGCTCCTACCGCCTGATGCGCCAGCTTGGAGGCCGTCACCGCCTGATTGCCAATGGCCCGTTCATCGACTGCTTCCGCCTCTAGGTGCTGCCGGGAGACCGACTCCGGGGCGAGCTGTGCGGAGCCTACAGCGGATGACGCCAGATGACCACGCTCCACCGCACCAGGTGCCAGCTTGCTAGAGCTGACGCTCCCGTCGCTCAGCTTGGCGGATGTCACCGCCCGGTCGGTCAGCTTATCGGTCGAGACCGACTCCGGCGACAGCTTGACGGAATTGACGACATAGTCCGCCAAGTGATGGGCAAACACCGTTCCCGCTCCTAGCTGGCGTTCGGTAACCGCACCTGGCGCCAGCTTCGCTGAAGTGACCGCCTCATGCGCGATCGCATCCGTTCCGACGCTTCCCGCCGCCAGATGAATAGCCTCGACAGCGCCAGCCTGAAGATGGCGGCCGCCTACAGCCCGCTCAGCCAGCGCCTGTGAGCCGACGCTTCCCACATCTAGCTTCGACCGGGTAACAGCTCCATCCGCTAGCTGAGCCGCGGTCACGGAGCCGCATGCCAGATGCTCCTCACCTATAGCATCCGGCGCGATCGCTTCAGACCCTACCGCGCCCTGCTGCAGATGCTCAGAGCCTACGATGCTGGACCTAAGATGGCGCCCGCTAACCACACCCTGCTGCAACTGCTGGGCCCCCACACTTTCCGGCGCCAGATGAGCTTGAGTTACGCTGCCGCTGATCAGATGCCTGCTATGCACGGCATAGTCGGCAAGCTTGCTCGCTGTCACACTATAGTCGGACAGCTTGGAGGACGTTACAGCATGGTCAGCGAGCTTGATCGTCGTGACCGCCTGCTCCGCCAGCTTGCTGGAGGTCAATGCGCCATCAGCAATATGACCCGATTCGATCTGTCCGGCTCCGATCTGAGCGGCTCCGATCGCCCCTTCCTGGATATGCCTCCCATCTACGGATTGAGGCGCTAAGCTATGAGCCGTCACCGCCCCCGCCTGCAACGAGCGACTGCCCACCGCGCTGGGGGCAAGCTGCTGCTCTCCGACGGATTCGGGCGCCAGATGGCGGCTATGGATGGACGACTCCGACAGATGGTGTGGCTGGATCAGTCCAGGCTGAAGATGATCTCCGCTTAGCGTCGAAGGACCAATCTGTCGACCGCTGATCGCCCCCTCCGCCAGCTTGCTGCTGGTGACGGCTCCGTCAGCCAGCTTCGCATTATCGACCGCTTCATTGGCCAAGTGAATGCTCTGCACTACACCAGGGCCAAGCTGAGCGGCTCCGATCGAACCCGGCTCCAGCAGCTCGCCCGCGATGCTCTCCAGCCTCAGATGGCGGGCATCGATGGAGCGTTCCGCCAGCTTCTCGCCACTGATGATGCGATCCGCCAGCTTCTCGGGGCCGATCGTTCCATCCTGCAGCTTCCCGCCGCCAATCGCCCCTTCCCGAATGTGCTCGCTCGTTATCGATTGCGGCGCGATATGCGCCTCGGTGACAGATTGAGGAGCAAGCTTCGCTGAGGTGACAGATTGAGGAGCAAGATTGATGCTCTCCACAGCGTAATCGGCCAATTGCTGCGTACTGACACTCTTATGCTGCAGTTGATTCCCGCCAATCGCGCCACGAGCCACCTTGCCCTCCGTGACTGAGCCTGGAGCCAGATCATCCGTATATACCAGCGGCATCGGCATGCTGCGTGCAGCCGCTGCAGCCTGTCGCTCTGTCCAGCGCTGCGTCCGTTCCTCCTGGGTTAGTTCGTCCTCTTCTGCCTCACTGAGTGTGGCGTCTTCCTCGTCAGACACACTCTTCATGCTGCTCTCATCCAGCTCGGGCTGTGACATGGCCTCCTCTTCCCAATCGGTATGTTCCGCGCTATCCCTCCACGTCTTCGCACCAGCTATACCCACATCTATCGCTCCGTCTGCAACATCATCAGCCGCATTAGAGTCCCCCATATTTCTCCATTCCCTTATCACAGGCGAAATCGGCGCGGATGCAGAATGAACTCCCATCTCCTTCTCCGGTATACCCCTGCCGGCTCTGCTCGGCCTGCCCCTGGTCTCCTCATCCAACCATTTCAGCTCGGAGGACCTTGGATTATCAATGTAAAACAGCGGTTTCTTTTCCCTTCTGCGCTTACCTCGCTTGTTCGTCGCCATCGCCTTCTCCTTTGCATCGCCTAGTTTCCTACAGCATATGCATCGATAGGCGGGCAGGTCACAGACTTAACGGCTACAGCCCGTCATGCAATTCTTCCGTTGTTTCTGAGCATCAAGCGCAGATGATTTCGCCGTCCATGACAGGCTAGGCTTCGTAACACACGAAAAACCTTCCCCAAGACAGGAGAAGGCTCGAATTCCCATAGATCGGCTCAGCAGCAGCGGAGCATGAATCCGCATAGTCGGCCAAGCTCAGGCACACTCGCTGCATGAACGCCTCCCGCATGAGCCCTACCGAGAGGACTACCAGGCAGATTAGACCGTGCTCTGATGATCATCTGGATGATGGTAGCGTCTGGAGATGTAGAGCACCGGAGTCGAGGCAACGGAGATGACAAATTTGAATAGATACGTAGTGAAGAGAATTTGCAGCCACACCACGAAGCTGTACTGACCCACAAAGGCGATCGTACAGAACACCAGAGAATCTACCAGTTGGCTAAGTGTAGTGCTGCCGTTCATCCGTATCCACAGTTGGCTTCGTGCTGGAAACCTCTGCCTCAGATAGCTGAACAGTCTCACATCCAGCAGTTGGCTGATAAAATACGCCGCCAGGCTTGCCAGTGCCAGCCGCGGCAGCATGCCGAAGATTGTCTGCAACGACTCCTGCGCCAGATCGCCCGGCTGCGGGGTAAATACGAGCGCCATCTGCATCATAATCGTCGACGCAATCAGCGTGAAGAAGCCGAACCAGACCGCCTTGCGCGCCGCTTGTGGCCCATACTTTTCATTCAGCAGATCGGTCGCCATGTAGATCGACGCATAGATGGTATTGCCGAGCGTCGTAATGACGCCTGCGACCTCAATCGTTTTTACCACCTGAATATTAGCAATGACAGTAGCAAAAGCCACCCAGGCATACAGTCCGCTCTTGCCGAACAGCCTGTAGCTTACGGTGAATAAGGTAAAGTTGACGAGTACAAACAAGATGCCCCAAGTTAGATTAAACATGGATGTCTCCCTTTAGTTTTGATAACGCGGGATGGTTGCGAACCGCGAATACAGCCAAAACACCCTGACTCCCATCAAGCTGGAAGCAGGGCATCCGCCATATTGAATGGCATTACTTTACTACAGATTGTGAAGGCGTGCAACTTCGCTCTCCCAGGCAGCAGTGCATACGACAACCCCAATAAGTGCTAGAGCCTGTCTTCAAACCAGCTCAAGGACACCCCTCGGCGCTTTTCGCCCCATGCCCGTGCAGTGTTGCTCTTCTTGACATACTCCTGATATGCCTGCGAGAAAGCTCCTCACGCTTGCGATCACAGCATTAGCCTACTAACAGCCTGCCCAGGCGTCAGCAGGCCTATGCTACAATACGTTCTCAATACTGTCCCTGATTGCATCAACTGAGGCAACAGGCTCGAAGCGCTGAATGACACGCCCTTCCCGGTCAATCAGAAATTTCGTGAAATTCCATTTGATCGCATCTCCGTGCAGCCAGTGTGGAGCCTTGTCCGCCACCATCAGCTTCAGCAGCTTGCCGTTCATATTCGATTCATCAAATCCGCCGAATGGCCCTGATTTCTTCAGGAAATCATATAACGGATGCGCCTGCTCGCCGTTGACGTCGAGCTTGGAGAACATAGGGAATTGCACGCCGTAGTTAATCTGACAGAACGACTCGGCTTCCTGACTGCTGCCCGGCTCCTGCTCGGCGAATTGATTGCATGGGAAACCGATCACCTGCAGGCCCCGCTCTTTATATTGATCGTACAGCTTTTGCATATCGTCGAATTGCGGCGTATATTTGCATTTGCTGGCCGTATTGACGATGAGCACCGGTTGGCCTTCATAATGATATAGAGGAAATCGCTCTCCGTTTGTCTTTGTTACAGTAAAATCATAGATCGTCGCCATCGTCATGGCACCTCGCATTCTATTGGAGTAGAGCCGTTAGCCCTCCGCATCCGAACACCGCCAATGACCTCGCAGATAATCAATTTTAGTCGCTGGCAGCAGGGCGGCAGAGGCCGTTGGCTTCTATTATACATTAACAGCTTTCTCACTGTCCTGGCTATTATGACGCTGCCCTGTCTGAACAGAGCGGCCCTATCGCATCGCAACGACACTGAGCCTAAGTAGCGAAGCGAAGCCGGTTGAGCCGATTGCCCTGTCCGCTTCAGCTTAGCCGTTTCTACTTCTCTGTCCTGATCGTTCATTGCCAGAGGCACGGGTTCGCTTCGCCTCACCCCGCTCACGGAACACCTGCCGCAGACCACGCGAGTAGAGGAGCCACAGCCCCGCCGCGGCATAGCTTACCAGGATGACCAATGTTGCGACCGGATAGGGCAGATTCATCGCTATAACGCCGGTCAACCCTAATCCTCCAACTGCCGCACTCACCAGCAACAGCACACTCAGCACAAGCCTCGCCCAGTTATGGCCTTGTCGAAGCAGGATGAGCAGCGCACCATATATGAAGAAGGTGACTACCTGACCTGAGATGAACATGGCCACCGTCTGATACGTCATTAATAGCACTGCCAAGCTGCGCAATATCAGCTTCTCTCTTCGTTGCAGCATCGAATGAGCCCTCCTAACGAGACGAGCGTACTTCATCTATATCCCATTATCTATATCCCATTATAGTGGAGTTCGTCCCATTACGCACGATGACAGGCAGCTTACATGCATACAAAGAGCCCTCAGCTCTACACACGGTAGCGGCCGAGGGCTCCCTGATTGTATTACGTATTACGGCAGTTCGTACAGTTGCTTGTGTCCCAACTCGTCCAGACTGCGGAACTGATAGCCCTGGGCACGGGCAGCATCGATAATATCGCTAAGCGCCTCTGCGTTATCCTTGGAGACAGAGTGCAGGAGCATAACAGCGCCCGGATGTAGTTGACTCATCACATTATCATAGGCATAGCGCTTGCCGCGCTGCTGCTTCGTGTCCCAATCCTTGTAGGCTACCGACCAGAACACATTGGTATAGCCCATCTCATGACTGACCTTGAGCGAGTGCTCGCTGAAGATGCCCCGCGGCGGGCGCAGATAGTCCATTCGAGACTGCCCTGTCACTTTGGCTACAGCATCCTTCACCTTATTCAGCTCTTCCTTAATCTGCTGAGTAGAGATCTGTGTCATATCCGGGTGGCTCCAGGAGTGGTTGCCTATAATATGACCCTCAGCCGCCATCCGCTTGAGCAGCTCCGGCTGGTCGTTCACGTAATGACCGGTAACAAAAAAGGCAGCCGGCACCTTCTTGTGCTTCAGCACATCCAGAATCTGACCTGTATACCCATTCTCATAACCATTATCAAAGGTGAGGTACAACGACTTATCCGCTGCCCGTCCAAGAAATACACCACCATGTCGTTCAAGCAGCTCCTTGAACCCTTCCTCATCGATCGAAGCCGGACTGCCGCCACGACTCTTCTTGAAGCCGAAATGATAGGGCTGGGCAGCCGCCAGCGCTCCCGGTGCCAGTGCCAATGCCAGAATGATGAGCAGACATATCGCAGCACGACCGCGTTGATTGAACATTGAACTTCACCCCTTGCACATTCGTTACAAGGTAGTATGCCAAGTTCGCCCGTATCTCATCCGGCTATGGCGCGCTTGGTGCAGACGACAGGATTAACGGTTGCCGGTGACCAGCAGGATGGCACTCTTGTCCTGCTCATAGTTCCAGTCTACAAAGCAATCCTGAACGCGCTTGTTCAGGATGAAGTCAAAATTACTGTTATGTAAAAGACGTTCTTTCTCCATGCTCTTCTTGATTCTCTTGAGCAGCTCGCCCTGCCCGTGACGAATCAGTTCCTTCTCCACCCCAAGCAAAATCCCCTGACGAATGACCACCAGTATCCGCGGGTTAAGCTCGAAGCTGATGATCGTATCAGGCGCTCGTTCATTACTGTGGCTAATCTGCCTAAGCTCCCGCTCCAGCTCGAGTTGACCGGTATAGCTCGTCTCCAGAGGCGGAATGCCGGGTATCGGCTGCCTGAAGAGCCCCAGCAGCATCATCGTCCGTTCTTTCACATTCCAGTCATAATAGATTTCTTCCAGCCGATTCTCGGTTAGGTTTTCCACATAATCGGCTATCTCCGGAACCATCGTCTCCATCAGCCTGTCGCGCATATCATGAATAATTGCCTCATGTCCCTGCTCTAGCAAGACGCGCTCCGTGGGAGTAATAAAATTGCGCAGGTAGATCGCCATCACATTGCCCCCTAATGACACGAACACGGATTCTGGCCCCTTACCGAAAAAATCACGAAGCAGCTTGCCGGTATAGCTGGCAATTAGTTGCTGATGTTGGTTAATTTGTTGACTCATAGGATTTGACTCGTCCATGGTCTATGTATAGCAGATTCCCCATTACACAGGCCACCAGTTCGAGCTTGTGACAAGTCCTGTTATCCCCCTATCTCAGAAAAATCGGCAATTTCACGGTTACTGTTGTACCGCCGTTTCCGTTATTGTGAAAATCAAGCTTCCCGTTGTGCTCCGCAACGATACGATGGCTTATCATCAATCCCAGTCCCGTTCCTTGCGCCTTCGTTGTAAAAAACGGCTCGCCCAGCCGCCCAAGCAGCTCCGTACCAATCCCGACACCCTGATCAGTGATCTGTACCGCCGCCCACTTATCGGACGAGGTCAATGTAATATTAATTTCGCCTCCTTTATCCATAGACTCGATTGCATTTTTGATCAAATTTATAAACACCTGCTTCAGCTTATTCTCTTCCCCGTGAACGATCATGTCCTCCTGATCGCACTCCGCAGGCAGGATGCGCAGCTCGACGTTATAGAGGTTGGCCTGGGCGTGAAGAAGCAGAGCAACGTTTTGTAGGAGCGAATATAAGCGCACCTTCTCCAAAGCCGAGGGTTTGGGCACAGCCAGCTCCAGCAGCTCGCTGACAATGCCGTTGATGCGGTCAATCTCGGTCAGCATCAGATCGGTATACTGAGGATTTTTCGTTCGTCCAAGCTGAATGAAGCCCTTCAGGCTGGTAAGCGGATTCCTAATCTCATGCGCAATACCGGCCGCCAGCGTCCCGGCCAGCGTGAGCTTCTCTGTCTCCTCCAGACGACCCTGCAGTTGTTTATTATTCTCACGGACGCTGCTCTGCTCAGCAATCGTATGCTCCTTCAGATACAGCAGCTTGTTACATCTGATGTGATAGACGATTCCGCCTGTGACCAGCCCGGACGCAAACAGAAATCCCCAGAGCCCAATTACTAGCGAGCTGCCCAGAATATACAAGATGACCTGGTTGACCAGTACAATAATGACTCCTAGACATATGACCAGCGACATAGGGAGTTGAAACATTTTCCTATGAAACATCCCCTTCAAACCCCCAGCTTTTGAAAAAAATGTAATAAATAAAAAAGCCTAACTGCTCACTAAGAGTAGTTAGGCCATGCAGTGACTTGGATTCGCGTTGAATCTTTCACTCATTTACCCGTAATACATCGTTAAGGTTCATTCTAAACAGGTTTGCTATTCTATGTACGATAGGAATTAGAAGAACCAGCAGCAAGATGGTATTGAATAACTGTATATCAATTCGCATATATCCGCTCCCAGTCGACCCCATTATATCACAAGGACTTGCACAAAAAAAGCTATTTGACGCTTGATAACAAAAGATTGCTTTACAGCATTTGACTTTTGACGAACACCTCGTTATGTTGTGTATATTAGAGCAAAGGAGCCGATATGATGATTCATCCGATTCCAATCGACAAGCTGCGGCTGATGCCCAAAACCGAGCTGCATCTGCATCTGGATGGCTGCGTTCGCCCGGCCACGCTGATCGAGCTGGCACAGAGTCAGCACTATGCCTTGCCCGTGCAAGACGCTGCTCAGCTATTGCCCTATATGCAGGTCGGTGAGCACTGCGGCAGTCTGAAGGAGTACTTAGAGAAGTTCGATTTCGTGTTGCCGCTGCTGCAGACAGCGGAGGCACTGGAGAGAGTGGCCTACGAGGCCGTGGCGCATTGCGCGGAGCAGGGCTGTCTCTATGCAGAGATTCGCTTTGCCCCACAGCTTCACACCATGCAAGGGCTGACGCTTGTCGAGACCATCCGCTGTGTACTCCGCGGCCTGACGCAGGCACAGGCCGACCATGACATCCAGGCGCAAGCGATCATTATATGCATGCGCCATCATAGCGAGGCGCTTAATCTGGCTGTTGTCGAAGCCGCCGCCCTGCTTGCCGGGCAAGGCGTCGCAGCCGTTGATCTGGCAGGCGATGAGGCTTCCTATCCGCCGCGGCTGTTCCGCCGGGTATTCGCCCGCGCTCGCGAGCTGGGACTTCCGGCCACAATCCACGCCGGCGAGGCCGCCGGTACGGATAGCATCCGCGAGGCACTCGATGGGCTGGGTGCTGTCCGTATAGGCCATGGCATCCGGTTGAAGGAATCTCCAGAGCTAGTCGCCGAGGTACAGTCACGCCGTGTGCCGCTTGAGATGTGTCCGACGAGCAATATTCAGACGAAGGCTGTGCCAGGCTGGGAGGCTTATCCCATCCGCGAGTATGTCGACAGAGGACTTCTGGTGACGGTCAATACCGACAATCCCACGGTATCCAACACGACCCTCACTTCGGAATATGCCGAGCTGAATCGCCGCTTCGGATTCTCCTGGGACGAACTGAAGCAGATCGCGCTGAACGGCGCCGCAGCCGCATGGCTGCCTGAGGCGGATAAGCAGGCGCTGAGAACAGCCATGCTGGAGAGATTCAGCAAGCTGGAACAGGAAATGAATCCATAGGCATATACGGGTTGAAATGCAGCAGGCTCCTTCGCGATACGCGAAGGAGCCTGCTGTTGCTATATCAATATGCAGCCCCGGTAGCTGCCCCAGTATATAGCGCAGCATCTGCCCAGACAGTCACCTTCATGCTGCCTTGGTGCTTCCTGCTAGGAATCCTTGTTATGGACATACTCATTTGGGATATCCCCGTTGTTTTGGGGGTTATTATTTTTATATTGGCTTTTGCGACCGTTGCGGAATTCCCCGCCATGCACCTCGGATGTACGCTGACCGTTGTTGTCGCTGTTCTCATTTCGGTTGCGGTTGTAGTTCACATTGCGGCTCATCATGCAGCCCTCCCTTCTGATGCTGTAGTGTCTAACGGGAGAGCAGGAATTATACCTCGCACGCCATGCCCCGGCAACTTAGATGAGGCGTCTGGGAGCTTCCTGGCAACGATGCGACAGCATCTGTGCCTAGATGCATCGCAGCCCTATGCGGTTGCAGGGCAAAGTAATGCCGGGCCGTATTGCACAATTTTGCTGCGCACACGTATAACAAAGCCCGATGTTTACCCATCCTAATAGGGAGAGAGGAGGTGAAACCATGGCACAAGATGTATTGTGTGAAGTAAACTCCTGTAAATATTGGAGCAACGGCAACAAATGCAGCGCGTCCTCCATCTATGTCGTAAGCCGCGGGCAGCATGCCCGCAACTCGGAGGAAACCGACTGCAAAACCTTCGAACCCAAGCTGTAGTCTATCAAGCAACCCCATATCAGATTCCACGAAGACAGCGGCCTCGGCAGGGCCGCTGTCTTCGTGCTGCCGCTGCTGGTTACAGTATTTCCAATAATGATAATTATTATCACTTTTTATCTTCCGCTTGATTCTCCAGGTGAGTTCAATCCACTCCGTAGGGCTTTTCCTGATATTCAAATCCCGGGCTATGCTCCTGATCGTGGTAGGCTGAATGGAAGATATGTGTGGTAGCTGGCGATAGCGGCGGAATCAGCCATGACCAGCGTCCCGTGACCTCCCGTCCACTCTCTGCCTCCCGCTCCTCGAAGCGTTGAAACTGCGTAGCGGCAGTGTGGTGATCGACGATCGTTACACCATGCTTCTTGTAGGAATCCAGCACCGCGGCATTCAGCTCCACCAGTGCGCGATCCTTCCACAGGGTCGAGGCATGTGAGGTGGGGTCAAGCCCCATCGCCCTGGCTACGGCGGGAAGCATGTTGTAGCGGCTCGTGTCCGCCAGATTGCGCGCCCCAATCTCGGTGCCCATGTACCATCCATTGAACGGTGCCGCGGTATATGAGATGCCTCCGATCTCCAGCCGCATATCCGATACGATCGGCACGCCGTACCACTGTAACCCCAGCTTATTGAATGCCGCCAGTTGCGGATGGCGGATCGGCACCTCCAGCACATCCTCCCTGTGTAGCGGGAACCACTGCGGCCTCTCCTCGCCGATCTGAATAACGAGTGGGAGCAGATCGTAGGCCGTCCCGGCTCCCCGCCAGCCCAGGGACTGGCAAACCTCGGTAAATCGCACGGACGCCGGATCGCCCAGCACCCCTTCACCCGTCTCATAGCCAGCATAACGGATAAGCTGATGATTCCAGATGCGGACATCGCCGCCCTGCTCCAGCCCGGATGCCTTGAACACGGTAATCGCCGGGCGGATACGACCGCCATTGGTTGCCCAGCGGATGTGATGCTGCAGAGCGTCAGCAATCTGCCGGGCATCGGTCAGCGCCCGCGCGTCGATTACATGCAGCGTCTCCCAGAACAGCCGACCGATGCAGCGATTGCTGCCTCGCCACGCCATCCGCGCGCCATGCTCCAGCTCCTCCACTGTATGCGTATAGGCCCCTGTCTCCTCGATTGCCTCGCGAATGGCAGCCAGCCGTTCCTCTGTCTCCTCATCCGTCTTCCCCAGCTCGCGGTAGCAGCGATGGATAAACTCGCTTGCCTTCGCATATCGCTCCTGTTCCTGTTCCTGTATGTTCATGGTGTTCCCCTCAGTTCAATAAGTACCCTTATTATAGCTTAGCTACAAAGCCGATGCCAATCCACAGCCCGAAGCTGACAAGACACAAACGACACGCTTTCGTTGTATCAGCCTGAGGGTAGGCTACAGCAGAGCGGGCAGCCGGATCGATACCGTCGTCCCGACATTTTCCACGCTGGAGATGTGCATGCAGCCCTTGTGCCCTTCAATAATGTTGAAGCTTACCATCATGCCAAGCCCTGTGCCCTTCTCCTTGGTGGTGAAGAATGGCTCCCCTAGCCGCTGCAGCTTGTCCGATGGAATGCCGCAGCCCTCGTCGCGAATGCTGATGCCGATCATATCATTATCGACCCGCTTCATGGAGACATGAATGATCCCGCCCCCTGGCATCGACTCAATCGCATTTTTGAGCAGATTGATGAAGACCTGCTTGAGCTGATTCTCAACACACTGGATCAACGGCAGCGTATCCTCCACCTCAGTAATGATATGCACCTTGTTCAATATAGCCTGTGTATCGATTAATAGCAGAACATCATTCAAGATGTGCAGCAGGTTGCTGGGCTGGAAGTTAATGATCTTGGGCTTGGACAGCAGCAGCAGCTCGTTAATAATATGCTCGATCCGGTTGAACTCCGAGAGCATGATGGCAATATATTTCTCATTGCCTCCCTGCGCCTTCATCAGTTGCACGAATCCCTTGAGCGCTGTCAGCGGATTGCGGATCTCATGCGCGATCCCCGCCGCCAATTCGCCCACCGCTGAGAGCATCTCGGATTTGCGCAGCAGCTCCTCCGTCTTCTTATGCTCTGTAATGTCCTCCGACATCTTCAGATAATGGATGATTTCGCCGTCCTTGTTTTTGATCGGCTGTATGGAGCAGCTCTCCCAGTACCAGTCGGCATCCCCATGCTTGCGCCGGTTTTTCAAGTCGCCAGACCATTCCTTGCCGCTGGCAATGGCACGCATGATCTCGCTCACCTGGCTCGGGGAAGCGGTGTGGGCATTCAGATACTCTCTCAGGTTGCAGTGCAGCACTTCCTTCTCCGTTAGCCCCGTCTTCTTGGTAAAGGCCGGGTTCACGTATTCAATATAGCCCTCTACATCCATAATCATGACCATGCTTGGGCTCTGCTCAATCGCATACGACAGCTTCTCCAGCTCTGTGTTCGCCTGCTTGAGCTCTGTAATATCAACGAAGGTCAGCACTGCGCCATGCACCAGGTTGTCCATCGTCCGATAGGGCAAAATACGCATACTGTACCACCGTCCGCTCAGACTGCGTACCTCGCGTTCAATGGTTTTGTATGAGGACAGCACCAACTGAATATCCTCCAGCAGCGAATTATATTTTAATTGATGGGTAATGTGGTAGATCGGGCGACCAATATCGACTTGCATCAGGTGAAACAGCTTCGTTGCCGACGGCGTAAACCGACGAATATGCATCTCCGTATCCAGGAACAGCGTTCCGATTCGTGTGCTGACGAGGAAATTGTCCATATCATTGTTCAACTCGGTCAAGTCAAATAATTTGCGTTGCAGCTCCAGATTGACCAGCATCAATTCGTTATTGACCGTATGCAGCTCCTCGTTGCTGTTCTTCAGCTCATCATTAACCAGCACCAGCTCGTCATTCAGCTCCAGCAGCGCATTGTTGGAGGCCTCAAGCTTCTGAATCGTCTGCTTCAGATTGTCCTGCGTACATTCCAGCTCGCTCTCCAAGGCGCGAATATGCGTATAGACGCTGTCGTCGATCCCTGCGATTCCTGCAATACCCGCCGGTCCTTCCCCCGGAATTTCCTCGACGATAAAAATTACCATCAGCTCCATCTCTTTCTGAGCGGAGAACGGCTCCACCGCCAGATGCATCCGACCTCTCCCCGAATCATCCACCACATGAAAGTCGCGGCAGACGACCTTGCGATTCTCCTGGCGGGCTTGATGGAGCGCGGTACCGATAACCAGCGCTAGCTGCGATGACAGCATCTTGAACAGATTCAGGCTGATCTTGCCTTTGGGAATGGCAATATAACGCTCGATCGGGCCGGACGTATGTACAATATCGTTGAATTTATTCACCAGGATACAGGGCGGCAAAAACTCATTTATCAACGTGCTATACAGCTCCGTTTGTTTCATGCAAGCTGTATTCAACGAAGTTTCGTCCACGCTCCAATCCTGATTGGAGCATGCAGAAGCTATTGGATCTGCTGTCACCGCGGCACAACCTCCCTGCGCTATGGCTCTCCCTGCGCTATGACTTTTCCTCACCCATTTCTCCCCGCGCCTCGCAAATTCCTTCCCTGCGTCAAAAGCTCTATTGGTTCGACAAAGCTTGCCACGTTCTGCACAGCCATAAGCTGCGTCCCCACCTTCATCGCTTGCTCAGATGGACACCGGTTGTATTCTGATCCATGAACGAAAGCCGCCTCTCTGCAGCAGAGAAGCGGCTTGGAATCGGGCCTTCAGATTGATATTATGTGAAGTCGAGACTAACAAGGAAGATGCCCAGGCTCTCCTCAGCGATCGCATCCAGCTCGGAGAGCGGCAGCGGGTTGACCCCCTCTCCCAGCTCGATGGTGAAGCCTGGCCTGCGCCAATCCTGTATGAACCAATCCTTATACCCGGCGTAGCTGTCGATCGTCTCCACAGGTGTATAGCCGCTGACACGGGCAAATTCATTAGCCAGTGTCTCTGATTCCGGTGGCTGCAGCCCCTCAAAGCCCCAATAGATGACCCGCCCCTGTGTGTGGTAAGCCAGCACGCGCGCGTAATCGCTCTGCCTGGTCAGCTCCGCCAGTGCAATCGCCTCCGGCTCGGTCAGCGGCGCCGTACCCGGATAATCGCGCGGGGACGGCTGCTGGAGCTGACGCTCCGCTTCCCGCTCCCACAATGCCGGGAACTGGTCGTTCAGATCCACACCGCGGATGTTGGCCTTCCAGCCGGAGAAGTCATCGCTTCCGCCATTGATCTCCAGCACCTGCGAGCGCAGCGGCTCCTCGGCAGGCGGTCCGCTGATGACCAGCTCGACCCCGTCCGGGTTGACCATCGGCACAACCGTCAGCATCGTCTGAACATAACGCGGCTCCATCTTCAGCCCGCGCAGCTCGCCGCGATTAGTCAGAGCCAGCACATAGTCATTCAATTGACGCATCAGGACAGGGGAGGTAATCCATTCATTGGCGTGAATAGCCGCATTGATATGCACACGATTCACACCACGTCCGACGTCCACTGCCGAAATATTGCGTCCCTGCACCGAGCTGCCTATGTAGCGACGACGGATGAAGGGGTAGAGCTCCGTCAGACGGTTCAGATCCTCTGTCAGTACCGTGTAGGAATAGGGCCGATCGGTATCGATGATCCGCCACGTCACTCGAAGCGGCAATTGAATGCGCTGTCCTGCCTGTAGACGGGATGGCTGCACCTCTGGATTTAATGCATAGATGCTCTCCAGCTCCACTTGGCGGGCAGTGGCAATATCCCATAGCGTATCGCCCGCCTTGATGGTATACGCTACAGTCTGGTAGCCAGGGATGCGAACCTGTCCCCCGACTGCCAATGCAGATGGAGCCAGCCCAGGATTAGAGTCCTCGATGAGCTCCAGCGGCACTCGAAACCAGCGGCTGTAGCCCCATAACGTATCTCCTCGTCTGACCGTAATGTTCATATCGCCGCCCCCTCTAACTTATCGCTACTTCTACCTTATGGAGAGGAACGGTGAATGATGACTGTCAGCACACCTGCGGCAATCCTCAGCCGCGTCCTAGCTCACGTTCGATAAGCGAGCGATTGGCCCGGTGAAACTTGCTCATATTCCGCGGGAAGGGGCAATCCGCGATGAGGGCTTCGATGCCCGCGTCATCCCCGCGCAGGATTGCGGCTCGCAGCGCGGCAATATACGCCTGATCCTTCTGCTGCCTGTGCCGCATCTCCTCGCGGTCACAAGTCGGCTGCCCATGTCCGGGGATCAGCAGTCTCACCTCATGCTGCTGCATTAGGTCGTCCAGCTTGCCGATCGTTGATTCATACTGCCTACTATTATGATAGATATAAGGGAATTCGATGTCGGATAGATAATCCCCAGCCAACCACAGTCCCAGCGGCTCGACCAGCGTGAAGATGCCATCATCGTTGTGACCTGGAGCATGGTAGAAGGTGAGTGTCGTACCTCCGAGCTCAAGCTGCTGTCCTTCCTCAGTGACCACTTCATCCACCCGTGGGTAGCTCACCGGATAGGGCCTGCTAATATAGTAATCGTCATCAAAGGCATGAATCTGCTCCAGGATGCTCTGCTGCTGCGCCTCTCCCTTGAAGGCCAATGCTGCACTGGCAATAATCGTCGCCTCCGGGAAAGCCCCAGCACCCAATATATGGTCAAAATCTGAATGCGTCAGCACCATGTACAGCGGACGCTCGCCGCGTATTTCCAGCACATAGCGGCGTATCTCCTCTATCTCATGAGGCAGCCAGCTTGGATCGGAGACAAGCACGGCATCCTCCGTCACCACGACAGTGGAGATCGTCTGATACAGCGCGCTCCTGAAGACCGCCACGCCCTCCTTCTCCCACAATAGCATAGGTGATTCTCCTTCCCATCCACTAAGGTGACGTCTGCTTTCTACTGCAGCGGCAATTTCACCTTCACTGTCGTTCCATGGTCAACCTGGCTATAGTACCGAATCGACCCATGATGCTCGTCTATAATATTGAAGCTGACCAGCATGCCCAGTCCCGTTCCTTTATCCTTGGTTGTGTAGAATGGCTCGCCTACTCGCTCCAGTTGTGCAGGATGCATCCCCTTGCCCTCATCGGCGAACAGGATGCACAGACTCCCATCCTCCAGGCGAAGCTTGATCCTCAGATGGCCACCGCCAGTCATTGATTCAATCCCGTTCTTGATGACATTGACAAATACCTGCTTCAACTGGTTCGCTTCACAGTAGAGCATCGGCAAGTCGCTCTCCATATCCAGGTCAATCATCACATTAGCCAGATTTGCCTGGGTGCTCAGCAGCTCCACAACCTCCTGAATAATATGGCTGAGATGGTTCATCTTGTATTGTGGCGTCTGTGGCTTGGCCAGCAGCAGGAGCTCACCCAGAATCAGCTCGATACGGTCAAACTCGCTCTGCATAATGTTGAAATAACGCACGCGCGTCTCATTCTCCGCACGCAGCAGCAGCTTGGCGAAGCCCTTCAACGCCGTCAATGGATTGCGGATCTCATGCGCTATTCCCGCAGCCAGTTGGCCTGCCGCCGACAGCTTCTCCGATTTCCTGAGCAGCTCCTCGGCCTGCTTCTTCTCGCTAATATTTTGCACCATACCGAACAGACAGAGTGGTTCTCCTGCCTCATCATAGATCAGAGAGCCGATCGTATGAAGCTGAATGACCTTGCCATCCGGCAATATCATGCGCAACACGGTATCGTATGTATCTCCATGAATACAGTGCTGAATCGCTTGCTTGACCTGACCGACATCGTCAGGATGAACCCGCTCATAGAACCCCTCCACGGTTCCGTCGAAGTCCCCCGGAACGATCTCCAGCATCGTATACAGCTCCTTGGACCAGAAGACTTGGTTCAACTGGAGATTATAGTCAAAGTACCCCAGTCCCCCCATCTGCTGGGACAGCTTCAGATTTTCCGTGATGCGCCTGATCTCCAGCTCTCGTTGACGATGCTCGCTAATATCTTGCAGCAAGCCGACCACATGAATACGTCCGCCTGACCGCTGCACGACTTCGCCTTGTATACGCACATTCCGAAAGCCGCCTTCGGGTCGCAGCATGCGCAGCTCATAATTATAGCGGTAGCCTGGAGGCTGCTGGTGGGTATGGACGATATTATGGCTATAGCGCTCCCGGTCATCAGGATGGATATAGCATAGAAGCATGTCTGATGTGAGTGGAAGCCTGCAGGCTAGCTCGGCAGCCGTCCCCAGTATCTCCTCCACCTCGGGAGAGATATAGATATACTGACCATCTCTATCCCGTTCCCAGCCACCGAATCGGCCAAGCTTCTGCGTAATCTCGAAGCGTTCCTCCAACTCCTTACGCTCAGTCACTTCCCGGCTTATACACAAATATACATAGCGATCCGCATGCTCTTGGTCGCTGATCTGCTTCACCGTGGTCTCAAACCAGTAGTAGGTGCCATTGGCATGCAGCATTCGGTAGGTGAGAAGCACCTCGTTATTTCTGATCGCCTCGCCAGACAGCGCATTACCGACAGCCTGCACATCATCGACATGAATATAATCGGCAGCGCGCTTGCCAACCAATTCGTAAGGGCGGTACCCTAACAGCTTGTATATAGAGGGCGAGACATAGCTGAACCTGCCCTCCGGGTCCTTATAGCTGATGACATCCATCGCATGCTGCGGCACCATCTCGACCAGATGCCGTACATCACCCCCGGTTTTGCTCGGCTGAACCGTATTCAAGTTATGGAACACCAGCAACAGTCCTTCGGAGGAAGGGTAGACACTGACCTTCAGCCATAAGGCAAGCGGCGGATAGTAATCCTGGAATGTGTAGCTCTCCTGGATATCATGTGGCGCAGGGTATTGGCGGAACAGCCGATAATTGAGCGCCTCCGGGAACTGCTCCACCATATCCTGGCCGATCAGAGCGTCCGCAGCTCTAGACAACCTTCGCGTCACCACGTCATTCACATACAGGATACGCCACTGCTTATTCACAGCGATACAGCCGTCCTGCATCCCATTGAACAGAACATTCAATGCCTCAGACGAGTGTAAGCTGAAGTCCATCTGTGATGAGTCCAAACCCAATCCCCCTCGTACCATGATCTATGATCCTGTATTCGCCACTATGGATATGTCGTCTGGGCCGCCGAAGGTGTATTCGGTTAGCGGCTCGTTCTCCTGACCTTCCGGCTGGGCCAGCACCAGTCGCTAGCTGGACAACCCCTCCATACAGTCCCGGTAGCGCTGCTCGGTCTGCTGAGAGGGACGGATGCCCAGATCGATACTGAGCACCCGCTCGAATGTCTCATAGTGCCGACGCAGTGCAGCGGTATTACGCAGCTTGGCATAGCAAGTCAAGGTCAGGCGGCAGATTTCCTCCGAATACGGTTCTCTGGCTTGTAGCGCTTCCAATAATCCTACTGCCCTCTCCTCACGCCCCTGCTCCAGATCGTAGCGAACAATAGCCAATGCAGCATTTAAGTATTTCTGCAGAAGCTCGCGCCGCCTGGACTCCGCCCATGCATAATCATGCTCAGCAAGATAATCGCCCCGATATAGCTGCAGCGCCTCTGCAATCTGCTTCCGCTGGTGGTCGTTCTCCACCCCGTTCCCCTGCAGCGTCGATTCGAAGCGATCCACATCACTGACCAGCACCTCGGCAGACAATCGATAGCTGTCCGAGCCATATTCGACGGTGGCAGGCAGCTTCATGTCCTTGAGCAGCTTGCGAATCTGGTAGACCGATGTATGGAGATTGCTTACTGCGCGCTCCTGCTCGAAATCCGACCAGAGCTCCTCCATAATCTGCTCTTTGGGTATCCAGCGATTCTTATAATGCACCAGCAGGGCGAACAGCTCCTGCGTCTTGCTCGTCCTCCAGCGCATCTTGCCCTCACCGCTTAGCTCGATCCGTTGGAAGCACTGAACAGCGATGCTCTCTCCCTTCTCTTGCTCGCCAGGCTCCTCAGCATGACCCAGGTATTTCTCAATACGGTTCAGTGTCTTGGCGAAGCGCGCTGGAGACACCGGCTTCAGCAGATAGTCTATGGCCTGCAATTCGAACGCCTCTAGTGCGTAATCGGAGTATGCTGTGATGTAGACGATATGTACATTGCGGTCGATTTCCCTAATCTTCTCCGCCGCCTCAAGGCCAGTGATACCAGGCATGCCAATATCGAGGAACACTATATCTGCTTGCTTTGCGGACAACTGGGCTAGGCCTTCCTTCGCAGAGGTGTGCTTCCCGATAATCTGACAGCGGCCATCCTCCAGCAGCAGCCGCTCCAACTGCAACAGAGCCAGTTCTTCATCATCGATTAGAATGGCCTTCATCCTTCATTCCCCCCAGCAAGACTAGTTCGGCCAGGCCGGCGGTCGGCTCATCATGCACAGCTCCCGCCAGGCGAGTGTGTTCCATCCGAATCGCTGTCTGTATGCCCATGGCGGTCATGACTGCCTCCAGCTTGCCGACAGTAGCCCCATAGTATTCGTTACGTTCATCCCTGGATACCTGGGACTCGGAAACCCCCAGCCTCGCGGCCAGCTCTGCCTGGCTCATATGGATAAAGATTCGGTACGCGATGAGGTGGCGGCCAAGCTCGGTCAACCTCTGCAACGGTGGAAAGACGCCACGCTTGATCTCCTCATAATAGCGGATGTCCATGGCGAGCTCCTCGCAGACACGATTGAGCGGCTCCAGCTTCTCAGCGGTCTGGCGCTCATCTATTCCAAGGAGCTGAAGCCGCCTGATTTCGGCAGCCCGCTCCGCTTCAACCTTTCGCAGCCTTTGCTGCGCCTTTTCGTAAGCTGTTCCATTCTTGATCACAATTGCAGCATACCTGAGACACATCCCGAGCCTTCGATGTTCATTAGAATCTCCCTTTCTATTCTATTAATATCTACTATTGTATGTAACATGTTTATATGTTAAGTTAACAAAATTGTTAAATTAATCATATAGCAGCGAGTCCATGTCGTCAATTTATGTTTGAGACAGCCTTGGAGATGGGTATGGAGATATGGCTATGTGCCAGAAGTCCAAATTTTTCATTTGGAACGCAACCTTCTCGATCCATTTGCGTTAATTATTCGGTACTACCAATTTCAAGATTGGAGTTACTATAATTTCAAATTTTCAGATGTTCAAATCTACGATAAACAACGATACGATTAAGGATAATTAAAAGGAGAGCTTGTCAACATGAGAAAAAGAATTCAGAAACAACTGGTAAAAGTAACGATCGGTTCGATGCTGCTGGCGACCCCGCTATCCGCCGCACAGGTGCTCGCCCAAGACACAACCACCCAGTTCCATACCCTCGTCCTGCAGCAGGACAGCACGACGGTAGAATATAATGGACAGCTATCGATTGCCGCCCAGCCTGTCACCTATGCCAAGGGCGCCAACTTCATTCCGCTGAGTACCGTCGCCAAGCTCTATGGCTATACCGTAACCTATGATGCTGCGACCAAGGAGTCGGTTGTGTCCAAGGATGATGTGGAGCTCCGATTCCTGGCAGGAACGACCCGCTATACACTCAATGGCGAGGAGCGCTTCGCAGCCAGCGAGCTGTTCACTCAGCAGGGCAGCATGATGGTGCCGATCCGCACCTGGTCGCAGATTACCGGCAGCCGCTTCGAGGTTTCGGGTACAACCTACGCTCTATCCTGGAGAACAGAAGCCAAGGCGCCTGAGGTGAAGCTGCCGCCGTTTGCCCAGTTCTCCACGAACAAATCCGTCTACAAGATGGGGGAGCCGATTGAATACTATAACGAGAGCTACGATGATAACGGCACGATCGTCAAAACAGAATGGGTAGGCAAGCAGCGCGCCTTCTTCCGTCCGGGATTCGTGAAGGTCACGTTGAATGTGACCAATAACCATGGCCTCACCAGCTCGTACACCCAGGAGCTTCGCATCACAGAGGAACAATTATATTCAGAGGACGAATTCAACCTGCTCTACACGCCGCCAGGCGACAAGCTCCCGTTCAGCGGATCCTCCGTGCTGCGCATGGAGAATGTGCCCTATACCATCGAGTCCTCGCCGATGCAGCTTATTCGCAGCAACAGCCCGGAATATTTCCTGGAAGAGGGCATCGCCTATCAGGACAGCCTGGCAGGCACGTTCCGCATCAATATCCATAACGGCAATCGGTCGGGCAAGGCGCTGACGATCTATATGGTTGCGACCAATAACCAGAGCTATCCGGTGGCTTATAATATCAATGCCTTTGGCAAGGGCGGCCCAACAAACTATGTCTCCACCAGCGGTAAAAATGCGGTTGCCCGCTTCCTGGACGACTTGGCTCATGGCAAACCACGCGAGCAGGTTATTCTGCAGCCAGGCGAATCGGTTATCGTGCTGCCCGATGTAGCCGATACACCGCTGAAGCCAAACCTCATCATGACCTCCTATACGGAGATCCATACAACGGATGAACTGCAGTTCACCGTGGCGGCTGTCGATGCGCAGGCGCATCCGAATCAGTCCATCTTCGAGCTGCTCCCCGAGCTGAAGAAGCTTGATCGCGATGGACGCCATGTGCGCGGAACCTTCCAGGATGCTGACCGTTCGCTGATTATCAATGAATCGCTTGGCTATAAACCGCAGCGCATCGCGATCGGAGACCAGAAGGTCGATTCGTTCCTGGTCGGCATGGACAGCATGCTGGGTGTGCAAGAGACGAACAAGGGCAATACCGGAGTACGCTATAATATCCAGGTGCGTGTGGCTCCTAACACGCTCATCGGGCTGAATGCGCGCGGCGGACACTATGCAGGGGCATTGCTCGTCAATGACCAGGTCGTGCAGATGGTGGAGAAGAGCATCCTCAAGGACCCCAATGAGATGGGCGTCCTGTACCGGACCGGCAATACGGAGGAGCTCGTGACCCTGACGCTGATCGTCGCGTCCGGCAGCAATCTGCCACTTAGTCTGCTGTTTGTTCCCATTAACAGCTCTGCCCAATAATGTGGTAAAATAGAGGGAGTCTCTGCACCGTTCTCTTGGATGCAGGGAAAGCATCGGTTGTAAGGAGGTCATCACTATAGAGACCATACTACTGGTTGATGACGAGAAGGAAATTATTAAATTAATGGAGATTTACTTCAACAATGAAGGATACAAGCTGCTCAAGGCCTCCGATGGGTTGGAGGCTCTGGAGCTGCTCGAGCGACACCAGGTCGATCTGATTATTCTCGATGTCATGATGCCGCGCATGGACGGCCTGGAGGCCTGCATGAAGATTCGTGAGCAACAGAATATGCCGATCATTATGCTCTCCGCGAAAAGTCAGGACATCGACAAGATCGCCGGACTCAGCATTGGCGCTGATGATTATGTGTCCAAGCCCTTCAATCCTCTGGTGCTGATGGCGCGGGTCAAATCCCAGCTACGTCGCTACAAGCGGCTGAATACACCTGCGGCTGTCGATGATCAGAGCGTCATCGAGATTGATGACCTGGTCATCCATATTGCCAATCATACCGTCACGGTCGACCAGGAGCCCGTCAAGCTGACACCTCGCGAGTTTGCCATCCTGAAGCTGCTCGCAACCAATCTCGACAAGGTGCTCAGCATGGATCGAATCTACCAGGAGGTATGGAACGAGCCCTTCATGGAATCCAAAAATACGGTCATGGTGCATATTCGCAAGCTACGTGAAAAAATTGAAAAACAGCCGCAATCCCCCCGCTATATTAAGACGGTATGGGGCATTGGCTACAAGATGGAATCATCATGAGGAGGAGAGCGTCCATGAGTGACACGCCCATCCGTAGATATTTCATGCTCATTCTAACCTTTCTGCTCAGCTTCGTCGGCACTGTCGGCCTGATGGGACTGGGCGCATTGGCCGTGGCCTATGCGCTGCAGACCTCTGCACTGCATGGGCTGGCTGCCTCGCTCATCAATTCGGTCGGCTCGGCTGTCACCTTCATCATCGTCGGCACGCTCCTCTATATTGTATTGTTCGTATGGATAAGCACCAGGCTTGTATTTAAGCGTAAACCCGACCTGCCTGTCTCCTCCTCCGCCGGCTGGGCGCTGTCGCTGAGGTGGAAGCTGCTCGTGCATATTGCTCTCTCCTGCGCTGCCGTGGCAGCCTTTTTATTTGTCGGTTATTTGCTGTCTACAGCACTGCTGACGATTCGGCCGCTCAGCTATCCGCTGGAGTGGCTGATTAATTGGATCGGCTCCGTCCCGCTGATGATCGTCACTGGAATAGCCGTCTTTCTCGTCTCCTTCGTTATCCTGACCAATGAGCTCATGGACCATCTGGAGAAGCTCGGCCGTGGCCTGCAGGAGATTAGCGCCGGTCATCTCGACCATAGAGTGGACATCGGAACGCGCGATGAAGCCGGCTGGCTGGCCGAGCAGATGAACGGCATGGCGGAGCAGCTCAGCGAGCAGATTCACGAGATTACGCAGGGCTTGAAGCAGATGGAGCAGGGGCAGTTCGACGCGCTCATACCTGAAGGAGCAGGCGACTTCGGCCTGATCGCTGCAAGCATTAACCGGATGGCTCGCAAGCTCGACCAGCTCATCAGAGATGAGCGGCTGGCAGAGCAGACCAAGCATGATCTGATTACCGGGGTATCCCATGATCTGCGGACACCGCTCACCTCCATTCTTGGCTTCCTGGAGCTGATCGAGAAGGATCGTTATCAAGATGAGGTCGAGCTGAGGTACTACATCAATATTGCCTATGAGAAGGCGCTGACGCTGCAGCAACTGATCGATGATCTGTTCGAATATACCCGTGTAAACAACGGACTGCCGCTGCACAAGAGCCGGATCGACATGGTCGGGTTCATACAACAATTAGCGGATGAGTTCGTCCCGACCCTGGAGAAGCATAAGGCGGAGCTTCGTATTGAAGCCTCCGAGCCCGTTCTTGAGCTGGAGGCAGACGGCAGTCTGCTGGTGCGCAGCTACGAGAATCTGATCTCGAATGCTATCCGTTATGGAGGGGAAGACAAGTATGTGGATTTGAAGCTGTTCACCGCGGAGGGCCACCTCGTCATCCAGGTGATCAACTACGGGCCGCCGATCCCTGAACGGGACATTCCGCATTTATTTGACCGCTTCTACCGCGTGGAGCGCTCTCGCTCGAAGCAGACGGGAGGAACCGGGCTGGGGCTAGCGATCGCCAAGAGCATCGTGGAGGCGCATGGAGGAAGGATCGAGGTGCAGAGCAACCAGGAGCGAACCCTGTTCCAGACCAGCTACCCGCTGTAGATTATTATAATAATTTTAAGGATTTGGATACTGTTCTCTTAAACTTTATCGTTTATAATCATCTAAGATGACTGACAGGCAATCCAACTACACGACGTTATAGTTCCTAGTTTGGAAATAGAGGAGGAGATTTATGATGATAACACGTAGAAAGCCGTGGCTGGCTGTGCTCGCCCTGCTCATGATAGCATCCCTCATGCTGAGCGCATGCGGCGGCAAGGAAGAGGAGCTGACGCCTGACCCTTCGATTAAGATCGTTGTGAACGGCAAGGAATGGTCGAACACAGGGGCTGCGCTTAATGCCGATGGCAAGCTGATGGTGCCTTCCGATTTCCTGAAGAAGGCTGTGGAGGAGGGAGAAGACCCGCCTGCCGAGCATGTGGAGGGCACGGTCTACTACTCGAATCAGGTGGCAGTGCTCATGTATCATGACCTCACCGAGGGCGAGACGACTAAGGCCGCGCTGTCGGTCGATGCGTTCGCAGAGCAGATGGAACTGTTGAAAACCAACGGATTCCATGTCATCAGTATGAAGGAATATTCGGACTTCATCCTGAAGCAGCAGCCCGTGCCGGACAACGCGGTGCTGATTACCTTTGACGACGGTTATGAGAGCTTCTATAAGCTGGCATATCCAGTGCTCAAGGAGCACGGCTATCCCGCCACCAACTTCGTCATTGTCCGGTTCATCGATGAGCAGATCGGCGTGCCTAAGATGACCTGGGATCAGATGCGCGAGATGCAGAAGGACGGCATGACCTTCTATACTCATACCTATGATTCACACCTGTATGTCGAGGTAGACAAGAAGGGCAATACGAAGCCAGCGCTCACCGCGCAGAAATATTTGCCTGACGAGGACCGCAAGGAGACCAAGGAAGAAGCCAAGCAGCGGATTACCGCAGATCTGGCGCAGGCCGAGGAACGGCTGACAGCGGAGCTTGGCAATACGGATCGTATCATCGCTTTCCCTTACGGCGCCTTCAATGATACGGTGATGGAAGTGCTGAAGTCGCTAGACATCCACATTTCCTTCACGGTCAAGAAAGGCATCAATTCCAGTGCGGAAGCCAATGGTTTCCGCGTGAACGGAGCTGACGTCAAGGAGAATCCACAGATCGTCATTAATCATCTCAAGACGATCAGCGCAGCCTCCTATGGCGATGCGCAAGGCAACTCCTCTAGCAAGCTCGTGTCGCTGCGCGCCTATTGCGACAAGAATGGCATCAGCCTTGCCTGGGATGCCGCCAAGCGCCAAGCCGTACTCTCCTTCAGCAAGTCGGCATAACCGACTCGAACATGATGCCCTCCAGGCTCTAGCAAGCGCCTGGAGGGCTTTTTGACGCATTCACATCGCCCTAACTCTCGCCAGCCGCCATTGCAACTGGCCGTCCCGCTGCTTGTGATTTTATGTTACGATCACTATATCGACACAAAAGGTAGCCGAAGCTTACATCCTGCACTGATGGAGAGAGATAGATATGGACATCTATATTGCCAATTATATCGTGATCGTCTCGGTCGCAGGGGCATTGAATGTGCTGCTGGGATTGTATGCATGGTTCAAGAAAACCAGCTTTACCGGTATCCGCATCTTTTCCGCCATGTCCTTTGCCTCGTCGTTCTACATCTTCGGCTTCGCCATGGAGCTGGGAAGCGTATCCTTGGAGGAGATCAAGTTCTGGATTCAAGTGGAGTATATCGGGCTGCCGTTCATCTCCCCGCTCTGCATGATTATGGTCGGACATTTCGTAGGGGCAGAACGGTTCAGGAGCAAGCGACTGTTCGGGCTGCTGATGGTGATCCCCGTCCTATCGGTTCTGATGCTCTATACCAATGATGATCATCACCTGTTCTACCGAACCATTTATTTGCGCGGAGACATGGCCACCCCGCTCGCTGACATGGTATTTGGCGAATGGTATGTCATTCATGGCAGCTACACCTTTGCGTGCATTGTTGTATCTGGTTACCTCCTGATCCGCCGGCTGCGCAACATCGAATCCGCCTATCGCACGCAGATCATCGTCATGCTGGCTGGCGTCTTCCTGCCTATGATCGGGTCCTTCCTGTATCTGGTTAGTCTGACGCCTTACGGCATGGACCCTGTGCCGGTCATCATGTGCCTGACCTCGGGCATGTATGCCTGGGCGGTGTTGTCCAATGGCATGTTCACCATCACGCCGGTCGCCCGCGAGGTGATCTTCGAGAGCATGCGCGATGGTGTGCTTGTGCTCGATGAGCACAAGCGGCTGGTCGACTATAACTCCGCAGCAGCCTTGATGCTGCGAACTCTGGGGGCTGCCACTATCGGAACCCCGCTCAGCAGCCTTTGGTCTAGCCAGCCGGATGGCTCGGGCGCTGTTGATACCTTCGATGAAGCCAGAGAGGAACAGATACTACGGTGGCGAAGGGATGGCGCCATCTATACCTACGGCGTGCGCACCTCGCCGATCCTTCGCAAGGAGCAGCCGATCGGGCGCACCATTATTTTGACCGATGTCACCGAACGGACGGCGCTGGAGGAACAGTTGCGTTATATGGCGTCTATGGATGGTCTGACTCGAATCTATAATCGTTCCTATTTCATGCATGAGACCAAGGAAAAAATGGCAAGCGCCTCCTATACAGGCCGCTTCGTCTCCCTCATTCTGCTGGATATTGACTATTTCAAGCGGATCAACGATGGCTACGGACACGATATTGGGGATACCGCACTGGTGCATGTCGTCAATGTCTGCCGAGGGCATGTACCGGTGGACGGTATTTTGGGGCGCTATGGCGGGGAAGAATTTATGCTCTGCCTTTTTGGCTACAGTTTGTCGCAGTCAGGCGAGCTGGCTGAGCGCATTCGCCTCGATATAGCAGGCCATCCGCTTGAGCTCTCTGATGCCTCGCTTACGCTCTCCGCCAGCTTCGGCATCGCATCCGGCACCGCAGGTCAGATCACGCTGGAGGAATTGCTGCGACGGGCAGACCAGGCGCTGTATACCTCCAAGGCCGGAGGACGCAACTGCATCCATCTGGCAGCAGACGAGGGGAATATCCGGCTAGAGATGGGCCAGCGTGAATTGCTTGGGCCATAAGCGAAGCGCACGGTAGTACGGTAGCGTTGCGAGCCCGCAGGACGCAAGAGACCGTGCGCTTCGACGCAACAGCTTTAATCACGAAACAGTACTCGTTGCCCAAGCAGCCCCACAGCAAAGATTGCAAGACATATCCATGATGAGACACTCCATGTCGGGAGCCATTCCTTGCCGAATACAGCAACACAGACGATAGCTCCTATGAACACCGTATTCAGTGCGAAAAACAGCCACTTCATGCTCTGCTTCCCCTGCTTGAAGGTGCTCTTATGAACAACCGCAAGCAGCAGCCGGACAAACAGCAACGATGACAGGCCGATCGCTACAGGCACCATGAGCGGAATGTCCACGAGTTGACTTCCCTCCCCGTCACCTCCAAATGATCGGATCAGAGGGAACAGTCCTTGCACCAAGAAATACCAGGTCAAGGCGATCCAGGGCACCATAACAAGCAGCTTCAATTGTTCCTGCTTCCCTGCTCGGGGCAATTGCTCTATCAATTCCTTGCAGTACCCTTCCGGGTCCTCTCCGAACACCTCACGTGCACTCTTACCCCCATGCTGGGCCTCAATCAGATGTTGCAGCAGCTCCAGCAGCAGCTCCTCTCCTTGCCGTTCCTCCACTCCGCTGGTGCGGATATATACCATCATGTCACTGTAATAGCGTTCGTTATCTGGATGAAGCTGCTCCCGCAGCCTATTGTTCTCCTCAATCATATGCCGGATCGAACGCTGTTCATCGCGTACAGCATTTTTCTTCATCGGTACTCCCTCCCTATCGCTTTGGCATCATACTCCTGTTGGAAGTATCCTGTTAGCTCCCTTGCGCAAGCGTCTGATCCACGCTTGATCTCAGGTGAGTCCAGTTATGCCGGAATTGCTGCAATATACTTGCTCCCTCATCTGTCAGACGATAATATTTGCGGGGCGGCCCACCTGAACGTATATCTGACTTCATGTAGCCTTCAATCCACTTTTCCTTCTGCATACGCAGAAGCAGCGGGTAGATGCTGCCCTCGCTGACATAGTCGAAGCCACTGCGCTCCAGCAGGAGGCACAGCTCATAGCCATATACCTCATGCTTGTCGATAATGGCCAATATGCAGCCTTCAAGTATTCCCTTCAACATCTGTGTATAACCCGATCTGCTCATCCCTCTCCCCTCCTGCGCCTCGTATGATGATTAGCTATATTGCAATGCAAGGTAGTTAAGCTAACAAGATTAGTCCCCCTTATAAAGCGGCTTAACACGCTTGCAACTCCAATAGAGCGGAGTTCTGGTACATCGCACACCCATGGGTCGAGCTGCATCCACTGAATACCCAACCCAACAGTCGAATGCACTGTCTGGACAACATAACGAGCGGGTAAACCAAACTACCTTGTATTATCATATAGTTTAGGGTAGACCGCTCGTTTTGTCAATCCTGCCAGCAGCCGCCAGCTTCCTGTTCCGTCTATTACTGCTTCACTTGAATGGTCAACGCGTCGTTGCCCGGGCCTTGTTTGAGCGTGGCGCCAAGACCCTCCACTACAGCCCTTAGCGGGGCATAGGAGCAGGTTTTCCCGTACCAGAAAACTCGCCTCGTCCTCATTCGTCAATAGCCAACAACAAGCTTTGACAACCCTTTCATGTTCCATTACGATGTGTATAGAAAATAGTTCATTCAATCTATTGGAGGCGGATCGGTCTTATGGCTAACGAACAGGTTAAAGCAGGCTACTTCGGGGAATTCGGAGGCAGCTTCGTCCCGCCGGAGCTGCAGGAGGTGCTCGACTACCTCGGTGAGCAATTCTTGAAATACAAGGATGATCCCGAATTCAATGAGGAATTCCGTTATTACGCTCGCGAATATATCGGACGGGAAAATCCCCTGACCTATGCACGCCAGTTGACCGCCAAGTGGGGAGGCGCCAAGGTCTATCTGAAGCGCGAGGATCTGAACCATACCGGCTCGCATAAAATTAACAACGTGGTCGGCCAGATTCTGCTGGCGAAGCGTATGGGCGCCAAGCGCGTCATTGCCGAGACCGGAGCCGGTCAGCATGGCGTCGCCACAGCAACCGCCTGCGCGATGTTCAATATGGAATGCGTCATCTATATGGGAGCAGAGGACACCCGCCGCCAGGCGCTCAATGTGTTCCGTATGGAGCTGCTGGGGGCGAAGGTCGTGCCGGTAGCCAAGGGCCAGGGTCGATTGAAGGATGCGGTGGATGAGGCGTTTGCCGATCTCGTGCAGAACTATAAGCACACCTTCTATCTGCTCGGCTCTGCGGTTGGCCCTCACCCGTTCCCGACGATGGTCAGACACTTCCAATCGATCATCAGCGAGGAATCCAAGCGGCAGATTATGGAGAAGGAGGGCCGCCTGCCGGATGCGGTCATCGCCTGTGTTGGCGGCGGCAGCAATGCGATCGGCGCCTTCGCTCACTATATGGACGAGCCGTCGGTGCGGCTGATCGGCGTGGAGCCAGACAAGGCGCCTACGCTCACACAGGGCGTACCAGGAGAGCTTCACGGGTTCCGCTGTCTTGTCCTGCTCGACGAGCAAGGCAATCCGCAGCCGACCTATTCCATCGCGCCTGGACTCGATTACCCTGGTGTGGGGCCAGAGCATAGCCAGTTGAAGCTGTCGGGACGGGCCGAGTATGCTGCTGTCTCCAACGAGGAGGTACTGGAGGCCTTCCAGGAGCTGTCGCAGACGGAGGGCATTATTCCAGCACTGGAGAGCTCACACGCGCTGGCGTATGCCAGAAAGCTCGCTCCTTCAATGGGTAAGGATCAGATCATAATTATTAACCTGTCCGGTCGCGGCGACAAGGATGTGGAGGAAGTATTCCGCATGCTGCGCGGATAGTCGCTTCCAGCTTCATGCAGCAGCGTCTGCCGCATGATCCCACGCAACATCGAAGAGGCTGCGCCGCTGGCTTACATGCCAGACGGCGCAGCCTCTCTGTCTGTGCAGGAACGCCTCGATTAATGCGGGTAAGTATGAACGATGCCCATATCATAAGGCAGGCCATACTTACTGTCTGCCCGCGCAACTGCAAGCGTATCGCCCGCTTCATCCCAGCCGAGCGGCAACCCCGGACCGTAAGCGGCGAGCTGGCGTTCTGTGACGTCATACATCCATAGCCAGCCATTCTCTGTCTGCAATGCGATATATGAACCCTGCGATTGCGCGACAAGCCTCGCTATCTCTAATCCTTCGGGCAGTTGGCTCCTGATCTGCTTGAAGATGTCCTCGGATACCGCCCCTTCCATCGCTCGGGCTTCCTTGCTGCGGACATCAATTATGGACGCACCGTAATTCTCACGCTTATCCGGCACCGCAATTTCCGTTGCACTGATCCAGGACATCGGATACGGGAAAATAAATCCATCGCTTTTATTCATATAGGCTGCCTCTTCATGCTTATACAGCTCCTTCCCTGCCTGATCCAGCACCAGCAGATCCGCTGCAGAGCCAACAAAATCATCGGATGACTGCAGTACGGATACCCTCTTGCCATCCGGCGATGAAGCTACAGCAAAGATCGGCTTCTTGAATGTATGCAGCTTAACGACCTTACTTGTATCCATGTTGACCCGGTAGAGCGTCCGATTGCCATACACAGCATAGGTTGTGTTTCCTACATGCCGGTCAGAGAACAACACGTCGACGCCATACTCATTGCCATACGCACCGGCATTATTCGGCCTGTCGATGCGGATGCGTCGCTGCTCTTTGTGCTTGTTCACTCGTGTCTGGCTGCCATCAGCATGGTAGAACAGCCACTCCCCAGACTTGCCTGCACGGTCATACACGGGCTGCACCAGCAGCGTATCCTGCATGCCAATGCTGTCTTCATGCTGCCGTGACGGTGTGATCCAGCTCAGACGGTTCATTAGTCTTGACGTCCCGAGCGCAGCCTCGACAGCAGGGAGTTGATTCGCGTTAGCGAACCGTTCTCCCTCTGCTGTAAGCAGGCCCCCGAAGTGCAGCAGCACTGGCTGTGCAGGCGGCTCGGCGAACCGAATGAGGACACGCTGCGGATCTGTCCAGGCCAGCTCATACTCTGGCTGCATATGGCCGAGCCAGGCGGTCTGCCCGAGCGAGCGCTTCACAGCGGCAGCCACCGAATCCACCTGCAGTGGCCGATTCGCATAGACGCTGACGCCCTGCTCATCCAGATGGGGCTCGACCCGGAGCAGCGCCTCATCTCCACTCCCCCCCAGCAATACATCCAGCCAAGCCGTCGGCAGCGCCAGCGCTGGAGTGGCCTTCGCTTCGCCAGCTTCCTCTATCTCCTGCAGCAGCGCCGCGGCATCGATTCGAGCGGTTGAGCGCAGATCGCTGAGCCTATAATACTGAGACTCCCCTGCCGACAGGATACGCAGCCGGTAGTCCGTACCCATACCCGCCTCATCGGTTAACAGCCCATGCGCCCCCTCCTGAACGGCTGGCGCCTCGTGTATCCCCGCGATAACGACTGCGAGCTTCTGCGGATCGGATAAAGTGAATTGCCACGACGCGCTAGGCATGTCCAGCATCACCTCAATCGCTTCGATCTGCGGCTCCTTCGGCGCCTGCGGATCGGGCGGCGTCGGCTCCACGTTCAACGTTTCTGCCACGCCGTTCGCGTTCGTGCAGCCAGCCAGCAGAAGCAGGACCGTCGCCAGGACAGCGAGCAGAGCCGATCTTTCAGGCCGTTGCTGACCTCTGTTTCTCTCGGGTACGGATTTCATTGTCATTAGGCTTGAACCTCCCCAATTCCACATACTGTTCGGACTTTGTTTCCAGCTTATCCATATTCTCTATATTAACGGGATGAATGTCCATAATGTTACATGAGATATATAATTATATACGCCGATGTCCTAACGGGAAACAAATCATCATTCGCTCAAAAGTACACATCGGCTATTAGCGATTTCATGTATACAGGCTTACCTATCAAAATACGACAGCAATCTTTTCAAAAAATCATGCGAAATAACGCATATTTTATTAAATTTTGTCCAATTTTAAAATTATGTTTGCAGTTCAGACGAAATAGGAATAAAATGAACATAAATGTGATCAAGCCATTCTAATTCTATCCCTATTGTGAAATTTATCACAATTCATGGTGAAATGACGTGCAAGCGCCAGTTCGCTCGCACCGATAACAGAATGAGGATGGTTCATTCAAGCATGGGAGGCTGTTTTTTTATGTCGGAAACGTTAACGCAACAACCGGTAAATGAAGCTTCTGCAGGCGCCGCTCGCACGGAGCTGGACGTACTGGACCAGTTGATGAAGCCAGAGGTTCAGAAGTCCCTTACAGAGCTGGTAGAGCATCTGCCTAAGCTCGCAGAGATGGTCACCATCATGACCAAAGCTTATGACATTGCCCAGACAGTAGCTACAGACAAGGTGCTGATCGGTGACTTCAAGAATGGATTGGGCGAGTTTGTACAGCCGATCGCGGACAAAGCCAAGGGCATCGCGGCTGTTGCTGTTGAAGCAGGCGACCGTGCACAGGCAGAGCAAACAACTGTTGGCCTGTTCGGACTGCTCAAAATGCTGAAGGACCCGAATGTCCAAAATACGTTGCGCTATGCACAGGCGTTCCTGGCTGTACTGGGCGAGCGTCAGCAACAACGTTAATCGGAATATTGAACCAACACTTGAACGGAGGATAAGTATGTCGAAGCATATCGTAATTTTAGGCGGGGGCTACGGCGGGCTCCTGACTGCGCTGACTGCCCGTAAGCATCTCTCGGAGCAGGAAGCACAGATTACCGTCATCAATAAAATTCCTTCCCACCAGATCGTGACCGAGCTGCACCGTCTGGCTGTAGGCGGACTGGATGAGCGCAATGTCGCCCTGCCGCTGAACAAGCTGCTGAAAGGCAAGTCCATCAACCTGGTCATTGATACGGTTCAGAGCATCGATCTGAAGAGCAAGCAGGTTCGTCTGGCTGGCGGCAGCACAACGTCCTATGACAATCTGGTTATCGCCCTTGGCAGCGAGACCGCATTCTTCGGCATCCCTGGCCTGCAGGAGTATAGCCTGACCCTGAAGTCGGTCGAGGACGCGAATCGTGTCCGCGCTCATGTCGAGGCTCGAATCGATGCCTATGCAGCCTCCAAGAACCCTGCCGACGCTAACATCGTTATCGGTGGCGGCGGTCTGTCCGGCATCGAGCTGATCGGCGAGCTGGTTGACAAGCTGCCTAAGGTATGCGCGGAAAAAGGCGTGGATTTCAATGAGATCAGCCTGTACTGTGTTGAAGCAGCGCCTTCCATTCTCGCTGGCTTCGCCCCTGACCTGGTCGAGCGTGCGAAGGAAAGCCTGGAGAAGCGTGGCGTGAAGTTCCTGATCGGAATCGCTGTAACTGAAGTTCAAGGCAGCAAGGTGCTGCTCAAGGACGGCTCCTCCATCGAGACGAATACACTCGTATGGACTGGCGGCGTTACAGGCAATCCGCTCGTGGCTGAATCGGGCGTTGAAGTGAACCGTGGACGGGCAACGGTCAATGAGTTCCTGCAATCCACCTCCCATCCTGAGGTCTATCTGGCAGGCGACAGCGCGGTTGTATTCGGACCAGAGGGACGTCCATATCCGCCAAGCGCACAAGTGGCGTGGCAGATGGGTGAAGCAGTCGGCTATAACCTGTTCGCAACCTACAAGGGTCTGCCGCAGAAGGCCTTCGATCCGATCTTCTCCGGAACACTTGCGAGCCTTGGCCGCAAGGATGCCATCGGCACGATCGGCGGCAACCAACTGAAGCTGAAGGGAACACCGGCTACACTGATGAAGGAAGCGAGCAACGTGCGCTACCTCACGCATATTAACGGCCTGTTCTCGCTCGTCTATTAATAGCCATAGATACGTCAACAGCCTTCCAGACCACGACTGCGTGGTTTGGAAGGCTGTCTTTGTTGGACGGCCTGGCTCTGCCTCTTATGCGGCCCCAAGGCACTCAGCCATGGGCCGCTGCCTATGGCTGAGTGCCTATGGCAACTGCTTGACCATCGTCACATGAGGAATATTCTCCTCCAAGAAGACGTCGGATACGGTACGGAACCCCAGCTTCTCATAGAACGGCTCCGCATGCACCTGAGCGTTCAGCTTCAGCTTCCTGTGTCCTGCGTCTCTAGCCAGCTCCTCCAGCTTCGCCATCAGGACACGGCCTACTCCATACTTGCGGTACGCAGCAAGCACACAGATGCGCTCCAGCTTGGCTGCATCGTCCACCACGCGCAGACGAGCCGTGCCCGCAGGCTGACCCTCATGCAGCGCAAGGATATGGGTCGTCGCCGGGTCCACATCATACTCGTCGAACTCATTTTCCTCCGGTACGCCCTGCTCCTCTACAAATACCAGCTTCCTTATTCTAGAAGCCTCAGCAAACTGTTGCTCGGTTGTAATGTCTATTACCTTCATATCGTTTACCTTCATGTCGTTCCCCTGTCCCTTCTGAATCAGATTAGAGTACATCTCGGCCTTGAGCCGAGGCACTATGTTGTATCTCCAGTGATCAGCTCCACACCAACCACCGTATTGTTCAGCTCCTCCTCGCCCTCGATCAAGCGAATCAGGCTGGAGCACAGCATCTTGCCGATGCGGTCGATCGGCTGCTTGATCGTGGTCAGCTTCGGATTTTGCAGCATTCGTGTAAAGCTATGGTAATCATAGCCGACGATGCGCAGTTGCTCAGGCACACGAATGCCATGCTGTACCGCGTAAATATACAAGGCATAGGCCAAAATATCATTGCTGCAAAATACCCCGTCATACTCCGGCAGATGCTTGGACACTTCCTGATCAATGAAATCCCAGTAATACTCGAACGTCAGCTTGTTGGGCGCCCCTTGAATCACTCGATGTGGGAGATCATGCTTCATACAAACGAGCCGAAAGGCGTCTGTGCGCCGATTAGGGAGCAGGTCGAAGGTCAACGGCCCGGACACATGCAGCAGCTTCCGGCAGCCGCGAGCAATCAGATGCTCGGTCGCCAGCTCCCCGCCCTGAAAATTATCTGCGCCTACATACGGAATGTCCGATGAAATAATCCGATCAAACGACACAATCGGCATCTTGACCTTCTTGTATTGCTCCAGATCGAGTGTATGACTGCACATGACGATCCCATCCACCCGATTTTGCCGCAGCATGCTAATATAATTAGCTTCCTTATCTGAATAGCCTAATGAGTTGCATATCAAGAGCTTATAGTTTTGCTCGTTGGCATACGTTTCCACATAATGAATCAGTTCGGCAAAGAAAGGATGCTTGGAATCCGGCACAATCATACCGATCAGATCAGACTGGCTTCGCTGGAGCGCACGGGCGATCTGATTCGGATGATAATCAAGCGTGGACATCGCCTGCTCCACCTTGGCTCTGGTCTCCTTGTTGATATAGCCGCGATTATTAATGACGCGGGAAACCGTGGTCACGGAAACACCGGCTAATTTGGCCACTTCTTTAATATTGGACATGGTTCACTTCCTCTGCAGACTGCGGCGGCGGCGAGCCGCTGCGACAGCCGTTGATAAGCCTATGGGCTTAGTATACCATGAATTCAGATATTGACGCCTTTTTTATATGGTAACGTTACAACCTTCAATCATTAAGAATAAACCCTTTAATATCAAGCACTTCATAGAATAAATATATAGACAATCTCCATTTATGACGTTTTTATATGAAAACGATTGACATATAAATATCGAGTCGTTACAATAACTCATGAAAGCAGTTACAGTTCCATGTAGAACAACAAAGGGGAGAGTTGATCCATGAAATCCAAGCTTCTAACATTAGCTGCACTAACCCTTGCGCTCGGCTCCATATTGTCCGCCTGCGGAGGCGATTCCACTGGGAGCACAGACGCATCTTCTGGCGGCAATACCCAAGCCTCAGCAGACAAAACCTCGTTCTCTATCCTGATCGGCAAGCCAGAGATTGCCGAACAATTCGAGAAGACGACGAAGGAATATGCTCAAAGCCATAATGTTAGCATTTCCGTTATTCCGCTCGGCAATCAGACCGCCTATGAGAAGCTAGCGACCTTGTATGCCTCGAACAATGCCCCTACCATGATGCTGCTTGGTCAGGAAATTCCCGATATGACCGATAAGCTGGTCGACTTGAGCGATCAGCCCTGGGTTCAACATGCAAACGTTGGCACACTGGATTTTGTGAAGGATGGGGACAAAATTGTAGGTATGCCACTGACCGTTGAGGCCTTCGGTCTCCTCTACAACAAGCAGGTGCTCGATGAGGCTGTCGGCGGCAGCTTCGATCCGTCCACCATCCGCACCCGCGATAGTCTGAAGGAGCTGTTCGACAAGATTGAGGCCACAGGCAAGGGCGCGATCCATGTGTCGCCGATGGATTGGTCGCTGGGCGCTCACCTCTCCAACATCTTCTTCACTAACCAATCGCCGGATTCGGCGGAACGCCATGCCTTCCTTGACAAGCTGAAGTCGGGCGAGGCGGATCTGAGCGTCAATACGGTCTATAACGGCTGGGCAGACACCTTCGACCTGATGAAGCAATACAATCAGGCCAAAGGCTCTCCGCTCGCTCCGGTATATGATGACGGTACACTGGCGCTCGCAGGGGGCGAGGTCGGCATCTGGTTCATGGGCAACTGGGCCTACCCTCAGTTGAAGGAGGTCAACCCGGATGGCGAGTTCGGCTTCCTGCCTGTACCCATCAGCAACAACCCGGAGGATTACGGCAACTCGCAGATTTCGGTCGGCGTTCCCTCCTACTGGACGATTGACGCGACCACAGCAACCGCCGAGCAGCAGCAAGCCGCCAAGGAGTTCATGAACTGGCTCGTTAGCGACCCTGCCGGGCAGGACGCTTATGTGAACCGCTTCAATTCCATCCCGGTCTTCGACAACTTCACTGTATTGCCTGAGGATTCGCTGTCTGTAGCGATCATGAACTACACCAGCAGTGGTCATACTCTAGAATGGATGAACACGTACTATCCGGTTGGCGGGTGGGCCCAGATGGGCGCCTCCATGCAGAAATATTTGTCCAACACCATCGACCGCGCGGCCTTCACCAAGGAACTGCAAGACTACTGGGGCAGCTTGAAGTAAGCTGCCGCTACAGATGCCTCCCGCCCGAGGAACGGGCGGGAGCGGACAAGAAGGAGGCCTGATTACACCGTGTATACTGAAGAGAAATTTTCCAGCCGGGCAAGAGCGTTCCTCCTGTTCGCCCTTCTTCCATTGCTGGCCTTTGCCGCAGTGGTCGCCATTCCGCTGCTCCTCGGGGTCTATATGACCTTTACCGACTCCAGCGGAGGCGCTCTGACGACAACCTTCAACGGTGCCGCCTATTATACGCAAGCGTTCGGCGACCCGCTCTTTTGGCAATCGATTCTGTTGACACTTCAATATGTTCTGTTCAGCCTGGTGCTGACGAATGTCATCGCCTTTGTGCTCGCTCTGCTGGTGACCAGCGGCATGAAGGGACAGAACATGTTCCGCCTCGGTTTCTTTACTCCTAACCTGATCGGCGGCATCATTCTCGGCTTTATCTGGCAGTTCCTGTTCTCGCGCGTCTTCGTCTATTTCGGTCAGGCACTGGATATAGGATGGTTGTCCCACTCCTGGCTTGCCGAACCGACCAAGGCATTCTGGGCGCTCGTCATTGTCGGCGTCTGGCAAAATTCCGGTTATATGATGCTCATCTACATCGCAGGTATTCAAGGCATCGACAAATCGCTGCTGGAGGCTGCCTCGCTCGACGGGGCAACATGGTGGGGTCAACTACTCAAGGTGAAAATTCCGCTGATGATCTCGGCGTTCACGATCAGCCTGTTCTTGACATTGCAGCGCAGCTTTATGGTGTTTGATACCAATCTGTCGCTGACGAACGGCGGTCCATATCGTTCTACCGAGATGATCGCGATGCATGTCTATAATGAAGCCTTCAAATATCAGAATCTGGGCGCCGGGCAGGCCAAAGCGCTGGTGCTGTTCGTCATCGTCGCCATCATCGCGCTGGCTCAGGTCGGCATTATGAAAAGAATGGAGGTCGAATCCTGATGACTCTCCTGAGAAGAAGCATCGGGCCGCTCAAGTTCGTCTGCGTGTCGCTGCTGCTGCTGGTCTACATTTTCCCATTTCTGCTGATCGTCATCAATGCCTTCAAGACACGGCTCAAGGTCGTCTCACGCCCGCTCTCTCTGCCGGAGAGCCTAAGCTGGGACAACTTCGCAAGTGCCATGAGCAAGATGAATTTCGCCCACGCGCTAGGCAATTCGCTACTCATTACAATCGTCTCTGTCGTGCTGATCGTGGCGCTCTCCTCCATGCTCGCCTATTATCTGGTGCGCTGGAAGACCCGGACGAACGGTATCATCCTGATGGCGCTGGTCGCCTCGATGATCGTACCCTTCCAGGCGCTGATGATTCCATTCGTTACGATCTACGGGCAGTTCGGCCTACTGAACAGCAAGTGGATGCTCTGCTTTTATTACCTTGGCTTCGGCCTCAGTCTGGCAGCCTTCATGTACCACGGATTCATTAAGGGGATTCCGAAGGATCTGGAGCAGGCGGCCTATGTGGATGGCGCGTCACGGCTTCAGGTGTTCGCCCGCATCATCTTTCCGATCCTCGCGCCGATTACGACGACCATCGCTATCCTGGATGTGTTATGGATCTGGAACGACTTCCTGCTCCCTTCCCTGGTACTGCTGACGGAGGAGAATCGGACGCTGCCGCTGTCAACCTTTTACTTTTTCGGCAAGTACACCTCCAATTACAGCGAAGCGATGGCAGCTCTCGTGCTGTCGATTATCCCGATCATAATCTTCTATCTCGCGATGCAGCGACAGATTATTAAAGGCGTCATCGACGGCGCGGTCAAATAACACAGGTTGAGGTGACAAGATGAATCATCAGGATCGCATTGCCGCGGCCGAGAGCTCGCTCGCGCAGCACCGCTTAAGGGCAACGAACGGAGCCTGGTATCCGCAGTATCATGCCGCTCCGCCTGCGGGCTGGATGAACGACCCGAACGGCTTTATCTACTTTAATGGCGAATACCATCTGTTCTACCAGCATCACCCCTACTCGCCCCATTGGGACAATATGCACTGGGGGCATCTTGTCAGCAGTAATCTAGTGGACTGGCATCATGCCCCGATTGCACTCGCCCCCAGTGAAGCGTATGACCTGGACGGCTGCTTCTCCGGCAGCGCGATTGAAGTGGATGGCAGGCTCTATCTGCTCTACACCGGCAATGTGTGGACCGGCGAGAACCGTGATGCCGATCTGTTGCAGGTGCAGTGCCTCGCTGTAAGCGAAGACGGACGGCACTTCACGAAATATGCAGGCAATCCCGTTATTCGCTCAGCACCGGATGGCGACATCCATCCGCATCACTTTCGGGACCCCAAGGTGTGGCGGCATGATGGCCGCTACTATATGATTCTCGGCTCGCGCACGCTGGCTCATCAGGGTCAGGCGCTGCTGTATGCTTCGCCTGATCTCAAGGAGTGGAGCTTCGTCCAGGTGCTGGCGGGCGGCGTGGAGCCATACGGCTATATGTGGGAATGTCCTGACTTATTCCCTCTGAACGGGCAAGACGTGCTTATCTTATCTCCACAGGGCATGAAGCCTGACGCCGACAACTATCATAATCTGCATCAGTCCGGTTATTTCGAAGGGAAACTGAACTATCGCACCGGTCGTTACACCCATGGAGCCTTCACCATGCTGGATTATGGCTTTGACTTCTATGCGCCGCAGACGACGACGGATAGCCTCGGAAGGCGCATCATGATCGCCTGGATGGCGATGTGGGAGAGCGAGATGCCGGAGCGAGAGGAAGGCTGGGCCGGGGCGATGACGCTACCGCGCGAGCTGCGCTACGAGCAGGGACGGCTGCTCACCGTACCTGTGCCGGAGCTGGCGCGATTGCGTGCCGAGCTGTCGGAGACACCCCGACTGTCTGTAAGCGGCCCTATCGACCTGACGGAGCGCTTCGGCTTGTCCGGCGACGTCTACGAGCTGGAGCTGCTGTTGCAGACACAGGAGACGAGGCGCGTAGAGCTGCTGATGCGGGTAGACCCTGCTACAGGAGAGGAGACGCGACTCATCTACGATCAGGAGCAGCAGCGACTGATCCTTGACCGAAGCCGCTCAGGTCAAGGGCCGGGCGGTGTGCGCACAGCGCCGGTGCGCGCGGAGGACGGGCAGCTCCACCTGCGTATCTTCATGGACCGCTCGTCCATAGAGGTGTTCGCGCAGCATGGAGAGCTCGCGATGACCGCCCGCATCTATCCCGGCGCACAGGCAACGGGCATCCGTCTGGCAGCCGAGGGACGGCTGGAGGTTCTGGAGCTGCGCAAGTGGGCGCTCCACAAGGGGATGCACACAGATAGAGCCGAAGCACGTCGCATCCCGTCTGCTTGAAGCCCGGAAGTGCTAAGCCCAGCAGTGCTAAGCCCGGACAGACATCCCTCGCTCACCCAAGACCGTTCGTTCGTGCGCCTGCCGGGAGGACGGTCTCAATAGACAGCGTTGGCAGCACTTTCGCCTGCACACCTGGCAGCCTGCACACCTACACACCTGCACACCTGGCAGCCTAGAAGCCTGGGCGCTCGCATAGAGACAGCCACAGCCGCTCACGGGAACTTCCGCGCGGGTAGCTGTGGCTGCAGGCTGTCCCTATGCGTCAGCTAGAGCATGCGCTGCAGCGCCTCCCGGCTCTCCAGATGCTCCCATAGATGCACAAAGTGCGCGGCCTCCCCCTCCAGCAGCAGGAGCAGATCATCATTCAGTTGCGCCGGAGTCATCGGGTAGAGCGCCGCCTTTTTCAGATTAAGCATCCCATAAATCGTATCCTTCTGCTGCTCCGTGGTGGTGTCGGCGGCCGCGGTCATCAAGGCCAGAGCCGCGGCCGCGGTGCGCTTCTGAAGCTTCTGCGTTGCTTCCTTGAAGTAGAGCTTAATCAGATAACGCTGACCGTTAATCCGCAGACCCAGATCAGGCGTTGCTCGTACCGTAAGCCGTCCGAAATGCCAACTGGCTGCCTCCGGCTCGAACCATTCCAGCTCCTTACCGCGGCAGAACCATTTGTATTGACGCACTGCCTCCTCATAATGATGCCGCTTGTGCTCATTCGCCTCAACGATCACCTCGTCCAAACTGTCCAGATTCGCTCCTGTGCGCAGTTGGTGGCTGATGCCCCCCTTCAATTCCCGCCAAAAGTCATAGGCGGCATCGTATTCCTTATTCCGAATCTGCTTCACCTTGGTGATCTTCGATTGCCCACGTTTGAGAGTAAAATCTACGAATTGGGTAAAGCTCACTTCAATTTCCTGCATCCATCCGCCCTCCTTCCCTTCTGTACCCTAACAGTATATGGGAGGTTCGCGGAGGAATATGACCGATCACAGCTTGAGGAGTTGTTGGGGGTGAGGGGAGTGAAGGAGCGCATACCCCCCTGTTATAGGTATAATCTATAAATAAAATAACTTTTATATATTTCAATAAGGTGACCGTTTCTTATACAATAGCTTCAAACGTTAGGAGGTTATATCGATGAAGGACGATATCAAACGGCTCTTTGATGCCAATGCCAGCCACTACGACCCGGAACGCCGGCAGCTCATCCCTTGCTTTGACGACTTCTACGGAATGGCACTGTCCTTGGTAGACAGCGCCTCCCCCTCTCCCCGCATCCTTGACCTGGGAACAGGAACCGGCTTGTTCGCCGCGATGATACTGGAGAAATATCCGGCGGCGCAACTGACGCTGGTCGACCTGAGCGACAGCATGATCGCCGTAGCCAAGGAACGCTTCGGATCGTCGGATCGCATCGACTATCTGATCGCGGACTACACGGAGATGGAGCTGGATGGCGGTTATGACTTCGTCGTCTCCTCCCTGTCCATCCACCATCTGCCCCATCCGCTGAAGCAGCGGCTGTTTGGCAAGGTGCACTCCTGGCTGCGGGACGGCGGCGCCTTCGTCAATGCGGATCAGGCTGCAGGACATACCGCGGCAGCAGATGCTTACTACCGCAAGCGGTGGCTGGAGTCGGTGCACGCCAGCGGACTCGCGGCAAGCTCCATCGAGGCCTCGCTGCGCCGCAGAGCGCTGGACATCAACGCCACGGTTGCTGACCAGCTCTCATGGATGGAGCAGGCGGGCTTTACCGATGTCGATTGCTTGTACAAATCGTTTGACTTTACCGTTTTCTATGGTCAGAAGGCCAGCTCTCCTGCCATAAATGCGTAACATGCAGCTCTGATAAGCGCTGTATAGCAGCAGCCGCAGTATGGCCTACCGCAGGGATGATGCCACGAATACGATTGGCCCCGTCACGGGCGGGCCATAGATGCAGCCTCCCTGCTAGCGGATTCAGCCTGGCGCCTGCCTTGGCTTGTTCCTAACCGAATGAAGGCCTCATCCTGCCGACGACGACAAGATGAGGCCTTCATTCCGTTCTCCCGCACATCACACTCTGCATTGCTACACAACGTAGCTAAACATGACATAGATGTCCTAACTACGACACGCCACGCTCTGACCGCCACTGCTCATACCATCGCCTGATTTCACTGCTCACTTTCATATCCAGCTCCAGCTCCAGCCGCGAGCTGAGCAGATCATATTGCTGTTCTACACCGACCGTCTTCCCTCCGGCTGCATAGCAGCGCATCAGGTTATAGTAGCTCTGCTCATCCAGCGGATAGAGCTGCTGGTAGAACTGGTTAATCGATATGGCCGATGACAGCAGGGAGCGCTCATAATAGAATTCACTGAGCTGCTGCACATGATGAATCCACAGACGTCGCAGACGCTCACGCTCCGGCTCCGCCCAGAGATAGCCGTAATCGCCGAAGTAGTCGCCTTTATATTCGAACAGTATCCGCTCATGCAGCGGCGCAGACCGGACATCCAGCGGAGGCAGCTCCTTGAGCTGCCGCTCCCACTCCTCCGAATCGATCAACACATCGCCAATATCCAGCTTGTATCCGGCGTCCAGCCGTCCCTTCTGGAGATCGATTCCAGCATTAAAGGTCTTGAGCACACGACGGATCAGATAGATAGTCGTGTATAGTTGCGTTGCTCCGCGATCTGGTTCAATATCCGGCCAGAACAACTCGATCAGCGTATCGCGGTTAACCATCCGCTGGCGGCTATGCAGCAGGTAGGCGAACAGCTCTTGCGCCTTGTTAGTACGCCATCGGATCAACTCTGGCTCGCCACCTTGCAGTTGCAGCTTCAATGATTGGAAGCAGTGCAGCATAACCTGGCTGTCTCGGCTGTAGACGGGCTTATGTGTATCCAGCCGCGCGCGCAGCCGATCCACGGTCTTCCTCAGGCGCTCACGGTTAATCGGTTTCATGAGATAGTCCAAGGCGCACAGATCAAATGCCTGAACCGCATATTGATCATACCCGGTAACAAAGACTATCTCAGTGGAGGGCAGTTGAAGCTGCAACTGCTCCCCCATCTCCAATCCATTGATCTCCGGCATCTGGATATCCAAAAACATTACATCGGGACTCAGCTTCTTGGCTTCATCCAGCACCTGAACCGGATCTGTAAACATGCCGACGACCTCGACACCTTGCACATCGCGCTCCAGCATCTTCTTCAGATGCATCAAGGCCAATTTCTCATCATCAACCAATATCGCTCTCATTGGAATACCCCTACCTTGCTGCCCTAACCGCAACGTACTCTAGGGCGTGTCTTCAACCCCGCTCAAGGACTTCCTTTACCGCCTCTTCGCCTGGGATGCATTACATTCCCTGAACATGCCTCAAGTGTGCCTGCGAGAAACCGCCTTGTGTGGAATGACCCTTCGGGCGCAATCTGTTCCTTCGGGGGGTGAAGACATGACCTAGCGAATTAGGGAATATTTATGTAGTCCATGTAACTATATTCTATATCCAACTGCACTGTCCAGCCCTCAGGCTGGCATCAAGCTGTAGGTACGCCTCCTTGGGAGGAGCCGCTTCTGTAAAGCATACGTCCTGCAGCTTGCCTGCGCGCCAACATTATTGTATCCCCCATTATTTTAATACAATTACATAGTTTAAGTAAGTATGCTTTCGAAACAATTGACAAAAAACAATGATTCATGCCGAAGGCTGTCTATTCGTGCAGTATGCTCTGCCTGATTGTAACTGCTGCCGCAACAGGATGTCCAATACAAATAAGCGCAGACTACAGGCTATGAGGCCTCAGAGTCTGCGCTTCGTTTGTCGAAGGGTCGCTTCCAGACAACCGATGCAATAGACAACTAAAGCCTCCTTATCCATCTGTACAGTGGATAAGGAGGCTGAACTTTGCAGAAAACCTGCTCAATAGTCTATCGAATTACGGCTGTACCACGCTATAGCTATGCTTCGTCGAAGCTTCAACGATGTCGCTGTATGCCCAATAGCTCGCATCAACGTCAGGCCATACCTCCAGCGTTCCCTCCAAATGTGGCGCCCGGTCAAATAACTGATTCAGAATGGTCACTGCTTCTGCGCGTGTCACCTTTCCATCCAGATCAAACCTGCCGTCTGATTTCCCTGGCAGCAAGCCTGTCGACTGCACCGCTGCAATCATGTTGCTCGCCCAATGGTTCGCTGGGACGTCGCTGAAGCTGGAAGGCGATTCGCCCACGGTGAGCTTCAACTGATTGAAGATGATCACGGCCATCTCCGCACGGGTAACGCCCCCCTCCGCCCGGAAGGTTCCGTCGGCATACCCGCGCAATAGCCCAGCCTTGCTCGCTTGTGCAATGGTCTGGCTTGCCCAGTGGCTCTCGCTCACATCCGCAAAGCTGCTGCCTAGTGTTTCCGCTTTGGACAGCCCATTCAGACGCACCAGCATCGAGGCCATCTCCGCCCGTGTCACCGCCTGGTCAGGGCGGAAGAGTCCATCTGGATATGCCCTGATATACGGCTCATGGACTGCTTCTCCCTCGCCCAGTTGGACAATCGCATAGACGCCGAATGTGTTCGATACGAACCGCAAGCCCTGCTCGCCATTGGCAAGCGTGACGATCTCTGGCGTTATGATCTGTTGAGTGCCATCCGCAAGCTCTGCATAGATCGCCAGCTTCTCAAGGAACGCCGCCCGCTCTGCTGCATCGGCTGGCAGTGTCATCCCGGTCAACGGCAGCGTCAGCTCCGCTTCGCGGCTCTGCAGATTCGTCTCCACCTTCACCGGACGAGACAGCACGCGCACCTGCTCCGATCCTGCCAGCTTCTGGACAGCCTCTGTCGCTGCCCGCTCAGTCAGAGCATCGCGTCCTGCTTGATCCTTAACCGGCACAAGGCGGAAGTAAAGGTCTCCGTTCACGTCGTTCAACGAACTGCTTGGCACACGTACTATGCCATTCTCGCTGAAGATTTCCACATCCACCTGACTCCCCTTCAACTGGGCGACTGTGGCTGCGGGCACATCCACCTTCACTTCACTCACTTCATCCTTCGTATCTGGAATTACAATCCGCACGACCTTGTCTTCCTGCCCCTCCGCACGGCCGATCGCTTCCTTCGCCTTCTCTGGCGTGAACACAACCCGATCCGTAATCTTCCCATCGGAGGCTGTCGTGCGCTCCAGTTCGACCTTCGTCGTATTCAGATTTCCTGCTCCCGCTTCGACATCGACCGGAATAATCTGCTTGTCTGATCCGCTGCTGCCCTCCGCTCCCCATGACACGGACGGTGCAACAGGGGCTGACGGATAATATGGACGGAGCGTCAGCTTCTCTCTGGCTTCTGTCAGATTCGACAGAGCTGCCGCTACTTCGGCTGGTGTAGCATTCGCCTTGTCCAATACTCTCGTTGCTTCCGCCAAGGCCGCTTCCAGTGCCCCCCACGTCGCAAGGGTATACGTGCCAGCCTTCAGCTTCTCTGCCATAATCGCATCCTGCTTTGCCTGAAGCTCACGCTTGTCCACCAGCGCCACCCGTGCCGCCTCCAGCTTGGCATAAGCCTGATCCACGGCTGTCTGGGTCGCATTCGGGTTGTCGAGCGCCGCGTGTGCTTCCGCCAGTGCGTTCTCAAGCGCCAACCAGTCGGCTGGCTCATAGTCTGTTTCGTTCAGCCCTTCAACTTCCAGCGCCTTCTCCCCCAGCGCAGCCTTCTCAACCAGCCCCTTGTGGGCCTCATCCAGGCGTGCTAGCGCAGCATCTATATCCTCCTGAGTGGCTGTACCATTGCTCAGTATCTGCTCTGCATCCGCCAAAGCAGACTGCAAATTGCTCCAGTTCTCTGGATAGTAGTCGGTCTCGTTGAGCGCCTTGACAACAGCAGCCTTCTGTTGCAGCCCTAACGTGCGTACCAGCCGCTCACGCGCTGCATCCAGGCTCGCCTGAGCTGCATCCACTTCTCGCTGCGTCGCACTGCTATCTGCCAGTACGCTACGCGCCGCATTCAACTGGCTCTGCAGCTCTGCCCAACTGCCCGTGGTATAGTGCGCGGCATTCAGCGCCTCCTCCGTGATTCGGCTCACACTGCCGCGCAGCGCTTCGTAATCGACGAGATTGGCGCGCGCCGCATTCAGCTTGCCCAGCGCGTCATCCACTTCAATCTGGGTCGCGTCCGCATCCGCCAGCACGCGCTCCGCTACCTCCAGCGCATATTCCAGCTTCTCATAGTTGTCCGGGCTGTAGTCGTCCCGGTTCAACGGCTTGAGCTCGGTTACGCGAGCCTGCAGCGCGCTCTTCTCCACTAGCGCCTCTCGTGCTATGTTCAATGCAGCCAGCGCGGCATCTACCTCCGTCTGGGTCGCATCGGTGCGCCCCAACACTGCATCTGCATGCTCCAGCGCAGCCTCCAGCGCCTGCCAGTTCTCCGGATAATAATTCGCCGGATTCAACTGCTTCAGCTCCAGCGCGCGATTGTCCAGCGCTTCCTTATCCACCAAGCCTGCTCTGGCCTGATTCACCCGCTCCAATGCCGCTGCCAACTGCTCCTTGGTAGCATCATTCTGAGCCAGCACCAGCTCGGCTGCATCCAACGCTGCCTGCAGTTGCTGCCAGTTCGTCGCATAGTAATCGGCTTCCGTCAGATTTTCCGCTCTGATCTCCTCGGTTCGATCCTGGAGCGGCTTCTTGCTAACCAATGCCGCACGCGCTTGCTTCAGATCGCTTAGCGCCTTGTCGACCTGAGCCTGTGTCACTCCAGAGGCAGTCAGGACCGCATTAGCAGCCGCCCATTGCGCCTGGAGCGCCCCCCATGAATCCGTCGTGTAATGCTCCTCATTAAGCGTTCCTGCCTGAACACCCGAATCCAGATCATCCACTTCAGTCTGGAGCGCTTCCTTATCTACAGCCGCATAGGCTACCGTCTTGGATGCACTGATATTCACAGACGTATCATCCTCCGGCATGCCCCCGTACTCCACAATATATCCCCGCACAGAAGTATTATTGGGATGGAAATCATTCCATTGCCCCTGATTAGAGCCTGGGCCGAAAATATGCGCTACCCATTCGCCAGAGGAATTGTTCGGCTCGCCCGCAGCCCAGTTATTGTACTGTTCGGCTACAGGCCCATAATTACCGCCACCACTTGTATAGCCCTTCCAGAACGCCAGACCCTTCCCGGAGTCCATCAGCCCTTCCGGCCCTGTGACCCAACGCCAGTCTCCTGCCGGATGGCTGATGTCCTTGGCGCCGATCCAGCCAATCCCTAATGTTTTCTGCTGAATAAAATTATTCTCTTCTACATTGCTAATCGTAACCAGATAGCCCTGACGGCCAAAGTGCTCTCTCTGGGCGGCTGCGCTTCTCGCATTCTCCCATGTAATCGCCGAGCTCTGCGTAATATATTCATAATAATGACCGTTCCCGCTAAAAGGAAGGGCATTGCCAAGTGTGAAGCTGACTGTTCGATCAACCTGCTCGGTTGAAGTCGTCACAAACTCAACACTCCGCAGCACCTCCTGATATTTCTCCACCGAGGCGCTCCCCAGCAGAGTGAGGATACCTGTCTGTGCTTTGAAAGCTACCTCTATCCCCGTATGATCCGCTTCCACTTGCAGCAGATCGCCAGGCTGTGGATTATTAATCATCACCGTGGCACTGTCCAAGGTCGGCTCTGCCAGTGTCAGGGTCAGATTCGGGTCGACCTGCACCTTACTCCCGCCCCAGGATGTTGTCTTCCCTGCCGATGTAATTATACCCTGTTGTCCAGGCTCTGCCTGCGCATATCCCGGCGCCAATGCGCCCGACATGCTCACCAGCACTAATGTCAGCACTAACAACATCGTCAGCAGCCTGTGCCAGTATCCTTCTTGCCTATAAGACATATTCCATACCTCCCACATTATTTTGGATAATAGATAACCAAACCAATTACTACACTTTCGGAGTATAGCAACCGAATCTATCCCAAAACTATACAAATTAAAAAGCGCCTCCTGCCGATGTGGCAAGAGGCGCTCTACTGCAACTGCATAGATTATTCTACTATCGTATCATAGATCAGCGGCGGTGCTTCCGCGTGCCCTGCAATCTGGATATGGGCGCGTATCAGCTCTGCAACCTCCCCCACCTGCTCTTGGCTTGCATGCAAGGTGGCCAGCGATTCGCCGACCTTCACCGGGTCGCCGATCTTCTTGTTCAGCACGATTCCAACTGCCAGATCAATCTGCGCCTCCTTGGTTGCCCGGCCTGCGCCGAGGAGCATAGCGGCTCGCCCGATCTCATCAGCAGTCATCGCCGATACCACCCCATCCGCACGCGCCTCGACTTCAATCTGATAGGGCGCCTGCGGCAGCTTGGCTGGATCATCGACAATAGACGGGTCGCCTCCCTGACTGGCGACGAACACCTTGAACTTCTCCAGTGCGCTCCCGCTACGGATAGCCTCCCTCAGCAGCTCCTCCGCCTCCTCCAGCGTGCCCGCCTTGCCCGCCAGATAGACCATCTGCCGCCCCAGCGCCAGGCAGAGCGCCTCCAGATCCTTCGGTCCCTCGCCGCGCAGCGTATCGATCGCCTCACGCACCTCCAGCGCGTTACCGATCGCATGGCCCAGCGGCTGGCTCATATCGGAGATGACAGCCATCGTCTGGCGCCCGACGCGGTTGCCGATGTTCACCATCGCCTGCGCCAGCTTGCGCGCCTCCTCCACCGTCTTCATGAAGGCGCCGGCCCCCGCCTTGACATCCAGCACGATCGCATCGGCTCCGGCAGCAATCTTCTTGCTCATAATCGAGCTGGCGATCAGCGGGATCGACTCGACGGTCGCCGTCACATCACGCAGCGCATACAGCTTCTTGTCCGCGGGCGTCAGATTGCCCGACTGACCGACCACCGCCAGCTTGTTCCGGTTCACCAGCTCGGTGAACTGCTCCGTATCCAGCTCCACATGGAAGCCCGCGATCGCCTCCAGCTTATCGATTGTGCCTCCGGTATGTCCCAGTCCTCTGCCGGACATCTTCGCCACAGGAACATCCAGCGCTGCGACGAGCGGCGCCAGCACCAGCGTCGTCGTATCGCCGACGCCTCCGGTAGAATGCTTGTCGACCTTGGTTCCCTCAATGGCTGACAGATTGATCGTATCGCCCGACTCCACCATAGCCATCGTCAGGTCTGCCCGCTCCTGCTCGGTCATATCCTGAAAAAAAACCGCCATCGCCCAGGCGCTGATCTGGTAGTCGGGAATCTCGTCCTTCGTGTAACCCTCGATAATGAACCGTATTTCCTCTGCCGTCAGCTCCAGGCCATTGCGCTTCTTCTGTATCAGATCCACCATTCTCATCCGCTGCACCTCCGATAGTTCATTCGTATGTACGGCTCCCCTGCATCTCGCAGTTGCCGTCCTGCCGCCTTGTGACTGCCGCCGGGGTCAGCCCGCGGCCGCTCTATCGCTTCAGCTCACCGAGCCGCCTGCCTTCAGGACAGCTCCCTCAAGAAGCTTGTGCCATGCTCTGGCATCGACACGCCAAAATTCTCCGCTACCGTGGCTCCAATATCCGCAAAGGTGCGGCGAAGCTCAAGCTCCCTCCCGCCTTGCTGGAAGCGCGGCGAGTAGACGAGCAGCGGCACATATTCACGGGTATGATCGGTGCCCTTGTACGTCGGATCGTTGCCGTGATCGGCAGTGATAATGAGCAGGTCTTCGTCATCCAGCCTGGCGAGCGCCTCAGGCAGTCTGGCATCATATTCCTCCAGCGCTCGCCCGTAACCCTGCGGGTCGCGCCGATGACCATATAGAGCATCGAAGTCCACCAGATTGAGGAAGCTCAGTCCTGTGAAGCGCTCATCCAGCACCTTCACCAGTTGATCCATGCCGTCCATATTGGAGGCGGTGCGGATCGCGCGCGTGACCCCTTCGCCATCGTATATATCATTGATTTTGCCCAGGGCGATGACCTCCAGTCCCGCATCCTTCAGCTCGTTCATCACGGTGCGGCCGAACGGCTTCAAGGCATAATCATGGCGATTGGCTGTGCGCTTGAACGCGCCAGGCGAGCCCACATAAGGACGGGCAATGATGCGGCCCAGCATATACGGGTCTTCACGGGTAATCTCTCGGCAATAGTCGCAGATGGCATACAGCTCCTGCAGCGGAATAATCTCCTCATGAGCAGCAATCTGCAGCACGGAATCAGCCGAGGTATAGACGATAAGCGCTCCTGTCTTCATCTGCTCCTCGCCCAGCTCGGCGATAATCTCTGTCCCGCTGGCAGGCTTGTTGCCAATTACCTTGCGCCCCGTATGCTGCTCGATCCGGTCGATCAGCTCAGCAGGAAAGCCATTCGGGAACACGCGAAAGGGCGTATCGATGCGCAGCCCCATAATCTCCCAATGACCCGTCATCGTATCCTTGCCGCTCGATGCCTCCTGCATCCTGGTATAATACGCCTGCGGTTGAGCCGCCGGGGCAATGCCAGGAATGGGCCGAATGTTGGACAACCCCAGACGAGCCATATTCGGCATATCCAGCCCGCCGCAAGCCTCCGCGATATGTCCGAGCGTATCCACATCCACATCGTCGAACTGCGCGGCATCCGGCGCCTCCCCGATCCCTACGGAATCGAGCACAACCAGATGAACCCGCTTAAATACTGCCATGTGTTCCGCCTCCTTAACCCTTCATATCGTCTGCCCGGAATGCCCCCGGCAGTAGCTGCGCCATCGTCCATTCCTCCACCTCGCCGCGCAGATTGCCCAGATAGATTCGCGTATGCTCATCGCAAAATTCAGCCAGCACCTGCCGACATGCGCCGCATGGAGATACCGGACCATCCGTATCCGCAATGACCGCGACCGCATCGAGCTTGCGCTGCCCCTCTGATACCGCCTTGAAGATTGCCGTGCGCTCCGCACAATTGGTCAGACCATACGAAGCATTCTCGATATTGCAGCCATGATAGACTTTCCCGTCCCCGGCAAGCACCGCTGCTCCGACCGCGAACCCGGAATACGGGATGTACGCTTGCTGACGCGCTCTGCGCGCCTCCTGCATAAGTTGCTCCTTCATCTGCACGTTCCTTTCTGTACGAAGGTGAGAAGGGGCGAAGCTGGTGTTATAGCCTGCCGTCCGCCCCCTCTAGTAATCCGATGCCGCGCGCAGCCCCTGCATAATCTGTACGCCCGAGCTGCAGCCCAGCCTCGATGCGCCGGCTTCCATCATTGCTCTCGCATCCTCATAGCTGCGGATGCCGCCCGATGCCTTGACCTTCATCTGCGCAGGGATCGCCGCACGCATAAGCGCCACATCAGCAGCCGTTGCTCCGCCAGTAGAGAAGCCGGTGGATGTCTTGACATAATCTGCACCGGCAAGAGCCGCCAGCTCACAGGCCAGCTCCTTCTCCCTGTCTGTCAGCAGACTGGTCTCGATGATAACCTTGACCAGCGCCTGCCCCGCAGCAGCCTCCACCACAGCACGTATATCCTGCTCGACCTCCGCCGCAAGCCCGCTCTTGAGCGCACCGACAGCGATGACCATATCGACCTCCTGCGCTCCATCTGCAATCGCCGCTCGTGTCTCATAAGCCTTGACCGCGGTGGCGGAGGCGCCCAGAGGAAATCCGATAACAGTGCAGACCTTCACCTCAGTCCCCGCAAGCTCCTCCGCAGCAATCTTGACCCACGCCGGATTCACGCATACCGAAGCAAAGCCATATTGCTTGGCCTCTGCTGCAAGCTGCACAATGGCCTCCTGCGTCGCATCCGCCTTCAATAAGGTATGATCAATCATGCCCGCTATATTATCCATATCTGCTCCTCCTTCTACTATGGGGGGTGTCTTCAATCTTCACAGGGCTGCGGTGATCGTTGCCCCTTGAAGAGGTTTGCAGACACGCCCTAGTATTGTAAGTTCTTGCCCACATCATACCACGTTGGCAAAGCCGGTTACAAAGCCCAAGCCCTCACGCTATCCGCCGTTCTTCAGACCGGAACCTCGCGACTCCCCCGCTCCATCGGCGCGCCGCATAGCGGGCATTCTCGCGGCCTTGACTGCCCTGCCGCCGCGGCCTGTACATCGGCAGCGCTCATCCGTGTCCATGCCTTGCATGGCTTGCGCACACAGCGCCAGATGGGCACCGTCTCCATCGGCTTCTTCCGCTCTGCCTCCTGCTCTGTCCTGCTGAACGGGGCGGCCACGAAGCGCGACACCTGTGCCCGCTTGCCGCGATGCAGTGCCGGCGAGCTGATGATCAGCTCCTCCCGCGCCCGTGTGACGGCAACGTAAGCCAGACGCCGCTCCTCTTCAAGCGCCGCCTGCAGCTTCGCGCTCCCCTGCTCCTGCACATACGAATCCTTCATTCGGTCAGCCTCGAGAGCCGAGCTGTGCGGCAGACTGCCCTCCGATGCGCCGATGAGCAGCACCACCGGAAATTCAAGCCCCTTGGATCGATGAATCGTCATAAGCGCCACACGGTCGCCCTGCTCCTGCAGCTTGCCCCCCGCCTCATCCGTCCTGCGCTCCTTCAACTGCTCAACGAATGCCAGGAAGTCGTCAATCGTAGCAAATCGCTTGGCCGAGGTCTCCAGTTCATCCAGCAGCTCCTTCAACATCTCCTTATGCTGCGTCAGCCGCTGCGTGTTGCTCGTCTCCAGATAGGCATCATAAAATTGCTTGCGAATGTGCGCGACCGCCGCTGTCGGCTGCATCAGCCTGAGTGTGCGGATCAGCGCCAGCCGCTCCCCAATCTTCTGCTGCTGATAATCCTTCAGTCCCGGCAGCGTATCCAGATAGGTAAGCGGCCCCTTCCTTGGCCTTGCAGCATCGTGCGCATAGATATGCGCCATCGCCCGCTCTCTATTGACATATAAGGTAGGCAATATGCCTTCCATCGCCCGGAAATCCCGGCGGTGCTGCGACAGCCGCAAGTAATCCAGCACCGGACGAACCGCGCTATGCTCATAGAGCAGCAAGCCTTCCCCATACTCAATATGCGGCACTCCCTGCTGAATCAGTTGCTCCAGTATCGCGCGGCTATTGCTCGCCGAGCGGTACAGAACCGCATAATCTCCATACATGCGACGGCCAGCAGCCACCTCCTGACGGATATGACGAACCAGCCCTTGCGCTTCTTCATCCGAATGGAGCGGTCGCATATACCGCGGGCTGTTCTGCTCCCCCTGCGTCCGCGCCGCCTGCAGCGTCTTCTCCCGCCTGCTGAGATTGTGGCGAATCAGCTCATTACCCAGGCCGACTATAGCAGGCACCGAGCGATAATTCGTATCGAGGGTGATGACGGTCGCACCCGGATAGAGCTGCTCGAATTCCAGGATGAACGCGCTGCTCGCCCCATTGAACGAATAGATTGTCTGGTCGTCGTCGCCTACCACCATCAGATTGCGCCGCGGCTCGGCTACCATGCGCACCAGCTCATATTGCAGCTCGTTGGTGTCCTGGAACTCATCCACCATCACATAATGGAACCGATCTTGCAGCGCACGCAGCAAGGCTCGGTTCTCCTGCAGCATCCGGTACGCCAGCAGCAGCACATCATCAAAATCAATCTGCCCCTGCTCCTCCTTCCACTGCTCATAACGCGACAGAATCTGCTTCATCTCGCGCTCGCCTGCCGTATCCTCTGGCATATGCTCTACCGTCAGCTTGCTGCTCTTGTAGGAGGACAGCAGGGACAATAGCGTCTCCGGCTGATACGGCCCCTGTATGCCCAGCTCACGCATGAGCTGCTTCAATACAATATGCTGCCGCTGCGTGCTGCTCAGGATCTCCTGCTCCAGCCCTTGCCTGCGAAGGAGCTGCAAGAAGAACGAGTGGAACGTCCGCGCGTGCAGTTGCCCCGCCTCTTGCCCAGTCATGCCCGGCAGCCGCCCGATTCGCTCTCTCATCTCGGCCGCGGCCTTGCTGGAGAACGTGAGCAGCAGGATGCGCGCTGCTGGAATGCGCCTGACCTGCAGCATATATCCAGTACGTGCAATCAACATCGTCGTCTTGCCTGAACCGGCCCCGGCAAGCGCCAGCAACGGCCCTTCAGTATGCCTAACCGCCTGTAGCTGCGCCTTGTTCAGATGAATACCGCCCTGCTCTAACAGGCGGAAATATCCGGCATCGGCGCTATCCGCCTCGACCAGCTCGCGCGTCGTCTCCGGCGACGCCTGGTGCGCCATGGGGATTCGTCTGAGCTCAGCCCCTGCAGGACGCTCGTCAAGCAGCTCCTCCGCTACGCCTCCCGATGTCTCGCGCTGTGTCTGTCCATTCATCACATCTATCACTTCCCTTGCTCTCTACCCTTATGAATTCGAACATCGTCTAACGATAGTGTACCATACAGCAGGAGAAGATCGAGCGGTAAGCAGCCGAGGAGGAAGCCTGCAAAAAATCAATTGGCGGCAGGCGGCTATTGGAGTAAGATGATAAATGCTGGCACGCAGAATTCTCGTAGTGAAACGATTCCCCGCCCTGCTCCGTACAATCAGACATATCAACGATCAGGGGGAAGACCAACATGGCTAGATTAGTATATCGACTGGCAGATGAACAGAGCGGCCATCCGCAGCTATATCATTACAACCAGATTACCAAGGATGAGATCATGCTGCGATTTGCCTGTGATTATTACGTCAAGGACGGCGTGGTGTATGAAAAAAGCTACTGCGGCACAGAACCGGACGGTTATGTAATCTATGTCGAGGAGGCTGTGGAGGAATCTGCGGCTCAACCGGAGGCTGCGGCAGACAGTTGGCGCGGCATTCGTGTAGAGCTGCGCCAATACGAGGAGCACGCGTCCTTCTCCCCGTTGATTCGCATCTTCGACTACAACGAGGAAGAGACAGTGTTGCTCCTTCTGCTTAGCGATGTCTGCACAGTAGACGGCACCTTGTGGGAGAAAGTATCCACCGAGATCGACGAGGATCGCAAGCTGTACGTATATTATGCCAGAGAAGGGGAGCATCATGGCTAAAGACAAAGCAAGACTGCTGGCGTCCATGTTTTTAAGCACTGCGCTAGCAATAGGAATGACAGGATGCAGCTCTACCAGCAGCTCAGGCGGGGGAGTCTCCGCAGGCGGAAGCTTCTCCGGCGGCTCAGGCAGCGCCTTCGTTCCGGGGAACGATCAATGCGTGGATGTTGATGAGGATGGCTACTGCGATGATGATCGAACTTCCCGAGGGTCCTACTATGGCACGCACGGGGGCAAAGCCTATTATGAAAGATCGTCCTCTTACTCCAGTCGATCAGGCGTCAGCACAGGCTCCAGAGGAGGACTCGGCAGCAGTGCGTCCAGCTCAGGCGGCTATAGCGGCTCAGACAGCTCAAGTGGTTACAGCGGCTCAGGCGGCTACAGCTCAGGCAGCTCCTACGGAGGGTAGCCGACCATGAGTACATATGAGCAACGCAGAGCAGACATCTACGAGCCGCTGCGCCAGGAGGGGCTGTTCACCTGGGACTGGATGTACGGGGAAGAGTACGCCCTGGCATCCATTCTCTGCGAGCCGCGTGCGATGTATGAGGAGCTGTCGCAGGGCGCAGAGCGGCTGGGACGCATCTTCCAGCGGGTCAAGGAGGTGCTGCGGCAGGCGGAGGATGGACTGCTGCTGGGGCTGGGAGTTCCCGGATCAGCTCTGCAAGCGGTCAGGGAGTCCGTCTGGCAGGAGGTTCCGACTGTCATTGGCAGATTTGACTTCGCCTGGACAGCCGACGGGCCGAAGATGCTCGAGTTCAACAGCGACACGCCGACCGGTATTGTGGAGGCCTATGTGGTGAACGATCGCGCCTGCCGTTACTACGGCGTTCCGAACCCGAACGTGGGCATGGAGCACCATCTGCTGGAGGCCTTCCAGCAAGTGGGGGAAGCTTACCGCAGCAAGGGATATACCATCGATCGCATCGCCTTCACCGCCCTTGGCTGGCATGAGGAGGATGCGGCCACCGCCCGCTATCTGCTACAGCAGTCAGGATTTGCCCATGCCCGATTCGTGGCGCTGGAGGAGCTGCGTGTGTATGAAGATCGATTGTGTCAGCTCACAGCCGAAGGCGAGCATGTGCCAATTGATCTGCTGTATCGACTGCATCCAATTGAGAAGCTCGCTGAGGAGCACGATGATGACGGCTATCCCACAGGCGAGCATGTGATCGAGCTGATGGCGCAGCGCAAGCTGGCGGTGATTAATCCGCCGGATGCCTTTCTCATCCAGTCCAAGGCCGTGCAGGCGCTGATCTGGAGCCTCTATGAACAGCAGGCCTTCTTCGATGCACAGGAGCTGGGATGGATCGGGCGCTACATGCTGCCGACCTATCTGGACAACCGCTTTGCCGGGCGCGATCCCTATGTGAGCAAGCCGTTTCTCGGGCGCGAAGGCGGCGGTGTGACACTCTATGACGCTTCCGGGGGCGAGCTGGAACGAGATGGCGAGCTGTCCTATTGGGAGCAGCCGATGATCTATCAACAGGCTGTCCAGTTGCCTGTGCGTACCGTCGAGACCTTGAGCGGGCCGTATGAGGGTCATGTACTCTGGGGTGTATATCTGATCGGCGGCCAGCCATCAGCTACAGTGGCGCGGATCGGCAGCCGCATCACCAACAACCTGTCCTGCTTCGTGCCTGCTGCCATTCGGGAGCCATAATAATGATATGGGAGGTCATCTGCTTTGGATGAACAATGGGAGTATATTAGCAATTTTTTGATCTATCTTGCGGTGACGCTGCCACTGCTGGGCCTGGGGCTGGTAATCTTCATCCTGTCCACGCCTTACCGGGAATTCGCCATCATACGCGAAGGCTCCGACACGACTGACCCGCAGAAGATGGCAGCAGCCAAAGCAGTCGCCCACGACTTGAGCGGCAAAGTGATCGGCCTGGCGATTGTACTTGCCTCCGCCATCTATCATGCCGTCGGCATCACCGATCTGATCATGTGGGGAATGCTTGGCATCTTGTTCCAGGTGGCTATATTCTACCTGTTCGAGCTGCTCACACCCTTTCGCATTACGCGAGAGATTCCAGCGGGCAATGTGTCGGTTGCCATCTTCACCTCACGCCTGAGCATGGCGACCGGACTGCTGATGGCTGCACTGATCAGCTACTGATGCGCTACTATAGTACACGGATGATACGCTAGCCATAAAATGAAGCCTTCCTCGCCACATACAGTGGGGTGGAAGGCTTCATGTCTTAGCAGATCCATATCTTGCTTACGAGCTCGCCTACGCCTCAGCGCCCTTCAGCTCTACGACCCAACCGAACGGATCAGGGCGCTCGCCGCGCTGAATGCCTGTCAGCTCGTTGTACAGTCTGGACGACAGCTCGCCCGTCTGCCCGCCGCCGATCACAATCTTGCGGCCCTGCCAGTTCAGCTCGCCCACAGGCGAGATCACAGCCGCGGTGCCCGTGCCGAACGCTTCGATCAGCTCGCCGCGGTCATGCGCCTCGAACAGCTCCTCGATGGAGATGCGGCGCTCTACAACCTCCACACCCCAGCTCTCCAGCATCTGGATCACAGAGGCGCGCGTAATCCCCGCCAGAATGCTGCCATTGAGCTCCGGCGTGACGATCTTGTCACCCAGCTTGAAGAACACATTCATGCTGCCAACTTCCTCGATATACTTGCGATGTACACCGTCCAGCCACAGCACCTGGGAGTAACCCTCCTCGGTTGCCTTCTCCTGCGCCTTCAATCCTGCCGCATAGTTGCCCGCCGTCTTGGCCTCACCTACGCCGCCTGCTACCGCACGAACATAACGAGATTCGACATGAATCCGCACTGGATGAATGCCCTCTGCATAATAGGAGCCTACAGGCGAGAGAATGATCATGAACTTGTACTGCTGCGAAGGAGCGACGCCCAGCAGCGCCTCGGTCGCAATGACGAACGGACGGATGTACAGTGAGGTTCCCTCGGCACTCGGCACCCAATCCTGGTCGACCAGCACCAATTGCTTGAGCGCCTCCAGTGCCAGCTCCTCGTCAATATCGGGGATGCTCATCCGCTCATTGGAGCGATTCAGACGCTTCAGATTCTGATCCGGGCGGAACAGCAGCAGCCGACCATCCTCCGTGCGATACGCTTTCAAGCCTTCAAAGATCGTCTGTCCGTAGTGGAATACCTTGGCTGCAGGATCCAGCGTAATCGGTTGGTAAGGCACGATGCGAGGGCTATGCCAGCCCCGGTCTCCGTCATAGTCCAGAATAAACATATGATCGGTGAAGCTGCTTCCGAAGCTGATCTTGCTTACGTCTGGTTTGGTCTTCTTCTCCGTGGCCAATTCAATGGAAATGGAGTATGTCATATTCGCAACATCCTCTGTCAATTAGATTTGTTAGTTGAATGATACCAATTCTTCTCGTATATTGAAAATATCTGTTTTGTACATCTATTATACCTTAAAAGTATAGCCCAAGGGGAGACAAAATATATGGATCTGCGTCAGCTTCGATACTTTCTTGCCGTGGCCCAGGAGGGTCAGGTTACGGCAGCGGCCAAGCTGCTCAATATGGAGCAGCCGCCGCTGAGCCGTCAGCTTAAACAGATGGAGGAGGAGCTTGGCGTCACCCTGTTCGATCGCAGCGGGCGCAGGCTCAAGCTGACTCCGGCGGGAGAGCTGCTCAGAGAACGCGCTGAGCAGCTTCTGCTGCAATATAATGAAACGGTCAAGGAGGTGCAGGAGTTGGACGAGGGCGTGCAAGGGGTGCTGGCGATCGGCGCCGTCGTCTCCTGTGTCTCCCTGCTGCCGCCTGCCATCGACAAGTTTCGGCGCAGATACCCCCAGGTATCCTTCAAAATTCGCGAAGGTGACCATTCGCTGCTCGGCAGCCAGTTGGAGAAGCGGCAGATCGAGCTGGTCGTAGCTCGCCTGCCATTCGAGGCGGGATTCGACTCCCAGCACTACGCTGTGTTGCCGCTTCCTTCCGACCCCTTCGTCGCGATCCTGCCTACCCAATGGTCGGAGTATGATGGACGAGAGTCGATCATCCCGTCCGAGCTGGCGCGTCATCCGTTCCTGTCGCTGAAGAGCGATCAGACGACGGGCATGCATGAGCGTGTCATGTCGGAGTTCCGCATGGCGGGCGTTCAGCCGTCCATCCTCTGCGAGTGCTCCAGTGTAGTGATCATTATCGCGCTGGTCGCTGCTGGCCTGGGAGCCACTATATTGCCCAAATCCGTCATGACCTCAGCACTGTTCAACAACGTGCGCATGCTGGATATGGAGCAGGCGGATTTCCACTCCGAAGTGGGCATCGTCTGGCTCAAGGAGCGCTACCTGTCGCGGAGTGCGCGTAATTTTATCGAGGTGTTCTCGGAGGGGACGGTTTGGTGAAGAAACGGGTTTTCACCTTTGAAAACTGGCCAATTGGTCTAGAATATATGATCTTACTCTATTTTAAGCATCTTCTAGTATTAAAAGTCCGTATAGGTGATCATAAGCTTCTATAACTTCATATTAAGAGGTATACTGATAAGAGGAATGAAATTAGGGGTGATCCTTTGAAGCTGCGAGTTAAAGATGTATTCATTGCTGGCGCGTTGCCTATACACACCTATATTTCGCGTAGAGCGGAGTTTGGAATTACGTATGAAGCTCGCCTCCGTAATGCGGTGGATATGACCGGTTTTCTGACTTCGATAGTCGGCCCATCGAAAACAGGTAAAACCGTATTATGCGATAAAGTGATTGGTACGAATCGCTATGTTGACTTTATAGGGAATGACTTCAAAGAATCCGAAGATTTTTGGGTTACGATTGCACATAAAGTTGGCATTCCACTTGAACGTGAGCATACGAAAATACAGAAGACCGAAGGTCAGGGACTTGCTGGCACCACCGAAGCCATCACCACGTCCATAACGGAATCCTTTCGCTCGAATAAGGATAAAGTCATTCAATATTTTATTCAACATGATCTTGTCCTGCTGCTCGATGACTTCCATTATGCTTCATCGAGCAAGCAGCTCGAGATTGCTTATCAGCTCAAGGATGCCATCCGCAAAGGTCTGCAAACCATCATCATCTCTCTGCCACATCGCTCCGATGATGCCATTCGGAAGAATGCTGATCTAAGCGGCAGATTGAATCTGATTAATATCGAGCCTTGGAACAAAGAAGAGCTGAAGGAGATTGCGATTGCGGGCTTCGGTAAGCTTGGAATGAACATTGATCCTGCAATTGCTGAGCATATCGCGCAAGAAAGCCTGTCCTCGCCGCAGCTCATGCAGTCCATATGCTACAATCTCGGCATGATTCTTGACCTCGATCATTTGGGACCAACAACTAATCCTGACCAGAGCGTGCTAAACCAAGCATACAAGATGACATCTCTTAATCTGCTTGCTTACCAGGAAGTAGCCAGGAAACTGAAGACAGGCCCTAATCCAAGAGGGCAGAAACGGAAAACCTACCTCACCATACACGGGGAAGAAGTCGATACCTATGAATTGCTATTAAAGGCCATAGCATATGACCCGCCAGTTGTCAGCCTGTCAACGGATGACATGAAAGGACGAGTCGATGTCCTGCTAGGAGACGCAGTTGATAAGCCCACACGCAAAAAAATTAAAGAGAACATCGGTCAGATGCTGTCCATTATTCAAAACAGTGAGCCTATGTACCAGGTATTCGATTACAAGGATGATGAAGTCTATATTCTGGAGCCGCTATTCCTGTTCTACCTGCGCTGGGGTATTCTATAGCTGAAGGATCGGAGGTCATTGCTTGACAACTATTATTGGAGACAAAGCAGCCATCATCGCCGCGATTCAGGAGCAAGTTCAGCTATCATCAGCTTGGATGGACGATTCGTCCTTGTCCAATAGGTGGCTGAGCACTACCAGCCGTATTTTAGAACGCTTCTTTTCCGATTCATCCGTGGCGCAAAAGTTTGTACTCGTTGCGAGAGAGGGAACCCTTGCTGCCGTCTCTTATCTGGAGGATCTAACTGCGGACATACAGGCGGGTTTGTTTGATTCCATCCTGCCAGCACAGGAAATTGACGAAGCACATTTTCACATCATAATCGGGAAAATCCTTCAACATTTTAATAAGCACATGGAAGAGATGTATCACAAACCTGTACATGGCAAAGGAACGCTACAGCAAGAGAATCTGAATAAAATTACCTTAGGTAATGAATATGATGTACAGCGCGTATTGTTCTCCCTGCTCCGACCGCTATTTCCTGAAACACGAGTAGAAGTGGCCGGTGACGGAGGCTACAAAGGATACCGTTCCGACCTATTCATTGACACCTATGACACGGTGATCGAAGTCAAATGTTCTCGTCCAAGCATGTCCGAAAGAACACTCACCGAAGAAATCGGATCTGATGCATACCATTACACCTCAAAATATGTCTACTTCTTTATTTATGACAAAGAAAGAATTATCTCCAATGTAGATGCTTTTTGCAAAAACTATAGCAGGCCGTTTGAAACCAAGCAAATGAAAACCATCGTCATTCAACCTGTACAGTAACTAAGTATATATGAACGCTGCTGATAACCGGCAGCCTTTTTTTATTGTTGCTTACAGTGCCTCTTCCCATCTGTAAGCTGACTAAGATTGCTTCAATTTGGCTTGACGCTCCAATAATTTCGCTAACTGCTCTTTACCTGTACGCGGCGTGAAGGTTTACACTAGGGGAGAATTCAGGGAGGTGAACGGCAATGAAGATACGAGAAGCAGCGCGGGTGCTGGGCGTCTCCGCCCGAACCATTCGCTATTATGAGGAGAAGGGGCTGCTGACCCCGGCGAAGGAGCATCAGAGCGGCTACCGTGTATTCACCGCAGAAGATATAGAGCGACTGAAGCTCATCATCGCCCTGCGGCAAGCCGGAATGAAGACTGCCAGTATTGCCGAGGCGCTGGCTTCCGGCCTTCAGCAGACACAACCTGCGACCGATGCGCTGCGCTTGCTGCTGCAACAGCACCGCTCGGAAACCATGCAGCTCTGGCTATCACTGCGCCAGCAGCTAGAGACGACGGAGGGGCTACTCCAGTTGCTGGAGCTGGCGCCTGCGGAGACGATGCCGATAACGGATATGTTTAGGCAGGCTCAGGATGCGAGAGTGATGAGTGAGCAACGGGGCAATTGGCAGGATCACTGGAATTATGACCGGCTTGCCGCCGAACACGACCAGATGGTACTGCGTGGCGAGGGCATATATCGCTATTATGAAGAAGCGTTGGCAGCGACCGTATCCAGATTGGCTCCGGTTGCAGGTGAGAGCGGGATTGATCTTGGAACAGGCACAGGCAATCTGGCTGGCAGGCTGCTGGCGCTCGGAGCGACGATGTCTGCCATCGATCAATCTCCGGCGATGCTCGCGCAGGCAGCGAGCAAATACCCACAGCTTGAGACTCGGCTCGGCAACATGCTCGCTATTCCCTATATCGAAGGCAAGTTCAACTTTATCGCCTCCAGCTTCGCCTTTCGACATCTGTCGAAGGATCAGCAGCTACTGGCGCTGGAGGAGATGCACAGAGTGCTGCGCCCTGGCGGGCGAATCTGTCTGGTCGATCTGATCTCGCCGTCAGCCTCAGCCGTGTCCTCGGACTCAGCCGCAGATCGCGTTGGGCGAAAGGTTGACGTGCCCGGCGCGAGCTCATCAGTCCAGTTGGACACTACTAAGCGAGAGAATCCTCCCGCCTCAGTACATGCAGCAGCCGTCCCGAACAGCTCGGTTATCTGTGGCGAACAGCTATCCCCTGGTGAAGCGGATGCGCACCAGATGACACGCCTGCACACAGCACTGCGCCCAGCGCTCAAGTGGCTGACCCATCATCACTATGATGTGGAATTGCAGCCATTGTGTACAAATCTATACCTTCTATATGCGTTCAGTCTCCCTGAACATACCGATCAGTCTAAATAGAAGGGAACATCTCAATCATGTCTAATCATTTGCATATCTATAATGAACAGGCCGACCAATACCATCAGTTGGTCGCCCGGCAACCGAATCTGGCCTCCCTATTGCACGAGATTCGCCCGCTGAATGAGCTGGAGGTGGCTGAGCTGGGCGCTGGAACCGGACGCCTGACCCTGCCGCTGGCGAGCGGCGCAGCCTTCGTGACGGCGCTGGACGCTTACCCTACGATGCTGGAGGTGAACGCGAGACGGCTGGCAGCAGCCGGGCTCATCAATTGGCGCACAGCCGTCGCCGACCACCGCGAGCTTCCCTTGGCTACGCACAGCGTAGACCTTGTTGTCGCCGGGTGGAGTCTATGCTACCTGGTACATGCTGGCGTGCCCGAAGCTACCTCCAACCTCGCTCGCATAATGGAGGAGATCGATCGCATCTTGCGACCCGGCGGAACCGTCATCATCCTGGAGACGCTGGGCACTGGCCTCGCGGAGCCGCAGCCGCCGGACGAGTTGGCTGATTACTACGCTGCATTAGCAGACATCTATGGGTTCGAGCATCGCTGGATACGTACCGATTATGTATTCGATACGATCGAGCAGGCTCAGGAGCTGACCTCCTTTTTCTTCAGTGAAGAGGTAGCCGCACGAGCCGCAGCACAGAAGTCGGCCTTCGTACCGGAGTGTGCAGGAATTTGGTGGAAGCATAAGTGAAGCACCCCTTGCAAGAATATGGGGCTTGATCGTTCAGATTAGGAGCTCCTTGGGGTGAGCTAAACAGATACTTCTTATCTGTAGCCGCTTATTTCGTTAACTTGGAGGTTAGAATAATAGAGGTTAGAAAGGAAAGCTGAATCGAAATAACGACACACAGGGCGATCAGGATCAGGGTGTCTGTATCCCCATTTCCACTCCCACTGAGGAGCACTGCAATGAGCGCCCACAATCCAATGGTGATCATAAGAGACAGCAGAAAGACAAGCAATCGTTTCAACCTAACCCCCCCCAGTTCAAAATATTACGAAGGGGTCGCAAACTGCAGCCCCTTCCTTCTACTACTAACCCAGAGAATTATACCGCTACATGAGTAGCGAATCATCAGATGTCTATAATTCCAGTGGAGATAAGACATTGATTAAGATACTTTACTGTAACCACTCATTACGGTTCTCAGAAAAAATAAAGGGTAGATTAATAAATATAGGTTAAATGCCCACCAGTACGGATCAAAATCGTTGGCAAATGCCCAGAAAGCAATCGCTTGAAGTCCAGAGCAAAAGGTGAGGACAAGCGATATTAACGCCCAAGGTCTCCAAGACGGTCGGTTTTTTCTAAATAAATACAAGCTGCCAAGGCCAGTGATGGAGATCAGGATGTCGAGAGGAAAGAACGACCAGTTCCAGTGAATCATAATAGGGTTGTTGTAATCCTTGAACGCCATCGACTCTGGAATGATATGAAAATAAGTTACAATCCAATAGACAATGAATCCAATATCTGTGACTAGGAAAAAAGGTTTTAAGAGCTTCATTTATTCTCTCCAAAATTAGAATTTAAAGGCGCGACTCATTAGCAACAAGGGAGGGTTGCGATTGGCTAGCTGCTCGTCCCTTCGCTCAAGTTCAAAGTAACAACCCCTATAATAATCAGAAGGATTGCAATGACCTTGGCTAAGGACAATTGCTCATTAAAATAAAATAGACCCATAACGGAAATGATGACGATCCCCATCCCCGACCACACGGCATAAGCAACAGATACTTCGATTCGTTTAAGAGCTAGGGTTAAAAATACTAGACTGGTCAAATAAAAGACTAATAACAGTATGCTGGGAACTAACTTGGTGAACCCGTCTGACAGCTTCATGCTAGTCGTTCCCGCTACTTCGAAGATAATGGCCAGACCGAGATATACCCATTGAATATCAATCGCCCCCTTATCTATACTAATAAAATTCCATAAAATAAATCATACACCAATAATACCTTGTTCGGCAAAAATCCGTTCTTGAGCAAAATCAGTACCTTAACGCCTCAGGAATTTGGTGGAAGCACACGGTGTAACAAAATGAAGAGCTGCTGCGTCTATAGGATACAGACTGATATAAGGCAGGTGTATGATGCCTCAATCCTCTCGCCGCAGCCGGCTCATAATGCGCCTCGCTATGCTTGCCCTGATCGCTCTGGCTACCGCGCTGTATCCCAGCATTTCAGCCAGATTGTATTTTAAAGTGGAAGACAGCGAGCCGGCCATGAGGCAGGCTATCGAGCAAATGACGAACGAAAACATTCACATACAGCGTGTGGCCCAGCTTGATAACCGTCGCTTCGCCCTGTTCACCACAGGGGATGCAATGGGCAGCGCGGCATTCACGCAAGGTCCCAACGGCAAGCTCAAGCTGGACTCAACCAGTGGTGTTGGCAGCGGTGCGATCCCGTACCAGATTGTGACCACCAATAAGGGACAATACATTATGTATGCTGGCAATCATACAGACGAGCTGCATCGATTCATTCTATTTGTAGAGGATGAGCGCTACGAGATGATCCTGCCAGAGGAGCCTTATGTGATTATGTTCGAGCCCCTCATCCGTGAGACAGAGCTCACTTACCCCACAGCCGCGATCTCCTTCGACCAGGACGGAAACGAGACGGGCAGAATCAATCTTCCGAGCAGCTATGTGCTGACGGAGTAGCACGCGAATACATTACAGTACATACTCATCGACTGGCCGCCGTCATGCAGCGAAGCACCGCGTGCTGATGCCGGGCGTTGGCGGTGCATCCTTAGCGGGATCTGCTGTGGCATGCGCTCACAGCCAATACAGCCAACTGCTGTCCACCCACACAAAGAAACACCCCGCAGGAAGAAGCGCCAGGCGCCGCTCACTGCGGGGTGTTCTGTCTTAATGTCCTTGGCTCTCCGAGGACTCAAAGCGCTCGAACAGCTTGAAGAACAGGCTCAGCACGATGGACAGGACAGTAGCTAGCGCCATCCCCGTCAGGCTGAAATTGCCGAGCTTGAGCACATAGCCGCTCAGCCCGATGACCAGCACACTGCTCGTAAGCAGCATGTTGGATGTCTTGGAGTAATCGACCTTCGTCTCAACCAGCATCCGAATGCCGGAGGTCGCAATCACGCCGAACAGCAGCAGCGATACACCGCCCTTGACTGGATCGGGAATCGTGTTGATCAGCGCCGCCAGCTTGCCGAGGAAGGAGAGCACAACGGCGATCACGGCCGCTCCGCCAATCACCCATACAGAGTAGACACGGGTAATGGTCAGGACGCCGATATTTTCCCCATACGTTGTGTTCGGTGTCGAGCCGACAAACCCGGACAACAGGGTGGATACCCCGTTCCCCATCAGCGAACGGTCAAGTCCAGGGTCCTTGGACAGATCCCTGCCGACAATCTTGCTCGTTACGATCAGATGACCGATATGCTCTGCCACCACTACGAGCGCCGCAGGCGCAATGACCGCGATGACAGCCAGCTCGAACTTCGGCGTATAGAAGGTCGGTACGGAGAACATCGAGGCTTGCTCGACAGGAGCAAAATCCACATATCCCATCAGATAGGCCAATAGATAGCCAACCACCAAGCCGATCAGAATCGCGATAATCTTGAGGAAGCCGCGCAGCACCACATTAGCGATAATGATGGTGAACAGTGTCACACAAGCAATCAGCACCGCCTTAGGGTCCATTACCCAGCTCTGCGCCTGAACCGGGTCGCCTGGCGGGATGAAACCGGACATGCGTGCTGCGACCGGGATCAGCTCCAGGCCGATGACCATGATGATCGCGCCCATAGCCGCGGGAGGGAAGACGACATCGAGCCATTTGGTCCCGGCCTTGTTGACGACCAGACCTACCACGATGAAGATCAGGCCACTGACGATAAAACCGCCCAGCACCGTCTCGTAGGGGTAGCCATCCGACATCACAGCCAGCACCGGCGACAGGAAGGCAAAGCTGGAGCCGAGATAGGCGGGAATTTTCCCTTTACACATTAAAATGTACAGCAGCGTGCCGATACCATTCATGAGGAGGATGGTGGCCGGGTCTACCTTGAACAGAATCGGGACAAGCACGGTCGAGCCGAACATGGCAAATAGATGCTGCAAGCTGAGCGGCAGGCTCTGCAGCAGCGGCAGTCGTTCGTCAACCTGGATTTCGCGGGGCTGGCTCACAATGAAAGCACTCCTTTTGTTCTTCTATAATCTATCATTACAGCGGCAGCCATGAACAAGGGCAGCGGTCATGAGCGTGTCATATCGTGCGCTACATCAACCCCTGCTAGACAGCCATCACGTCCAGCTCGCCTGCTCCAGCTTGGCCACTGCAAAAATCCCGCCTTTTATCATATCAGATTTTGCGCAAATTACCATGATAAATGTCTAGGCCAATCCAATATCTAATGCTCATGCCGACAATTATTGTGATATAATAAGCAACAAATTACATTTTGAGGGGATGCAGATGAAATATTTTAGTACTAGAGGGAATGTCGCAGGTGTCGGCTTCATCGATGCTGTGCTAATGGGACTCGCAGATGATGGCGGTCTTCTACTGCCAGAGCAGATTCCCCACCTGACGGAGGCGGATCTGGCCCGCTGGAGCAAGCTCGATTACAAAGCGCTTGCCCATGAGATTTTCAGCATCTATGTCGACGGAGACATCTCGCCAGAGGATCTGACCGAACTGATCGAGCAGAGCTACTCCACCTTCCGCGATCCCGCGGTGACGCCGGTGCGCATGCTGTCAGATGAAGCTTACGTGCTGGAGCTGTTCCATGGACCGACCTTTGCCTTCAAGGATATCGCCCTGCAATTCCTTGGCAATCTCTACTCTTATATTTCCCGCAAGCGCAACAGCATTATTAACATTCTCGGCGCAACCTCGGGCGATACCGGAGCCTCCGCCATCGAGGGCGTGCGCGGCAAGGAAGGGATTCGCATCTGTATTCTGCACCCGCACCAGAAGGTTAGCCGGGTTCAGGAGCTGCAGATGACGACAGTAGACGATGCCAACGTGCTTAATCTGGCCGTCAAGGGTAACTTCGACGACTGCCAGCAGTTGATCAAGGAGCTGTTCGCCGATGTCGAGTTCAAGACGAAGCATCATCTGCGCGCGATCAACTCGATTAATTTTGCCCGTATTCTGGCTCAGACCGTCTACTACTTCTATGCCTACTTCCAGGTAGCGGCACAGCATGCCGACGCGAAGATCAACTTCAGCGTGCCGACAGGCAACTTCGGCGACATCTTCGCAGGGTACCTGGCGAAGCGGATGGGGCTGCCGATTCACAAGCTGATTCTGGCAACGAACGAGAACAACATTCTGGAGCGCTTCGTGAAGGAGGGCGCCTATCAGCTAGGCGAGTTCCGCATGACGCACAGCCCGTCCATGGACATTCAGATTGCCAGCAACTTCGAGCGTTACCTGTTCTATCTGCATAATGGCGATGCAGCACAGGTGGAACGTCTGATGAGCCAGTTCAAGGCCGAGGGACAGATCACGATCGGCAGTGAGCAGCTCACACAGGTGCAGACTGACTTCGCAGCGCATGGCGTAAGCAATGACGAGTGTCTGGGTACGATTCGCCAGACGCATGAGACCACAGGCTATCTGCTCGATCCGCATACAGCTTGCGGGATCGCAGCGGCGAAGACACATAGCGGCAGCGGCGAGATTACAGTCACGCTGGCCACCGCTCATCCGGCCAAGTTCGATGAGTCGATCCAGCTCGCTCAGATCGAGCAGACCTTCCCGGCTGAGATCAGCGCGCTGTTCGACAAGCCGCAGCACCAAACGATCGTCGACCATTCCAAGGAAGCGGTTGTCGAGCATATTGTGAAGCTGTATCAGGCGTAAGACTGATCTTGCAGACCAGACGGACATCTGACGGATCTGCATGCAGACTGACGTAAGACAGACATAAGGCATAGAGCCGCGTCCCCTTCGGGCGTCCTCTATGCCTTATTGTTCGTTGCGCGCGGTAAAGCTCCGTATTGCCTGAGAGCTGCCAACGCGCACACCGCCCGTAGCCGCTTCGCTTATCTCGCTCAAACGATGCCCTCATTATCGCACAGGCAGCTCCCCTGTATAGACTTGCACACCTTCTTGATGCGAGCGGCCTCCTTCGCAATCTCGTTGATGGTTGCATAGCTGCGCCTCGCATTGGTCACGGCGGCTATGGACACCGTCACGAGCGGGATCGGCCCGCTCACCCCTGACCTGCCCTCAGCGAGCACATAATTATGATCCAGGTCGTGGCTGCTGTAGAATTCTTTCTTCATCTGCTCGAATGCCGTCATGACCCGCTGTGCGACCTCCTCGAACTGATGATGAGTGAGAATCGCGATGAAGTCATCTCCGCCAATATGCCCAAGGAAGGTATCGGGGAAGGGAAAATGCTCGCGCAGCAGGCTGGAAGTAGCCTGAATCATCTGGTCACCCATATTGAAGCCGTAGCTGTCATTGTACGCCTTGAACTGATCCAGATCGATATAGAGCACGCTGAAGCAATCCAACTGCAACAACTGCTGCAGCCGGTCATCAATCATCCGGTTACCAGGCAGCCCGGTCAGCGGGTTCAGAAATCTCGCCATCTCTGCGCGAACATCAGCCACGGCCAGCAGCAAGCCGCGAATCGTCACCGCACCCAGCAGCACTCCCTGTGACATCACCAGCACCAGATCATATAGCTTGTCCACCGTGCGCTCCATCGCTTGCAGACTCACATCCGTAATCTGCGCCGAGCTGTCCACCACTAGCGGCTGTCTGTCCATCACTAGCCCGATTGGTCGTCCCATGTACAGATTGAATCCGTACCGTGTGCCGATCTCCTGAAAGAAGCGACCACGCATCATCAATGAGACGGCCCCGTTCTTTCCGACCACAGCTACGCCCTCCAGGTTGGATTGCTGCTTGAATAATTGATAGACTGCATCACAATTCGTCTCCGGAGCAACCACAGGTATGGGCTCCGCGATTTCACCGATTTGCGTTCGAATCTTCTTCACCTTCTGCCAGCGAATTTGCTAAAGCTCAGCTATGATCCTCATCTTACATTTTATCTCTGATCGATCGTAAGCGAAAGCACAGAGAACAGCACACAATATTCGATCATCCATAGCGTATTCGCGAAGGGGGAAGTGCGGTGTGATAAAAGGTTATTCCGGCCATTGCTCTCTCTCTGCGAGCTCTCATTATTGCTTCCATCGTACCATGAGATAGCCGCAGAAGTATAAAATGAAGGTAAATTTTTGGACAATCCGGGCAACTTACTCGTATTCAAGCCAGCTTCTCGACCCTCGTCCTGCCTCTCTCGTTGTCTGAGCGACCCGCGTGCTACAATAGCCGATTCAGGCTATACTATACTAGAGCGTGTATGCAAGCCCTCATAGGGGCATCTACCACCGTCTTTTCGCCGCCAAGCACGACCCATCCATAACTTGAAGGGAGTTGCCTATATATGATTCAACAGGAGCTCATCAACCGCTTCACTTCCTATGCGCGGATCAATACCCAATCGGATGACAGCAGCCCATCCTGCCCATCCACACCAGGACAGTTGGAGCTTGCTTCCAAGCTGGTCGAGGAGCTGAAGGAGATTGGCATGTCGGAGGTGAGCATGGACGAGCATGGCTATGTCATGGCAACGCTGCCGTCCAATACCGAGGAGCCCGTCCCCGTCATCGGCTTCCTCGCTCATCTCGATACAGCGACCGAGCTAACGGGAGCCAACGTGCAGCCACAGCTCGTCCAGAATTATAACGGAGGAGATATTATACTGAACGCAGCGCAAAGCATTGTGCTGTCTCCGCGCGATTTTCCCGCGCTGGCGAATTACAAGGGGCTTACGTTGATAACGACCGACGGAACGACGCTGCTAGGTGCGGACAATAAAGCCGGGATTGCCGAGATTATGACCGCGATGCACCTGCTGCTGCGCAGCCCGGACATCAAGCACGGCAAGATTCGAGTGGCCTTCACGCCAGATGAGGAGATCGGGCGCGGGCCGCATCGGTTCGATGTATCCGCCTTTGGAGCCGACTATGCCTATACGGTCGATGGCGGGCCGCTGGGCGAGCTGGAATACGAGAGCTTCAATGCTGCTGCGGCAACCATCGTATGCAAAGGGGTGAATGTCCACCCTGGCACAGCCAAGGGCAAGCTGCTCCATTCCGCCAAGATCGCCATGGAGCTGCACAGCAAGCTGCCCGCCGCCGAAGCGCCGGAGCATACGGAGGGCTATGAGGGCTTCTATCATCTGACCTCCTTTACCGGCAATGTCGAGGAGACGAGGCTCCACTATATCATTCGCGACTTCGACAAGCAGGGCTTCGAGGCTCGCAAGGCACGTCTCTCCGCAATTGTCGAGGAACTGCGGGAGCGCTACGGTAACGAGCGGATCACACTGGAGATGAAGGACCAATATTACAACATGCGGGATCGGATCGAGCCGGTCAAGAAGATCGTCGACATCGCCCATGATGCGATGACCAGCCTCGGCATCGCGCCAATCGTCAAGCCGATTCGGGGCGGCACCGACGGCTCGCAGTTGTCCTACATGGGACTGCCGACACCGAATATATTTACAGGCGGAGAAAATTATCACGGCCGTTATGAGTTCATCCCCGTAGAGCATATGGAGCAGGCGGTGCATGTCATCGTCGAGATTGCCAGACGTTACCCCGCCGCATACGGCAAGTGAGCCGGCCTGATCCGCAGAGTCGGAGCACCGCGCGCAGCTCCCGGCGCGGTGCCTCGCTGCATGACGGCGGTCGGCCTAATAACTCGTCTGCTCAGGCGTTGCTGGCAGGCGCCCTATCGTCAGTTGGCACGGCTGTTCATGCGATGCTCCTGCTCTGTTAGCCCAATCTGCCACGCAGCAAACGCCGCTCCATCCTTCGTGGAGCGGCGTTTGCATGTTATAGCCTGCTATACATCGCGGGATAGCTGCCATGCTGGTTAAGTCCGCAGCCACACTGCCATCTCGCCCTCGCCGCGGTTGCCCCACAGATAGTACGGCACGGCGCGCAGCACCGTAGCCTGGCGAGCTTTGGCGGATGGACGATACAGATGGTTGCTCCATCCCTCGTCCGACTCGCGGAAGCCTGCCAGCTCGATGATGACCGCATCCTCCGGCAGTCCACATGCTGTGCCAGGCAGCAGCTTGGCTGCGAAGTCCCCCCCTTCCCCATCCTGTGCAGCAAGCGTCAGCGAGGCGAGCGGCGCAGCATTGTCCGCCTCCTCGAAGCAATAGACGAGCGGCCCGCGTTGCAGTGCCGCCTTGCCTGCATTGGCACGCACCTGCGGATGAGCCTCCATCCGCTGCACGGACATATCCAGGCTCAGCTCGACCCGGTCGCCCTTGCGCCAATTGCGAGTGATATAGGCGTAGCCATCACGCGAGCAGGCAGCCAGCTCGACAGCCTCCCCGTTGATGAGCAGCCCGGTATCCCGGCTCCAGCCCGGCAGTCGGACAGCGAGGGTGAATTCGCCCTCCTGTGCCGGCTCTACAGTCAGCGCGACCTCACCGCTCCACGGCAGGAGACTCTCCTGCTCCAGCCGGATGCTGTTGCCGCCAGCCAGCCGAACCTCCGTCTCCCCTGCAATATACAGATGGACATAGAGCGTGTCGGCGCTGGACGAGTAGACATATTCGCCAAGCGATGTGAGCAACCGGGCTACATTAGGCGGACAGCAGGCACAGCCGAACCAGCCTGGTCGGGTCGGCTTGACATGATGCTTGCCCGGATTGTGACGGCAGGCAGCAGGCCAGACCTCCAGCGGATTAACATAGAAGAAATGCTTCCCGTCCTGCGCCATGCCTGCAATAACCGTGTTCATCAGCGCCCGCTCCATCACATCGGCATATTCCCCCCGCGGCTCCAATTGCAGCATACGCTGAGCGAAGAAGATGAGACCGATAGCAGCACAGGTTTCCGAATAGACCGTATCATTGGGCAGATCATAATCAAAGGTGAACGCTTCGCCGTGATGGGTCGAGCCGATACCGCCTGTAATATACATCTGCTTGCCAGTAACCTTGCTCCATAATCTGCGGCAAGCCGCCAGCAGCGACTCATCCTGCAGATGCAGCGCCAGATCAGCCATGGCTGTGTACATGTAGACGGCGCGTACCGCATGACCAACAGCCTCCTCCTGCTCTCGTACAGGAAGATGAGCCTGATGATAAGCCAGATTCGGGCTGCCAGCCGGCGCTCCGTTGCTCCAATGCGATATTTTCCCTCTGCGCTTCCATTCCTCAACAAGGAAGCTCGGCTGCTGGCCGCGCTCGTTGATAAAAAAAGCGCTCAAGTCCAGATACCTCCGCTCCCCGGTCACCTGATACAGCTTCACTAACGCCAGTTCGATCTCCTGGTGACCATCGTAGCCGCGCAGCTTGCCCTCTTCTTCACCAAACACGGTCGCGATATGGTCGACGAAGCGGCAGACCACATCCAGCAGCCTGCGCTTGCCCGTTGCACGGTAGTATGCAGTGGCCGCTTCAATCATGTGACCTGCACAATACAGCTCGTGGCAATCGGTCAGGTTCGTCCAGCGGCGCCCCGGCTCCTTCACTGTATAGTAGGTGTTCAGATACCCGTCTGGCTGCTGCGCTGCCGCGACCAGCTCGATCAGTTGATCGGTCTGCTGCTCCAGCTCAGCATCTGGCCGCAGCATCAGCGAGTAAGCCGCCGCCTCCAGCCATTTGGCGACATCGCTATCCTGGAACACCATCCCGCCAAACTCGCCCTCCGCCCTCCCGGCAGCGATCTCGAAGTTGCGGACGGCATGACTTGGCTCTACGCCAGGCACACGATCATGCAGCGTCTCATATTGATACGGAATGACCACATCCTGCACCAATCGAATCGATGGTGACCAGAAGCGGTCCTCGATATGAACATGCTCCAGCGGCACAGGCTGACATCCAGCCGACTGCAGCTCTCTCGTATTGCTCATCATTAACAAGCACATCCCTTCCATTAGCTTCATCAATGGTTAATCGTGATTACCATCTACGGACGGTAACAAATCCGGGTAGACAATTCTCATTCTAGCGCTTACAATGTGCTCATACTACAACCGATCTCTCCTAAAAATACTCCAATCTCACACAAAGGAGGCTCATGCGATGGACCGTTCGTATTGTCTGCTCCCCTCTCTGCCGCTGCCTTACTATCTGGAGAGCGGCATCTCCTGCTATGCGCCAGGGGATGCACATCCCGCCCGCCGCAGTATCGGTGTCTACGATCTGATTCTCGTCCAATCCGGTCGACTCTATGTGGGAGAGAACAGCCATCAGTGGGAGCTCGCTGCCGGAGAGAGTCTGCTGCTGCTGCCCGATGCCTATCATTACCCGCTCTCACCCTGCCAGGAGCCGACCCGATTCTACTGGGTTCACTTCCAGCATGGAGGCTGTCCGAACCATCCACCATCTCTGGATAGTAGCGAGCCGGAGCCAGATCGAATACGGCTGCCGAGATACAGCCGGCTCAAGACGCCGGAGCAGGCGTATCAGAAGCTGGATTCGCTGGTGCGGCTTGCCGCGCAGCCGCGCTCGGCCTCCTTTTGGAGCCAGCAGCAGCTCTTTCATGAGCTGCTCCGTATGCTGGACGAGCAGACCATGAATGGCGGACTGTCACGTGTGCGCACAGTCGCTGAGGCGGTAGAGGGCTATATCCGCTCCCACTACCGGCAGCCGCTCACCTACGCGGCAATGTCTAAGACCCTTCATTACCATTACAACTACCTGACACGGTGCATGAAGGAGATTCACGGCATTACGCCGATGGAATATCTGCTTCGCCACCGTCTGGAGCAAGCGCGGCTGCTCCTGCTCAAGACGGACTGGCCGGTCGCACGCATTGCCGAGGAGAGCGGATTTGAGAGCGTATCCTATTTCTGCCGCCGTTTTGCCCAGCGCTGGCAGCGCACCCCGCTTCAATACAGGAGACAATATACCTCATGATCTCCGCCAGCGCCCCCATGCTCGAAGGTCTGCATTGCGTCATATTGGGGCATTTTCTAATTGTAATCGCTTCCAATGGTAACTATAATAGCGATAAAGGAGGACTCCGATGAGACGACTACGCTGGCTGTCGGGCAGAACGCTGCGCTTCAAGCTTTTAGCAGGCTTTCTGCTGCTTGTCATTCCACTCGTTGCATTCATGATCTATAACAATATATATGCCATTAATGTCGTGCGCAATCAGGTCGCACAATCCAATAAGAACATGATTATTTTGTATATGAATCAGATTGACAGCAAGCTGGAGGAGGTGGAGAAGCATCTGTACAACGTGGCTGCCGAGGATACGGGACTGCTCGTGCTGGAGCAGCCGCGCAGCCGCGACGAGGATCAGTATCAATTCGAGAAGTTCCAGCTATATCGCAACATGCTCAAGGACTTGGGCAACTACCGGAGCATCGATTTTTTTGTCATGTATTCGCCGGCTAATGATGATCTGATGCTCGCCTCCGCCAGCCACATCGAGTACAGAGAGCAGCTTGCAGCAGATGAGAGCCTCCGCAGCCTGCTCCAGACAGCAGGCTCGATCCCGGACAAACGCTGGTTTGTCCACACCTTCGCAGGAAAAGATTATTTGGCGCATGTCGTCCGCTATGGGGGCATGTATATCGGAGCACTCAGTAACGCACAGCAGCATATTGCACCGCTCAGCCTGCTGGAGTTGGGCAAGGATGGGCGGGTCTTCCTGGTAACCGAGGACTACAAGCCCTTGGCTGATGAGGACGTCACATGGGCCGCCCAAGACATCGCCCTTGACTATGCGGGCTCTGACTACAAGCTTACTGGTAACGATAATGCTTATATATTGGTCGGGGAAAATTCGCACCGCGGCAACTTCGGCCTCGCTGCGCTCATTCCCAACAGTGCTGTGCTCGAGAATCTTCCGTTCCTGAGGCGGATTGTGACCGGCATTACGATCGGCGCACTCATTGTTTTGCCGCTCATTCTGCTGCTCCTGCGCAAGCTGATTCTGTCACCGGTGAACCGGATTGTCCGCGCGATGCGGCGCATCGAGGATGGCAATCTGGACATTCGCATCGACCCGCGCGCCTCAGCGCTCGAATTCGAGGTGATGAACCACTCGTTCAACCGAATGATTGACCAGATTCAGCAATTGACCGTTCATGTGCTGACGGAGCAGGTACAGCGGCAAAAGGCGGAGCTGCGGCAGCTTCAGTTGCAGATTAATCCACATTTTTTCCTGAATTCACTGAACATCATCTATAATCTGGCGCAGGTCAGAGATTATCGGCTGATCCAGGAGATGTCGCACAGTCTCGTGCAATATTTCCGCTTCATGTTCCGAAGCGATTCCTCCTTGGTTCCGCTCGGAGAGGAGCTGGAGCATACGTATAACTACTTGCGCATCCAGGAGCTGCGGTTCCCGGATGATCTGACCTTCCGGCTGGCGCTTCCCGATGAGCTGCGCCACGTGCCTGTGCCGCCGCTGATGATTCAGACCTTCGCGGAGAATGCCATCAAGCATGGCATGAATGCAGAGCGACCGCTGCATATCGAGATTATCGTCTCGAAGGAGGACAGGCAGGAGGACAGACAGGAGGAGATGCTGCACATCTGCATCAGCGACACCGGCTGCGGCTTCCAGCCGGAGATACTGGACAAGCTGCAGCGCCACGCGCATCTGGACGGCGCAGATGGCGAGCAGATCGGGATCTGGAATGTGCGCCAGCGGCTGCAGCTTCTGTATGAGGGCCGGGCGCAGCTTCGCTTCTCCGCCCGCTCTGGCGGAGGCGCGACCGTCGAGATTCAGCTTCCGGCTGCGGATACAATCAGCGTACTTGCGGGGCAGCAGACACAGCAAGCCTCATCGATTCTGGAGGGGAGGGGTATGAATGAGAGAACTGCTGCTCGTCGATGATGAGAAGCATGCGGTGCGCGGCATTCGTGCCGGCGTATCTTGGGAGGACATGGGGTTCGCCAGAGTGCATGAGGCATACAATGTGACGATGGCCAAGCATGTATTCGAAGGACGACGAATCGATGTATTGATCTGTGATATTGAAATGCCCCAAGAGAACGGCTTCGAGCTGCTGGAGTGGGTGAAGGAGCATTCGCCTACCACCGAGACGATCTTCCTTACCTGCCATGCGGATTTCACTTATGCGCAGAAGGCGCTGCAGCTCGGCAGTTGTGATTACATGCTCAAGCCGGTGCGGTATGAGCTGCTGGAGGGCTCCGTGCGCAAAGCCCTCGATCGGCTGGAGAAGGCGGAGCAGGAGCGGGAGAAGATCAGCTTCGTCGAAACCTACGCTCACTATTACAAGCTGTGGGAAGCCTTCCAGCCGCTGCGACTGGAGCGATACTGGCAGGATCTGATCACCCGCGCGGTGCCCGCGACAAGGGAGAGCGTGCGCGAGGCGCTACAGCAGCAGAGGGTGGACTGTGACGACGACAGCCGTTTCCTAATCGTGCTGGTCAGCATTCAGCGATGGCACAAGGAGCTGACGCTTCGTGAGGAGAAAATAATGGAGTACGCGCTTCGCAATGCCCTTGAGGAGCTGGAGTCTGTCCAGGAAGCCGGTGGTCAGGTGATCCAGCTTCGCAGCGGAGCGCTGCTGGCCATCCTCCGATCAGGCGGCCCCGGCTCTACTTCCGCAGCTTCGGTAGAGACACAGTTGAACCGTTATATTGCCGCCTGCAACACCTACTTCTTCTGCGACCTGTGCTGTTACATGGGCGAGCCGGTCTTGCCCGAGCATATCCCGGACCTGTACGATGCACTGGCAGAGCAGGAGAAGCATAATGTCACCTTCAGCAACACCGTACTTCGTCTACAGGATCAACGAAGCCGTACAAGCGCAGCTCCGCTGCCGATGATGAATGGCTGGACGGAGCTGCTCAAGTACGGCAAGCATGCCGAGGTTCAACGCGAGATCGCCAGCTATCTGGACCAGATTCGTCAGGCGGGCGGCGTCGACGGGAGATGGCTGCATGCGTTCTATGAGGACATTCTGCAGATGATGTACCATGTGCTCTACTATAAGGGGCTGCGCGCGCATCAGGTATTCTCGGATATGATCAAGTCGGATCAGGAGTATGCCGCCAAGCGCTCGCTTGCAGACCTGGGCGAATGGATCAAGCGCCTCATTCATGAGGTGACGCGTCATATGCAGACACTCGATCAAGAGCAATCCGTGGTAGATAAGGTGCGGGCCTATATCACCAGCCATCTGAGCGAGGACTTGTCGCGGGACGATATTGCGAGCCATGTCTGCCTGCATCCTGACTACCTGGCTCGACTATTCAAGGGAGAGCTGGGCATGACCATCTCCGAATATGTGCTCCAGGAGCGCATTCATAAGGCAAGAGAGCTGCTGGCTGAATCGGCTCAGCCTATCACGGCTATAGCCTATGAGCTGGGCTACGGCAACTATTCCCACTTCTCCAAGATGTTCAAGAAGGCGGTGCAGATGAGCCCGCAGGAATACCGCAAGCTTCACCAATCCTCATAGACATGGCATTCGATGCCGCTTTAGCCGCCCCTTGATCCAGGGGCAGCTAAAGCGGCGTTCCTTCATGTAGGCTCCCCTGCTTACTGTATGCTCCTTCCCTCATCGCTGCTGCATCCTATAAAGTCGGAAAAGCACAAGTCGGAAGTCGGATTCGTCGTAGTCGCTCCCCGGCAAAATATCTAAGATGGAGATACAAACGACGAAGGAGGAATGAGCAGTGAATACGATTGCCAAGCCAGTCGCTGCCGCGAAGGAGCAGGCGCCGGAGCAGAGCAGACAGACAGCCGTCCGCAGAGCACGCAAGCGCATACTGCGTTATTGGCCGCTCATGGTCATGGTGCTTCCCGGCATTATCTATCTCTTCATTAACAACTACATGCCGATGTTCGGCCTCATTATTGCCTTCCAGGACTTCAACTACAGCAAGGCCCTCTTAGAAAACGACTGGATCGGCTTCAAGAACTTCGAGTACCTGTTCAAAACGTCTGATGCCTGGGTCATTACCCGCAACACATTGCTGTACAACATCGTGTTCATTCTGCTGAATACCACGGTAGCGATCGCTATAGCCATCATGCTGAACGAGATCAAGAGGAAGTTCCTCGCCAGGTTCTACCAGAGCGTCGTCTTGATTCCGTATCTCATCTCCATGGTCATCGTCGGCTATCTGGCGCTAGCGATGCTCAGCGGCGAGACCGGGTTCGTGAATAAGCAGCTACTGCCGATGCTTGGCATCGAGCCCATCTCCTGGTACAGCGAGGCCAAGTACTGGCCGTTCATCCTCACCATCATTAACGTCTGGAAAAATGTCGGCTATCTGTGTGTCATCTATCTGGCCGCGATCATCGGCATCGACCCGGAATATTACGAAGCGGCCAAGATCGATGGAGCCTCCAAATGGCAGCAGATTCGGGCCATCACCATACCGCTCATTATGCCTGTTATCACGATAATGACGCTACTGCAGATCGGGCGCATCTTCTACTCGGACTTCGGCCTGTTCTATCAGGTTCCACTGAATACGGGAGCGCTCTTATCGACAACCAACGTCATCGACACCTATGTGTATCGTGCGCTGATGAACCTTGGCGACATCGGGATGTCCTCCGCAGCGGGTATGTATCAATCCGTTGTCGGCTTCGTCCTCGTCATCGTATCCAACTACATCGTCAGCCGCCGCAATCGTGACAATGCGCTGTTCTAAACCACGAAAGGAGAATTACGCATGACGGTTACTAAGGAAAGAGTATTTCAAGCAGGACTGCACGCTGCATTCGGGATCATCGTGATCCTCTGCCTGATGCCGTTCGTGCTGCTATTCACGACCTCCTTCAGCGATGAAACGACGGTGCTGATCGAGGGCTACTCGTTCGTTCCCAGCCAATGGAGCCTCGATGCGTATCGGTTCTTGTGGCAGGATGCTGAACGCATCGCCCGCGCCTACGGTGTGACTATAGTTGTGACAATAGTCGGCACCTTTCTCGGTCTAGCCGTCTCTGCACTGCTGTCCTATCCGCTGGCACGCAGGGAGATGCCGCTGCGCAAGGCGCTTGCCTTCTTCGTCTTCTTCACACTGCTGTTCAACGGAGGACTTGTGCCTACTTATCTGGTCTACACCCATATCTTTGAGATGAAAAATACGCTGCTAGCCCTGATCATTCCGGGCTTGCTGACCAATGGATTTTTCGTGCTGATTATGCGCACCTTCTTCATGAACTCGATTCCGGTGCCGATTATCGAATCCGCTTCCATAGACGGAGCCGGCGAATTCAAGATATTCTTCACCATTGTCCTGCCGCTGTCGCTGCCGATTCTGGCAACCATCGGTCTGATGCAGACCATCGGCTACTGGAATGACTGGTTCAACGGCCTGATCTACATTACCGAGAGCAAGCTGTTCAGTCTGCAAAACCTGCTGAACCGCATTTTGCTCAATGCCCAATTCATTCAGAACAATGCCGCCTCCATGAACGTGACGGATGTGAATACGAGCACCAAAATTCCGATGGAAACCGTGCGGATGGCTATGGCGGTGATCGGTGTCGTGCCGCTGCTCTGCGCTTATCCGTTCTTCCAGAAATATTTTGTCAAGGGTCTGGTCATCGGCGCAGTCAAGGGCTAGGGCGTACAGGCAGACCCCTAGAACGGCTGGCCCCGGACATGTCCGGTTAAGATAGAACTAGCACTATTAATCTTTATTATTAGAGGAGGTCATTGATTTATGGGGAACAAAACATTTCGCATGGCGATTCTGCTGCTGGCATGGGTGCTGGTGCTCAGCGCCTGTTCTGGACAAGGCAGCGGAACCAGCTCATCCGGCTCGTCAGGCGGCAACACCACCGCCTCGGGCGGCGCAGGCTCCGAATCGGAGCTGGAGCCTTATGAGCTGACCGTGGCGTACTTGAATATTGGCACTGCAACCGATCTGCCGGAGATTCAGGCCGCGGTCAACAAGATTACACAGGCCAAAATTAACGCCACCGTCAAACTCATGCCAATCGATATCGGCGCCTGGCAGCAGCAGATCAATCTGATGCTCGCCGGCAACGAAAAGCTCGATCTGCTATTTACAGCATCAGGCATGAACTTCGGCACGCAGGCCGCCAAGGGGCAGCTCGTTCCGTTGAATGATCTGCTGGACAAGTACGGACAAGATATTAAGAAGGTCGTGGAGCCGGACGTGCTCAAGGCCTCCACGACCAGCGGCAGCATCTTCGGCGTTCCGAGCGTCCGTGACTGGGCGGCTGACTACGGGGTGCTGATGCGCAAGGATCTGGTGGACAAATACAATATTGATCTGAGCACCGTCAAAACCTATGACGATCTGGACGCCGTCTTCGCAGTGATTAAGAAGAATGAGCCGGGCATGGCGCCGATCGTGCCTGAAGCGCCCAGTTATGCTATCATCACTTCCATCCTTCCCGGCATAGTTGATCCGCTGAATGACGACAATGGCGTGCTGCTGGATCATGATAACGGCCTGAAGGTCGTCAATCTGTTCGAATCCGAGCAGTATGCCTCTCTGGTGAAGATGGCCAGAAGATGGTATGAGGCTGGCTATATTCCGAAGGACATCTCGACGAACCAGACTGCCTCTGAGCAGTTAGTCAAGGCGGGCAAGGCGTTTGCCTTCATGGCACACATGAAGCCTGGCTATGAGACGAAGTCCTCTCTGCTGACCGGCACCGAGATGGTCGCTGTGCAGCTTATTCCACCAGTGGCAACGACCTCCACCATCTCCAACGTCATGTTCAGCATCGCCAAAAACTCAGGCGATCCTGACCGTGCCATGATGTTCTTGAATCTGCTCTATTCAGATGCCGAGCTGGTCAATCTGATTGACTACGGTATCCAGGGCAAGCATTACGAGATCAAGGAGGGCAATGTCATCGGCTTCCCGAGCGGCGTCGACTCCAGCAATGCAACGTATAATCCGAACTTCGGCTGGATGTGGGGCAATCAGTTCCTGTCCTACGTATGGGAAGGCGACGATCCGAAGGTGTGGGAGCTGCAGGATGAATTCAACAAGCAGGCGAAGAAATCGGCGGCCATGGGCTTCAGCTTCACCGTCGATCCGGTGAAGACCGAGGCGGCAGCTATCCAGAACGTGAAGGATCAATACAAGATCGGCCTGGAGAATGGCACGCTTGATCCGGATAAATATCTGCCTGAATTTATCGATAAGCTGAAGGCTGCGGGCATCGAGAAGGTCATTGCCGAGAAACAGAAGCAGCTTGATGAATGGGCCGCTGCAAATAAATAAGCTGATCTGCTGCGAAGAAGCTGTCCGCTATAGGGACGGCTTCTTCGTTGTTGCAGCCCCCTGCTGCGCCCCACTCTCCCTCCCTTTGGCGGTCTTGCCCACTGCCTCATACTCCTCGATCATGGCAACAATAACGGGCAATCTCTATCCGGCTTACTTTTTTAATGATTTATCTTACCATTGTTTATTTGTCTATCCCCATATATCGTCTACAATATGAAATGTAAGCACTTTCAAATCTGACTCAATTCATTTCACAGGAGGCAAAACATGATCAAAGCGAGACTGATATTGGCCGCATTCCTTGCATTCAGCATCGTTGTAACGGGGTGCAGCAGCGCACCGAAAAACAGTCAACAGAGCAATTCCGCACAGGGGAACAACGCGCAGGCCGCTTCTGAGGATGGACAGATTGAGCTTCGCATGACCTGGTGGGGCTCGCAGACTCGGCATGATCTGACGACGCGCGCGCTGGAGCTGTTCGAGTCCAAGCATCCGAATATAAAAATCAAGGCCGAATATTCCGGCTGGGATGGCTACTTCGACAAGCTGTCCACCCAGGTTGCAGGCGCCAATGCGCCCGATCTGATCCAGATGGATTACGCCTTCCTGACCGACTATGCCAACCGCGGTACTCTGCTTGATCTGAGCTCGTACACAAGCGATGGCAAGCTGAGCACCTCGGCCATCGACGCGAGCATGCTCTCGGCCGGCTCCATCAACAACAAGCTGTATGCTGTAGCCTTAGGCGTCAATGCACCTGGCGTCATATACAGCTCTACTGTGTTCAAGGAGCTGGGTATTCCTGACCCTGGCCCGGACTGGACCTGGGAGGACTTCAGCGAGATTGCTGCCAAGATTGGCAAGGAGAAGGGGAACGGCTTCGTCGGCATGGCAGATGCCTCCGGCACCTTCAATATGTTCGAGATGATGGTGCGCCAGCATGGGCACGCCATGTTCCAGGAGGATACGCTGGGCGCAACCAAGGAGCAGTTGATAAAATGGTTCACGATGTGGAAGGAGCTCCGCCAGGTAGGCGGCATCACCTCGCCCGAGGCAACCGCAGGGATGACCAACGCGCTGGAGACACGTCCACTGGCTGTCGGCACGGCCGCTATGGACTTCCTCTGGTCCAACCAGATTACAGCCTTCAAGAGCGGGATGAAAAATCAGGACGATGAGATCAAAATTCAGGTTATCCCTCATGGCAAGGATGAGGCCAAGAGCGGAGAATACCTGAAGCCGAGCATGTTCATCTCTGGCAACGCCAAGACCAAGTACCCGGACGAGGTGGCAATGGTCATCGATTTCCTCGTCAACGATCCGGAAGCGGCAGAAATTCTCGGCTCAGAGCGCGGTGTTCCGGTGAACGCTACGATCCGCGAGAAGCTGATGGGCAAGCTGTCAGAGACGGAGAAGATGATCTTCACCTTCATCGATACTGTATCGGCTGACGCCAGCAATATTGATCCGCCGTATCCGCAAGGCTTTTCCGAGATCGACAAGAACTTCAAGACGCTGAGCGAGCAGATCGCCTTCGAGCAAGGCACGATGGAGGCCGCAATCGACGAGTTCATCACGGGAGCCAATCAGATTCTAGGCAAGGGCAAATAACATAGGCGCATCAGCAGTGGCCGCCATCAGGCGGCACTGCTGTATGCTGGCCCACGACTCGCCGCACAGACCGCAGCCGGTGCTGCTACAAGCAAGCGATCACAATTCGCAGCCATCCTGCTGCACGCTGAAAGGAGAGCAACTTATGAAGACGACACACACTGACCCGGCTCCGTCAGCCCGCACACGTACACGTACACGCGCGATCTCCGGGGCAAGCCGACAGCGACAGCATAGCTGGGCGGCCCTGCTGTTCCTGTCCCCCTGGCTAATCGGGCTGCTGCTGCTGACCATCGGCCCGATGGCGGCATCGCTCTATTTTTCCTTGACCGATTATAGCATTCTCTCCCATCCTGTATGGCTGGGTTTGGATAATTATGTCGAGCTATTTTCCAATGACAAGCTGTTCCTTACCTCCTTGAAGGTGACCTTCACCTATGTCTTTGTGTCCGTGCCGCTCAAGCTTATCTTTGCTCTGGCTGTTGCGCTGCTGCTCAACAAAGGGATGCGGGGGCTTGGTATCTACCGCACCATCTACTATATTCCCTCCCTGCTGGGCGGCAGCATCGCCATCGCGATGCTGTGGCGCAAGATGCTGGGCGGCGACGGACTGGTGAATCAGGTGCTGCTGAAGGTGGGGATTCATGCGCCTGATTGGGTCGCCAATCCCAGCTATGCGATCTATTCGATCGTGCTCTTATCCGTATGGCAATTCGGGTCATCGATGATTATTTTTCTATCCGGCTTGAAGCAAATCTCCGGCGACTATTATGAAGCCTCCTCTGTCGATGGGGCAGGCAAGATTCGTCAATTTTTCAGCATTACGCTACCGGTCTTGACGCCGGTCATCTTCTTCAATCTGGTGATGCAGATGATCACCTCGTTCCAGTCGTTCACCCAGGCCTTCGTCATCAGCAACGGCTCTGGCGGCCCGCTCAATTCTACGCTCATGTACTCCCTCTATCTGTATAAGAAGGGCTTCGCCTTCTTCCAGATGGGTTATGCCTCTGCGATGGCATGGGTGCTGCTGGCACTGATCGGCGTGTTCACCTTCGTGGTGTTCCGTTCCAGCACAGCCTGGGTACATTACGAGGATGGGGGGAAATCCTAGATGACAGCATCACTTCTTCGCACCGTCTGGATTAAGCATCTGGTCACGATCGGCATTGCGTTCATTATGCTGTACCCTGTCCTGTGGATGCTGGGCAGCTCCTTCAAGCCGGGGCATATGATCTTCTCGGAGATTGGCCTGTGGCCGCAGCAGTGGGTATGGAGCAACTACAGCTCCGGCTGGACAGGCATTCAGGGACAGTCGTTCTCGATCTTCCTTGGCAACTCGCTGCTCTTGTCTGCGGGAGCGGTGCTGGGCAACATCCTGTCCTGCTCGATGGCCGCCTATGCCTTCGCTCGCTTGAGCTTTCGATTCAAATCACTGGCCTTCGCCCTGATGCTCATTACGATTATGCTGCCGCATCATGTCACCTTGATTCCGCAGTATATCCTGTTCAATCAGGTGGGCTGGATCAACTCGTTCCTGCCGCTGATTGTTCCGAAGTGGCTGGCAACGGACGCTTTCTTCATCTTCCTGATCGTCCAATTTATTCGCGGCCTGCCGCGTGAGCTGGACGAGGCGGCGACCATTGACGGATGCGGCCCGATCCAGATTTATTGGCGCGTAATTATGCCGTTGTCCCTGCCAGCGCTTATCACAACGACCATCTTCACCTTTCTATGGACATGGGACGACTTCTTCAGCCAGCTCATCTACTTGAGCGATGTGACCAAGTTCACGGTACCGCTCGGCTTGCGGCTGTTCCTGGATTCGAGCTCACAGTCCGATTGGGGCCCGATGTTCGCGATGTCGGTGCTGTCACTCGTTCCTTGCTTCATCATTTTCATCGTCTGCCAGAAGTACTTCGTGGACGGTATTGCAACATCTGGCATTAAGGGGTAAGCTCAGGCTAATCTCATGAGTTAGGATGGATGACAGATGAGAAATAGGCTCCGCTTGCTCCCCTTACATGGAGTATGGCAGCGCAGCAAGCTGTCCACACTGATGATTGCCTGCTTTTTTACACTGAACCTGCTGTTTCTGCTGACGATTGCTATACTGGCTTACCGCTCCTTCTCCGATGTCACGTTTACTGAGATTAGCCGGGCGCGGCTCGCGCTGCTGAACGAGAGCACGCACCGCGGGTTTGACTTTATGACCAATATGACCCGGACCGCTTACTCCGTCGTCAGCAACAAGGAGGTGCAGGAGCGGCTGGAGGAGGCGCCCGCTTCCAAGTATGATGCGCTGACCCGGCGCCGCGAAATCTCTGCCCTGCTGCATCATACACTCGTAGTGAACAACGAGATCAGCTCCATCGAAATCTATAGCGACCTGTTCAATGATGTGCCTTACAGCGGAATGGACCTCGTGTATCCAACCAGCAGGCTGGCCGACCAGCACTGGTTCGCCCGCCTGAAGCTGGCGGATGCTGTCTGGATCTCAGAGCTTGAGAGCGCTTCATCCGATGCGCTCATCGGCTACGCACAGCATATGTTCGATAGCCAGGGCAGAACCGTCGGCTACCTGGTCATTCGCATGTCCCAGCAGGATGTGCTGCAGCACTTTGCCGATGTACCGATGGCTATGGATGGACAGGTCGTGATTACCGATACAGCCGGCAGAATGATCGCTACGGTCAATGCCGGGCCGCAGTCGGAATCGGGCAAGGGGCTGCCCGACCTCCCTTGGCTCCATGAGCACCCTGCAGACGCATATGACGGCTATGAGGTGATCCGGCAGGAGGGGCAGTCCTATCTTGCCCTCTACTCCAAGCCCAGCTCGGTACAATGGCGGCTGGTGCAGCTCATTCCTACCCGAGTGCTGCTGGCTTCGACCTATCAGGCTGGATGGATGGTGATGGGGCTAGGGCTGCTCATCCTGCTGGTTTCCGTACTGCTGACCTATCTGTTCGTCTCCAATATGATTCGCCCGCTGCGCAAGCTCATGCTGGATATGCGAAGACTGGAGCGCGGGGACTTCAGCGTGCGCGCTACCAGCAGGTTCACGGAGGAGTATGCTCAGTTGTCCTACAGCTTTAATCACATGGTATCCCGGCTGCAGGAGCTGATCGAGCATGTGCACATCGAGAGCAAGGCCAAGCGCGATGCCCAGACCAGTCTGCTGGAGGCGCAGATCAAGCCGCATTTTCTGTACAATACGCTGGATATGATTCATTGGCGCGCCCTCGACTATAATGCCAAGGACATCAGCTTCATGATTACCCAGCTAGGCAAGCTGCTGCGCATCGGGCTAAGCGGGGGGAAAATCTTCATTCGGCTCCGAGACGAGCTCGAGCATGCCCGCTGCTATGTCCGCATCCAGCAGGAGCGTCTGCCCTTCTCGATCACCTACACCGAGCAGATTGATCCCCAATTGAAGGGCTGTTATATTCCCAAAATCATCCTGCAGCCGCTGATTGAAAATGCTGTCCTCCACGCCAGACCACAGCAGCAGCAGCAGGAATTACGGATTGAGCTGACGGCTCGACCACTGGCGCCTGCCCATGGGCAACGGCCTGGCATCGAGCTGCTGCTGTGCGATAATGGGCAGGGGCTGAAGGAGGGCTGGAGCATGGAACAGGCCACCGGGATCGGGATACGCAATGTGCATCAGCGAATCGGACTGTATTGCGGTGCGCACTATGGATTGCAGCTCGCGAATCGGGAGCAGGGCGGCGTGATGGTGACGATTCGGCTGCCAGCCATCGAGACGGAGGAGCAATTACAGCAATGGCTGGAGGTGGATAATCGATGAGGACCATTATGCTTGTGGATGACGAGCCGCATATTATCGATGCTTTGAGCCGCCATGTCGGGTGGGAACGACTGGGACTGCGAATCATCTGTACAGCCGCCGATGGTCAGGAGGCGTATCGGCAGTATATGGAGCAGCGGCCACAGCTTGTCATTACCGATGTCAATATGCCTGGTATGAGCGGGCTGGAGCTGGCGCGCGCACTGCGCGCGGAGGACAGCGAGCTGCCGATTGTGATCTTGAGCGGATTCGATGAATTCGAGAATGCCAGACAAGCCATGCGCTTCGGTGTGCACCACTTCCTGCTGAAGCCGGCCAGTGTGCCGGAAATTGAAGATGTGCTAATGGAAATTACGCAGGAGCTGGATACAGCGGAGGAGAAGCGACGCCTGGAGGAGCAGTATCGCCAGGAGCTGGGGCGCATGCTGCCCTATCTGCGGGAGAAATTTCTATTCGATCTGCTAACGACGCGCTATCAACGGCATGAGCTCCATGAGGAACGGCTCGCGTTCCTCAGCATTGCCGTGCCGCGCCAGGCTGTTGCTATCAGTCTGCGCATCACCCGTCCAGCGTTGCTCGCCAGGCCCAGCGAGCGCGACTGGCAGTTGCTCAAGTTCGGCGCCGGCAACATGCTGCGCGAGCTGCTGCAGGAGTTGACCGACCGCACCTCTGTACAAAGCGATGTCGTCAACTACTCTGACAGTCTGTTCGTGCTGCTGCTGATGGACCCCGGCAGCGAGCCGCAGCGGCTGGCAGCGCTCTGTGAGCAACTGGCACACACCGCGACCCAGAAGGTGTCCTCCCTGCTCAAGATTGAAGCTGTCGCCGGGATCGGCTCCGTCCGCACTAGCCTGCATGAGCTGATTGACTCCTACCTGGAGAGCCGCGCTGCGCTTGAGGCAGCGGAATTCCAAGGAACCGGCCGCGTCTATCCTTATGCGGAGTGGGCGAAGCTCGATACTGCCATTGACCAGTATGGCCCGCTGCTCAAGCAGTGGAACGAGACCCTATCCGGGCGAGAGCCGGAGAAGGCCAGGGAACAATGGGGCAAGCTGCATACCTGGCTGCGCGAGCAGCCCTGCGGCTCGCTGACAGACATGCAGACGGTCTGCGTCAGTCTGTTCAGCTCGCTCATCCTCAGTTGGAATGACGAGTTCCCGGAGCTGGAGCCGCCGTGCACCATGTCACGCTTCCTGCAGGATATTCAGCAGCAATTCACCCTGGAGCAGCTAACCGGATGGATGGACAAGCTGGTGACCGGCTGGCTCGAGCTGGCAGCGCAGGAGTTCTCCGGCCGCCGCAGCAATCGGCTGGTTGACCGGGTGAAGCGGTACGTGGAGGAGCATTACAGTCAGGAGATCAGCTTCGCGGCGATTGCAGGCGAGCTGTTCGTTCATCCCAAATATCTAAGCCAATTGTTCAAACGGGTGACCGGGCAAAATTTCGTCCACTATCTGAACCATTATCGTATCCAAAAGGCGATTCACTATCTGCAATCCGGTCAGCATATGATCTACGAAATTAGCGAGATGGTCGGCTTCAATAACCCGACCTACTTCAGCCAGGTATTCAAGGTCGTCACCGGCAAGAGCCCTTCGGAGTATTTTCGGGTGTAACGGCCTTGCAATACCCTGCCCATGCGTTTCAAACCTCTACCGCAGACTTGTGGCAAGGAGTTTGCCTGCTACGCCAGACTGGAATCCACACATGACGTACAGGTTTACTGCTTAACCTCATTCCAGTCCTCTTTCATAGTTGTGTCATCCCTAGTCCATTAGGGCACAGTTAAAGATGCTATTTTGGAGAAATAGCATCTTAATTGATTTTTCGGTATTACATGATCTGATGATTGACATCACAAAAAAGTGAATTATAATGGTCTTAACAACTATAATCATGACTACTATGAAGGAGGAGTAAATTGGAACTAGAAAAGTATATTGGTGTTAATGTGCAGCGCGCGGCGCTTAAATTGAATAACTATTATCAAAAGGTAGTAAATCCTTTTGACATAACAGTGGATCAGTGGGAAATACTGATTGTACTATGGGAAAAAGAAGGGATTACTCAAAAAGAACTTGCAGAGAGACTGCACAAGGACCAAACGAATGTTGCAAGAATGCTGTTTAAGCTGGAAAAGAAGGGATTTATTTATCGTGTGGTCCACGAAACGGATAGAAGGTCTTTGCGTGTTTATTTAACTCCTAAAGGACGGGATATTAAAGTTGAAATTCTCGCCCCATCCATTGAAGCCTATAATAAAACTATCCAGGGGTTATCCGAAGAGGAAGTTGAAATGTTTAGAAGAATTCTTACCGTAATGTATAACAACGTAAAAGATCTATAATTCAAAGAAGACTGAAAAAAATTGAAGTGATTGTCCTACACAGTAAAGGTGGATAAACATTGGATGACACAGTTAGAGATTTCGGGTCATATACTTGCTGAAGCAACTATCGTCAAGACCATTTTATGATTACACGAGGAGAGTTGAAGGATGAAAATAACTCAAAAAGAAGTCGGGGTTTTCGATGCCAAGTATAGAGCATTGACAATAGGGATTATTCTTGCGGTCACTACTGTTGCGTTTGAAGGATTGGCGCTTGTGACGATTGCTCCTACCCTGGCTCAAAAGTTGGATGGACTTCATTTGTTTGGCTGGATATTCAGCGCTTTTCTTTTGGCACAGATCCTTGGAACAATGATTATGGGGCAGCGGATCAACAAAAACGGCGTTTTTGCATCGTTTGGTATATCGATCCTTATTTTTGTGATCGGCATCTTGATTGCCGCTAGTTCTGTAAACATGATTATGCTAATTATAGGGAGAGTGTTTCAGGGATTTGGTGCAGGGGCAATCATTACGTGCGTGTATTACAGCATTACCTTAGGTTATCCCGATAAGCTTAGAACGAAAATACTTGCTTTGTTTTCCGGCGCATATATTTTACCTGCTTTAATTGGTCCATATATTGCCGGACTTATAGCGGAGTATCTGTCCTGGAGATTTGTTTTTTGGCTGGTGCTTCCTTTCATTGGCTTGGCTGTTGTGCTGACGCTTCCCGCTTTTCGCAAATTTACAGTGAAAGAGAATGCCGCTTCAAAGAACAGCCGAAAAGAAGGCTATGCAGTATTACTGGCTATTGGAACGGGAATGCTGCTCTCTGGGCTAGGCTTTATAACCGATTGGAAAGGAATAGTACTTTCGGTAGCAGGCTTGCTGATTATGATTAATCCTTTGCGAAAGTTGCTACCTGAGGGCACCTTAAGTGCCAGAAGAGGTCTGCCTGCTACGATTGCTTCAAGAGGATTTTTTGTTGCTTGTTATAATGCGACTGAAAGTTATGTTGTCTTGGCTTTGACAGATGTGAAAAAGCTTCCAGCAGATTTGGCGGGATTAATTGTGGCCGCAGGCGCATTAAGCTGGTCAACGGCAGCCTGGCTACAGTCAAAGCTTGATGCTAAAGACCATGGAAAGGGCCGACAGAAACGGGTAACAATCGGTATTGGATTTATGATCATTGGAGTTGCTGCAGTACTGCTGGCTGTTGGCCTCCCTGGGGGAGGAATCACATTTGCAGTAATCTCACAGCTTTTCACTGGATTTGGCATCGGTTTGGCACATCCTACCACCGGAGCGATTGCATTGCAACACTCGAAAGCAGGTGAAGAAGGAGAGATATCCGCCAGCCTGCAGTTTACGGATGCATTTGGTCCGGGTTTAAGCATTGGAATCGGCGGAGCTCTCATTGTCGTTAGTCAGTCGCTGAATTTGGGGTTGTTATCGGGGATTATATTGGCCCTGTCACTTCAATTGCTTTTCGTTCTCCTGAGCTTTGCGATTTCCTTTCGCATCAAACAGGCGAAAGCCTCTGAGGAGAACTGATTCAGTCCTGAATTCCAGGAAATTGGATCAAATAATTGCTCTGTCAATTACTGATGGAGCAATTATTTTAATAGTTAAAAAATATGAACTATACATTCTTCTATACTACAACAAGAATGGATACTCCTTACCTCATTAAGGGCTTCTTCCAATTGAGGATAAATTAATATGCAGTAGCTTTTGAGAAAAGTCACCCCCTCCCCCGTACTGATTGCGAAATTTTTTCGAATGGGAAAGTGCCACCCCCAATTGGAAATAACCCGCTACTTGGCAGCCTCTTGACCAGACACTCTCATGCACGCTCACGGTATTCGGACGGCGTCATGGCCATGACCCGTTTGAATACCTGAGTGAAATACTTCGGGTCCTGGTAGCCGACGAGCGGCGCGACCTGGTACACCTTGACATCTGAATGCTTCAATATATACTTGGCCTTCTCGATCCGGCACTGGGTCAAATATTCCAGGAAGGTATAGCCCGATACTTGCTTGAATAAGGTACAGAAATGGCTCGCGCTCAGATCGACCAGCTCCGATACCTCCTCAATGCCCAGATCCTTATGATAATGGTTAGCGATATATTTCTTCGCCTTCTCAATCGCCGAGTGACCGTCCTCCCGCGACTGCTGGGTCGACCGCGCCATGATCCTGCCTGCGAAGGAGGCTCGCGCCTGGCCGATCAGCTCATCAAGCGTGGCGGCCTCCTCAAGCTGCTGCAGCAGCTCCTCCATCGAGCCGCCGCCATGAGGCGCATGGACATATTCGAGCTGCTGGTCAAGGATGACCGCTAGCTGCACGATGAAGCGGCGTGCAATCTCCGCCGAGAAGCCCTCCTGCTCAATATACGACTTGAGCTGTCCAAACAAGGCGCCCAGTCGTTCGACATCCAGCGTGCGGACACTCTCTGCCAGTTGCGACTCCAGATGCTTCGGATAACGTCCCTTGACATCCGACTGTCCGTCCTGTGCTCCGCGCGGCATCTCTTCGATGAATACACCCTCCCCGCCGGAATAGAAGCGCTGGTGCAGCGCCTGCAGCGCTCCCTCATACGCCTGGCTCAACTGCTCCAGTCCGTAAGCCTCGGGACTGATGCCCACCGAGCAGGCCAGCTTCGAGTTGCTGCGGATGGTGCGCAGCATCTCCTCGCCCAGACGCAGCTTGCGCTCGCGCGAATCCTTCGGGAACAGCAGCACCCACTCACCGCTGCGGAACGGGAATACGGTCAGTCCGCCGTTCTGCCCCGACCATTCCTCCAGAATGTTGCGAATGGCAAAGAACCATAGCCGCTTCTCCTCTGCCGTCCACTGGCGATTCATCGCCTCATAATGCTCCAATTGTACGATCATCATGAAGTAGGTCTGATTCAGCTCGCTGTTCTCCAGCCATTGAAGATGCTGGAGCGGCTTCTGGTTGCCCTCGATCATCTCGGCAAACATCCGCTCGCGAGCGAGCAGCGAGAGTGCCTGAACCGAGTGCATCAGCCGTTCACTCTCCAGTTGGCGTTGGCGCTCTCCGTCCAGCCGCTCGCGTGCCTTCACAAGAATCTCGGTCAGCTCGTCATGGTCGATCGGCTTGAGCATGTAGTCAAAGGCTCCTTGGCGCAGCGCCTCACGAGCATAGTCGAATTCCCCGTAGCCGCTAATAAAGATAAAGATCAATCCCGGATGCTCTGTCATGACCTGCTTCATCAGCGTAATGCCGTCGATCGTTGGCATGCGGATGTCACTGATGACAATATGCGGCTTCACCTCGGAGACTACCTGCTGGGCCTCCTCACCGTTCCTCGCTTCCCCCACGACGCGCAGCCCCAGCTCCTCCCAAGGAATAGCCGCCTTCAGACTGCGCAATATGATCGGTTCATCATCTGCCAACACGACGCTGTAGGTCACCTTGCTCTGTTCCATCCTCTCGCCCCCCATCTCCATGGTCACTCTCCATCATTGCATGTCTGGAGTCCGCCCTCCCGTCCCGGCGCCGCTGCTGCGTCGCAGCTCCCAATACTGCACCGATGCACGCTCCAGCTTCTCTAGAGCCTCCCCGGCATAGCTTGCTCCGCCTACCATTTCCTCTACAACCTGTAGGAACGAGCGCTTCACCTCTGGTGACAGGATGTTGTCATACGGTACGAAGCTATACTCGATCCGATCCATCAGCTCGAGCACCTGAGCAAAAACCGGGCCCGTTCGCTGCGAATCGACCTCGATCCGCATCGCCGGGATGCGCAACCCCTCATAGACAATTCGTTTCTGCACCTCCTTCGTGTAGAGCGCCTGCATGAGCTGCAGCGCGGCCTCCTTCTTCGCTCCCGACAGATTCGCCGACATACCGAGTCCGAACGTGTAGCCCCCGGCAATGGACGGCTTGCTCTGACCATCCGCCGCAGGGAACGGGATGACGCCAACCTTCTGCTGGAATTCCGGCGCCTCCTCGCTATGGAACAGCGTAATGTCCCAGTTGCCATTCAGATACATCGCTGCTCTCCCCTGTGTGAACAGGTCAATTGCGGCTTCGGTCGAGCTGCTGTTGGCATTAGGCGAGAACGCCCCGGAGCGCGCCCATCGCTGGAAATGCTGGAAAGCCTGCAGATAGCCTTCATTCTGGAACGAGTAGCCCTCCTTGCCTTGAATTAGACGCTCGATCAGTGACGGTCCGGCGTAACGATCCATCAGGTAGTGGGCAAATATCGCCGCTGGCCAACGATCCTCATTGCCAAGGGCAAACGGAATATACCCGTTGCGGGTCAGTACGCGAATCGCTCCGTCCAGTTGATCGAGCGTCTGTGGCGGCATGAGGCCGAGCTCATCGAAGATGGCCCGATTATAATAGATCGGCTCCGCATTGCCCTCGATTGGCAGGCCATACACCTTGTCATTGAATGTCCATAGATGAAGATCACGGAATTGCGACTTCAACCCATTATCGCGCACGAAGTCGCTCAGATCCATCAGCCGCTCCGCTCGTACATACGGCTCAATCTCAGCGCCGCCGAACAGGACGAACAGATCTGGAGGCGTGCCAGTGACCATCTCGCTCTTCAGCTTCTGCTCGCGGTGCACCGTCTGATCCATCCCCTCGAAGTTGACCTTCACATTCGGATGAGAGGCCTGAAAGCCGCGCACAGCTTCCTCGAATATATTGAGAATGGGCACATCATGCTCCCGCGTCCAGAAATGCCGGAACGTCAGCGTAATTTTCTCCGCCGTATCCTCCTCCGCTGAGTCGACCCGGTTCAGCGAGCTAACCAATACCACTCCAGCAAGCGCGAGTACATAGAGCACTACCCAGCCCCAGCTCAACCAGTTTCTCATTGTATTCGCTCCCTTCCCCCGGTACTCAGTCCCGAGCCTGGCCACACCTTAGGAAGCCGAATGCGAATGGTGGACCCGAAGCCCGGCGAGGAGCAGATCATAATCCCGTATGGACTGCCGAACTGGATGCGCAACCGCTCATGAACGTTGCGCAGCCCAACCCCGCTGTCCTTATATTTTTTCTCATCGGGCTGATGATTCTTCCATAGTTTCGTCAGTGTCTGCTCGTCGAAGCCCGGTCCGTTGTCGCTCACCTCAATCATGATGCTCCCCTCCGCCTCTGCCGCACGAATGGCAATATGTCCCTTGTCCTTCATCGGCTCGATGGCATGATAGAGGGCATTCTCCACAATGGGCTGTACAATCAGCTTCTGCGTCATATAATCCCTCAGCTCTTGCGGCAGCTCAATCTCATAATCGAATTGATCCTCAAACCGGAACTTCTGAATGTTCAAATAGTGCCGCACATGCTCCAGCTCCATGCGGAGCGGGATCAGCTCCTTGTTCTCGCTGATGCTGATACGCAGCAGCTTGCCTAGCGAGATAACCATGCGGCTAATATCCTTGTTCCCCTGCAGGACAGCCATCGAGTTAATCGACTCCAATGAGTTGTAGATAAAATGCGGATTAATCTGCGCCACCAGCGCCTGGAGCTCAGCCTCCTTCTTCATCGCCTGCTCCCGCTCCACCTGCTGCAGCAGCTCGCTGATCTGCTTGCTCATCCGGTTGAAGCCCTCAACCAGCAGATTCGATTCATCATCCACCTGATCCTGGCGCGGGATGGGGATGAAGATGCGCTGCTCCACCCGCTTCATGCCGTTGACGGCGCTAATGATGGTGCGAACCAGACGTGTCACGAAGAAACGGTCGAACAATATCGCCGATAGGAGTGAGAACACGCCCAGCAGCAGCGCCATGTTGCGGATCGACAGCGATTCGGCCTGCAGCAGCTCATTAGGCGTAATGGCGACCAGGAACCATTGCTCGTTGTGTGAGGGCAGGAACGTGATGAGCGATTTGCTGTCTTGATACGTATCGACATAGTAGTTCTTCTCCTGCTCGTATTGGCCGGACAGGAACGGGAAATCCACCCGCTCGCCAATATGCTCGCCGGACTTGTTGAAGACGATGGAGCCCTGCTTGTTCACGAGCAGAATGTCGCCCTTATTCAATGTAGCCGCTTCCCAGAACACCTGGTCAAGCAGCTCAGGCTTAATATAGACCACCAGCTCGCCGATATTTTCCAGGGAATAGTAATCCTTGATGACCCGCGCCTGCACAAGCACCGGACGGCCGTCAACGGCCGAGCCATTCTCCCCTGGCCCCGACCAGACAGGGCGTCCCTGTGCCTCCTCCATCCGCTCGTACCATACGGCCTGCTCCAGAGCAACATCCGATGCCGAAGCATTGTATCCGTAGACCAGCTTGCCCTTCGCATACAACTGAAAGGACAGAATCATCGGGTGATTGATGAACAGGTTATTGATCTCCTGCCGCTGATCGTAGGTGAGCATGCGCTCAGGCTGCTTGAGCGACTGCTGGATGACAGGCTGAGTCATGGCGGAGCTGGAGATGGTCGTAATCTCATTGAGGGCGAACTTCAGCTTGCGATCCGTCTCCAGCAATGAGATCCAGTAGAAATCGCTCGACTTCTTCTCAATCGCACTGGAAAAATTAAAATAGCTCATCCCACCCATCGTCAAAACGGGGATGAACACGAGCAGAATGTTGGCCCATAATATTTTGCGGCGAAGCTTCAAGAGGTTCACTCCCCATGCTGAATAATGATGGCTGTGAGCGGCTGGCAATGCTCTGCTTAGGAGTGCCGAAGCCGCTAACGGCCATGTGCCATTGCCGGTACCATCTCGTGAGCTTAATATAGGTATTCAGCACAGGGATGTAAAATCCTGTATCCGGTATGCAAAAGAATCAGCTTTTGACGGCACCAGAGGTCAGGCCGGCAATAAACCAGCGGCTGAACATCAGGAACACGATCAGCAGCGGCAGCGTCGCGGAGAAGGTCGCCGACATAATCATGCCGTAATCCAGCCCGTCGCGGTTGGTGAAAAGCTGCTGCAGCGCGATCTGGATCGTGAAATGCTCGCTTTGCTTCAGTACGACAAGCGGCCAGAAGAAATCATTCCATGTGTTCATGAAGGTAAAGATGCCGAGCGTCGCCATCGCCGGCTTAATAACCGGAATGACGATATTCCAGAAGATGCGGAAATGGCCGCAGCCGTCCATCCGTCCTGCCTCCAGCAGCTCCGAATGCACCGAGGTGCTTATATACTGCCGCATCCAGAAGATACCGAAGGCATTGACCATCGCCGGCACGATCAGTGCCTTGAAGGAGTCGATCCATTGCAGCTTGGCCATAATGACGTAGGTCGGCAGCACGCTCAACTGCTGCGGCACGAACAAGGTTCCGATGACCAGCGCAAACAATATATTTTTGTAGGGAAAGTCGTATTTCGCAAAGGCATAGCCTGCCAGTGTACAGAAGAAGATGACGGATAGCGTCACCATCGAAGAGACGAACAGAGAGTTGCCAAGTGCCGCAAAAAACTCTGACCGCTCCAGTACACGCTCGAAATTGAGAAAGAACTGATCGCTAGGCGTCAGCAGCGGCGGAACATGAAACACACCGCTCCGGTCATTGGTCGCGATGACGAACATCCAGTAAAACGGGAAGACAGAGATCGCCGCTCCAATTGTCAGAAGAATATGATATGCCCAGCGTCCCGCCCGGCCATTGCCTGCTCCTTGTATAGGTGCTGTCTTCATGCTTTTTTACCTCCTGTATCTCCACCCATTCGGTTCGACACCCACATATTCAGCACCGAGAAGATGATGGTAATGATGAACAACAGCACCGCCGCGGCAGCCGCTGTACCGAAGAAGGAGTTGCGGAAGGCTTCGCTGTACAGATAGATCACCATCGTGATGCCTTCCTCACGTGTCGAGCCTGTTCCTGTCTGCCCAAGAAAGACATAGGGTTCGGTGAAGAGCTGCAGGCTGCCGATCGTCGACAGCAGCACAGTGAAGATAATGAACGGCTTGAGCAGCGGCAATGTAATATAGCCAAGCTGCTGCGAACGGCTCGCGCCATCCATGCGCGCCGCCTCATACAGATCCTGCGAGATGCTCTGCAGGCCCGACAGATAAATGATCGTATTGTAGCCGGTCCAGCGCCACATGATCATCGTCGCAATGGCGATCTTGACGCCCCACCAGCCCGAGTTCCACGGAACACCCTCAAGCCCCAGGATGCCGAGCAGCCAGTTCGCCATTCCGTTGTTGCCGAAGAAGGTGCTGAATAGCAGTGTGACGGCAACGATGGATGTAATATTAGGCATAAAGTACAAGATACGAAACCCCTTCTTGAAGCGGGTTAGCGTCGAATTGAGCATAACAGCCAGCAGCAGCGCCACGATTAACTGTGGCACAGTGCCCATCAGGCTGATGACCATCGTATTCATGAAGGAGATCCAGAAGGTCGGGTCGCTGGTGACCAGATCATAGTTTTTCATACCGACATACTTCATCGGCCCCAGAGCATCCCACTTGAAGAAGGACAGATAGATCGTGAACAGAATCGGATAGAGACCGAAGATGGCAAATAGTAAGAAGAAGGGAGAAATGAATAAATAGGCCGTGATGTTGCTGCGCCTGCGCTCTGTCAGCACAGGTCTTGACAGTCGCACCGGAGCCTCGGCTGGTATAGGCTTGGGCATTGTCGCACCTCCACAAGCGCCAACGCTGCGGCCGCCCCGTGGACGGTGAAGCAGCGTTCCGCTACTCAAGTAGTGTTGAGATAAATACTTCTAATTCGCAAGGAGCTCCCTGCGAATTAGAAGGTGTATGGTTGCCGGCAATCTCGCCGGCATGTGGCGTCATCCGGGGCAGACTGCTGCTGGCAGCCTGCCGCCGTCTGGTGAGCGCTAGCCGGGCTAAGCCTGAGCGAAGCCCGGGAGAGCCCGGCTGGTATAGCAACCCGGGCTCCTGTTACGCTTTAGCTGCGCTCTGCCAGCTTCTTCGCTTTCTCGACAGCCGCTTTCCATTCCGCTTCCGGATCTGCTTTTTTCTCCATGACATTCTGCAGGGCATCCTTGAAGTACGTATCGGTCTGGTCGTGCAGCGGGCCGTAGTAGACCGGCTTGACGCGGTTAGCTGCCTTGCCGAACTCGACCGCTGTTGCCTGACCGCCGAAGAATTCATCCTGGAAGCCAGTGAACGCCTCATCCGTGTACAGCTCTGGGATCGAAGGCATCAAGCCTTTGGTCTTGAACGATACCAGTTGATTCTCCTTGCCTGTAACCCACTTGATGAACTCGAACGCTTCCTTCGGATGCTTGCCTTCCTTCGGCAGTGTCAGGAATGCGCCACCCCAGTTACCGGAGCCTTCTGGAAGCTGGGCAATTTTCCATTTGCCCGATGAATCCGGGCCGTTGCCCTTAATGTTGCCTGCCATCCAAGCTGGTCCAAGCATGACGCCGAAGGCGCCGTCATTTGTCGCTTGACCCCACTCTGGAGACCATAGCGCCCAGTTGCCGATCCAGCCTTCCTGGATACCCTTGACCGTGAAGTCATAGGCTTTGCGGACTTGAGGATTGGTGTCTCCGATGAAGGAGCCATCTTCCTTACTGAAATAGATGACGTCAGTGGCCTGATCACGCAGCGCGTTGAAGGTCAGATCCTTCAGATCAGCGAACGGCTTGCCTGTCTTCTCCTTGAACGCCTTACCGACCGCAGCGAATTTGTCCCACGTATCGATCGCAGCGCTGAACCCATCAGGATCAACCGGCAGGCCCGCTTGCTCAATCTGATCCACACGGTAATAGGCAACTGTCGGGCCAATGTCAGTCGGCAGGCCAATCTGGAAGCTGCCATCGATCGAGGACGCTTGCTTCCACTTCCAGTCCAGGTATTGGCTCTGCAGATCCTGAGCGCCCAGCTCATTCAGGTTGTGGAATTTATCCTCAGCCGTAATGAAGCGCTCCATGAAGCCGATCTCCAGCATGAAGATGTCTGGTGCGCCGGAGTTGGCAGACAGCGCTGTCGTCAGATTGTTATGATGCGCCGTCTGGTCGCCCGTGGTTTGGTACTTGATCTGCACGTTTGGATGAGTTGCATTCCACTCCTTCACGAGATCCTCGTACCCCGGAGTGCCGAGAATCCAGAAGGACAGCTCGATCTTCTCGTCGCTCCCCTTGCTGCCCGTGTCATCTGTCTTCGGTGTATTGGTGTCTCCGTTAGCAGGCGGTGTATTGGTGCCTCCGCCTCCGCTGCCGCTGCTGCATGCAGCGAGACCGAAGATTAACGTCAGGCTCAGCAGCATGACTAGCCATGGTTTCTTTGTTTGCATGAATCGTAACCCCTTTTCCGATATGATTTCGCTTTCAGTTACCACTTTAAAGGAAATCGGCCGCAATGATGAGGAGGCAATATTACGAATTAAGGTGGAAATTATTACGGTAGGAAATGGAATTCATGGATTAGAACTGAAATCATAGCATGATTGTCTACCATGATACGCGTTAACGACGTTGTTGAAATATTAACTGTCATGTATATTATTTATATGAACCTTAATGTTGGAGGGTCGTATGAAAATTGATATTTCCCAGCACTCGCTCCCTGTCTATGAGGCGCTGGCAAGCAATGTACGGATCGAGATGATTCGGCTGCTCACTCATAAGCAGATGAACATCAAGGAGCTTGCCGATGCGCTCAAGCTGAGCAGCGCAATCATGACGATGCATGTGAAAAAGCTGGAACGGGCGGGCATCATCAAAACCTCTATGCGGCCGGGCAAGGGAGCCGCACGCAAGGTATGCACCCTCGTCACCGATTATATCGAGATTATATTCCCGCCCAAGCTGGAGACGCTGCCGCGCGAATGCCATGTCACGGAGGTTTCTGTCGGCCATTATACCGACTTCGAGGTCGTGCCGACCTGCGGCCTGGCAACTACGGTCAAGGTCATCGGCATCTTCGATGAGCCGCGCTGCTTCCTGGAGCCCGAACGCTTCAATGCCAAAATATTATGGCTGGGACAAGGGTATATCGAATACAAAATACCGAACTATCTGACACGCAATGAGGAGCCGCAGGAATTGGAGATTACGATGGAGATTTCATCGGAGGCGCCGTTCGCCAATGATAATTGGCCATCGGATATTACTTTTTTTCTCAATGGCATCCGGCTCGGCACCTGGACAAGCCCTGGCGACTTCGGAGGGGGCAACCGCGGGCGCTACACGCCCGATTGGTGGTGGGGAGAGATTAACCAGTATGGGTTGCTGAAGATGCTCAAGATTAACCATGAAGGCACCTTCATCGATGGACAGCGGATCTCGGATGTGACGCTCGGTCAGCTCCAGATTGAGAACAAGCAATGGACGTTCCGGCTGGGCGTGCTGAAGGATGCGGAAAACGTCGGCGGGCTGACGATCTTCGGCTCCGGCTTCGGCAACTATAATCAGGATATAGTGTTCAAGCTCTATTATGAGAAGCGGCAAAGTGGCGAGGAAGAGGCGTGAGGGATGTAACAGGGGCAGGCAGGGCAGTGGGCAGTACAGTGCTTTGTCTTGTCTGCCCTGTCAAGCCTTAGCCAAAACATTTCATTCTAATGCCCCTGTATAGGACACCCCGGTTTATACCTTTAACCTTCAATTTTAGTAACAACTTCAGATTTGATCTGTTCCAAAACAACGTCGAATTTCAATCCACTAATTCGGTCATCAATATGAAGCGGTTCAGCAATAAATAGCATACTATCCCCATTGTTAGCTTTAATTGTTTTGTTCAGATCAGCCATGTTATACATCAACTGAACACTTCGATCTGCTTCAATCTCGATTTGGAATGGGGCAGAGGATGGGGAATAAATATCTGTTCCTGGAACTTTCTTTAGGAACAAGACATATTGTTTATTGGGATCAGGCTCCAAGTAATGGGGCTCATCTATGTCCGCTTGAAATGCAATTCCTTGAACGGTCGCTGTGTGCCGGGAGAAATGGGGAATATATACTTCGATTGCGGCAGGGGTTGAACCTAGAAGATTGTCTTCAACTACGAATCGGTAGGTGTTTCCTTCTGAATGGTAAGTCCCACTTTCGTTTGTGTTTCTAATCGTTTGAACCTGGTTTTCATAGTGTCCACTAACAACAAAATCTGAAATTCCGACAAGTCCCTTCAAATCCCCAAAGGTAGCACGGTCAGCAGTGATTGTAGTGGAGTAGTGCTGGGAGACATTCTGCCCCGAATTCATTTCAGAATTATAGTAGAAGAGTAGTAGGATAGCTACACAAAGGATGCCAACGGCCATAATCCCTTTTTTGTTTTTCAACTGTGTTACCATTACCTTTCCCCCTTCAGAATGCGTAGATTGCATTGACGCCATTAATATCATCAGACTTCGGGGTATAGATGGAAGTCCGATCCCGATTGGAACTCATGAGATAGGCAATAACGACAACGGAAGTATGGTCAAGCCCTAACCCATGACCCAATTCGTGCCCGGCGGTGCTCCTCCTTACCGTAGCATTTGTATCAATGTTGTCGTTATAAGCATTTAATCTAGCCTGGATGCTTATAAATTTGTTATTACTATTAAATGAGTAATTGCATCTGCCATAAAGGGACTGATCATAGTCGCCAAACGTCCCCACTACATTTGGAGACAACGTATTGGAAGGAGAAAGATTGAATTTGATTTTGGACTGGGCAGCATTCCAGTCTGCAACAGCGGTATCAAAGGCGGTGTTATATTTGGTTTTACCGGATATTTCGTAGCGTAGCTTCACCTCAGCCGCTACCCCAATACTTTTTGGCCAACTGATCCCAAGGGTGTTGTACGCGGTTACCGTATCAAACGGAATGGATGACAACAATGTTGCAGCAAGGATGGTAAAAAATAACACCTTTTTCTTTAATACCAATCTCATCTTTTCCCCTCCCATTTTAGTCTATTAGTAGATTAACAATAAAAGTAATTTTTGTAAATAAATTATTTATTGCGCCAGTACGAACGCCCTATCTACGGAAGCTTCTTCCCCCATAACGCACTGCCCTCACTATCCAGACCAGTAAACACCAACGTCGGGCGCTTCAGCTCCCAATCCCAGGCAGCCAGCACCTGCACCTCCACTGGCGACTCATGCGCCGATCCATCGGCAGCTTCCCCCTGCATCGATAAGGACAGCGTTCGCTTACCGTCATAGCTCCAGCTCAGCTCCCCGTACTCGCTGGCGGCGCCGCCAGCCTCATGCAGCGTGACCTTATAGGATGGGACGACCCCGTCCATATACTTCGCATGGGCTACCAGCTCCCAATCTCCATATAGCTCCTGCTCCGGGATGTCCTGCTCGCGCTCCCCGGCATAGCGCTCCGGCGATACAGTCGGCCAGCCATCTGCTGTCCAGACCAGCTTGCGCACATGCAGATACATCCAGTTCTTATCCGCCTCAGGACGGGCATGATGAATCAGATAATCTGCGCCATTCTCATCCTGCAACACCGAATTATGTCCAGGAGCCAGCCAGACATCTCCAGCAGAGAAGCGATAACCGCCGATCAGCTTATTGCCAATCTCATACTGCGGCCGATAGGCCACATCCTTCATATCCCGACCTGCCGCATCCAGGTACGGCCCGGTTATCTGCTCCGAGCGCCCGACGCGCACGTTATAATCCTGATAGAGCGAATCATAGGAGACGAAGAGATAATAGTATCCCGTATCTTCATTATAGATAATATACGGCCCTTCCACTGCGCCTTCCTCTGTTGCACGGTCGCGGGCGGCAATCTGTATGCCCACCCCCTCCTCCTTCAGCTTGCCTGTACCTTCATCAAGCGGCGCAATATGGATACCACCGAAGAAGGAGCCGTATACAAACCAATAGCCGCCCTGTGCATCGCGCACGATGTTCGGGTCGATGGCGTTAGGGCCATCCCCAGGCGCTGTCTTGATGACAGCTCCCTGGTCCGTCCACGGCCCTTCGGGCGAAGCGGAGGTGGCAACACCGATATAGGAGCGATTCGTACCGAAGGTCGATGCTGAATAATACAGATAGTAAGTATCGCCCAGCTTGGCAATGTCTGGCGCCCATAGATTGGTCGCCCCCGTCCAGTCAGCCGCCTCCCGCGGCACGCCCTCCAGTGCATAGCCCACCCACTCCCAGCGAATCAGATCGGCCGACTTGCGTACCATGATGCCTGCGCCGGGCGAGCCGCCCACCTTGACATCGGTTGAATAGAGGTAGTACATCTCTCCATCCTTGAAGATCGACGGGTCGTGGACATTACTGATCTTCCATTCCGTCTCCGTATCGATCGCAGGCACGTCAAGCATGGCATAGTCTGGCGGTGGATCAGGATACTGCACCTGAATCTGCGCTTCCATCTGTCCCCTCTCTCCTCCCTGGAACGAGCAGGCCGGCAGCAGCGCAATCACTACACATAATACCAGCAGCAGCCGCGCTCTGCTCCAGCCTGCACCCTTCCTGTAGCACGACGCTGCCCATTGCTGATGCTCCGCAGCCTGAAGGAGTGCGCCCCCACATTCGGCCGGGCGCTCTGCTCTCAAGCCCCTTTGATTGTTCTTCATTACTTCTCGCTCTCTAGTCATCCCCATCATCCCTTCACCCCCGAGATGGCGACCGACTCGATGATCCGCCGCTGGAAGACGAGGAAGACGATCAGCATCGGAAGCAGCGCAATGATCGACGCAGCCATTATGAGGGGATAATCGGTCTGGATGGCATACATGGCATTGAAGTTGGCGATGACCAGTTGCAGCGTCTGCTTGGTGGGCGTGTTCAGATAGATGATGGGGGCAAGATAATCGTTCCAGATCGCCATGAACCATAGAATGACCTGAGCCGCTACTGCGGGCGACATGAGCGGCAGGGCGATGCGGCTATACAGCCCAAAATAAGAGGTGCCGTCAATCTTGGCCGCTTCAATGATCGCATCCGGCACGCTCAGCAGATACTGGCGCAGGAAGAAGATCATGAACACATTGCCGAAGAAGCCCGGCAGGATCAGCGGCCATAGCGTATCCACCCAGCCCATCTCCGAGAACAGGATGAACTGCGGAATCATGACGACCGGATAGGGGATCATCACCGAGCCCAGCAGCCCGAGAAAGATGGCATTCTTATACGGAATACGCAGCTTGGAGAAGGAGAAGGCCGCCAGGCTGGAGGTGAACGCGCCAACCACGGTAACCGAGACGGCGACAATCAGACTATTGACGATTCCACTCAGCAGCGGTCCCTTCTCCCATATTTCCTGGTATTTGACCATAATGAACGGATCGGGAATCCATTCCGGGGGCAAGGCGAACACAGCCTCTCTCGTCTTGAAGGAGGTCGACAGCATCCAGGCCAGCGGCGCAATCATGAAGATCGCTCCCAGCGCCAGCAGCAGGAAGATGATCAGATGGGACACACGATATTGGGCTTTCATCCGTTCTACTCCTCTCCTGTCACCCCAGATCGCGGGATGAGCGCTCGTTCATTCTGAACTGTATCAATGTGACGATAAAAATAAACAGCCCCAGGATGACAGCCATCGCAGAGGCATAGCCCATCTGCAGGTTGCCGAATGCCTTTTGCCAGACGTAAAATACGACACTCGCAGAGCTGTACTCCGGCCCGCCCGTCGGGGTCATAATATTAATCTCGGTGAAGATCTGCGAGCCTCCGATAATATTGGTCACGATGATGAAGAAGGTAACCGGCCTCAGCATCGGCCAGGTGATCCGCCCAAGCACCTGCAGCGACCCCGCCCCATCCAGCTCGGCAGCTTCATAATAATCCTTAGGCACACTCTGCAGCGCTGCCAAATAAAGCAGCATCGTATAGCCGAGGTTTTTCCATACCATCATGATGATTAGAGCGGGCTTGACCGTATGCTTGTTCGCCAGCCAGTTCGGCCCCTCGATGCCAATGAGCTCCAGAAATTGATTCACCAATCCATAGTCGCCGTTATATGCCCAGCTCCACAGGATGGAGATCGCCGCCAGCGATGAAATGACGGGAATGTAGTAAATCACCCGAAAAGCCGTGGTTCCCGGTATCCCTCGGTTCAGCCCCATCGCCAGCAGCAACGCCAGCGCAAGACCGACCGGAATGCCCAGCATGAGATAGAAGGTGTTATACATCGCTCTATGGAATTGGTCATCTCCTAGCAAATCCGCATAGTTCGCCAGTCCGATCCCATCCATCCGCCCCAGTCCATCCCAGTCAGCAAAAGAGCCATAGAAGGAATACATCGCCGGGAACAAGCCAAATAGTAGAAAACCCAGAACCGGAGGCAGAATAAATAAATAGCCATATCGTGCTTCCTTCCGGTACAGATTGGACTTCGTCTTCATCGTCCACCTCGCTTACCCTTGTTCAGCGCGAGCAGTCAGCCGTGACATAGGGAGCCCTTCGCAATCCCGCCGCCCCCTAGTCATCTTCACTCTACTCGCCTGCATGCCTGTTGTCCGCACGCCTACCCTGCGACCCGCTCGGGGGCGTGGAGCTCGCCGCTATTTCTTCGCGCGCTTCTCCTGCTCAATCGCCTTGTCCAGCAGCGCCTGCATCTTCGGTTGCTGCTCCTTAACGTATTCCGCCGCCGTCTTCTTGCCATCCAGCACCGGCTGGATGTCGGTGAAGAACAACTGATACCATTCGCTGTTGTATGTAAGCTGTCCCGGCAACGCGCGGCCGTACTCATTGACGATCTGCAGGAATTCCTCCTTGTTCGCCGGCCTCGTGGAGCTGTCAGCCGCCCATTGCTCTGCCATATCGATCAGATTCGGAATCTGCACCTTGGCATCCACCAGCGCCTTCATGCCTTCCTCCGATGCAGTCAAGTAATAGACCAGCTCCGCCGCTTCCTCAGGGTGCTTCGTATTGGCCGATACGCCGATGCCCAAGGAGCCAGTCCATGTCGCTGACTTCCCTGTCGATCCCGCAGGATACGGAATCAGGTCATACTCGAACGGCAGTGTCTCATAGGTGCTCATATCCCATGGGCCTACCGGGAAGAAAGCCAGCTCCCCCTTCATCCAGCGCTGATACGTATCCAATGTTTGTGCGTCCTCGATGGACGGCGTAATCTTGTATACATTTTGCAGATCCGCGAACCACTGAAGCGCCTCTGCAAACTTGGGGTCGTCGATAGTCACCTTCGTTCTCGTCTCGTCGAGCCAATCCGCGCCATTGCTCCATACAAAGGCCTGCAGCGCCCAATTGACGTTAAAGCCCGTGCCATACTGGTCGATCTTGCCATCGCCGTTCGTGTCCTGTGTCAGTTGTTGATTGACCTGGACGAATTCCTCCCAGGTATACGGCTGATCCTTATCCGGCAACGGAATGCCCGCCTGCTCGAACATCGTCTTGTTGTAGCCGAGTGCGAACGGCCCCACATCCTTCGGCAGACCGTAGATGCTGCCCTGCCCGACCTTATCTCCGTCATAGCGGTAGTAGTTCACCCCATACGGCCAGATATTATCCAGGTTGAGCCTGCTATTGCCCTCGATGTAGCTCGTCATGTCAAGCAGCACGCCGCTCCCCGCATACGCTTTCAAATCGCCGGGCTCAAAATAAAATACGTCTGGCACATTCTTGCCCGTAATCGCCGCCTTCAGCTTGGTCGCATATTGATCAGCGGCAGTCACGATGATGTCAACCTTCACATCTGTACGCGACTGCTCGAATTGCTTGACCACGCTCTCATAGGCCTTCTGCTCATCCGGCCCGCCTCTGAACATGAAGGTCAGCTTCTTCTTCGCTCCCGTGTCCCCGGAGCTGCCGCTGCCTCCCGTGCTGCCATCTCCTCCGCTGCATGCGGATACAGCCCCTATCAACGCCAGCCACATCGCCCATACAGGCAGCCATCTTCTTGCTCTCATCCTCGCATCCATCCCCTCAATAAAATTCAGTTCCCCTACAATGGAGCCACCATGAGGCATGCCGCTCCCATATGCTCCTGCATCAGCCCTATCACACGGATGCCCCAGCACGTCAGCCACCCTGCGTGAAACCGCATACATTATACCGCTTGATATAGCCGCCCAGATTGCTTCGACAGCATGAAGCGCCTGCTGTCTGCTTCATACGCTCCCCTATCTTCTGGCACGGCTATTTTAGGTAGTATAAATATTATTAATTAATATCAATATTAACGTTAATCATATAGATAACCGTTTTCCTTGTCAACCCTTTTTATTCCTTTTTATCTTGAATGTGTGTCTGGCAGAGGGCGCCCAAATACCGGCATCCCATGCTCATCCCAGACGAATGTCTTGGCCCGCGCATGACGGTTCGGATCATACAGCGAGTCGCCGTCGATTTCCTTATAGCTTCTGGCGTGATACACGAGTACATCGGTCTTGTCATCCTCCGCGACTGTGAAGCAGTTATGTCCTGGCCCATACTGCCCGTGCTCCTCATCCGAGACGAATACCGGCTCCGCCGCCTTGCTCCATGAGGCCGGATCGAGCAGATCGCTGTTCTCATCCGCCCATAGCAATCCCATGCAATAATTATGGTCGGTTGCGCTGCCGGAGTAACTGATGAAGATGCGTCCGCCATGCCGAACCACGGCCGCCCCTTCATTCACCTTATATCCGATTCGTTCCCATGGGTACTCCGGCTTGGATAGCAGCACCTGCTTGCCGCCAAGCGTCCACGGGTTGCTCATCGGTGCGATATACAGGTTGGAATTGCCCTCGATGGCCGGGTCATTCTGCGCCCAGACCAGATAGTGCACTCCCTCGTGAACGAAGCTTGTCGCATCCAGGGAGAAGGACTCCCAATCCGTAACAATCTGCCCCTTCTCCTCCCATGCGCCCTCCAGCGGGTTGGCAGAGCTGTTCTCCAGCACATACATCCGGTGATCGAATATCCCCTGCTGTGTCTCGCTCGTCCATGCTGCCGCGAAGTAAATATACCACTTGCCCGACACATAATGAATCTCCGGAGCCCAGATGTTGGCGCTCATCTTGCCTATCTCATGCTTGCGCCAGCATACGACCGGCTCCGCCTCCGCCAAGCCATTGAGCGTCAGAGAACGCCGCAGCTCGATACGGTCATACTCAGGAACCGAGCCAGTAAAGTAATAATAACCGTCTGTATGCTTGTAGATCCAAGGGTCAGCGCGCTGCAGCACGAGCGGGTTGGAATACGGACTCTGTTGTGCAATAGGTGATCTTTTCATGGTTACCTCCAGCATATAGTTAATTAAAGTGTTATCCATTAATATATTAATTAATAATACTAGCGGATGGCCTTTTCTGCAAGAGCCGAATAACGGGGCAGTACACCTTCCAGCTCGCCGGTATCACAATTAAGATTCATTTAAGAAAAGGGCTTTACGATAATACACAGATAGCTCAACCTACCAAAAACATCCGAAGGAGGAAAACATGAACGTAAACAAATGGCTTAAAAAAACCCTTTCCGTCACCTTGGCACTTACCATGGCATTTGGCTTCGTTCCCGGCTTGGCCCGTCAGGAGGCAGATGCGGCAGCGAACGGAATTACACAGGCGTATGAGGAGGTGTTTGCAGGAGATCGAATTATCGATATCCATGTGACCGTCTCCGACGAGGATTGGGCAAGTATCTTGTCTAGTCCGCTGGATAAGGAATACAAAACTGCAACCGTAGAAATAGACGGGCAAACCATCGAAAATGTCGGCTTCTCGACAAAAGGCAATCTGACCCTGCGCTCTGTGGCGGCCATGAGTGATTCCGACCGGTACAGCTTCCGCTTAAAGTTCGACAAGTATGATAAGGAGCAGACGTGGCTGGGGCTGGATAAGCTGTCGCTGAACAACGGCTTCTCCGATCCCTCCTATTTGCGAGAGTATTTGCATTATGAAGCGCTAAGGGAGATCGGCATGGATGCTCCGCTTACAGTGTTCGCCAATCTATACATTAACGGCGAGCTGTTCGGCTTCTACACAGGCGTAGAATCGGTTGATGACAGCTATCTGGCCCGTACTGTAGGCGAAGATTACAGCACAGGGGTCTTATACGATACGGACGCCGGCAGCACGCTGCAATATGTCGAGGGCAGTGACTATGATACCATTACACGCGATCTGGGCATTAAGGATAACAAGGCTTCGCTCAAAAACTTCATCAAGGTGCTGAATGATATGCCTGACGGAGAAAAAGGCGATATTGAGGAGGTGCTGGATGTTGACTCCGCGCTGAAGTACATCGCTGCCAACTTTGTGTTTGGCAACTATGACAGCTACAATGGGGACAAAGCGCAAAACTATATGCTGTACGGGGATGCCGCAGGCAAATACACGGTCATTCCTTGGGATTTCAATATGTCCTTCAATGGCTACACTCCGATGAGCGGCAGCAATACGACCGCTGTAGCTGCACTGCTGGATGAGCCTGTGCTAGGCATCTCCATGGAAGACGCGCCGATGATCAACAACCTGCTAAAAGTGGCCGAATACAAGGAGCGCTACTTGGATTATGTCAATCAGCTTGTGGACTACCTCGAAAACATCGAAGACCGTGTTGGCGAGCTGGCAGATCTGATTCGTCCGTATGTGGAGGCAGATCCGACGAAGTTTTACACTATGGAGCAGTTCGAGGCCAATGTATCCTATTCCTCCGATAACAATGCAGGAGGCGGTAATGGCGGCGTAATGCCTGGAGACGGCACTGAGCCGGGGCGCACTCCGGGAGAAGCACCGCCGGATGGAACGATCCCGGACGGCGCGGCCCCTGGAGCGACTCCTCCCGAGGGTGTCGAGCCAGGCAGCATGACGCCGCCGGACGGATCGCCACCGGGGGGACAAGGCCCGGCGCCAGGCGGCAATGGCGGCGTAATGGCATCGAATTCGCTGCTGACCTTTGCCCTGAACCGGTTGGTGAATCTGCAGGAGCAGTTGGGACGCGACCTATCTGCACTGCCTGAGCCAAGCGGTTCCGAAGAATCGCCAGCTTCAGGCTCAGACAGCACAGATTCGACGGGTACAGATTCGGCAGGCACAGAGTCTTCCGGAGAGACAACGACATCACCGACCACGACGACCATCTATTATCCTTCTGCGCCTGTTGCAGCTACAGAATCCGATACGGAAACAGCGACCACGGTTGATTCAACCTTGGCCGGCAGCACAACGAGTACAACTGCAGCAGGTACAACAGCAACAACGACAACGACCGCAACAAACACAACAACGGCGGTTGCTGAGCCCTCTGCCTCTGCCCCGTCCAATTCCGGCGAGATTAAAATTATGATGAATGGCAGCATCATCAGCTTCAGCGATCAACAGCCGATTATGGACAACGGGCGTGTACTCGCCCCTGTGTACGGCATTGCACGGGCGCTGGGGGCAAAGCTGCAATGGGATGAGACCCGCCAGCAGGTCACCCTTACCGCAGGAGAGACGACCGTCGTTCTGACCATTGGCAGCAACACCGCCTACGTGAACGGCAAGGCAACACAGCTCGATGTAGCGGCCAAAACAGTGCAATATCGCACTGTCGTACCCGTTCGTTTCCTGGCTGAATCGCTAGGACTTCAACTGAAATGGCTGCAGAGCACGACTACAGTGCAACTGGCCAGCTAGGGCGTGTATGCAGACCCGCATAAGGGCATCTATCCCTGCCTTTTCGCCCCCTGCTGCGTAGCTTTTCGCAGATGCACCCCCGGTACGCCTGCGAAAAAGCGCCTGGCATGGAACGAAATTCGGCAACATCTGCTCCTCGGAGTTTGCATACACACCCTAACACAATCCCCCCAATGTGTGCCCATGCAGACATTGGGGGGATTACTTGTTAGGCAGCAGCACGCCTTTGTACCTCGCGCAGCTTCCATGGCGTCGTGCTCTAGTCCATGACGAAGACCGGTTGAACCAGTCGCTCCCCCGACCCGCTTAACGCTCAGCCGATCATAGCAGCGGCCTGGCGTTCAAGCTGCAGCAGCTCATGACGCACTCGAACCACCTCGCCAATTACGATCAATGCCGGGTTGTCAAGCCGAACCGCTGCAGCCAGTTGATGCATCGATTCCAGCACCCCTGTATAGACCCGCTCCTTGCCGGTTGTCCCGCGCTCGATCAGTGCGATCGGCGTCGAAGCAGGCTTGCCGTGCTTCAGCAATTCCTCGCCAATCTCCCGGATCTGGCTGACTCCCATATAGATCGCCAATGTATCGACACCGTGCGCCAGCAGATCCCAGCGAACCGGCTTCGTGCTGCCATGACATCGACTGCCTGTGACACAGGCGAAGGAGGCGGCATAGCCGCGATGCGTAAGCGGAATCGACGCCGATGCCGCAGCGCCTGCCGCAGAGGTAATCCCCGGTACAATCTCGCACAGGATGCCATGGGCAGACAACGCCAGCGCTTCCTCGCTTCCGCGCCCAAAGATAAGCGGATCGCCGCCCTTGAGCCGCACGACGTCCCGACCCTCCAACGCGTAGCTGACGAGCGTCCGATTGATCTGCTCCTGAGACATCGCATGGTGCCCCGGCGCCTTGCCGCAGTAGACACGCAGCGCATCTCCCCTGGCATACTGGAGCAGCTCGCTATTAACCAGCCGATCGTATAGAATGACATCTGCCCGCTCGATACAGCGCAGCGCCTTGATCGTAATCAATTCGGGATCGCCCGGGCCGGCGCCGACGATACTGACCTTGCCCGGTGCTACACTCGCCGATGTATCCGTTCCTCCAAGTCTCGCATGTTCCGTCCCTCCGAAACACGTCTGTTCTGCCCCTTCCACGCCCATAATCCGCACGATCGGCTTCAAGGTCCCCTGCCCCATGTGCATGTGTTCTCCACCGCCTCTCATAGGCTCTTCTCCACAGCCTGGAGCGGCTGCAGCGACTCCGTCTTGCGCCCCTCCTGACTGCTGCGGGCAATGGTCGCCGTCTTCGTATTATGGGACAGATAGAACAGCATACCTGTGAACAGCATGCCGCCGATAAAATTGCCCACCAACACCGGAAGCTGATTCCACAGCCACCAGTCGCCCATCGTAACATCCGCTCCGAGCATCATGCCTGCGGGGATGACGAACATATTGACCACCGCGTGCTCGAAGCCCTGAGCGAAAAAGGTGAGAATCGGCAGCCACATGGCTACAATTTTGCCTGCGGTAGACTTGGAGGTCATCGCCATCACAACGCCGAGCGTCACCATCCAGTTACATAGAATCGCCTTAATCACTACCAGCCCCATGCCGCTTGCCCCCATCGTCTTGTAGCCAAGCGTCTTGGTCTCGCTGATCTGGATCAGCATCTGAACTAGCGGGTGGCTCATATCCGTGCCCATCTTTGTAATCGTCAATCCGTACAGCACCGCATATACAGCGCAACCCAGCAGATGGCCGGCGATGACCCAGAAGTAGTTCGCCAGCATGCCGCCAAGCGATGCCCGGCGCTCTATCACAGCCAGCGGGATGAGCGCGAAGCTGCCGGTCACCAGCTCCAGGCCGAGGAGGACGATCATGACGAACCCGACCGGGAAGATGACCGCCCCCGTCAAGCCGATCGAGGTCTGGCTTGTCGCCGTAAAAGCTAGTGTGGTGGCACAGGCCAGAATGGCACCGGCCAAAAATCCCCGGACGAGCATCTGCTTCACGCTAAGCGCTGCCTTGCCGCCACCTGCCTCGATCATGGTGTCTAATAGCTCGGTTGGCTTAACATAGTCCATATCCATTCATCCCCTTGACAACAATGTATGAGGCCTTGAGTAGGTTACAGCTTGATAAATACGCTGCCACTAGCACGATCCACTTCAGTAGGGTACGTGGGAACACAGCCTTCATCCGGCTCATGTACCTGTCCTGTATGCAGATCGATACGCCAATCATGGAGCGGACAGTGCACCGATGAGCCGCAGACCATTCCCTCCGACAGCTTGCCGCCCTTATGCGGACAACGATTTTCCACAGCCCGAATGGTGCCGTCGCTTAAGCGAAATACCGCCAGCTCTGTATCCCCCACGTGCAGGATGCGTGCGCCCTTTGCGTCAATGTCCCCGATGTCTCCAATCTTCACCTTGTTACTCATGAGCGGCCTCCTAACCTGTCACTGGCTGCACATCTGCCAGCGGCTCGAAATTTTTACGCAGATGTTCGTGTTCAATAATTTCCCGCCATGGATCGCGCGTATGGCTCAGCGTCTTCTCGATGCGTGCTACCAGCGCAGCCCGGTCCTCTGGCTTCTCCAGCGCCGTCTTCACCGCATCGAGTCCGACACGCTCCACCCAATGCGCCGTCCGCTCGTTCCAGCTCGCATTCTCCCGGTAATATTGCAGGAAAGCTCCGGTCCATTCCACCACCTCATCCTCGGTCTTGACGGTGCAGAGCAGCTCTGAGGCTCTGACCTTGATGCCGCCATTGCCGCCAATATACAGCTCCCAGCCGCCATCGATCGCGATGACCCCCAGATCCTTGATCGTGGACTCCGCGCAGTTGCGGGGACAACCGGACACTGCCAGCTTCACCTTCGCCGGCGCGTCGAGACGCTCGAATGCCTTCTCCAGCCGTATGCCCATCCCGATCGAGTCCTGCGTTCCGAAGCGGCAGAACGTGTTGCCAACGCATGTCTTGACGGTACGAAGCATCTTACCGTAGGCATGCCCCGAAGGCATATCCAGCTCCTCCCATATCTTCGGCAGGTCTTCCTTCTTCACACCGAGCAGGTCGAGGCGCTGTCCCCCGGTGAATTTGACCATCGGCACATCGTATTTCTCCGCGACAGCCGCTATCTTCTTCAGATCGCTCGGAGAGGTCACACCGCCATAGATGCGGGGCACGACCGAGTAGGTACCGTCCTTCTGAATGTTGGCATGGTACCGCTCATTCGTGAATCTGGATTCCTTCTCATCCTGGTACTCACCCGGCCACAGCATACCCAGGTAGTAATTCAACGCCGGACGGCATTTGGAACAGCCCTCAGCAGTCCGCCATTCCATCACATGTATAACTTCCTTGACGGAGCGAAGCCCCATCGACTGGATGCCCTCCACGATCTCCTCGCGAGTATGCGTCGTACAGCCACAGATTCCCTCCTTCATCGGCTCGCCAGCCGCATCGCCGGCATAGAGCTGGAGCAGCCCCTCCACCAGTGGCTTACAGCCCCCGCAAGAGCCTGACGCCTTCGTACAAGCCTTGATGTCCGCCACCGTGTTGCAGCCCTTCTCCGTAATCGCCCCGGCGATCGCCGCCTTGGCGACCCCGTTGCAGCCGCAGACGATCTCGTCGTCTGGCATCGCCGCCAGCCGCGCTGTCATAGAGCCGCCGACATTGCTTGAACCGCCGCCATAAGCCGCGCCAAGCAACAGCTCCTGCTCGCGCCCCTCCACAGACTCGCCGCTGCGTATGAGCGAGAACAAGGAGGCGCCATCTGTGGTATCTCCGAACAGCACAGCCCCCATCAGCTTGCCGTCCCGCAGCACAAGCTTCTTATAATAGCCGTTCACTTCATCCTGGAACCGCAACGAGCGCGTTCCCGGCGCATCCCCATATTGTCCTGCGGAGAAGACATCGACACCGGACACCTTGAGCTTGGTTGAGGTGACCGAGCCTTTATAGCCAGCCGTCTCCACGCCTGCCAGCCGCTTGGCCAGCACCGCGCCCTGCTCATACAGCGGAGCAACCAGGCCATAGGAGATGCCGTTATGCTCGGCGCACTCGCCTACCGCATAGATATGAGGCTCACTCGTTTCCATGAAATCATTGACTACGATTCCGCGCTGAACCTCAATCCCTGCAGAGCGAGCCAATTGAACATTGGGCCGGATGCCGACTGCCATGACGACCAGATCGCAAGCGAGCTGACTGCCATCCTGAAACTTCAGCCCCTCCACGCGCTTCTTGCCTATGATGCCTGCCGTCTGCTTCTGCAGGAGAAACTTCATGCCCTGCGCCTCCAGCTCCCGCTGCAGCATCAGCGCCGCTGTCTGGTCAAGCTGCCGCTCCATGAGATAGGGGTTGATGTGAATAACGCTGACATCCATACCCAGATGAAGCAGGCCACGGGCTGCCTCCAGGCCAAGCAAGCCTCCGCCGATGACAGCCGCTCGCTTGTAGCGGCGCGAAGCCTCCATCATCGTCTCGCAGTCCTTGATGTCACGGAAGCCGATCACCCCTTCCTTATCCGCGCCGGTAATCGGCAGCATGAACGGATTGGAGCCTGTGGCAACAATTAACTCGTCATATCGCACCTCGCGACCGCGCGCAGAGCGCACGATTCGGCGGCCCTTGTCGATCTCAGTCACGGCATCTCCCGTGTACAGTTGGATACGGTGCTCCTTATACCAATCCCAATCGTTCATAATGATTTCCTGCATATTCGCGCCGCCTGCCAGTACGGAAGACAGCATAATGCGGTTGTAATTCGGATGAGGCTCTGCCCCAAACACTGTTATTTCATAAGCTTCCGGAGCCAGCTTGAGTACATTCTCCAGCATGCTGATTCCCGCCATCCCATTGCCTACCAGCACCAGTTGTTTCGCCATTCTCGCTTCCTCCCCCTCGTTGAAGCGTCCCGCTCTGCGGTACGTCGTCTCTGACTTCCTTCAGATATACAGCCTCAAGCACGCAAAAAGCCTGCTTCGCACACGGAACTTCATCATCCGCAGTGCTCGAAACAGGCTTCATTGCCAGTTCACCGGGCACGCCATTGTGCCCGTGAAGCTATGTGGTTAAAGTGGATGGCTTAACTATAATACACACCAAAACAATATGTCAATATATCTAACATTAAAAATCACTACCTATTCAAAAAACTGTGATTTGTGTTATATTAACTAACAAATACAATGGAGCTTCTGCGCTCCACGCTGCCGCCGCGATGCCACGCATCAGGCAGAACGCTTGCAGGTTGAGGAGGCTTGATTTCTTATGCGTTCTTTGTTTATTATACATCCACAGGACCAGGAAGCCACAGCCAGTCGGGATCAGACATCACGAGCAGAGCAGCCCGAGCACCGACTGGCAGCCTTCGGCTACCATGTCGTCATCTCCCGGAACGGAGCAGCTCTGGAACCGGCATCGCTTGATGCGGATGCTGTAATCCTGCATCTGCCGCTCGGGGAGATCGGCGCATGCAGCGCCAAGCTGAATGCATTACGTCCTCTTCCATTGCTATGGTGGTGCTCTTCTGTCACTGCCGCCGCCTCGGCTGCATTTTGCGAGGATGAGCTGCTAATAGACGGCATTCTGGCTCCCACAATGGGCGAGAGCGAGCTGCATTGGGCGCTGCATCTGGGCGCCAAGCACTTCATGCAGCGCCAGCAATGGGCACAAGAACGCACCGAGCTGCTCTCTCGGCTGGAGGAACGCAAATGGATTGATATGGCGAAGAGCATTCTGTGCAAGGTGAACGGCATTTCCGAGGCTGAAGCCTACGATATGCTGCGCAAGCGGGCCATGAACGACCGCAAGCGAATCGTCGATGTAGCGACCGCCATCGTGCAGGCGCATCACATATTAAAGGCCTAGTCGGTGTGATACGATGATATAGTAGAGAAATAAGGAGAGAAACAAGGAGGTCGGACATATGATCCACTGGCTCAAAGAGATCGGGCGCGGCAAGCGTGGCGCTCGTGATTTAACCTATGATGAAGCGTTGCAGGCTGCAGATGCCATCCTGACCGGCAAGGCTACCCCGGCGCAGATCGGCGCCTTCTTCCTCGCGGAACGCATCAAGATGGAGAGCGTCGAGGAGCTGGCAGCCTTCGCAGACATCTGCCGCAGCCATGCGGCGCGCACTGTTCACCCCGGCAGCCTCGACTGCGCCGGCCCTTACGATGGACGGGCGAAGTCCTTCATGGCCACATTCGCCACCGCCTTTGTGCTGGCGGCTGCAGGACAGCGCGTGACCCTGCACGGTATGCCCTCGCTTCCTCCCAAGTGGGGCGTGACACCTGTCGATTTGCTGCGCGAATTGGGCGTAGACGCCGCCACCTTGCCCATAGAGCAGGCAATACGCACAGCTACAGATACCGGCGTGCTGTTCGCATCCGCCGAGCAATGGTGTCCGCCGCTGCTCAGCCTGCGGAGCATCCGGGAAGAGCTGGGTATGCGTACCGTGCTGAATACAGCAGAAAAACTGGTCGATTACGGACAATCCCCCTACATCGTATTTGGCGTGTTCCACAATACGGTGTTCGAGCGCATGTCATCCCTGATCAGCCGACTCGGGTACGAGCGCGGGCTGATTGTGCAGGGCGCAGAAGGATCAGAGGACCTCTTCATCCATCGTCCGACGCGCACCTACCGGGTCGAGAACGGCGAGGCGCACCTGCAGGTCATCAACCCGGAGGCATACGGGCTGGAGCAAGAGCCGCCGGAGCTGGCGTGGGATGCGCCGCTGCAATTGGCGACCACACGGGAGGTACTGCAGGGGACAGCCCATATGGCGTTCGTCCATCAGGTGCTGCTGAATGCCGCCGTCCGCCTGGAGCTGACCGGGCGAGCCAGCTCGGTCGAGGAGGGCATCTACACATGCAAAGCACTGCTCGACAGCGGCGAGCCCTGGCGACTGTTCCAGCGTTGGCAGCAATCGCTGCAGCCCAAGACGGCGGCAGATGGTGTCGCACAGCAGGCGCTTCAACCGTAACTACCTAAGCGCCATAACGCTATTCGTTTCTTGGAGCGCATCATACCTATGCCTGTATACCGGGGACGGAACTCTAACACTGATTGTTGCCTGCTTTGATCCGCAGCCGACTGCACTGCCCTGTAGGGGCGATACAAGAACCCGCTTCACCACAGCATACGAAAGGCCGGCCAGAACGCATAGACTGCGATCCGTTGCCGGCCTTTCATCATGTGGTTATCGTGATGGGGACGGACTCGCTTGACCCTCCCCGGAGTAGCTCATACCCAGACCGCAATAGTCGCACTCGGTTACTTCGCCCGGGTGCAGCAGGCGCTGGGCTCCGCAGCCCTGACATTTCTGGATGCGCGGCGCCGCTGATTGTCCAGGCGGGCGCGACGCCGCGCCTGCCGCAGCACCTGCTCGCACACCTGCTGCTGACGCCTCCCCGGACGAATCGGTCGCTGCTGCGTTCTCTTCCTCCCCGGCATAGGACTCCGCTCTTGAACCGGGAGCGGATAGGCGTCCCATCCCTTCATCCTCCCCGAACAGCCCTACGACCTTAACTTCTGCATCCACATAACCCGGGGGGAGAAGTCGATGAAAAAACATGTAGCGCAGCTCGTGAATTACCCTCCATTCCCGTTCCACGCTCATTGATGCTTCCCCTGTCAGCTCACGCAAGGACACTCTGCCCCGCTGCAGCAGAACCTCCTCGAAGTGTATGGCCGCCCCCTCCAGCTTCCGATGCTGCTGCCTGGCAAGGACGAACAGCGCGACTGCCACACCCATCGCAAGTCCATAGACAGTCAGCACTCCTCCCAGGGCATCTCCCATGCGATAGCTATTCAGACTGAATAATGTGAACGTGACAATAACCATATACCCTAGCGTCCGCCAATCCTCCATGCGCAGATAGCTATATCTCCGATTGCTCAGGAAGCGTATTACCCAACCGACCAGCCCAACAGGGAAGATTAATAAAACCAGCAGCGTAGTTGACCCATTCTGCGCCTTGAGCACCGCCGTTGATAGTCTGCCGCGTCTAGCAGCGCGGTCTTTCTTATTCTGGACGGCGCACAGCGTACCATCGGGCTCGCGTTGCAGCCATACCTGATGCTCCTCCACTTGAATGGAGCAAGGAGGAAGCATACGCGCTACCGCCATATACTCCAGCTCATTCAAGAGGCGAATCGAGTTAGACTGGCCGCAAGCAGCCAGCCTGGACAGCGACACCCGCTCGTGTGCCTGAAGCAAGCGTGCATAGCTTTCTGCCCGCTTGTCTATACCGTGGTCCTCCCGCACACTGATTACGATCATGATCAGGCCGACCGCCAGATGAATCATCGGATCAAAGGCGGGCTCTAGAGGGAATGCCCTGTTCGTGTAGCCGAAGCTCCATACGAATACGATCAACGCGCCTACTGCCCAGTCCTTCGCTCTTAGATGCGGGTAATTGCTGCTATGCAGCAGCCGCAGCACCCACAGTCCAGCAGCAACCGGCGCTGCGAAGATCGCGATTATAGTAAGCAGCCATCCAGGAAGCCACGTCCGTACACGACGCACATCCTTCACATGAGTATCTGGTCTCACATGCCTCCTCCGTTCTTCCTCGCGGCATTTCTCTCGTTGGCAGCCTTATCCGCTATAACTTAGCTCCATGCCACAATACTCGCATTCCTTCACGTCGCCAGGATGGAGCAGCCGCTTCGCTCCGCAGCCCGGACATTCCTGATGGCGCGGAGCACGCGCGGCACCACCGCCGTTCGCTGCTCCCTGCGCCTCGGATGTGCCTTGCACACGTGGTGCATCCTGTCTGGCTCGATCTGAGCTGGCTGCCGTCTGTTCCATCTCGCTATTGTCGTACAGATAAGCCACCATTCGCGAGCTATCCACCTCTCCGACTGGAAGTAGCTGCCGCTGAAACATGTAATACAGCTCATTCATGACCGCTTCCGGGCTCATCTGCACTCGATTCCCCATCGCCGCAAGGCTGGGATAGGTCTCCTGTTCGAACATCTCCGCATATACCTTACTGCGGCCAATCAGCGCCTTCTCCTCCACCTTGGTTCTCCAGAACAGCAGTCCTCCCGTCCCTACTACCACAATGAGCAGGATGATCGTACCAACCATTGCAACATTGGCGATCAACATATACAAGACTGCTGCTGCTGCTGAGATGGCGGTTCCCATTCTGAGGTCTTGAATCTGTAGATAATTCCGCTTGTGATTCAACAGATAACGAGCGATGCACAAAATAATCGCAACTGGCCATAAGAAGAACAACAGCAGGATGATCGTATTCGAGAGGTTCTGATCCTTGACGACAGCCTGAGATTCACGAGCTCTGTTCACAGCACGCCCGCTCTCTGGAATCATCTGACTGCCCGGCTGGGAGAAGGCCGTGTCCAGCTCCACCCATGCCCGATCCTTCCGAAAATGAATAAATCCCCTCGGCAGCTTACCCGAGGCGAATAAATGCTCCAGTTCGTTCATCAGGCGCGTCATGCTGTATTCCCCATACTGGCTTAGCTCAGCGAGCGAGGCGCCTCCGCGCTCGGCTAACAGGTTGTAGTAGGACTTCACACGCTTCTCGTTCTCACTCTTCTGAATGATTCCCCTTAGCACCAACACGATGCCCAACGCAATATAGAGCCACATCGGGGCAATCAGCTTGTCGCCCATATCCATACTGGTATACGAGGCTCCCCAATAAATCAGAATGACGCCGCCCCAGATCCAATCCGACGCTCGCAGGCTTGCGTAGTTGCTGCTGCCGAGCATGCGCAGCACCCAGACCCCGAAGGCTACCGGTGCATAACCGATGGTCAGAATGATAAAAATCCAATGCAGCCGCCGACGTATATATCGAGCATCCTTGATAATCATGACTTTGCACCCTTCAATTCCATATTGCGCTGCGTCAAGCTGTGGCTGATGTCTTCAATCAACCCGTAGATATGTTGCATCGTCGGGTCTGGGTCCTCCTTGGTTGGCAGCAAGCGCACACTGTCGGATAGCAGACTGAGCTGCTCCAGCATGCGTCGCTCCGTGTCAGCAACGGCCGGATGGGAGATCGGATCGCTGAAGCGCAGCTCCTCCTCCAGCTTCGTCAGCCGCAGCCGCAGCGGCTCATGGGACGGATGCCTCCATGTATCGAGACTTTGCTTCACCTTCAGCACACTGAGCTGCATCTGCTTCCAGTCCTGCAGCGCTGCGCGCGTCTGCCCTTCGCTGCCTGCGGTATGCCTAGTGAACAGCCCGGTCACAATCAGCAGGATGACCGCTCCAATCAGGGTGATCAGATGAACCAACAGATACTTCATCGCAGACAGGTCAAGCCACAGGCCAAAGAACAGGATGTGGAACAGCACCACACCCCCATACAGTACGATGACCGCGCCTGAAGCCGCATAGCCAGGAACCATCCTCCCTGCTTGTCCGCCGCGGGCAAGCAATGTTAGCGTATAGAGCAGCGCCATCGTCTCCACTGCCCCCATCGCGCCCAGTGACAGCCACCATTGCGGCAGCAGCCACGCTTCCCTGAACAGCAGGAATACCCCCGTTGTCATCGCAAGCAGCAAGCCGTAGATCACCAAGACCCACAGCGCAGCATTCCCCCTCTTTTGCATCTATGCCCCTCCTCATCTCTCCATCTGGCTTTTCATCGCATCCGTTTCCGTTAGTCGAGCTTATGTCCACATTCCAGGCAGAATTTCTGTCCTCGCTGCACCTCATGTCCGCAAGCGCTGCAGCCCAGTTGGAGGCTTGAGCCGCACTCGATGCAGTGCTTGCCGCTATGCGTGATTGCAATGCCGCAGGATGGGCAGCGCACATTCAGCCCGCGACCGCACTTGGAGCAGCTTGCTGCCGATTCCGCATTATCGGTTCCGCAGCCGGGACAGGGATGGTACCGGTCGCCACAATGTCCGCAGAACTTGGAACCAGCCATCAATGGCTGACCGCAGTTGCTGCATGGATTCGCAGGCGGAGATGCCGCCTGCAGCGTAGTGCCGCAGCCGATGCAGAAGCGTGCCCCCTCCGGGTTGGACATCTGGCAGGAGGGACAGGGCCGTACAGGACGTCCCGGGTCCATCGACCCGGACAACTGTCCCATAGCCGAGCCGAATGCCCCGCCGACGCCATAGCCCATCCCCAGACCAAGCCCCGCCCCCATGAGCGCCGAGCTGCTGCCGCCTTCATTGCGGGCGGCTCCCTCCAGCGTATCGAAGGTACGCTCCTGTTGGTACGTGTAGCCGAGAATATCCATCTCCGCCCGCTTCGCCAGCGCATCCCGCAGCCTGGCCGTTCCCGGATCATCCTCTGGCGTATTGATCGACTCCACGTAGAAATGGGTGAGACGAATACCGAATTCGGCAAATGCCGGAACGAGGCGCTGCTCAATGTGCCGGGATATTTCTCCCATATATGCGCTGATCTCAAGCAGGCTGATCTGTCGATGAACGAGATAGCCTGAGATATACTCCAAAATATTGGACATCAGCACCCCGCGGAAATGCTTCACAATCGCGGAGGTATCGAATTGAGGGAGCGTGCCGTTCAGCTTGAGCAGAAACTTGCGCGCATCCTCTACCTGGATGCCGAATTGCCCGAAGGAACGGACAGAGATCATAATTTTGTAACGCGGGTCCTGAAGCTGCAGAGGCTGAGCCGTCCCCCATTTCACATCCAGATTGACCGCCTTGTTAATGAACCACACCTCTGCGGCAAAGGGCGAATCGCCCCCAAACGGCAGATTGACGAGGTTCGATAATATCGGTATGTTGGCTGTGCTCAGTGTATGCCGCCCTGCTGCCAGCAGGTCCAGCGCCTGGCCGTCCTTGAAAAACAACGCCTCCTGCGTCTCATTGACGATTAACTGCGTCCATGTGCCCAGCTCCGTCTCGGGATATTTCCAGGCTAGCACATCCGGTGCTCCATCATATTTCACCACTCTGATTATCGCCATGATAACTCCCCCATCTATATGTATTTACACGTATACAATCCTACTGTAATTCCTGTGAACACGCGGCTCTTAGGCCTATGCCCTTCTCACTCATGCCATGCTTGCCCTTGACCTGAATCGGACAGACCATCCATTCATCTTCTAATAAGTACGAATCTTCAGGATATAGGATTCATTTACTATTTCGAGACGACACCAGACTTTTCCTTTCGACATTATTCTTTTTGCAATCGCCCCCTGCCTCATCCCGCATGACCCACTACCTGTGCTTGTCCGTGTGCATCCAAATGGAAAGCCCGAGTCGCAACGACTCGGGCTTTCACCGTACAACAGGTCTTCCAGAAACAAGACGCTTCCATCCACAGATAACATCCATCTTCAACATCCGGGTGGTGCTCTGCCACAGACAAAGTCCCTTACCCCGTCAGCATTACCGCCTCATCCATTATGAGGGTCTCCTTTACGCTCTTGCGTCCAGCTTCGCATGACGCCATATCAGATCACTATCCAGACGACTCGCCGCATCGATAATACCGATATGGAAGGAGCCGCTCCCCCGCCCCGCAGACGCCTCCGCTGCCAGCTCTCCGGCGATGCCCATCGCCATAATCCCGCCTGCCGCCGCCAGAAGCGGATCATGCTCTACCGCGCAGAATGCACCGACCAGCGTCGAGCACATGCAGCCTGTGCCGGTAACCCCCGACAGCTCCGGCACACCGTTGCGGATCAGCACGGTGCGGCTGCCATCTGTAACCACATCGACCGGCCCCGTCAGCCCGATCACGCACCCGAGCTGCCGCCCCGCCAGCTCAGCCGACTCACGCGCCGCTGCCGCACTGCGAGCCAGGTCTGCCTCGGAGGCATCCACCCCTGCGGCCAGCGACTCCAGCCCCGCCGCGAAGCGGATCTCCGACAGATTGCCGCGCAGCACGCTAATCTTCACCTCTCGCAGCAGACGCTCCACCGTCTTGCCGCGCAGCGCCGAGGCCCCTGCTCCTACCGGGTCAAGCACGACCGGAATGTTCCGTTCATTAGCATACTTGCCCGCCAATAGCATCGATTCAACAGTACGATGGTTCAAGGTGCCCACGTTCAGCACGAGTGCGCCGGCAAGCGAGACGATGTCCTTCATCTCATCGGCCTCATCGGCCATGATGGGCGATGCGCCAATGGCCAGCGCGATGTTGGCGCAGTCATTTACCGTCACATAGTTGGTAATATGATGCACAATCGGCTTGGATGCACGCAGCGTCTCCAGAGAATGGGCAATGGCAGGTACGATATTCATATGCAATCCTTCCTCTCTCCTTAACTAGTGTCCTTCGCGTACCACATGACTGTACTCCATGTGACACCTATAGAACACGATAACTATCTATAGCATAGCGGGTACGAGCCCTATGTGACAATGATGCGCCGCACACCTCTTGAACATGCTCCTGCGAGCGAACAGCCGCGCAGAAATGACGAAGAGGAGCACTCCGCGCTGCGGATGTGCTCCTCCCATTCAAGCAAACTGACGGCCGAACCATGCAGCCGATGCGGCCACCTCGGATGCGGTCAGACGATGCCCCGCCGATTCCCAATGCACCGCCACCTCCGCGCCAGCTCCAGTCAGCAGCGTCGTCAGCTCCTCCGTCTCTGCCGGGGAACAGATCGGGTCATTGGTACCCGCCCCGATGAAGATCGGCACGCCGTGGAGCTGCGGCAGCTCCAGCCCTCTGAGCGGCACCATGGGATGATGGAGGATCGCACCAGCCAACGCATCGGCATAATGGAACAGCAGGCTGCCCGCAATATTCGCGCCATTGGAATAGCCGACGGCGACGAAGCGGCTGCGATCCAGGCCGTATTCTACAGCGGCCTCATCCAGGAATTGCTTCATCTCCCTGGTGCGCAGCTTCAGATCCTCGATATCGAATACCCCCTCCGCCAATCTGCGGAAAAATCTCGGCATCCCGTTCTCCGACACATTGCCCCGGACACTCAGCACCGCCGAGGACGGAGACAGCTCCTGTGCCAGCGACAGCAGATCACGCTCGGTGCCACCCGTCCCGTGGAACAGGACGAGCACCGGCGCCTGGACATCCCCAGGCTGATAGATATGCTTATGATTCATCATTGATCCCCCTCCAATACCCGTACCTCGAATGGCTCCAGATTGCTGACAATCGCCGCCCGTTGCGGCTCATACCACGGCGGCAGCATCAGCTTCCCGCCCAGTGTCTCGCTTGGCTCGTCACGGGCAAAGCCCGGCGGGTCAGTCGCAATCTCGAACAATATGTCTCCGCCCTCGCGGAAGTAGAGCGCATTGAAATATTGCCGATCAACAATTGGCGTTGGCTGCAGTCCGCCTGCTTGAACATGCTCCCGCCAAAGCTTATGGTCAGCGTCGTCCACCGCACGCCATGCGATGTGATGCACCGTACCAGCTCCGCCTACGCCGCGTGGCACCGGCCCCAGCTTGACATCAATCAGATTGCCCAGCTCTCCCGTGGCTCTGAAGCGTAGCATGTCGCCTTCCTCTGCTGTCCGCTCCAGCCCCATCACCTGCTCCAGCACGCGAGCCGTCTCCTGCGGAGCCGAGCTATACAGAATCGCGCCACCGAAGCCTTTGATCGCCTTGTCTGCGGGCACTCCACCGAAGGCCCATTCGCTAGCGGCTCCCTCCGCCCGTTCAACCAGCTCCAGTTGCAGACCATCCACATCCTCCAACTGTATATAGTGCTCGCCGAAGCGCTCCGACTTGCGGAACGTCACGCCCAGACGCTGCAGACGCTCCTCCCAGAAGGGCAGAGCCCCTACCGGAATCGCGTAGGTCGTAACGCCGACTTGACCGCTGCCTACCCTGCCCTGACGGGAATGAGGCCATGGAAAGAAGGTAATAATCGTACCCGGGCTGCCCGCCTGGTCGCCAAAGTACAGATGGTACACCTCCGGCGCATCAAAATTGATGGTCTGCTTCACCAGACGAAGCCCGAGAATACCCGCATAAAAATCTGTTGTTTTCTGTGCGCTTCTAACAAAAGCCGTAATATGGTGAATACCTGCTGTACGTTTCGTCATCGTATATTCCTCCCTGGAATGTGAATATAGCTGCTATCTTCTATCTTCTATCTTGCCCTCGGGCAGACATCAAAATGAATTGAAGCTGACAAATTCACGAGTCGGCTTGCGGTAGCCGCGAGGACGCTGGCTCGCCGTGTCCTCCTTGCCGAGTGCGATAATCAGAGCCGGAACGTAGTTGTCCGGTATATGAAGAGCCGCGCGCAGCGCCTCCGGGTCGAATCCGATCATCGGACAGGTGTCCCAGCCTCTGTCCTTGGCGATCAGCATGAACAGCATCGCCGACAGGCTGGCGTTGCGTATCGCTTCCTCACGCTTGAATACGTCGCCGCGCTGCTCATAGAATTGCTCGACCGAGCTGACCGTCATGTCGTACTCCTGCTTGTTGAGGATGCCCAGATGCATCAGACCCTCATTAATTCGGGCCGCATCCTTGTACGCTTCGGTGTTGCCGAGCACCACGATTACCGCCGATGCGCTCTTTACCTTATACTGCTTGCTGGCCGCCTCATACACCTGCAGCTTGACTTGCTCATCCTTCACCACCAGGTAATGCGCATGCTGCAAATTGAAGGCTGAAGGCGCGAACTTCGTCAAGCTTAGCATGTCCTCTATTTCCTTATCTGGTATCTCAATACCCGTAATAAATTTCGCGGCCGAACGGCGTCCCCGTACTAGCGTCTCAAAGCTGGATTCGTTAGAGATGGTCATGTCGATCTCTTCCTCTCATGAATGGAATGTGCTGAAGTGCAGGTGTTGAATGAAGGTATGGAACAAATGATTGTTCTGATGCGCGTGTATATTTTTGAGAATCTTAAAATTAAGATATAAGGCAAATGGTAGCGTCTATCGCCAGTCCTGCTGCAAGTGACTGCTTGCATGTCAGGCCAGCGATGCGCCTGCAACGACCGCCAGACTAGAAGCTCTCCTGCGCCGACTTCCCCAGCTTCTTGAGCAGCTTAGCCGCCTCCTGCTGCTCCTGCTCCGTCAAGCCAGATACCGCGCGCTGGATAATGTCCACATGGCCGGGGAATACTTCCTCAATGAATTGCTTCCCCTTCTCCGTAATCTCCGCATACGTGAGGCGGCGATCCACGGTACAGGCTCTGCGGCGGGCAAGCCCCTTGTTCTCCAGCTTATCGACCACATACGTAATGTTGCCGCTGCTCATCAGCACCTTCTCGCCGATCTGCTGTATGGGCTGCTCCCCCTTATGATACAGAAGCTCCAATACGCCGAATTCAGTGCGGTTCAGACCCATACTTTTAATGTCGCGGTCGACATGGGCATTCACCCACTGGCTGGCGCGGGACAGAGCAATAAACAGGCTCAGCGCTTCATTTCTGCTAGTCTCCACGACCACACCCCATTTCATTTGTATCATCTCGAATTGAATTATCTTGATTTAAAGATAAATCATTTCAAGACATATGTCAACCCCTAAATTTGCAATCCGGCAGTGACCTCGGCCGAATTACCGACTACCTCCTTGATTTGTTGAGTTGAATTAATTTAAACTTAACTCATCGATATTATTGGATATTAAAAGGAGAATCGAACGATGCTGCTTGCCATCGCTCGGGAGGCCGTCAGCCATAGCTTCTGACTTACGTTCCACTCGGTGTATGCTGTGCAGCAGGGTGGTAGCCTTACGCGAATGCCGCTTCGCAAAGTGTTCATAAGTCGACCGGATGTTCGAGACATCCGTGCGGAAGCACTTGCTGCGGATCAGGGGAAAGGAGTACGATGGTAAGGAAGGCAACGGCCTGGGGAATGAATCACAAAGCATGAAGGAGCTGAAGCGAATGTTCACGAAAATTGTCGTCGCGATTGACGGATCGGAAATGAGCCATAAGGTGCTGGATACCGCCTTTCATCTGGCTAAGGAGCAGCAGTCGGAGCTGAACGTTGTCTATGTCGGCAAGGAGGCGGGCGCGAGCACAGCGGCCTTCGTAGGCATGACGTATGTACCGGAGGATTATTTTACAACGATGATCGAGGAGCTAAAGCGGGAGGGCGAGCAGATTCTTCACCGGGCAGCAGCACTGGCGGAGCAGTCCGGCATCCAAGACCTCCGCACCTACTACATGACCGGGGACCCCGCTCAGATGATACTCGATTTCGCCCAGCAGCAGAGCTGCGATCTGATCATCGTCGGCAGCCGTGGTCTGAGCGGCATCAAGGAGCTGATGCTCGGCAGCGTCAGTCATAAAGTCTCTCAATATTCTAAATGTCCGGTGTTGATCGTAAGGTAACGATCTGTTCAATGGGGAGGATGGCTGAAGCGCCATTCTCCTTTTTGGCATGGACATCGAAAGGGCGTATCCTTACGTATCCCTCCCTTCCGGCTTGAATGTCAATGTCACTCGACAATAATTGCACTCGCCCATAGGAAAATATACCCATTCATTAATAAAACATAGTATAATACTACCATTCTACTGAAATGGAAAGGGTGTCCTTTACTTGAAACGTATTATAGCGCTATGTGTGGCTTGCTGTATCCTGTTAGGAGCGGCAAGCACCCTCCCAGCAACATCCGCCCAAGCGGCGGGAAATCCGGGAATTGTAGATATTGTGGATGACGAGAACATTCTGCTGAAGGATGGGAGCGTATGGATGAGTGTAGCCAACGGCTCCAAACTCAATAACGAGTTCAAACTCGTCGATATTGAGCCCGGCCTAAGAGGTTATCTCGGGCTGACTGAGGATGGCAAGATTGTGCAATGGGGCTCCAACACGGAGGGCAAGCTAACACTTGTACCCGGCGCAACTGGCGTCGTTCAACTGGCAGAGGGGTACTGGTTGAAATCAGATGGTACGGTCTGGACGGTGGAGGGTCAGGTGAAGGAGCGCAGCAACATTGTACGTATTGCGTCTTCGCACAACATTCTGCTCACGATTGATCGTGATGGTGCACTGCGCCTCGGCGGCTGGAAGGAGCCTCTAGGCCACATCACAGATTGGAGCAGCATTACAATGGCGGCTGTCAGCTGGGATGGGTCAAATCCCAGTGCTGCTATATTAGACAAGAACGGTGAAGTCACTCTGTATGATCCATTAAGTTTTGATGATAACCTGAAGGTTAAACCGAAATTGATCGCCTCCGGCATCAAGAGCATAGTGTATTCAGGACGGAATTTAATCCTGCTTAATAACGACGGCACGCTGTCCAAAATATCATATTTTGATCCAATAGAGCCTCTGGAAGGTATCGTTGGCGCAGAGAAGCTCGTATCACCTTATTACTATCGGTCTGAATATAACGCCGACTATTATTTTTTCTTGAAGCTCAAGAGTGGGCAATGGAAAATCGTAAGCAGCAGAGGTTCGGCAGACGTAGATCTCCCACATATATCCAAGTTTGAATTTTCTGTTGATACCGATCATATCCGCGTTGGGGGCAAAACTAAAGCAACCATCTATTTCTACCCATCCAACGGTTCCAAGGAACAGCTCCCGTTATCACAAGCAGATATCCGTATAGAGAAGCCGCATCTGTTCAAGGCGAATGCAGACGGCACGCTGCAGGCGACCGGGGTTGGGCAGAGCCAGGTAACCGTCATGATGGGAGGGTTGTCCCAAACCGTCACATTGACTGCGAGCCTTGACACCCCCCTTGATGGTGCCAAACAAATCAGCGGCGTCACCTACCTTCCACTGAAGAGCGTGTTTGAAGCGCTGGGCGGGAAGATCGCCTACAATGCTGCCAGCAAGTCGTTCCAAATCAAGGTAGGCAAGGACACGATCGTGCTGACTACGGGGAAGGCATCCGCCCAGGTGAATGGCAAGACCATCACGATGAACGGTGCTGTCCGAGTAGAGGACAGTCAGACCGTATTTCCCGCAGCATTGCTATCCAAGGCGCTCGGCGCCAAGCTGAAATGGGATGCATCATGGCATACTATGGAAGTGTCGATGGGGAACGGAAGCCTGTTGGTGTACAGCGACAAGACCTACCGACTGATCAAGCGGAAGGAGCAAGGCGACCTGTACAACTGGATTGGCAAAACGTTCTGGGCGAATCATTTTGAGGACAGGGAACGCTTCAGCAAGCTCACCATTACCGATATTGAACCCAACTACCGGGGACTATTCCAGATCATCTTCAAAACCGGCGGCGGCTACACGGTAGTGAGCGATCAATACAGCGAATCGTATATTACCAGCATGCTGAAGAGCAGCTACTACTTCCTTAATTACGATCCTTATAAGACATACAACTGGTCTAGCTCTACCTGGGCCACAATTAGAGCAGAAAAAATCTCTATCGGCATGACCAAGGAGCAGGTCAGGTTATCCTGGGGAGATCCGTACACGACAAGCGTGGCAACCTCCTCCCGAATAACGATCGAAACTTGGGGTTACCGTGACTTCACTTATGTCACCTTCACCAATGGCAGAGTATCATCTATCTATACGTAATGTATCCCATTCGGATGTAATCTTCACAGCGCACTAGCTCAGCAGCAGCATCTCTTACAAGGGATGGATTAGACCTGAGAAACGGGGCTCTCATTTCATGTTGAGGTGCTGACCAGCCTCTCGAAACGATGAGCCCCTTCTCCAATACAAGGTTGAATGGCAGACCACGAGAACACGTTCTATCTCATGCTGTACAGTAACCCGCCGCTCCATAGGACTGCCTGTTACGGGTAGTATAATATCCGCAGGAAAAGAGGGGGAATGCAGCCATGGCACTGTTACCCCAATGGCCGCTTGTGCCGCAATACTTGTCTGCTTATACCTTAAACTTTCCGATCAGTTGGTTCAAACGCTCGGCCATCACCGACAACGACTGTGCCGATGCCGTTATCTCCTGCATCGAGGAGAGCTGGCCTGATGCGGACTGCGCAACATGCTCCGTGCCCGCCGAAGCGCTAACGGCAATAGAGGAGACCACCGCGATGGAATGGGCAATCTGCTCCGTGCCCGCCGACATCTCCTCCGAGGCGGCAGACACTTCCTCAATCTGTCCGGCTACCTCACTCACCGACTGCTGAATATCTGCAAAGGTGTCGCCAGCAAGCCTTACGGCGGCGATTCCGTCTGCCACTTCGCGCTCCCCGGCTTCCATCAGTTCCGCCACCTGATTCATATCGTTCTGCATAGAGCCGATGAGGGCAGCGATCTGATCAGCAGAGGCGGCCGACTGCTCCGCCAGTTGGCGAACCTCGTTGGCGACCACCCCGAATCCCTTGCCGAGCTCGCCGACGCGGGCCGCTTCGATCGCGGCATTGAGCGCGAGCAGGTTCGTCTGTCGGGCAATACCTGTAATGACGCCCACTATGTCGCCTGCCTTGCGCGACCTCGTCCCCAGCCCTTCTACTGCCCGCGCCAGATTGGAGACGGTTGTTCCCACAGATTGCATCTGGCCAATAACTGCCTGCACGCGCAGGTTGCCATTGGAGGCCAGCTCCGCCGCGTGGACGGCCGTACCTGAAACCATCTCGGCATTGGCAGCAATATGCTGCACACTATCCGACAGTTCACCGAACGATTTGGAGTTTTCCTCAAGACTCTGAGCCTGCTTCTGCGCGCCCTGCGCCAACTGCTCGGCTGTCGCGGCAATCTGCTCTGCATTGCCGCGAATGTGCTCAGAGCCGGCGGTCAGTTCCTCTGCTGCAGCAGCTACATGCTCCACTCCTTGGCTAACTTCGCCAATCAGACGACGCAGGTTACCCGCCATCGTATTAAAGGAAAGCGCCAGCTCCCCTATCTCATCGCGATTGTTCACAGCCAGCGGCGGCGCGCTCAGCTCCCCTTCAGCGATCCGTTGAGCCGCCAAAGCCATGGAATGGATCGGCCGGGAAATCTGCCGGGAGATCAGATAAGCTATCGCGGCGCCGACGACTATGGCTACTAAGACCAGTACCGTCACAAGAGCAATACCGGCGGATGAATCCTGCTGCGATTGCTCCAGCGCCGTGTCCATCAGTTGCTTGTTCATCTGAGTCAGCTCCCTGATTTTCTCCAGCACGCCGCCAATGTAGGTTTGCAATTCCTCTGCCGCCTGAGCGATGCCCGACTGGTTGCCAGCCTGATCGTAGCGGTATAACTGCTCCAGCTTGCTCGTCATTGCGCTATGTATCTCCAGCAGTTGCTCTGCCAGCGTCCTCTGCTCCTCCAATGGCGCCAGGGAAATGTATGTCTCGCTGGAGGTTTGCAGCTCGTTCAGCATCGTCTTGATCTGCTCCGATAATTGCTCGCGAGCATCGCTCTCTTCGGTCATCACATATTTCAGAGCCAGCCGTTCGGTGTTAATAATGGCAGCCGTCATTCCTGACAACAGCTCTGATCCCGGAATCCACACCTCCTGTACCTCATTAGCCTGTATTCTCATATCCTGCATTCTACTTATAGCGATCCCACCTACGAGACCCATCAGCAGCAGTACACTCATAAATCCAGCCAACAGCTTCTTACCGACCGTCATTTTCATCGTTTGATTCCCCCAAGCAGATTGGATTAGCAGCTATATTCAGCCTCCATAGGCTGGTTAATTATACCTCCTACTTTAGTCTTATTACCTTAAACCAATCTGAAACGAGTATAGGGTCGATACATAATGACTGTTGCCCTCTTGCGCTGCTGGAAGCTCATTAGTCACTGGCTTCAGGTCATTCATTGAAATCATGGCACAAGCACACCAATAAGGCCGCTGCGCCTGAAGAAGTGTTCCTTCCTCAAGCACAACGGCCTCGATCTTGCGGCATCCATCCGGCTCAAGCAGCCTGTACAGTCCGCGACTTAATCCAAATATCCGGCGATCCCCTTCTTCACCAGAAAGTCCATCTCGCTCTCCAATATCGTTTCCACTGTCAGCTCGTCCAGCTTCATCCCCGGACGCGCAAGCACATAGTCGACCAACTCGTCGATGTCGATGTCGATCTCTCCCTTGCTGTCCTCCTGCCTGCTGTTGACGTAAGCCTGCTCATGCTGGAGCACCTGCTTTATATCGGCGGTGGAGGCCCCCGACTTGTCTGCTATAAATGCGATAAGCTCTTGCTCATTGTACTGCTCGCTCATTAGGCTCAGCTCCCTGGTTTAATGTATAGATGGGCGATATTGCTGGCGATAGTGATCCGGCGACATCCCCCAGAACTTTGAAAATATGCGATAAAACGGGCTGATGCTGGAAAAGCCCACATGAAAGCCGATGTCCGTCACCGTCTCCTCCGAATGTCTCAGCAGCCTCGCCGCCTCCTCCATACGCAAGCGCAGCACATATTGATAAGGCGTCTGGCCGGTACGGGACTTGAAGGAACGGATGAAGTGATAACGACTTTGCAAGGCTAAGGCCGCCAACGCATCAAGACTAACCTGCTCCCGATAACAATCATGAATATATTCCAGCACCCGCCGAATATGGACATCCTCGCTTCCCAGGCGCAGGCGGCTCCATTGATCCGCTTGCTGCGGCTCAGCGGCTCCTAGCAAGCGGCGAATATACTGTAGCGCCTCTGCTTCTTTTCCTCCAGCGCCATCTGCTCAGCCGGAGTCGGCCCGAACAGCCCGGCTGCCCAGTCATGGAAGAAGCTCGACAGCTCCTGCGGATTAAACTGCTGCCGCAAGGCATATTCTCGCCCTGCTCCTCCCTCCTCCTGATGCAGACCGCGCTCATTGGCGATGATGATGATCAGGCCGTCACCCGCTTCCAGTTGCAGAGAGTGCCGGTCACGCGGATGCAGGACTAGCCCTTCCCCCACACCAAGCACCCAGTGCCTGTTCTCATGCGTGAAGCTGCAGCGCCCCCGCACAGGAACCGTAATCTGGAACTGCTGCTCATGCAGATGGGGCACATTCTCAAAGCGATTCTCGATTCGGTGCAGCTCTAGCTGCGACAGCTCGATCTTCATATGCATCCTTCATCACCTTCGTTCATTATAGCAAATATTGCTCTCATTCCAAGCAACTTTCGTAATGCAACGAGGGGTGTGGCGCTGTACGATGAGGGAAATAAAATATCATAGAACAGGATGTTGTCACATGAACAAGCTCGTACCCCCTGCATCCACAGCACATGAATCTGCTGCTGCGAGCGAAGCGCCCCGTATAACGGATCAGAATGCTGCGTCCGTATCAGCCAGCGCACCCGAGGCTGTCCCGGCCGCTGCGATGACGGTGCTGCTGGGTGTCAGCACCGCTCACCTGCTTAATGATGCGATGCAGTCCGTTGTACCGGCTGTCTTCCCGCTGTTCCAGCAAAGCCTGCAGCTAAGCTTCACCCAGATCGGCTGGATCGCCTTCACCCTTAATCTGACTGCTTCGATCCTGCAACCGTTGATTGGCGCCTATACCGATCGCAGACCGACACCCGCTCTGCTCCCGGCTGGCATGCTGTTTACGCTCCTGGGCATGGTCTGCCTTGCGCTTGCTCCCTCCTTCGGCATGCTGCTGCTCGCCGCAGCGCTGATCGGAGTCGGCTCCTCCGTGCTGCACCCGGAGTCATCCCGGGTCGCACATCTGGCCGCAGGCCAGAAGAAGGGGCTGGCACAGTCGATCTTCCAGGTCGGCGGCAATACAGGACAAGCACTGGCGCCGCTCATGGTGGTATTCATTGTGATGCCGCTCGGCCAGCGGGGCTTCCTATGGTTCACGCTCCTGGCAGTCATCGGCATCGTCGTCCAGTCGGTTATCGCCAGATGGTACGCCGGAGCGCTGCAGCGGTCGGCGCAGCGTCGGAGAAGCAGGACGCCTGGCAAGCTGGCTCCCAAGCCGCTTAGCAAGCGTTTCACCATTTACGCCATGTCGATTCTTATATTAATGTTATTTTCGAAATTCGTATATTTGGCTAGCATGACCGGTTATTATGCCTTTTATTACATGGAACGTTATGACTTGCCGCTGTCCGCCGCACAGATCTGTCTATTCGCGCTGCAATTCGCAGGCATGGCAGGCACGTTGCTAGGGGGGCCGCTCGCCGATCGCTTCGGTCGGCAGAGGATGATCTGGTTCTCCATATTGGGAACCGCCCCATTTTCCTTGCTGCTGCCCTATGCCGGCCCGACGGCCTCGGTGCTGCTCTGCATCGTGATTGGACTCATCCTGATGTCCGGGTTCTCCGTGATCATCGTCTATGCCCAGGAGCTGCTGCCAGGCCATATCGGCACTGTTGCCGGCCTGCTCTTCGGCCTCTCCTTCGGTCTGGGCGGACTCGGCTCCGTGCTGATGGGCTGGTTAATGGATATTCACGGGGTAACCATCATGATTCAATGGTGCGCCTATCTCCCTCTGCTCGGGCTGTTCGCGTTGCTGCTCCCCAAGGATAGCGAGCTCATCCGGCAAGAGTAGCCGCAGGGCGGACGAGGCTGCCTGTTCGGATTCATCAGATGTTCAGGCTATTACGCCAATTACTACGCATATTACGGGGATTACGGCTATCAGGGCGAGGCCCACAGCCTCAGACGGCTCAAGGCATAGAGAGCGCGGCTTCCAGCATGTCGAGGCCGCGCTCCCTTCCTTGTTACACTTCAATAATAATCGGTACAATCATCGGCCTCCGCCCTGTCTCCCTGTACAAGTAGTGACCCAGCTTCTCCTTCAAGCTCTGCTTCATCATGCTCCACGAGATAGACTTATCCCCGAGCAACGACTGCACGGCCTCTCCTGCAAGAGCATAAATATCTCGCATCAGCTCTTGGGAGTCCCTGACATAGACGAAGCCCCTCGTAATAATATCCGGGCCGGACAGTACCTCTCGTTCATCCTTGCTCAGCGTGACGATCATGATCAGGATGCCGTCAGCAGCCAACTGCTTGCGGTCGCGCAGGACGATGCTGCCCACATCACCGATGCCCAGGCCATCCACCAGCGTATTGCCTGACGGGATGTGATCTCCAAGCTGTGCACGACCCTCCTGCAGCTCCACGGTCTCTCCATTGTCCAGAATAAAGATATGCTCCGGCTTCACACCGACGGATTCCGCCAGCAGCTTGTGCCTGTATAGCATCCGGTATTCGCCATGCACCGGGATGAAGTACTCAGGCTGCATCAGGCTCAGCATCAGCTTCAGCTCCTCCTGGCAGCCATGCCCCGACACATGCAGGCCTGTATCGCCTCCATAGATCACTTTGGCACCCAGCATGTACAGGTTATCAATCACCTTGGATACGTTCTTGGTGTTGCCGGGAATCGCATTCGCCGCCAGAATGACGGTATCGCCGGGTAGAATGTCCAGTTGCCGGTGCGTCGAGCTGGCGAGCCGGGCAAGAGCAGCAAGCGGCTCCCCTTGGCTGCCGGTACATAGAACAGCTATCTGCTCGGGAGCATAGCGCTCCGTCTCGTCCGGCTCGATGATGAGCTGATCTGGCACTCTCAGATATCCTAGCTGCCGTGCCACCTGAACGACATTGACCATGCTGCGACCCAGCAGTACTAGCTTGCGGTTCGTGTGTACAGCAGCATCCACAATCTGCTGGACACGATTGACATTCGAAGCGAAGGTCGAGATGAATACCTGCTGTGTTGCTTGCTGGAACGCCTCCAGGATATGCGCGCCAACTACACGCTCTGATGGCGTGAAGCCGGGCCGTTCGGCATTGGTGCTCTCAGATAGCAGCAGGGTGACACCCTGCTTGCCGATCTCTGCCATCCGGTGCAGATCCGGGTATTGCCGGTTCGCGGGTGACAGGTCAAACTTGAAATCTCCGGTATGTACGACCGTGCCTGCCGGTGTCCGCAGGACGATGCCCAGACAGTCCGGGATACTGTGATTCGTCTGGAAGAACTCCACCTGGATCGCACCAAGCGAGAGCCTGGAATGCGGCTCAATACGGTTCAGCTCCGTCCGCTCCACCAGCTTATGCTCCACCAGCTTCACCTCGATCAGGCCAAGCGTCAGGCGGGAAGCGTAGATCGGCACGTTCAACTGCTTGAGCAGATACGGGATGCCTCCGATATGGTCTTCATGACCATGCGTGACCAGCAGCGCTCGTACCTTTTGCACATTCTCCAGCACATATTTCACATCCGGGATAATCAGGTCGATCCCCGGCAAGCTCTCATTCGGAAATTTGGAGCCGCAATCGATAAGGACAATATCCTCCCCGTATTGCACCATATACATATTTTTGCCGATTTCATGAACACCGCCCAGGGCGGATACGATTAGCTTCCCTTTCGTTCGTCTCATGTGTGCCCCCTGTTGTTCGCGTTATACCGTAGTCCTCCTTAATATTAGGGAAACCGTTTCATTTCATACATGACCCTCTAACTTGCGCCTACTTCCACGAAGCCCTCTCTTGTCCATAGCGGCTTCTGCTCAGCGTGCCCTGTCATTCTGGTGGGAGAGCATCGTGTATAATGGAAGACGAGACGTTAAAATTTTACCTGAATAGTTAATATTCTTTCATGTTCATTCGATTGTAAACGCTTTAAAATCTAAACTATACACACTGCACAGCAGAGCTCCCGCCTAGAGGCCCGCAATGTGCTAACAGTGAAACCTGAAACTCGACTTATTCAGCGTCTATAACTGCCAAATGACACGTGAATGGTTCATATAGACGATGTGGTGCCTGGCATTCTTCATAGCCTGTTGCAAAGGAGGTACGAACAACGATGAACAGCCTACTAGACTTCCGCGCACCGAAGGCGATGCTCGCACTCCTGGTGCTGGTGCTTGCCTGTACCGCCTGCCTGCCTGGCGGCGGCTCTTCATTGCCCAAGCCGGTGGACAAGGCCTCGACAGAGCGAAGAATTACGGCATACATGGCGAAAAATCCGCTCGTCGAATCGTTGAAGGCGCATCTGCCGGAGTTCGAGCAGGCGACAGGCATTAAGGTCGATCTACAGAGCCTGACCGATGTCCAGCTCAGTCAGAAGCTGTCCGTGCAGCTATCGGTAGCCAGTCCGACGCCTGATGTCTTCATGATCCGTCCACTGGAGGAAATCCAGCTATTTGATAAGAACGGGTGGCTTGCAGAGCTGAGCGACTATACGGCAGAGGACCCGCTGTATGATGTAGCGGATTTCTCCAGTACAGCTATGGATTCGGTGACCATCGGCGGCAAGCTGCTGTCGATTCCTCTATCAACCGAGCAGCAGATTCTGTATTACCGCAAAGATCTCCTCGCGCAAGCCGGGCTGGAGGTGCCCAAGACACTGGACGAGCTGGCTGCAGCGGCAGCAAGGCTGCACCGTCCGCAAGAGGGGGTCTATGGCTTTGTCGCCCGCGGTCAGGCGAATGCGCTCGTGACGCAGCTCTCCTCCTTCATCTACTCAGAGGGAGGAGATTTTCAGCAAGGGAACACGGCCACTCTCCACTCCGCCGAGACGATCCGGGGTATGAAGCGCTACATCGACCTGCTGCGGAGCTATGGCCCTGCGGAGGTGCTCAAGATGAGTTGGCCGCAGGCAGCGGAATTTTTCTCCCAGGGCAAAGCCGCCTTCTTCACCGATGCCAGCGCCACCTATTCCCTGTTCACGAGCGGACGGTCTCTCTACGCAGACAAGATCGGCTACGCGCTATTTCCAGCGGGATCGGCAGGAAGCAAGCCCTACAGCACGACCGCATGGAGCATCAGCCTCAATCCGAAGTCCGCTCAGCCGGAAGCATCATGGGCATTCATCCGCTGGGCCTCCAGCAAGGAGCAGGTGCTGGAAGCGCAAAAGATCGGCAACCCCGGCGCACGCAATTCGCTATGGACGATTCCCGAGGGAGTGTCTGGCTTTCCGGCTGAGCTGATCCCGATCATTAACGGCTCCATCCGTAGCGGCATCAGCCATGATCGGCCCAAGGTCATTCATGTGAAGGAGGCACGGGACATCATCGGCAACATCGTCGTGCGCGGTATCCTCGGAGAGGATATTCAACATGCAGCGGAGCGGGCCAACGAGCAATTCCAGACTTTAATCGATCGCGAACAGCGGGAGCGGGAGTGGGCGCAGGAGTGAGAGCCGTCATCATCATGACATTATGGCGCTTCACTCCAGCCGCCAACATCACCAGGGGGGAACAGCATGCGCAGACGAAATCTGCTTCCTATGAATACCTTTGCCAAGGTGACGCTGATGATCATCTTTATAGTGGCGCTGATTATTATGCTCTACAGCTATTCACACCGCGTCAGCCTGCAGGTCGTCGAGCAGGCGGTGGAGCAGGGGCAGAGCAACCGGCTGGCCTTTGTCATGAGTCAGCTAGAGATGACGGTTGGGCAACTGGCCAAGTTCGCAGTGGTGGCTGGCAGCGACGATAGCATCCGGGACTATCTGTATGAACGGGAGCGCAGCACGCCGCTCCAGCGGGTCGAGCGTCAGACACGCATTACCGATATGCTCAATATGCAGGTATCCACCAGCAGTTGGGACAACCAGATTGTGCTCTTTATTAAGGATGCCCAGGAAGCGTTATCGACGGACTACTCCGTCATGTACAACAGTGATTATGTCGCCCGCACCCCCAAGCAGCGCTGGCAGTTGCAGGAGGCCGACGGGCAGCTTAGCTATTTCAGTTGGATGCGCGAATCACTGTATGATCCGCAACTGGTGGTCGAGGTCCGCTTCGCCAGCCAGAATATGATCAATATGCTGGATCATCTGAAGCAGGGCTCGACAGGCGAGCCCTTCCTGTATTTCCCCGGGGCGGCTCCACTGGCCAACAGCTCCGCCGACAAGGCCGCTGTAGCAGGCGCAGCCGCTGGCCTGAACAGGCTGGAGCTCGGCAAGCAAGGCAGTCACACCTTCTCCTGGGACAGCCGCAAATATGTCATCAACTACATTCGCTCGGACAGCCTGGGGTGGTACCTGGTCGACTTCACCCGGCTGGATGAGGTGTACTCGCCCATTACGCTCAGCCGTAATGTATTCTATCTGTCAGTCGGGCTGTTGCTGGCCCTCATCTTGCTGCTGATGCTAATCCTGTATCGCAATGTTCAGCGCCCGATCTCTCTGCTGCTGCAGGGCGTGCGGCGCATCAGCCACGGCAACTATGCGACCCGGCTGGAGCAGCAGGCCGGTCATGAGTTCAGTTATCTGTTCAATAGCTTCAACAAGATGGCGGAGCAGATCGAGGAGCTGATTGAGAAGGTATACAAGGAGACGCTGCGCTCCAAGGAAGCGACCCTGAAGCAGCTTCAATCGCAGATCAATCCGCATTTCCTGTATAATTGCCTGTTCTATATTAAGAACATGGCGAGTCTTGGGGATAAGGAAGCCGTCATCGCCATGTCGCTCAGCCTCGGCGAGTACTACCGCTACACGACACGTCTGGAGAGGTCGACTGCGCCCCTTAGCGAGGAGATCAGACTGCTGGACAACTATCTGCAGATTCAGACGTTGAGATTGCAGCGGCTGACCTACGAGATTGAAGTTCCTGACGAGATGATGGAGCTGGAGATGCCGCGGCTGCTGCTGCAGCCGGTCGTAGAGAACGCGGTTATCCATGGGGTGGAGAGCAGTCTGGAATTTGCCATTATCCATATCTGGGGAGAGCGCAACGGGAGAGCATATCGCCTTGTCATCGATAATAAGGGCGCAGGCGTGCCACAGGCGGTTATTGCCGAGCTCCAGCGCCGGATGAGCGTTGAGCCTGCGGAGCATCACGGGTTCGGGCTGTGGAATATCCACCAACGGCTCATTCACCGCTACGGCGAAGGAGCAGGGCTGCGCTTCTCCGAGTCTCCGCTAGGCGGCCTCCGGGTCGAGCTGTTGTGGGAGGAGGATACGATGACAGATGCTTCACAAGGAGATAAGGACGATAACCGTTGAATGATAGCGTTGAATGATAGCGTTGAATAACAGCACCAGCATCGAAGGCATCCGTATACTAGCACCTAATAGCCCTATATAGAACAGGAGGCGGCCCATATGTTTCGTTTAATGATTGTTGATGATGAGAGCAGCGTAGTGGACGGCCTGGCAGACACGATCGCGTGGGAGCGTATCGGGATCAGCACGGTATTGAAGGCCTACTCCGGCATTGAAGCATTGGAGCTGCTGCAGACCCACTCGATCGACATCGTCATCTCGGACATCTGCATGCCGCAGATGGGCGGCCTGGAGCTGCTGCAGATGATTCGCACCCATTGGCGCAGGATCAAGACGATCGTACTGTCAGGCCACGCCGAGTTCGATTATGCGAAGGAAGCGATGGCACTCGGAACAAGCGACTATCTGTTGAAGCCCGTAAGCGATAATGAGCTGCTGGAGCGTGTGGGGCAGAGTGTCAGCCAGCTACTGCTGGAGCAGGAGTCAAGCGCTACATTGGAGCGCGCCCGGCTGGCGCTGCAGGCCAATCTGCCGATGCTGCGCAGCGAGCTGCTGAATCAACTGCTGCAGGGCATGAAGTATGCGCCTGACAAGCTGGCAGAGCAGCTATCTCTGCTCCATCTGGAGCAGGTGCTGGGCAGACCGGCTGCGCTTATGATCGCGCGACTGGAGGATCGGCTGGCAGAGCAAAATTACTATCATACCTCGATCATGGAATACGCGATCGGCAATATGGCGGAGGAAATATTCAGCGATCGCTTCTCCCTCTGGCCGTGCAAGGATGTCCATGGCTATCTCGTATTTCTGGTGATTCCACAGGAGACGAAGCAGCCCCATGATGCAGCGGAGGCAGGTACAGAGGAGCAGCTCAAGCATCTGGCGGCGCAGCTACAGTTGAACGTCAACCGCTATCTCAAGGGCACCATCTCTGTACTGATCGGCGGCTGGGGTACCTTCCCCGAGGATGTGGGCAAGCTGTACCAGGATGCGCTGCTCTCGATGCGACGGCATATCGGCAGTCAGAGCGACCTGTTCGTCTATGTATCCGAGGAGGAGGAGCAGTTGCCTGTGCGGGCATTACAGAAGCTGTACGAGCCGCCGCTGCTCGTTCATCTGATGGAGTCCGGTAGTTGGGTGCAGGCCGAGCAGAAGCTGCTGGCCATTATGGAGGAGCTTACCCGCGAGCGAACCAGCTCGCAGGAGCATGTGCAGGAAGCGTTATTCTTCATCTATGCCTCCTTCAGCACCTATGCTCATAAGAATGGGCGGGAGCTGAGCGCCATGCTTGGCAGCGGCCTGGCCAATATCTCCGGCATGCTGCCTGGCTGTACGATGACCAGTCTGAAGAACTGGTCCTTGCAGGCTCTCTCCATGGTTCGCCAGTCGACAGAGAACACCGCGCGCAGCGACCGCAGCCATGTCGTGGGACGCATCCAGCGGTTTATACGCGAGCATCTGGCCGAGGATATATCGCTGCAAGCGATCGCGGACTACATGTATATGCATCCGGTTCATATCTCCAGAGTATTCAAGCTGGAGACCGGCATTAATGTCAGCGACTACGTGCTGCGACTGAAGATGGAGAAGGCCGTGGAGCTGCTCGCTGATCACAAGCTCAAAAATTTCGAGGTGGCGCTCAAGCTCGGCTATCAGAACCCGAATTATTTCTTCAAGGTGTTCAAGAAGTATTACTCCGTCACGCCGCAGGAATACCGGATCAATCTGGAGGCGAAGGGGTGACGCCTCGTTCTCGTCCGCTGCCTGAATGAGGAATAATTATGCATGTGCAAGCTTGTGGCTTCTCCTCAGGTCAATTATACAAATAAGTTCAGAAGAGATATAATGAGACGAAACCCATATTTCATTAGAGGAGCCAATTACATGCAATTACTCAACAAGATCGCCCTGGTTACGGGGGGCGGCACCGGCATTGGCAGAGCGACAAGTCTTCTGCTGGCGAAGCGGGGAGCAACTGTAGTCGTGAACTATTCTCGCTCGCAGTCTGATGCGGAGGAAACCGTGCAGCACATTCTCAGCGAGGGCGGTCAAGCGATCGCCATACAAGCCGACGTATCCCAGGATACGGATGTCCGCAGGATGATCGATACGATCGCCCAGCAATTCGGAACGGTGGACATGCTCGTTAACAACGCCAGTATTACGAGCCATATTCCCATGAGCAATCTGGAGGATGTGACCGGAGAGGTGTGGGATGAGCTGTTCGATGTTAATGTGAAAGGGATGTTCTATTGCGCGCGGGCAGTAGCGCCGCTCATGAAGGAAAATAAACAGGGCGCCATCGTTAATCTGGGCAGTATTGCAGGGCAGACCGGGCTAGGCTCTTCACTCCCCTACGCCGTATCGAAGGCTGCGGTCCATGGCCTGACGAAATCACTGGCTCGGGCTCTAGCCCCCGATATTCGCGTCAACTGCATCGTGCCCGGAGCGGTCGAGACGAGATGGTGGGCCGGAAGAGAGGAGCAGATGAAGAAGCTCGCTCCACATCTTCTGTTGCAGCAGATTGCAACACCTGAGGATATTGCCTCCATGATCTGCTCCGCTCTGGAGCAGGAATCGATGACGGGGCAGATTATTACGGTAGATAGCGGCCAAACGTTGTAGCGCTGTGGCGTCAGGTTGATTCCAGCTACATCCAAGCATACCTGCTACACCAGAGGTTATGCTTGGATGAGCGTTATAGTGCGGGGTCTTTGATTACAAAACAGGAAGCTTAGCCTCTTCCCTCTCTCGCTGAATTCACAACGTACAATTCCCCCAGGATATGCTCAATGCGATAGGAATCCTCTGGCAGCTCCGCGGCAATCAGCCCCGCAACCTCACTGGACTCGACTCCGTACATCACTTCGATTTCCTTCGAGAACAACAGCGGGCTCTCCTCCATCCACTTCGCCAGGGGGCGAACCGGCTTCGGCTTCACCTGGTTCTTCAAGAGCTGCTCCAGAGCGTCCACGTAGGTTTCCAATGTCCGAGCGCCAACAATCTTCACTCCTTTGCCCTCCTCATCCATCATGATGATGGTTGGGAAGCCTCTGACGCCGAGTCTGGCTACAAGGTCAAAATCTTGCTCCAGCAGATTCTGCGCCTCTTCGAGCTCGGATTGTTCCACTATCTGCGCCCCATTCAGCCCCATCTGGTTGACGAGCTCCATGAGTACCTGCGTTTCCCCGATATTGAGATTAAAGGCAAATACGGCCTCTCTCGCTCTCCGCAAAAATTCATTCTCTCTTCCCTCATGACGGGTCTGAATCACTTTAAAAACTCGGGATGGCGGGTACGAGGATTGGATAGGATTCGTCCCCCATAACGTTCCGTCGATCGGCATGCGCGAATGCTCGCCTACTTCCTTCCAATGATGCTCCACATCGGCAGGGTTTCGAATCCCATTCGAAGCATCGCTGAACCCATGCCAGTTGGCCAGCAGGCCGCCCATGACCGTATGGACATTAAAATAGGCACCATACTGTTGAATGAAGCGATGGAGCACAGGCTCAAGTGCCCAGCAATGCGAGCAGATCGGGTCCGTCACGTAATACAGCGTTATTTTCTTCATCCTCTGCTCCAGCTCGAAGGCCTGGATGGGCTCCTCATCGACCACGCCACAGACACCTGTCTCCAAATCACACATCATATTGTCATTACTCATTCTCTGCATCACCTTTCCGAAGTTGTATGTCGTGCTAGTCGTGCTATCGGTTCAGCAGCTACTGGCTTGGCCAATAGACAACATCAGCTCGGCTACTATCCTGCTTATGATACAATTATAGAACTTAGATAAAATAGAACAAGTATGATCATTATTATGACTAAGTATCTAATAAGATACTAATGGAGAGTTGAGACATGATATACGAGCTTACAATGGAGTCGCTATACCCGGCTACAATTCGTCAGGCATGTATACATTCGTCAGGTTTCCTGACTGATAGTACGGATAGTCCATCTTGGCTTGCACCTTTCTCGCCACCTCCGCATTCGTCAAGGATTCAATCAGATATAAGCCCAGATCGATAGAGGCCGAGACCCCGCCGCCTGTGTAAGTATTCTCATCACGCACGACACGTGCTTTAACTACCTCGGCGCAGTATGGCTCCAGCAGCTCATATGCTGACGGGTTCGTTGTCGCCCTCTTGCCCTCCAAAAACCCTGCCGCCCCCAGAAGCAACGCACCTGTGCAGACCGATACTTTGTACGGTACATCACGGGCCGTGCGAAGCCACGACACAAACTCCGTATCGTCTCTCATGGCTCTAGTCGGCATCCCGCCGGGGATAAAGATCAGATCATACCCCGATAGATCAGGGCATACGTGCTGTATTTTGATCGTCATCCCTCGGTCATCTGTAATCTCCTCCTGGTTCGCACACAGATCCCACGAGACCCCTTCCATCACGTTAAGAATGCTCAGCCAGGATACCGCTTCATGGAAACCAACAAAGTCTAACGTCGTCATCTTCTCAAACAAAATGTAAGCCATCCTCATCAGGAACACCTGCCCTTTCATTCGTGGAACTAAAATAAGTATCCGATCGAGGATCAGATACTTTGCCCAGGCATACGGCTTATGAAATATGTGCTCCCCCGTAGTGGCCTACGTTATGCCAGTCACACATACCTTTGTTACACCAGACTCCCATGCGGCGAGGGCCGCGCCATCCGTTGACGGGATTATTGGATCACGGCTGCATGTTCTACATTCTGTACCCTCGCAGCCACGATGCACAGCAAGGCTCCTGCCCCTATGCATCACACATCACACATCATCCATCGGACAGACCTCTATCGGGGGTCTCCGTACAAGCTCGGATTTGGGAAACCCGATCTCCCAAGTCTTTGCCCTGCAGTATCTGCAGGAACAGTGAATCTTCCCCTTGGCAAACCTGCCGACAGCCTTCACTTCCCATCCAAACCGCGCAACGATCTTGCACTTTCTCCTGATCACCCGTTGCCGATGATGCCTGTAATACGCTCGAGTCCGATTACCAGATGCCTTCTTCATTCCACCACACCCCTTGGGAAAAGGCCCCGCCTGCAAAGGAGCCAAGGGACTGCGCATCCCTTACAGGCAAGGCATGATGGGGCTTCCAGCATAGTGCAGCATAAGAATCACCTCAATCTGTATTTACTTATTCACTATAACGGCCTGGATTTTTGTGGAATATAGTAATATATTGATTATGATACCACAATGAAGATCACTTGTCCGTTCACGAGTGGATAAAAACGCCTAGGGGGAGTATGATGAGACTGTATTTGTTATGGTATTCCATATTTTATACCGTTTTAGTGCTGATTATGTTCTGCGTATCTTCGTTGAGGATTGACCTCATTACATTAAGTGAGCCGTATCTATTGTCAACGGAACAGAAATATTACTATGCTATAGTTCATCCCTTGATCATATCAGTCGTGGCTACAGGTCTGGGAACGTTGTTATTCCGAAAAGTTTCTGTTAGATTCCGTCTCTTGTTTTCCATCGTATGTCTGCTGCTGTTGTTCGTTGCTTATTATGTTACTGTATTCCTTAATCAATGATAGATAAATGCGCAAGTTTCGGGGCTGAGCCAGTCTTGGAGCTATCTACAGTGGGGTGTTTTATAAATGCAGGGTGTTGGAATAAGCGGTCTAGTGTTAATATTGGTGGTTATTATTGTCATTGTATATATTATCAAGCTGGTTTTCCGAACTGCAATTAACAAATCTGAGTTCAAAAGATCCGTTGATAACGATCTCAAACAGATAAAAAAAGACATTGAGAACATTAATGAAGCCCTAAATCCAAAGGGAAAGAAATAAGTGAGTTTAATTATCTGAATCATCTAGGCCGATTATTTCATTATCCCAATACTTCAATATTTCTGTAATTATAGCCTCTTGATATTTGACATAAATATAATTTTCTTCGAACTTCAAGATCCTTCTACCAGTACTGCCTATGTCTATCGAAAAACAAATAAATCGAGCGGAATAGGCTACTGGAAAAGGAGCATACTCCACAACACCGATTTCTTTAATATTTGTCCATTTCAAAACTTTTTTCACTTTATGTGAACAAAATGCTACACCCTCACTTCCTATAAATATTTTTTTATCTAATATAGTAAAATAATAATATGATGACAACGAAAATAACCATAAAAATGATATCACCGTTTTTGTAACCATGCTTACTTCAATTAAAAATAATATTAATATAGGAATGAAAGATATTAAAACTAAATATAACCCAAAGGAAATAATTGTTTTATTATTCACAAATAAAAATCTCTTAATAAGAATCCCCCCTCATTTTCTATTTACAGATAGTCGTTTTTAGTACAACCCCGTAGATTCGAACAAGGAATAGCCAGCCATAGGTACTAGCTGACAGTATTGATTTAACAGCCCGGCGTCCTCTCTCATCACCAGCGCATTGCCGCGCAGATAACTCGCCTTCCCAACCACCGTTCCATTGCTTTGAACGGTTTCCTCCGCTACGAGGTGCGCTCCATTATAATATGTCTGGGATGTGAAGCCACCATGGAAGAACTGTCACATTTAGCTTGACAACATGTCACTTAAATAAGTTATAAAAAAATCCCTTCTTGCGTTGCCCATTAATATGACTATAAAATTGTTCTCTTGGTAAGCATTTAACATTCATCGTGCCATAACGTTTGAGAAAAGCATTGTATTTTTCTTGATACATACTATTAATAAAGTTCAAGAAATCATCTTTACTCAATATATTTACACGCCTACCATCATGATCCTTCAATACTATTGAAAAAATATGGTTATTGATTGATAGAGAGGAATGCAATCTTGCTTTCCAAACACTGAGATCACTATTTTAGCTCAGTTTCCAAAAGAGGAAAAAATATTAATTATGAAGTTAATCAGAAACGGCGAAAGCTATTAAACATAGTGCAGGAGGAGTCTGCTTACACGCCGCAATTAGATCGCGTTCATCAGCTACGTGTAAAATGGCAGAAAGACTGCCCGTATCATAAGACTTTCTCCAATAGCTAAATAGATTCCGATCGGCAAGTCCTTAGTCGAGTCAGTTCAATCCTCAGACCGTTAAAGCGGTAACCATAAGCACTGAATCTACAACGAGCGTGAGCAAGGTCAATAGGAGTAGAGCCCTTTCTATTTCGTGCTGCCCAACATCAATAGTTGTCGCGCCTTCACCTGCTTCTCCTGTCCGGTGCTTAGTCCTCGTGCATGGATCTCTATGAGCAGCAGGTCAAGGAATTCCTTCTCAAGCTGTAGTTCGACGTCATCCTCATATACCGTCATTAGCTCCTGATCTGTGAGTGATTTCATAGGGTTCTCGCCTCATTTTAGTTTCATCGGTTATGTATCATTTTCTTGTTCTGGCATTCTTCACCAAGGTCATTCTTCGGGAATGGCGCAGCCACGAATAATAGCTTCTCAAATCTCGCAGCTCCAACGATTCCGATAGTCTGCCCAGGAAGGTAATGATCAACATCTTGTGCAGAGGGTTGCCGATCAGGTCCCTCTCTTGTTCGGATACGGCAAAGTTCACAACCATGAGAAGATCATCATCGACGATATAGACGTCTTCATCGTGCCGGTAATACGGTTCAATCTGACCACGCTTCAGCCGATCCCATTTGAAATGGCCTATCTCCTCAAGCCCCGCCCTTCCACTGTCCACCCGGGAAATCCAGCGATTCTGCGCATGGTGGGTAATGATGATGTCGACAATTTTTTTATCGCCTAACTCGATATAATAGGGGTCATAGGTACTCCATCGGCTCATCGCTCTATCCTTCATCTGTTAACTTCCCCCTTTCGTCCTACGTGCCTCAAATTCAATTCCATATTTATGTAAATTATGATAAGGTTAACTGCGCCTGATGTCATCACATACTTTCGTTGCGTCAACACGCAACCAGTTGCGTGTTCATGCAAATATTGAAGAAAAATTTGCGTGAAGACGAAAAAAAGATTGCATCTTAGCACACTGCTAAATTTATGCAATATTTCTTTATTTTTGGTAAAATAGAACTAGGGCGGTTAGAGCCAAAAAACATTCGATCGTTTTTCTTCCCCGCTTTTCGATGGATGATTAAATAAGCGATTCAGTGCGGCGGACTCTTCTTGTGATAATGACAGATTATTAATGAAAGAGCTTTCAAAATCACGTGCTTTGACGCTTTTTAATAAATGTACGGCACGGTGCAGCTTCGGGTTAAGCTGGATAGCAGGCATAGGAGGTCACCCCTTTCCCAGACGAGTACCTTGCAATACATATTATAACAAATATATTAATAGAGGGAAGTGTTATTGCGATGAAGAGCAAGCTTCTATTATGGCTAGGGATTCCGCTGTTTATTGTCTTGCAGGTGTGGTGCTCATTCCTTACATTCTATTTTCCCTATCACGGGATTTATCTGGAGCTAACTCCCCAGCAGCAATGGATAGTCAAGGAGCTACCTCCAGAAGGCGCTGGTTTTAGACTAGGAATTCAGGTTGGGGACATCGTCCAACAGGTGGACGGCAGACCTCCCGACGAGTCTCCCTTCGTTACGAAGTGGCAAGCTGTTGAGCAAGCACACACACTGGTGATTATGAGAGACGGGGCAGAGCAGTCTATCGATGTCACTAACGTTAGCGCTATTACTGAGGATATTATTCCAGCAATAGAGGAATTCGTATGCTTGTTTATGGCGATTTTGCTACTGATAAAAATGCGCCAGTCTCCATCCGCCAGATGGCTTGCAGCCGTCTTTATGACCATGGCGCTCATCTATATGAGTTATGGTGCTTCTATTCGAGGGGATATTTTGGGTAAGCTTATCATTACCAACTTGATGATGATGCTGCCAATCGTGTTTTATCATTTCCTGGTCGTCTTCTTCGAGGAGAAGGGCGACATACGGCTACCCAGACGAATCTTGTCGTTCATGTATGCACTTGCCGCCACAGGATTTTTAATCCGATTCTTGTACTTATATCCTACGACGGCCTATGAAATCCATCTTTATAATCCGTCCGTTACCTTAGGTTTTTTCCTGCTCGGATTTTTGTTCAATATGTACATCTTAACGATGCTGTATGTCAGATTCCGCAAGCAACAATCTCACATGTCCAGCATCATCAAGAGTGTATGACTAGCGTGTATGGTCTCATTTTTACCGGTAATCTGTTTTTCGTTTCTCCCTAAATTGATTAAAGGTATTCAAGCTTTAGATTTCATATACACAAGTTGGATTATCCTGCTTTTCCCGATTTCATTTGCTTATATGATCGCTACGGACAAGTTATACGATTTCGACCTTATGATTCGCCGAATTCTGTCCGCTGGCCTGCTGGCCATTATTCCGGTCAGCTTGCTTACAGGGAGTTATGTAGGTTTAATCCATACTACAGCGGATAAGAAGCAGATTCTGTTCCTATTCACTGCTTCACTGCTTCTGATTACATGGGTGCTCTATTCAGCCGAGTATTGGACCACACGCTTTGAATCCGTGCTGTTCCCAAGGAAACACGTCCTGAACACGGCATTGAAGAACATCTCCAAGAAACTCGGAACAATCTCCAGCCTCCGCGAGCTGAAGGATATTATTCTCGCTGAGATTGTGGACACTCTTCATGTGACAGGAGCCGCTGTCGTGTTCCGATACAGGAACGATACGGAAATCATCTACGCGGGAGAAGTCGATACGGCTCAGATCAGGCAGCTTGCAGACGCCTCCCCGAGGCCTATTGATCCGTACTATACATTTATCGAGATGAACAGCCATGAAGAGTATACGAGCTATCTGGTCATCACGCGGAAGAAATCCAATACGATGCTGGGCAAGGAGGAGCTGCATTGGCTGCAACTGATCACCTCCTATCTGGAGGTGAGTCTGGAGAATGTGCTGCTGATCCGCAAGCTGACCAGAAGACTCCAACAACTCGCCTCCCAACTGCCTGTGGAGGACACGGCGCCAGATATTCAGTGGTTCCGCAAGGTGATGTTCGAATTGCAGGAGGAGGAGCGGATTCGGATTGCCACCGATCTTCATGACACGACGATGCAGGACCTGTTCTTCCTCAAGAAACGGTTAATTGCGTTAGGAGAACAGGGTCTCTTGCACGGGGGCAGTCAGCAAGAGCTGAATTCAATGATCCAATTTGTCGAGATGATTAATGTCGGTTTGCGCGAGAGCTGCTTCGAGCTGAATCCCCATCTGCTGCAAGAGGTCGGCTTGCTGCGGACGCTTGAGATGTATGTGGAGAAGGAATCGTATACCGCTCCATTTCAACTGGAGCTCCACGCCGGGCACATGCCAGGCATGGAGAGCAAGGACCTGCTGACCAAGCGGCATCTCTTCCGCATCGTGCAGGAATTGATCAACAATGCCAAGAAACACGCCCAGGCCTCTACCGTCTCCTTCCAGATCGGCGAAGCCAGTGGAAGCTTCTGTCTCACCTATGAGGATGACGGGATAGGGTTCGATGATAACAAGGTTCGTCAAGCAGGAATCGGAGCCTCCGGGATGGGGTTGGAGCAGATCCGAGGCCGAATCTTGCATATGGGCGGACAATTGGAGTTGGTTACCGCGGCCGGGCAAGGAACGAAGATCATCATTACCGTACCGATAGAAGGAGCGATGTCTGCATGAATCAAGTGATGAAGGCACATACAGGTATAGACATGACCAGAAGGTTGGCGTGAAGAACTGAAATGTAGAAGGTATATCCTGATTATGGTATGCTTACAAGAAATAAGGAGACGGATGGCCGTCCGACTCCCGTACAACATTTTTGGGTGGGAAACCTCCAGTAAACCTAGAGAAACTAATCCGCACCGTGGCGCTAACCTGGGCGGGTTATTTTCGTTGCCTGAGAATCCTTACGTATCATGGACTCAGGCTAATACAAAATGCTCCTTCACGAAGAGATTATCTTCTCCATCCATCCATCGCAGAGTTGATAGGATTTCGGTTTCTTACTCACGAGTTCAACGTATCCCTCTTGCACAAGGTAGTCCATGGCGTTATTAATCTTGTGTCTGGACCTATTGGTATAATTCATCACATCTTGCACCGATACGATATGATTCTCTGTTATGAATACATTGATCGTCAGTATCGAATATAATATCTCTCTTGCATCACCGTAACCCTTCCATTTATCCTGTTTCATATATTCCCTGATCCTCTCAAGCTTGAGCAGACTAATTTCGAGATCATCAATGATACTCCGTTGCCCGGCAGAGAGCAATTCCAGCATATGAATTAAATAGAAGGTCACTTCCCCTTGGTTCAAGGGGAAGGCTATGTCTTCTAATGCCCTGTAGTACGTGGATTTATCTTGGTTCACTGCATAAGAAAATGTGATTGCTGAATATTTCTCCAGATAGCGTGACAGATAGCTCCCCACTAATAGCCGCCCTGTGCGCCCATTGCCATCATAGAATGGGTGAATATATTCATAATAATAATGGGCAACCATATACCGATATAATGGAGGATGAGACTCGTCCTTCAGATAATGAATGAGCGCTTCAAGAGACGCCGTAATGTCCTTTTCAGAGCCTACACCAATGTGCGTTGTAACCTGACCATCGTTGATCTCAACACGGCCTCTTCTGAACAGCTCGCCATCCGGTTTATCCTCTGCTTCAATTTCATCGGCTACCAACTGATCGTAGAGGCTCCTGAAATCCTGTATCTTGTCAAATGGCTTGATGTGATCTATATAGAGGTACGTCTTGACGAGACCGGTAAATCTTTTATGTTTAGCTTCCGGTTTTCTGACTTCACGTAGTGCTTCCTGCAGCTCCTTCTTCGTACTGCGCACACCTTCAATTTCATTATTGCTCTGAGCCTCATTAACAATGAGCTTATGGAAATAAGGCTCCACTACAAAGTCAGGAAGCTTGCTAATAAGTGAAGAGATTTCAGAGCTGTTCAATAAGACCTCATTATTTAAGCTCATTAGGTCATGTGTATTTACATAAAACAGTTCAAATGATTCCGATGTATGGTGTCCTTTTCTGAAGCCCTTAATGAATAGGGAGGTTAGATAGCTGCCATAACCATTTCTTCTTTTGTGCAATTCTTCGGTGAACGATTCAGGATCTAATTTATAAAAAAGCTTAGCTAATTTTTGATACGTCATCGTGTTCACCACCCTATTTTCAAAAATCGGGATATTTTTTAATTATAGTTCCAATATACCCCCAATTCAAATGAAATATTCACGTTTTTGAGAACATTGTTAATGCGGGATTCGTGAAAGTACAAACAAGAGGATTAGAGATTATTACGACAAAAAAAGAAAAGAGGCCAAGCCATACAAGGTTGTCGTAATCGCTTGCGCCAACAAGCTTCTCCATCACGTGTACACCATCCTTAGTAAAAGCCAGCCCTACAAAAACTACAACCATATTTACTCATAACCTTCACGCAAATGATGGACAAGTATTAGCTGGTTTTTGTGTTCTAAGACTTTTTCTATTCTTTTCTAGAAGAATTCATTTTCAGAGTTTATAAAAGTATCTAGTTATGCTACTCTGGAAAAAATCGGATTAGTACTCATAAATTATATTGAGGGGTGTATCACAATAGCATTTGATACTAAAAAAGTAAAATTGTATAGTAAACAGACTTCTAAGAAACAGTTAACCAGTAGCGATAGCTTTATTTTAGAACAATTATCTGAAACATTGCATGAAACAGAACAGCTAGTACAGACCTTTAATCTGGGTGATAGTATTCCCTTCTTGATTTGGAATAACTTATTGAATAAACACACACTTAATGGATCAAAAAAAGATACCTATCAAAAGAATGCAAATGGTATCCCCATTCGGTTTGCAAGAGGTAGAAAAGTTACAATCGATTTCGGGTACGGTATTGATCGAGAATTGTTTCAACCCCATCCTGCTATTGTACTTGCTGACTATCAGGAATTGATGGCGGTCGTTCCTACAACATCAGATGATGGATCTGTGTTTCATGATGAGGTAAAGAAAGCTATCATTCGTGTTCCAAGTGACGCTGTCGAAAACTCTGCCAGCTACCCGATATTTCCAAGAAATACGGTTATAAATCTGCATCAAATCAGAGTTGTGTCCAAAAATAGAATAATATCGGATTTAAGATGTAACGTGAAAGACTATAGGGTTCCAGACCACATCATTGACGAGCTCAATGAATATTTTCCATTCCCGGTACTAAAGCATAAAGACCATTTACTTAGAGCGATTGAAATGAAATTAGCACAACTACTTTCACCTGATTCCTTGCATGAAATCAAGCGACTACAAAATCAAGTCGAAAACCTAAATTATATAATCGCCAAGCTTACTCATGAATTGTCAAGAAAAGAGGCGGCAACTGGCAACGAATAAATTTGTATAGAAAAGTTATTGTTGACACATCAAAATATTATTGATAGTATAAATTTAAGTATTATCCTATATTCCCCGCCAACAATGTTGGTTGTGGTGATCTTCTGCACGTGTTTTATATTTTACATGTATCGCCGTTACCTGAGGGTAATTGTGCAGATTCTAAAAAGCCCCTTTTGGGGCTTTTTTCCTTTTGGTCGAAGCCTCATTTAGTCGAAAGCATAAATCCTAAACTACAAGCTGATTCCTGAACTTTACAGGAGTCAGCTTGTTTAATTCCTATTGTGCGCTTCAGCCCCGGCCAGGGTGTCCTTCATGTATCGGTTCTAGACGCCCATTTTCCCCAAATCTGTTGATTTCACATCTACAATATCATTAATTTGGAATTTGCATTATAATTGAGGCTAATTCACCACTCAGAGAAGGGGATCATGATGAGAAATAAATGGATGAATGGATTATCTTTGCTGTTATTATGGTTTGCCAGTATACCTTTTTCAGCCGCTGTATCTGCTGAAGCTCCGCGAGTTCCCATCAAAGATATTCAGACGCATTATTGGAGCACAGCCGCTCAAAGCAAGCTTCAACCCAAGCAAGATAGCGATATGTGGAATGAAGAAGATTCAAAATTCGGGTTACGCAGCTATCCGGGTTTACGTTATTTCCTCAGTGAATTGACAGTCTCTGCACCTGCGAATTTTTTGCTTTATGAAAATGGAGAGCTATGGTTCTCTACAGATGTTAATTTTAGTGAAAACAGCTTCTCCAAAATAATGAGCAATGTGAAGTCCATATCACAAATTACCGTTCCCTTCTACAAATCGCGGGAGCTCGTGGAGACCAAAATTAGTAACAATCAATTTAGTCAATATGAACCTCGTGTTGACTCCGAACAGATAGAGACAGTACAGCTATCGACGATCCTGACTAACGATGGTGCGCTATATATTATGGGCGGTCCTAGTGAGATTCCACTGACAAACAGGAACTTAACTATCGAAAATTCGGATATAGAATCACGACAATATAGTGGCAACTCTCTTTATAATAGGGATATTCTAACCACGATATCGATAGACATGATCTTCCCATTCAGTTATCAAGCAAGCCCTAATACATTCATCAAGATCGCTGACAATATAGACTATATTGATCCCTACTACTACTATTCTGAAACGTTACATCATGGCATCGGCGCATCGAGAGAATCACAAGAAGAAACCGGAGAGAAAGGATTCTTCATTGATAAGTCGGGCAAAGCCTACCTTGGTTTTCCGGGACAGACCAGCTCCAATACGTTAGCGAATCAGAATCTGGTGAATTATATCCCCTACGATAAAATTATGTTGCTAGAAGATGGCACACTTTATCGTGATAATACTAAAGTCAGTCATAATATTAAAGATTTCACATCCAAATTATATTTATTAAATGATGGAACCCTATATGATTATGAGCATCATCTGGTTGATCGAGATGTGAAGGCTATTTACAAATCCTTATATCATGCAGATGGAGAGCTCTATCTGTACGATTATGATTATTATATCAAATCCGATGATAGCCTTTGGGGTGGAGACTGGACGGGTTACAGCAAACTAATGGATGATGTCGCCGGCATCTTCCAGGTGTATGCAGTCAGAACGAATGGTGATGCTTACGCAATTGAAGAGAGTGCGAACGGTTCACTCTTGCCTAAGAAAATAATGAATGGAAACGGGTTAACACCCGCACCAGCAGCTAAGGTGCATGCGGGGAGAATATTCAAGGATGCCTCCAACTGGGCACTTGTTGATCTGCGTTCAGCTAGGACCTCCGGACTTACACTTCCGGTTCAGGATTTAAGCTATAACCAGGCCATAACCCGTGAGAAGTTCTGTGAAATTACAGTTAAACTATATGAGCAATTAGCCCAGAAATCAGCACCTTTATCCAGTAAGAATACTTTCGAGGATACGAACAATCCTGAAATACTGAAAGCCTATGAATTAGGCATTGTTAAGGGCACTTCAGAGACTATGTTCTCTCCTCAAGCTAAAATTACACGTGAAGAAGTAGCCACAATGTTAAAGCGCACTGTAGATAAAGCAGGGAAATCATTACAACAAGGCAGTGCTAAAAAGTTCTCCGACCAGGCTCAGATTTCTAGCTGGGCACGGGATGCTGTAAGCGCCATGTCTGCCGCGAATATTGTGAAGGGGCTGAGTGAAGCTACATTTGCCCCAAAACAGAATACGACGATTGAGCAGGCTGTTATTATGGCTAATCGATTAGTGAAGTAGCTTGTAATACGAGTACCCCATTCCTCCACGCCACCCTTCCCCATATCAGCTATGCTGCATTAATCGTGAAGCCGGGCTTAGCCCCGGCTTCCTTTTTTATAAACAACGGATATAAGGTTACATGCAACCCCAATAATCATTAAGATGATTCCAATCATTACATAAGGGTCAAGTTCTTCGATAATGAAGAAGGACAGACCTGCAGCAAACAAGAGTATTCCCATATACATCAGCCATTTCCCTATCGCGACGTTATTCATTTTGTTCTCCCCTCTCTACTCTACTAAATTAACATTCCAGCTTACATTTTTACCACTTATAGTATAGCCGATCTGGGTTATTGAACAAAATCCATTGCCTGTGCCCCTTCCCCCAACACGCTAATATCCTACCCTAATGTTAAGTCTATCTCCTATCTTACCGTCCTCTAGCGCCCTACAATAAAAGAGCAAGATCATTGTAAGCGAATTCAAGGAGGGCATACAGATGAATACATGGTGGGCCAGATCAACAACCTTTGCGCTGATTCTGACATTGCTGGCGGGCTGCTCAAGCGGCGGCGGGACTAGCACGGGCAGCAGCGAGACGCCGGGGAACAGCTCCTCCAGCAGCGGCGAGAAGAAAAGCCTGACCTTCTGGATGAAGAAGCAGATGTTCGACGCGCAGAACAAAATGATCGAGGAACGCGCCAAGCAGTTCGGCGAGGAAAATCAAGTCAATGTCAACATCGAATTTATCGCCTATGAGGATTTCTATCCGAAATGGTCGGCAGCCATCGAGTCGAGCACACCACCAGATGTCTCATTCTTCGGCTACCAGGAGGTCGGGCAATTCTACGGCCGCGATGTGCTGGAGGATGTGAGCGATCTGGTCGCCAAGGTGGAGCAGTCTAACGGCGAGATTCAGAGCAGCCTCAAGCAGGCCATCTCCTTCGAGGGCAAGCAATACGCGGTGCCGTTCTGGACGGAATCGACAGCGCTCTACTACCGCAAGGATCTGCTCCAAGCCGCAGGCTACAGCGAGCCGCCCAAGACCTGGGATGAATTCCGCGAGATGGCGGCGAAGCTGACCGATACCTCCAAGGGCATCTATGGCGCTGGCATGGGCTACGGCAAGGGCAATTCCGATGCCGAATGGCTGACACGCGCCATCATCTGGTCGTTCGGCGGGTCGCTCGACACCAAGGACGGCTCCACCGTCATCGTCAACACGCCGGAGACGGTCAAGGCGGTACAGTTCATCCGTGATATCTTCAAGCAAGACGGCAGCACTCCGCCTAGCTCCATCGGCTGGGATGACAGCGGCAACAACAAGTCGTACCTGAGCGGCCAGTCCGCGATGATCTTCAATGTCGGCAGCCTGATCGGCACACTGAAGAACGATAACCCTGAGCTGTACGAGAAGACAGGCATCGCCATGCTCCCTGCTGGCCCTGCCGGAACGTTCATCCCAGGCATCAGCAACAATCTGGGCATCTTCAAGGCTTCCGCCAACAAGGAGCTGGCTCGTGAATTCATCGCGTACATGACCAACATCGACTGGTATGGCGAATGGGTACTGAACGGCGCCCCGCTGACCGGCCCGATCTATACGAAGCTGGCTGACGAGGCCGTATGGAAGGAAGAGAAGAACAAGGGCTTCGTCGACTCCATCCAGAACTTTGCGTTCCTCGGCTTCCCAGGCGCCTACAATCCGAAGGCCGGGGAAGTATACAATCTGCGGTATGTCAATGACATGTTCCAGAAGATGCTGCTGGAGGATAGCTACACCCCGGAGACAGCGGTGAAGGATCTGCAAGCGAGCATCGAGAGCGTATACAGCAAGTAGAACGTAAGTTCACCCTGGCAAGACGTCTCGCAACCGTTCCATAGCAGACGTCATTCATAAGTCCGATTACAAGTGAATTCACAGCGATTCATAGCATTCTTGGCATTCTTAGCAACTCATAGCATAGCAATTCATAGCAATTCATAAGGCGGTGCTACTCATGAGACATTCATCCGGCAGCAAGCTGGCTTACGTTCTGATGAGCCCCGTACTGATCTATTTGTTAGCGGTGATGGCCCTCCCCTTCGGGTGGGCCGTCTATCTTAGCCTGACAAACAAGACAGTCGGCGTTCCAGAGGTTTTCGTCGGCATGCAAAACTATATCGATCTCGCCAAGGACTCCCTGTTCTGGCGGGCCGTCTGGAACACCTTCGTGTTCACCATGATTGCGGTCATTCTAAAGGCCGTATTCGGCATGATCATGGCACTCGTGCTGAATGAGAAGATCGTGGCGCGCAATCTGTTCCGGGTGCTGCTGTTTCTGCCGTGGACGATTCCGACCATCGTATCGGTGTTCACCTGGCAATGGATCTACTCCGATGTCGGCGGCGTGCTGAACTTCCTGCTGATGAAGAGCGGACTCATCAGCCAGCCGGTCGGATGGCTGGCTGCACCCGATCTGGCGATGCTGTCGGTCATTATGGTCAATGTATGGCGCGGCATCCCGTTTATGGGCATCGCCATCCTGGCGGGTCTGCAGACCGTGTCCACCGAGATCTATGAGGCAGCGATGCTCGATGGAGCCGGAGCGATCAAACGCTTCTTCTATATGACCCTGCCCTCGATCAAGGAGGTCACCATACTCGCCTCTGTTATTACGACGATCTGGACGCTCAATGATTTTGAGATTATATGGCTGCTTACCCGCGGCGGGCCGAACAACGGCACACAGGTACTGTCCACGCTCAGCTACACCGTAGGCTTCCTGAACATGAATCTCGGCAAGGCCATCGCGATCTCCATCATCACGTTGCCGCCGCTGATCATGCTCATCAACTATGTCACCAAGCGCTCGCTGTCATCTGACAACTAAAGGAGGGATCATCACGATGAAAAATTCGGCAGGCAAGCAGATTGTTGTCTACACTACACTCGTTCTATTGCTCGTATTTGCGTTGTTTCCATTGTATTGGATGATCGTCACCTCCTTTAAGTCCAATGGCGAGATCTATTCCATGACCCCGTCCTTCTGGCCGGAGAGCTTCTCGGGAACTGCCTATGACAAGCTGATTCACGAGAAGGACTTTCTCATCAATATCAAAAACAGCCTGATCGTCTCGCTGGTCGTCTCCCTGTTCTCGATCATCGTCAGCATGCTGGCAGCCTATGCCATCTCCAAGCTGCATTTTCGGGGCAAAGGGCTGATCTCCAAGAGCATTCTATATGCCTACCTGATGCCTAGAGCGGTGCTGTTCATCCCGCTGTACATGGTCGTTACGCTGCTCGGCGCAAGCAATTCCATCTACGGGCTGATGCTCATCTATCCGACCATCACGATTCCGTATGCAACCTGGATGCTGATCTCGTATTTCAAGTCGATTCCGACCGAGATTGAGGAGGCCGCAATGATCGACGGCTGCTCACGGGTGAGCACGATGCTGAAAATTATCTTCCCGCTGTCGGCGCCCGGCATTGCCGCCACCTTCATCTTCTCCTTCACCCTCTGCTGGAGTGAATACCTGTATGCGCTGGTCGTTATTACGAAGGGGACGGACAAGACGATTACGCTCGGGCTTTCGGATATGATCGTGGGGGATGTATTTGCCTGGGGGCCGCTCATGGGCGGCTCGATTATCGCATCGGTTCCGGTCATCATTATGTATCTGTTCACATCAAAATATATGGTCAGCGGCATGACCGTGGGAGGCGTGAAATAAGATGGCAGCAGCAAAAATATTGGTTACGGCGACGAACTATTCGGTCTTATGCAAGGAAGCCAAGCAACGGCTTGAGGAGCAGGGCTGCGAGGTGATCGAGAACAAGGTCGGACGTCCCCATACGTTCGAGGAGCTGAAGGAGCTGGTAGGAGACGTGGATGCTGTAATTGCCGGGGTCGACACATGGGATGAGTCGGTTTTCCGTCTGGCGCCGCGGCTCAAGGTCATCGCACGCTTCGGCGTTGGCGTAGATAATATTGATCTGCAGCAGGCACGCGCGCATGGCATTCAGGTGACGAATGTACCGGGCGGCAACGCCAATGCGGTCGCCGAGATCGCTGTGGGTCTGATCCTCTCCATGCTGCGCGGCATCCCGCTGCTGAACCAGTCCACCAAGCAAGGCGGCTGGGACCGGTTCGTCGGTCGTGAGCTGGCTGGACGCACCGTCGGCCTGCTGGGCTTCGGCAATATCGCTCAGCTTGTAGCGCGTAAGCTGCAGAGCTTCGACGTGAGGCTGCTCGCCTATGATAAGTATCCCAATCTGAAGCAAGCTGCGGCCTGCCATGTGGATATGGTGGATGCCGAGCTGCTGCTGCGGACGAGCGATGTCGTCAGCATGCACCTGCCCAGCCTGCCGGACACCTATCATATGATGAGCGACGCCCAGTTTGCCATGATGAAGCCAGAGGCGTACTTCCTGAATACCGCCCGCGGGCCGGTCGTCGACGAGCAGGCACTCTATCGGGCGTTGCAGAGCGGGCAGATCGCAGGGGCCGCCATCGATGTATACGAGACGGAGCCCGTTCAGGCCGATAACCCGCTGCTGGGCGTAGCGCATCTGATTACGACGCCGCACACCGCAGCCGAGACCTACGAAACCTACAGCCGTGTCAGCCTGGTCACAGCGCAAGCCGTGCTGGATGTGCTGAGTGGGCGTACACCGCAGCATCTGCTCAACCCCTAGAACGATACTGAATCTATGGAGGAATACGAGGATGAAATCAACTATGCCTAACGGCATCTGGCCGGTTATGCTGACACCGTTCACTGAAGACAATAAGGTAGCTTATGAAGCGCTTGGCAAATTGGTGGAGTGGTATATTGAAGGTGGAGTAGATGGACTGTTCGCCGTCTGCCAGTCGAGCGAGATGTTCATGCTCAGTCTGGAGGAGCGGCTGGAGATTGCCCGCTTCGTCAAGCAGACCGCTGCTGGACGAGTGCCCGTCATCGCCTCCGGCCATATCTCCGACAGCTTCGAGGATCAGGTTCATGAGCTGAGCGAGATGGCGAATACCGGCATCGATGCGCTCGTGCTTATCACGAACCGACTGGCACGCGAGGACGAATCCGATCACGTATGGCTGACGAATCTGGAGAGGCTGCTGGCGCATATCCCGGACTCGATCCCGCTCGGGCTGTATGAATGCCCCGCTCCCTATCGCCGTCTGACCACACCGGAAGCGCTGCGCTACTGTGCAGACACTGGTCGCTTCCTGTTCGTTAAGGATGTGAGCTGCGATCTGGAGCTGCTGGAGGCCAAGCTCCAGGCCGTTCGGGGCACCGACTTGAAAATATTTAACGCCAATACAGCAACGCTGCTGGAGAGCTTCAAGCTGGGCGCCTATGGCTTCAGCGGGGTCATGGGCAACTTCCATCCGCAGCTCTACGCCTGGCTATACCGCAACTGGGCGGGCGAGCCGGAGGATGCCGCCAGGCTGATGGACTTTCTGAGCATCGCCTCTATGATTGAGAAGCAGCTCTATCCGGTCAATGCCAAATATCATCTGATGCTGGAGGGGGTGCTAAGCAACTTCCACTGCCGCTCCAAGGATTCCAGCACCTTCAACGCGACCCATCAATTAGAGGTGGCACAGCTACGACGACTGACAGCAGCCTATCTAGAGCGTTATCCGTTGGAGTAACCAAGCAGTCCAGACAGTCAAGCAGTCAAGCAGCGCAGCAGGCAGCATAGGCAGCGACGGCGAGGTTCGATTACACCGGACTGGACAAGCTGTATGTATTATGGCTTGATACGCCCAACCCCCAGAATGCAGTACGATCACACATTCTTGGGGGTTGAGCTTTGTGAGGCTTCACTTGAGCGTGAGCTTCCTGGGCGGCCGCCCCCTCTCACACGAATGCCGAAGCCTTACGATGTGAGTGCCGCGTCACCGTTCGCCCTCTCTATTCATAATGCTCCGCAGTAGCCGCTGAATACAATACCAGGCCAACTGTAATGACGACCCAGACCAGCGGAAGCGCATGATACACAGCCAGCTTCACCCTGGACGGCGTAGACGCCTTCACTTCCTTGCTCAGCCCGAACCAGGAGATCAGTATTAACAGAGGATAAGACATCCAGAACACTAGAAAGGCATAGCTGCCCATCGCGTTGCCACTTCCCCCAACACTGACCCAGACGCTGCTGAGAGCGATCGCCCAGACCATGAGCATAGCCAGCGCCAGCGCCTGCCCCATCAGCCCGGGCACGGTAAGCCTCCGAAACATAAGCAATCCTCCCCTATAGCTAAGTCGCACCTTACATCGGTTGCTACCCTTCATTATACAGGATATGCGCCAGCAGCAACATACACCTGGCTCGTGGATTAGGAGGAGCTGAACCTAGAGAGCAGACACATCGTTATACCGTGCACACGCCCCCTCCCTTATAGCCTGAGACATCCAGAGAGCCCTGCCCTTGCATTCCCGCGCCACATCTTCAAGAAGGCATCCTGTCCACAACCGATGTTCGGCACGATCTGCTGAGCTTGGAGATCGAAGATATGACGTGCGTTATGGCAGGATCGGCTTGTAGATCGCCCCCAGACGATCGAGCTCGTTAGCCGCCTTGCCGAAGAAGCCGACGATCTGCCAGCCCGCAGGGGCGGCGAATGTCTGGGAGCTTGCCGTCTGAATGCCACCAGATCGTGTACGGCCCAGATTCGTCGTCACCGCCAGATAGAAGATGCGCTCTCCTCCATTACGCAGCCCCTTGGATACCGTCACTTGCGCTATATACTCGCCGGGTAACAGGTTCAGCGACTGGAAGCCTGAAGTGCTGACCCCGCCTGCTGTGAGCACCGTTCCATCAGAGTAGGTGAGTCGCAGCCCGTCCACACGGTTGCCGCTGGAGATCGCCACCTCGGTCAGCGAAGCCTGCGAGGGCAGAGCATTCAGATGATTGAACGCGGTTCCGCCTGTTCCCCCAAACGCAGCGCTCAGTTGCACAACAGGGCTTGCCGTATATTGAAACACAGCCGAGATCGGATAGTGGTCGGAGAGCTGAGCCCCCTGTTCATCCGTAAATTTCGTATCCTCCAGCTTATAGGACAAGGCGGTCAACTGGATCGCCTGCGAGCTTCTGTACATGATCTTGTCCACGACCTCGTAATTCGGGCCATTTCGATCGCTTGCATCCATTAGTGACGGTCCATCTGGGGGAATGACACCGCCACGGCGCAGCTCCACCCAGACATCCGTCAAGCCTTGCTCATGCAGCAGCTCCTCCAGCACATCCTCACTGCGCGTATATCGACAGTTGGTATCTCCCATGACGATGACGGCATTGCCGTCCGAATAGACGGACATGAATTGCTTCATTTGCCGAATATTATCCCTGCGCGCCTCCAGCGAGCCGCTGTCACTGCCTGCGTCCGCATGCAAATTGTAAATGTCGATGACGATGCCGGGGGCTAGCTCATGTCGACCGACCGTGAAGCCCTTGGGCGTCAACTGATCACTTCCATTGTCGAAGAAGCCGTGCGATTTATTCCATTTGATTCGCTGGAAATCATCAAACGGGAAAACGGACATCCGATTCAGACCGCTTCCGAAGCCTGCCCCTCCGCTATGTGCCGATAGATAAGGATGTGTCACCGAAGAGATCAGCTCACTATGATAATTGAAATCCTCCTGTACAGCGACAATATCATAATCATTGAGGAGCGGACTGATCTTAGGTGTATGAACTGCCGGATTGCCGCTCGACAGCAGGTCGGGCAGACCTGCAACATTCATGCTGAGTACCGAAAAAGTTGAAGCAGAAGCAACAGTAGAAGCCGATGCCGATGCCATGGTGCCGAGCAGGGTACTGACAACGAGCCATAGTGCCAGAGCGGCACAGCTTGTACGAAATTTTCTCAATTTCATATCCCTCTTTTCCTATTGAACTGTACTTCATGGAACTTCGTTCATCCAGGTCGCACCTCATCTGCCGATTCGATTCTGTCAGCCTTCTTCATCTCACAGCTCACTACCCTGCCTTAGCCATAATGCTCACCTCCCTTCAAGACGACGAAGGGCTGGCAACATCAACTGCCGTATCGCAGCTATCCGTTCCCAGCCCTGTCTGTTCTATGAAGTGTCGTTCATGTGGTACCGGTTGCGTCGCTTCAGTCTTCTGAGGACAGTTGCAGGCGACCCGTCAATTGATGCTGATGCTGCTGCAGACGGCTGACCTCAGCACCCGCCAGCAGCATGATGCCGATGCCGTGGTTATCATTCGTCACTGTGCGCAGCTCCTCCGTATAGTAATCCGCCGTGAAGGAATATCGCGAGCCGCTGCATACCCCGTATACATTGCCCTCGCGACTGATCGCGTGCCGCAGCAAGCCCTGCCAGCCGCGCAGCGCCGCCGCCGCGAACCGTCCCGGCTCCTGCAGCCATCCATGGCATACGCCTCTGGCGAAGGCATAGACAAACATCGCGGTGCAGGACGCTTCCTCATAGGCCGCTGGTTCATGGAGCACCTGCCGCCATAACCCGCTGTCCGCCTGAACCTCTGCATAGCCCGCGCACAGCTCGTTGAACATTGTGAGCAGCTCGCCACGCAGCGGATGATCCTGCGGCGCCAGCTCCAGTACCTCGGACAGGGAGAATACCGTCCAGCCATTCCCTCTGCCCCAAGGTATGCGGGTGGGCGTGCCATATTTGAAATCATATACATGACTCATCAGCCGATGCTCCGGCATATACAGGTAGTTGCGATACAATATGAACTGCCGCATGGCATCATCCAGCATCGCCCGATCACCAGTCAGCTTATAGTAGCGCAGCATGAACGGTGTGCTCATATACAGATCATCCGCCCACATCGAACGCTCCGAATATTCGCCCGCGCAGATGCGATAGAATGCTCCATCCTCCCTCCGCTCCAGCCCGTAGCGGATGAAGTGCGCAATCCGACTCGCGATGCGCACCGCATCGATCTGCTTCGAGGCAGCCGTTGGCGGTGGGGTTCCATCCTCCGCAGAGGCTTGCCCGCGGCACCGCTCGCCGTGCATCAGATCGACTAGCATCGACCCGCTGCCAGCCCTCTCTGCACGCTTGCCCTCGTGTTCCACCATGTCCGTACCCAACTGCGCTTCACGGCGCTGCTCCAGCAGCAGCGATTCCAGCATGGCGGAGCCGAAGGAGCCGCAGTTGTCGAGCATTTTGACCAGCACTAGCTGCTGGTTAATGGACGGGAAGCCATACTGCTCGCGGTCCCAGAAGGCATACTCGTCGTAAGCCGTGCAGGACTCGATATGCTGTCTCGCATAATGAATCCAGCCATCCTCGCCTAGCATTCGCCCCGCCTTGAGCAGACCGTACATCGTAACCCCAAGCGGATAATCCCAGCGACCGAAATTGGTCGCCCCGCTCGTCGTCCATTTGTTGCTCAGCATGGCATTCTCATAATAAGGGCGCACCCACGTCCCAGGACGATTCACCTGCCAGTAACGGCCTGCCCCCCGGGCATATGAGGCGCCTGCCTCAACTGAATCGTCTGCACGATCTGCGCGGGATGTATGACCTGCTTGTTCTGCACGAGACGCATGGTCTTCACAGGATGTATGATCTGCTTGTTCTGCACGAGATGCCTGGTCTCCACGGGATGCATGGCCTGCTTGGTCTGCATGGTTTGCACCGTCTGTGCGGTCTGTGCGGCCGATACGTTCTGCCGCATCGACCCTGTCAGTCGTATCGACCGTGTCGATCGTGCCACCAAGCGGCGACGCCGCGGCAGGGTGGGTACGATCATAATGAACACGAGCCGTCTGCTGTAACTGTACAGGGTCAGCGACAAAGCCTGGATCGAACGGCCCCAGATAGAGCCATGCGCCCGGCGCGCCGTGAACCGGGAGCGGCAGCGCCCACTCCACGACCGATTCAGCGATGCCCGTCCCCTGAATAGTACGAGCTTCGATCGTCCAGCTCCAGCCTGTCTCACCGCAGCCGACCTCCACCATAATCGGCTGTTCCCTGCCAGCTACCGTCAGCTCGGCGCTGTACTCGATCAGGCCTTGCCCGTCTGCGGCAGATGTGGTGAAAACGTCCAGCTCCACGTCACCTGCCCAGATACGTACTGGCGCGGCGCTCCGCCCTTGCAGCACAACCGTCTGCCCGGCACCTGGCAGCAGGCTGCGCAGCTTCGACCAGGCGTAGCCCTTCATCGCGGGGCGTCTGCCGAACAGCCGCTCCATGACCGGGAGCTGCTGCTGCGCCTCTGTCCATCCCAGCTCCGGGAACCAGCGCAGGCCGCTTCCTGCCTCCTGCTGCTGCAGAAGCGCTGGATCGCCTGCATCCAGCGCATCCTGCACCGTCGGCTCCGAGTAGACCCAGCCTGCCTGTCCCTTACGCTCGGCGAACGGCGCCAGCACGTTCAATATCCGCACCTTGGCCTCGTCCGCTCCGATACGGCAGCCAAAGCCGGCGGTCGTCCGTCTCGTCTGGAGCAACAGTGTATTCCAGCCTGTACGCAGTACCACTGACACCCGAACGTACCGATCCTGCTGGACTTCATCGACCGCATTGGAGCGATAGATCAATTCCCCGTTCAGGCAGAGCCTGACTGGACTATAACAGCAGACCAGCAGATCGAGACTGCGCTCGTTGTCGCTCCATACAAGCCCCGCCGCGTACACTCTGGCATCGGGAGCAGCCTCGGGGAAGCGGGCGGCGAAGTCCATCTCATACAGCCCGTCCTCCCCCTGCACGATTCCTGTTGCCGCGAAGGCTCGCAGTACGAACGGGAGCGGCGGATTGCTGCCGATATACCGATCGGCAATCACCTTGACCGCCGCCTTGGCATCATCGCCGATCCGGTAATATAGACTGTCCATTTCATCCAAGTAGCCTGACATTCTGAGTTCCTCCCCTGATGTAGTGGTCGCAGTGCTGCTGTCCACTCTAGCGCGCCTTCATAGCCGCGATCTTGCCGCTCATAATCTGATAGCTCTGCTCGATCTCCTCGCGGGTGCACGGCGCGCGCAGCTCGTAGACCTTGATCGGTGCCGCCTCAATGACGGGCAAGAAGACGTCGAACGAGTCCAGATCGCCGCTGTGTACATACGGACACCAATGATCGACGATTTCCACCGTCTCATGGATGTGCACGCCCAGCACCTTATCCTTCATCCGCTGAATTTCCACCGCATTATTATAGAGCCCCATTCGCTCCATCATCATGCCATGCCCGATGTCATACCACAGATAGACCGGTGCTCCAGACAGACCCGTTATAATCTCATCCGCCTCCTGCAGCGTCGGAATCTGATTGCAGCGCGAGCGTGTCTCAATCCCGATCTTGATGTCCAGGTTATTGCGGGCGATATATCCGCTCACCTCCTCCAGACAATCGCGGATACGCCGCACATGGACAGGAGCCAGCTCCTTGCGCCGCTCCAGCATCTCCTGCCATAGCTGCTGGTAACGCGGCGAGTCCTTGCCTTCCTCTCGCCACAGCTTTTTGAGCACGGCATCAATATTATGGTCAAATGGCACCTCGCCCGGATGGACAACCACGCCCTTCGCCCCCAGACGATCCGCATGCTGCACCGAGCCGATTAGCAGCTCCGTAGCGCGCTTGCGCTTGTCCAGATCATCGAAGCCGAGCATCACGGAGTCGGTATCATAATCCTTATCGTCGATGAACGGAAACACATTATGCACACTGGAGATGCCGATCTCACCGCGCTCCACCATTGGAGCAATCTCCGCCAGCATCTCCGCCGTCACATTATAGTTCAGCTCCACCAGCCCGAAGCCGAGGCTCTTGATCTCTTCTATCATCTCCCGGCCGCTCGTATGGCGGCGCAGGTTCCACATCGTCGAGAAGGAATACCCGGTTTTTGTTGTCATGTTCCTTTCCTCTCCTTACCTCATGATCTTCCAGAAGGTGCACGCGGAAGCCGCCCCTGCCGATGCTCAGCGCATCAATCCATTATGCCATTCCCGCAGCTCCAGCCCATCTCCATCGCACCGCGCGCAGCTCCCAAGCGTGCGGAATTGCTGCATGACGGCGGTCGGTCGAACCATCATGCTGTCTGACCCTATCGCAGCCTCATCATGAAACCATGGGCGAACCGCCAGCGGCGGGCCTGGAGGGGCTGCAGCCGCTAGTGACTACTTCAATCGAATGCGGAGCTCGGCGTCAAACGGCGTGACCAGATTCACCAGCAATGTCCTGCCTGCGCTGACGGCAAGACTGCTCATATCCGGCTGACCATGCTCCTTCCTTCCTCCACTCAGCTCGATCGTCTGCCCCCCAGCGGTGTAGCGCACCGTTCCACCCAGCCAATAGAGGCGTCCATTCCCGGCATCCTCGAATTGTCCGCCCTCAAGCTCGCCTTCGCCTAGCCACAGGGCGACCTGATACACCACATCTTCATGATCATCGGAACGCATCGCGAGCACCCATTCGCGCTCCTCCACCAGCTTCGCGGTGACCGCCAGCTCATGCCGCTGCACATGGGTCAGCTCACGGTACTGATGTGGAAGCAGATACCATGGACTGATCGGCTCCCGTGCCGACGCTGGAAGCTGCTGCACATCGATGGGGCCATTATATCCCTTATGCATCACGGCTCCCATATGGAAGCCGTCCTCCGCCTCCTCCAGCCGCTGCATCTCCACTGGCCCAGGCATGAACAGCGAGGAGATGCCGATGCCGAGCACCCGCGCTTCGCCGTGGCGCAGGGCAAACATCGTCTTCGAGTGCGCCATGAGCGTAGCAGAGGAGATACCGCTGCGCCACCTCACGACCGGCGCCCCGAAGGCGGTATGCAGGCTCGTATGCTGCACCTGCATATGGTGACCGGCCTCCTGCATGCGAGCCAGATGGTCGGCATGCGGATACTGACGGTTGAACAGCTTCATATAGTGCTCCGGCAACGCGCTCCGCTCTACGCCCTCCACTTCACACGGGAAGGCCAGGTAGCCAAGCAAGGCATGATTATTAATCGGGCCGAGGCGAGCCAGCCTCTCTGCCGCCAGATCATACATCGATGCAAAGCGGGGATTGCCGTCAAGCGCTGCCATCCATCTATAACTGAGGAAATACTCGGACAAGTCATACCGTTGCCCCAGATCCTGGCGGCCGGAGTAGTCGGTGACCACCTCCCCGTCATAATGGATCATGTAGGCCATCATCTCCAGATTGCGCCTCACCGGCTCCAGCAGCTCTGGACGCCCCAAGTAACGGGCGGTATAGATCAGCATAATATTGCTGACCGTATTGTAGATACCGTTGCTTCGCTCCGTCCACTCTCCGTCCTCGGTGCAGTCCATCCCCTCCGCGAGCCATTGCTCCGCCCGCTCCAGCAACGCCGGGTCGGCATACAACTGATGCAGCGCACCCAGTGCCGCCGTCATGACCCAACGGTGGTTCGGCGTATGGCAGCCCCCTGTCAGAAAAGCAGGGATGGAACGCTTCAGGAACTCCCGCAGCTTCTCCACAACCGGCTGTGCAGCTTCCCAGCCGCTGCGCTCCAGCACCTGCACGATCTGGACGAGTCCGGTCACCAGAAAGCCTGTATCCGGGGGCGAGTGGAAGTTCGTCCATCCGGGCGAGATGGTACCGTCCGCATGCTGCTTGCGCAGTAAATAATCGGCCGCACGCTCCAGAGCCGCAAGCAGCTCCAGGCTGTGATAATACTTCGACTCCTTCGTTACCAGCGAGGCGGCCATGGAGGCCATATAAGCTCCGGTGCCTACGTGGCTCGGGCTGGGAATGCCAACATGCGAGTGCACGATGCCCCCTTCATGCCTTGCTCCCGGCTCCCTGACCTGCTGCTGCATCGCCTCCGCGACCACGTCGTCATTCCTGTCTATAAGCTTGCGATAGATTTCCATCCTACTGTACACTCCTTCTCTTGCCGCTGCTTCGACCTGCTTGCGCCTTGATCCGGTCGCTGGGCACTCCTCTTGATGTTCAACATAAGGCGGACAACACTTAACACTTATGCATTCTGGCGTGTAATATAATCCTCATCATAAACTTATCTCAAGCTTATACGTCGTCCTTCCCGATCAGATGCGGTCGCCGCCTCATTCAGCTCCGTCAGCATCCGCATGTCGTCATAGGTAATATCAGGCGGCGTGCCATGCAGCACCTGATCCGCCCATTGCTCCAGCGGGCTGCGAAGCTTCGCCGGAAGCTCCGTTACGGTCATCCACTGGTTGCCGCCTTCATGCACGCTCCTCAGCCTGACCGCTCCATTCTCAATCAGAAGCACGCCCTCCGTGCCATGCAGCTCCAGATGAAAGGAGTTGTTCGAGACGAATCCCGCTTCAATAATCCCTAGCAGGCCGCCCTCGTAGTCGACGATGAGAGCCGCGTGATCTTCAACCTCTCGGCCGTATACCTTCTCCAGCCTGGCGTAGACCCCCTGCGGACGCCCGCCCAGCCGATTAACGAGACAGATGGGATGCGCGCCGAGGTCCATCAGCGCTCCGCCTCCGCATAAGCCGTGGTCGAAGAAATACGCCGGCAGGATGCCATACGGACTTCCCTCCCGCGGCACACCGCCGGGATGAGCCAGGCGGCAGCGCAGCAGCGTCAGCTTGCCCAGCCAGCCACGCTCCAGCACCGATTGGGCGTAGACATAATAAGGCTCAGCGAGCCGCTTCAGCGCGAGCTGCAAGGTTGAGCCGCTGAGCGTTGCGGCATGGAAGATTTCGTCGATCTCCTCGACCTTCAGCGCCAGTACCTTCTCGCTGAATATATGCTTGCCATGGCGCGCTGCCTGCATCAAGATGGGGTAATGCATCACCGTCGGCGCACTGACGATCACGCCATCAATGTCAGGGTCAGCCAGCACCTCCTCCAGCTCCGCATAGAACGGAACCCCCAGCTCCTGCGCCCAGCTCCTGCCGCGCGTCTCCTCCTCATCCCATACCGCGGCGATATGAATAGCGGGATGCGACGCCGCCTGTCTGGCGTAGTCGTCAGCATGCACATGCCAACGGCTCAGCAATGCCGTGCGGATCATATTCTTCTCCTCCTCTTCCTCTCCAGCCTCTGTCACCCTTGCAGCCGAATGGCTTCCCCCAGCTCCGCCGAACGGTACAGCTCCTCGACGATACGTTGTAGCGCCGTCCCCTCCGCGGCATGGCTCAGAGGCGGAGGCCCGCCCAGGCAACTGTCCACGAACGCAGCGAGCTCCGCATCCCGCGGCTTGCCCGCCTTGAGGCCGACAGGCTGCACATCGACCAGCGTGCCGTGCTTCTCCTGATACAGCTTGAGCGGGAACACATCCGCTCCGCCCTGGTCGCCTGCCAGAGACACCTGCATCGTCTTATCTGGCCCGACGTTGACCGCGAAGGCCGTCTCCAGCAGCAGGCTTGCACCGTTCTTGAACACGATCATGCCGACAGCCAGATCCTCCACCGAGAACTGCTCCCAGTCCCAGTCGCCGACTCCCGGCCGGTTGCCCAGCTTCTGATAGGTCGATGCCATCACCCGATCCACCTCAGGATAACCCATCAGATAGAGAGCCGTATCCAGCATGTGTACCCCGATATCGCACAGCGCGCCCCCGCCCTGCAGCTCCTTGCTGGTGAATACGCCCCAGGCCGGAATGCCGCGCCTTCGAACCGCAGTGACCTTCGCCATGTAGATCTCGCCCAGTTCCCCGGCTTCTATATAGCGCCGAAGCACCTGCATCTCCTCCGCATAGCGGTAATGAAAGCCATAGGTGAGCAGGCGATTACAGCGCTGCGCCGTCTGCTCCATCCGCAGCGCTTCCTCATAGCTCATCGCTGGCGGCTTCTCACACAGCACATGACAGCCCGCCTCCAATGCCGCTATCGCAGCGCTCGCATGGAACTTGTTCGGCGTGCAGATGCTGACCGCATCCAGTTGCGCCTCCTTCAGCATCGCCTCATAGCTGTCATAGACCCCGGAAATGCCAAAACGGGCAGCGCACGCCTCAGCCTTAGCGCGGTTCACATCCGCCACAGCAGCCAGCTCAACCCGGTCTTCATGCCTCTTATAGTTAGGAATGTGGACGCCTGACGCGATACTGCCCGCTCCAATAACCCCCACTCGCAATCTTCTGCTCATCGTTTTCCTCCGTTCTATGCGCGATGAAACGTATCCCACGTTCCGGCAGTGTCCATCAGACCCCGCAGCTCTCCTGCTCCCCCTCCCGATGCCCTCAAGGCAGGGTGCCCCCGCGATCCACAGGCTGTAGCCTGCACCGTCAGGGGCTATCCCTTACCCTGGCGACCGCTACAGCGGCCACCGGTCTGTCATGTTCCGGGGGGAAGGGGCTTGCAGGCCCCAAGCAAACTACTTGCCGAGCTTGGCATACTCCTCCTCATATTCCTTGGCGATCTCGCCTCCCCCGCGGGTACGCCATTCCTTGACCGTGTTGCGCCACTCCTCTTCACTGCCGCCCATTACAAACTTGACATTGGCGTCCTCCAGCATCGTCTGGAGCTGCGCCCCGCGCTCTGCAAAGGTCTCTGACAACAGCGGCAGGGACGGATCAGCAACCAGATGCTGATCATTCTCGGCGATCACATCGATCTCTCGTTGCTGTAAGCGCGTCTTGTCGCCCTGCAGCGCAATATCAACCGGCGGGAGGGTAGACAGCGGCGCCGAATACGCCCCTACCTCCTTGCCATACTTATCCAGATCGATATACTCCGGCTTTCCGTCCACCAGCTTGTAATGGACACCCTCGATTCCCCATTGCAGCAGATTAGCCCCTTCTTCGCCAGCCAGATCATCGAAGAACTTCAGCACCCTAAGCAGATGCTCCTCTGTCTTCACGCTCGACTTCGGAATCAGGTAGAAGCCGTTATGGCCACCCTCCATATAGACCCGCTTGCCATGGTCTCCCTCCAGGATGCTGAAGAAATTAATCTTCCCATCCGGGTTGTTGGCCTGTACTCCCTCTTCCAGCCCCGGCGCTGACCCGGTCACATCGATCCGCACGCCTGCCTTGCCCTGCTCGATGGCCCCCGTCCACTCTGGGCGGTCAATGACCGCAAAGTCGCGGTTCATCAGCTTCTCCTCATACAGCTTCTTCTCGAACTTGAGGGCATTGAGATATTCCTCTGTCTCGACATCCTTGATGAATTTGCCGTCCTCTACCTTCCAGTTGTTCGGCGCGCCGAAGAATGATGCGAACCAATAACCAACTTCCTTGGAGGTCAGCCCATACGTATCCTGCTTGCCATTGCCATCCGGGTCATCATGGGTGAAGGCCTTAAGCATGGCGTACAGATCGTCGATCGTCTTCGGCTCCTGCAGCTTCAGCTTCTCCGCCCAGTCCTCGCGATACTGGAATGCTCTGCGGGCAAGCGGACGCACGCGCGGGATGCCATATACCTTGCCCTCGTAGGCGATATTCTCATAGATAAGCGGGTTAATCTTCGAGAGATTCGGGAACTGCTCCAGATAAGGGCCGATCTCCCAGAACATATCCGACTCGATCGCATTCACCACATAAGGCAGCTTCTGGTGCCGTCTTGGGATCGGAATCGCATCCGGCAGCTCACCCGAGGCGATCAACACCGGCAGCTTCTCCTCGAATGCCGAGCCAGGTAGCTGCTGGATCTTGAGCTTCGTATTCGTAATCTCCTCAATCCTCCGCTGCACCTCATTGCCCTCCGCGGGAAATTCCACGCCATCGAAGTTGAACATTAAGGACAGTACCAGCGGCTCCTGCTCCTTCTCCTTTGACGCATTATCCGAACCTCCAGACGCCTCCTGCTTCGTTCCCCCTCCAGCATTTGTACTGCCAGTACTGCCGCTTGTACTGTTGCCCGAGCACGCCGCCAGCAGCGAGAACGTCAGCGCCATACAGAGGCACCATGCTATTTTCCGGTTTAACCGTTGCTTACTCAATAATAACCCCTCATTTCCTGTAATGTTATGAAATCTATACATGATACACGCATGGCCGGGAGCCTAGAGCGGCACCCGATTCATGCCATGTCGCTATCCCTTGACCGAGCCTAACAGCACTCCCTTGGCGAAATGCTTCTGCAGGAATGGATAGACGAGCAAGATCGGCACCGTCGACACTACAATTACCGCCATCTTGATGGAATTGGAATAGTACACCACCTGCTCCACCTCGGTGGAGTCGCCTATCGCCCCGCTAGCCATAATGACGACCTGGCGCAGAATGACCTGTACCGGCCATTTGGAGGCATCTGAAATATACAGGATAGCGCTGAAATACTGGTTCCATATGCCGACCGCGTAGAACAGCCCGAACGCCGCCATCGCCGGCAGAGACAGCGGGAGCACGATGCGGAAGAAGATGCCGACCTCATGGCTGCCATCCATCTTCGCTGACTCCTTGAGCTCCTCCGGGATCGCCTGGAAGAAGTTCTTCAAGATAATCAGATAAAATGCGCTAATCGCATTCGGAATCATCAGTGCCCATAGCGTATCGAGCAGCCCCGTGGACTTGACGACGAAGTACGTTGGAATCATCCCACCGCTGAACAGCATCGTGAATAGCACCATCAGCAGCACCACCTGTCTGCCCGGCAACTGCTTATGGGACACGGCATAAGCCATCAGCGAGGTCAGACACAGTTGGATCAGCGTTCCCACCACCGTAATATAGACCGAGACGAGCAGACTGCGGGTGAAGGTATCCGCCGAGAAGATATAGATGTACGCCTCCAGAGAGAAGTCCTTCGGCCAGAGTGCCGGCACGGAGGAGAAGGAGGAGCTGAGACAATAGATGAAGGGCAGGATCGTCAGAATGCCGAATAGCCCGAGCACCGATACATTGATCGTATCGAACAGCCGACTGCCGAAGCTTCTGTCTTTGACCATGTCTAGTACACCCCTTCTTCCCCAAATTTCTTCGCAAGCGTGTTCGCGATAACGACCAGTACCAGACCAACCGCCGATTTGAACAATCCGACTGCGGCGCTATAGCTGAATTGGCCCTGGAGGAGGCCAACACGGTAGACGTATGTATCGAACACCTCGCCCACCTCGCGGTTCATCGCATTAAGCATCAGGAAGATCTGCTCAAAGCCCAGATCAATGAAGTTGCCCAGCCGCAGGATGAGCAGCACGACGATAACACTCTGAATCGAAGGCAGTGTAATATGCCAGAGCAGCCGCCAGCGCCCTGCACCATCCATACGCGCCGCCTCATACAATTGCGGATTCACCCCGGCCAGAGCCGCGAGAAAGATAATGGTTCCCCAGCCGACATCCTTCCAGATAATCTGGATAATGATCATCGGGCGGAACCACGCTTCGCTCATCAGGAATGGGATCGGCTCGAAGCCCAGCGCCTGCAGCATCGAATTGATCGCTCCACCCTCTGTTGTCAACAGCACGTAGCAGATACCGACCACCACGACCCAAGAGAGAAAATGCGGCACATAAACCAACTGCTGTATCGTCCGCTTGAACAGCTCCACTCGCACCTCATTGAGCATCAGAGCCAGAATAATCGTTAACGGGAAAAAAATGAGCAAATCCAGCGAAGCAATATATAAGGTGTTGCGCAGCAATTGCCAGAACTCCGGCTCGCTGAAGAAGCGCTCAAAGTGTCGAAGCCCCACCCATTTGCTGTCTAGCAGCCCTTGATGCGGCATGTAACGTTGGAAGGCCATCATAATGCCCCACATCGGCAAATATTTGTACACGATAAAATAGATTAGTCCCGGCAGCAGAAACACATACAACCAGCGTTCCTTCCACATTCGCTTGAGCAGCGGCTTGCGAGCCGCAACCGGAAGCGGTCGTTCCTCCAGCACCATAGGTGCATGCGCCTGATCCATGTCATCCTCTCCTTTACCCAGCATAAGTAAGCGCATTCATAAATTGTAGTTGTCGTATGCTTCCCCCTGTTGCAAAAAACGCAGTGCTGTGGAACGCAACGCAGCCTCCTCTGCCTGTTGATCCAGCCTGTAGAGCATGAACCGTGTACACGATCTGACTCCCCTACCGGGTGATCTGGTCTAATTGAATCATCCAAGCCATGATGAGCGTACTACCTCACAGCTTGCACGAGAGAGGAAAGCGATTACCTTATTGAATTCTAATATATTCCTATAACTTCGTCAATATACAATGAAAGCATTTACAAAAATATTTCTCTTTTCGCCCGTTCTCATGGGATAAATGTCACGAATAGAAAGAAAATAACAGGAATCACAGCAAATTTAGCTTCACTCTGCTTCCTAAGAAATACCCTTTGTTTCGCTTGGATTGGACGGAAATAAGAGAAAGCGATTAACTAGAAATGGGCATATTGCCTAGATCCGCGCGTCATAGAGACATTAATAACAGAGCCTATGCAAACTTTGCTACTAGCGATACAGCATATACTGTAAACCAGCTCTCATCGAGATCATAGATAAGAAATGGTTTGGCTACTAGATCAGATTGAAAATCGACCGCCTTTTTAAGGCTCAAAAGCACTTTCAGCCGATAGTGGACGTATTTCCAATGATTTTATTAAATTATCAACTTTTACCGCTTTTCACACGTCTATATGGGTAACCATGATATAGAATAGAAATTAACTTGACAGGCTTTAAACAGGACAAGGGCGGTTCACGCCGCAACGCCAACGGCCAGGGAATAAAGCGTCGCAGTGAACCGAAGTGTAGACCGTCATGACCCTTCTTGCCGCCCGATTGCCGCTTGCGTATGTTCGTGAAGGTCGATGAAATAATCAATCTTGTTAGGTCGACAAAAATAGTAAAATTCCAACAAAATATGTACTTTACTTGAAATTACTTATTTAGTATTATTATCTATAAAGAGTAAATTTTTAAACTAATTTACATCACTTAAAAACAGATTGTCCTTTTCAACGGACTAACGCAAGTTTTACCAAATTTAAAATCCGTTCGAGCGTATTTCTCTGAACTTTTCAGCATTCTAAAAAACGATAATCAGTGATTTCCTTGAAGGGCGTTTCTAGACAAATTAAGAGACACCTAAGTAGAAACATTTTCAGCATAAAATATTTAACAACGAAGGGAAGTTGAATTATATGAACATTAAATCACTACTAGGAGTAAGTATTTGTATCACTTTAATTGCAGTGATAACTGTTCATGCCTCTAATCCTACAATCCAAACTTCACCAAAAATGAATGAGATGACAGACCAGACCGAATATCCAACTAATGAACAGGGTGAAACTTATGGATATGGACCTTTTCCTGCAGGTCAAAAAGGGCCTGATTTAATTAGGGCAGAAGGTGAAGATGGAGTTGTTGGATATGTTAAATCTACAGATTTAGAACCATCAATGTCGTCACCAGAAGAAGCTATTGCTTATAGCAAATTGATGGAAAAGCTTGGTCATCAATCAATACCACTATATAAAGAAGACGGTAAAACTATTATTGGTGAATTTGTAATTTCTTCTCCCCAACGGTGATAAGTAAAATTTATCATAAAACTAGTTTATAGGGGGTTTTAATAATCAAATGGAATAATATAGGTACTAAAGTAGTAGGAATTTGTGCTGTGTTATCGTTCTTAGTAACATCAACAGTTTATGCACTTACTAGAGTAGAATCGCCATTGGAGTCAGAAACAGTTAATGGATATAAATATAATTACTCATCAAGGTTAGATCTGAATTCACTCACTCAAAATACCAATTATGTCAGGGCGTGGACGGCAATCTTTGTAGACGGGGGGAAAACCGTACCCACAGGTTATATGGGTGGACAGGCTCGTTTATACACTTCAACCGGGGATTTGAAAAGTTCTAGTTTAGTATTATATTCTACTAGTGCAGCTCTTAATCTCACAATACTAGGAGAGCGATATTGGACAGAAGATACATATTATTCGCAAGCTAAAGTTCAATTTTACAATGGTGATGGTTATGTTGGCTTTGATGCCAATAAATCTCCTAATATTGTTCTATCAAATTCAAGTTCAAGCGTATCTTCAGAAACTAATCAATTGCCATATAACTTAGATCTTCAGGAAGAATATGGTGTAAATAAATACGGGCAAACTTATGGTTCCGCTTTATTAGAATCTAAAATAGGAGAAGAACCAGATTTAGTTTCTGCAGTGGGAACCAATGGAATTCAAGGGTATGTCAAAGTTGAAGAATTATTTCCACTACCTACTAGTCTTCAAGTGGGTAATATCAACAGTAATGACGTAATCTCTTTATATGATCAAGATGGTAAAACAGTTATTGGAGAATTCGCGCTGAAAGGCGAAATTGTTGAATTCGGTAAATAATAAACACATTAATTAATAACTCTGCTCAAATCCGAAATATCATCGACTACTGAATCCCCCCTCGACAGTCTGCCTGATAGGAGCAAGGCTCAGTTAGAAGTCCTGCTTGTATACTCTCCACTGCTGCGCAGCGTTTGGGAATGGAAGGAGGCCTTTTCTCAGTGGTATGACTGTTCATCCAATATCGGCATGGCTCGTCAGGGTTTTACCCGCTGGGTGGAGCAAGGTGGTAACATAGATCATGATGCCGTGCGAAGCACCTTGAAGTGGAACCCTAGCCTCCTGACTCTGGCAAGCAGGCGGCTCTCATGATAAGCTGCACGACAAAAGCCCTGTTTCGATTAGAAACAAGGCTGTTTGTCTTCAGTCTGATCGCCCATTAGGGCGGCTTCAGCTTGCCTATTCGGTTCGATTATCCTGTAGAGAAGTCGGTTGTTTCAAGCGATCGAGCGATCAGGCATTTGGCGTGGCCGGGCCGGACGACCCGCGCACGATCAGCTCTGGCAGCAGCACCACGCGCTGCTTCGCCTTCTTCTCCTGGTTGATCTCCTGCGTGATCAGATCGACGACCTGATGTCCCATCTGCTGGATGGGCTGAGCCACTGTCGACATAGGCGGATCGGTCATGGAGGCGAGGATGGTATTATCGAAGCCAACCACGGACAGCTCTTGAGGAATGCGGATGCCCAGCTCCCGCGCAGCCTGCATCGCTCCAATCGCCAGGATGTCGTTGCAGGCGAAGATGGCGCTCGGACGTGGATGGGCAGCGAGAGCCTGCAACGCCATCTGCTTACCTCCCTGAACGGAGAAATCGCTCACGTATATTAAGGAGGAATCATAGCGGATGGCCGCCTCCCCAAGCGCTTGCCGATAACCGCGAATCCGCTCCTTGCTGCTGCTGACCGTCAGACTCTCGGCAAGCACAGCAATCCGTTTGTGTCCGCCCTCAGCCAGATATGCGGCCGCGCTGTAGCCGCCTGCGTAGTCATCGACGACCACCGAGCTGGCAGCAAGCGTCGATTGCTCGCGGGCAATCAAGGCGACCGGCATATGCTGCTCGATCAGCTCCTTGAGCAGCGCCTCATTGCGGACACCGGTAGCGACGATGATGCCGTCAGCGCTTTTTTGGCGGAGAAGCTGGATATACTTATTCTCCTTATCCGCATTGTTGTCTGTATTGCAGATGACCAGATTGAAGCCCAGCTCATGGGAACGATCCTCGACATGCCGCGCCAGCTCCGCAAAGAACGGGTTGACGAGATCGGGAATGAGCAGGCCGATCGTGTAGGTCTTCTTGCCCGTCAGCGCCGAGGCCAACATATTGGGCTGGTAATTAATCTCTTCGCTAATCCGCAGGATGCGCTGCCGCGTGCTCTCGCTAATGCGGCCCTTGCCGTTGAACACCTTGGACACGGTTGCAATCGATACCCCGGCCAGCTTGGCAATATCATAGATCGTCGGTTTCATCGCTATATCCCCATCTTTATCTCTTGTTGGCGCTCCCCCGCGTACACGCAGCTTATCCGCCTTGTCAGATAGGGGAAAGCGGTTTATCTGCAACCATTATAGCATATTCTTCCGCGATTATGCCTACCTCCATGAAGCCCTTCCATTTAAAGCTATGAATTATGCCCCACTCCAAAGCTGCCCGCTCGGGCACGGGTGACCCGTCACATGCGGCGCGGTCAATGCCGCTGCTCCTGTACAAATCAATTAGGTTCTGAAACCGGAGCATTCAGGTTGCTGTTGGCATACGCGGTGATAAATACGAGATTGGCTGTAGAGCCTACCGTATGTTCGTTGGTCGTCCACTCCACAGCGCAATCCATGAAGTTCTTGGCAGGGAATATCGAGATGCCGGGATTGTTGTACCGATTAGGTCCAAGCGGCATTACACCTTTTATTATCCCTGGTCTGCTGTCCTGATTCAACAGTCCGTACACCGTTTGGAGGCTATCCTCACCATACCCTGTTACATAGCTTTTTCTTAGCGGATTAGCGCCTAAAATATAGTGGATGGCGGAGTTAGCCATGTTCCTGATCGTATCATCATACTTGCCAAGCAACCAGGAGCCGATTAATGCTTCGTTGGCTGTTCCGAGAATCATATTATTGCTGCCCCAATAATAGTTGCCTTCGTATAAGGTATGATTCCATGCATTAGTTTCATATCGGTTAATTTCCTTATTGATCCAGACCGTGAACTTGTCATGATACCATTGCTCGGCAGCCTGATTCCGGTTATTCGCTTTCATATAGTGGAAGAACGCATAATGCCAGGGGCCTACCCAATCTCCTGTTGAATTCTCGAAGACAGCTTGCGCTTCCGTATAGTGGCTCAAATAATAATGATGATACTTCGCCTCACCCGTCACTCTATACATAGCTGCAGAGGCTACAAGTCTTGAATCCCGGTCCTGATCAGCACTGTAGCCCGGGCCTTTAATATTATGGGGATGCTGTTCCAGATAACTCCACCCCTTCTTGGCGGCCTCCAGACAAGCCGCGGCAAAAGCTTGATCATATGGCGCATACGTGATGGAGGCATGAGCCAGAGCAGCCACAGCCATAGCGGTATCATTGGTAGGCTTCACATCGACGGCACCGCCGTACACATCCTTCACAAGCCGTTTGGTTATTTGCCCATCGTCGGGGAATGACTCTACCTTTCCATAGAAGCCTCCGGTCAGCGGGTCCTGCATATGCAGAAGCCATTCTATTTCCCATCTGGCTTCATCCAGCACATCCGGTATGCCATTGCCGCTCTCCGGGATATTGAACTGGTTGTCGGCATAGGTCTCCGGGAAGAGGTCATGCGACCATAACAGAGTGTCGATCGCTGATGCGCCAGCAACGGTATATTTGCCTTTGTCACCGGCGTCGAACCATCCCTTGGACACATTCTTGATCCTTGAAGAATTCGATTCAAACTGAGCGACCGTATCCATCGGGGTAAGATCAGCTCTGTAGAAATCGGGGGCATATTGCGGTAGAAGCGCCGTCCCCGAGCGCTGGTAATAATAATATCTGGAAGCATCCACCAACAAAGACTGATATACCTCATCCTCAATTGTAAAGCGGGGAGAGCCCTCTATACCCGGCGCACTGACGGTCATATAATAATCCCCCGAGTCCTGGAGATCTGTAAATACAGCCTTCAGAACCCTCTCCCCGGAATCCATATCATAATTTTTGACCAACACTAACTGTCCGCTATACACAACGGTATCATCAGAAGCTCTCCTGACCTGAAACGGGGTTCCCACATCAGCGGTCAACTCATCTTCAAAGCCTGAGACATAAGCATACTTCTCCGCATCATTCCGGAAGCCTACCTGATTCACCTTGATCGCCGGGAATGCGGGCTCCTTGTCGGGGGAAGTCAGCTTGAGCTGATTAATCCATACCTTAAATGGCGCATTGTTTACCTTGTCCAGATAGATAGCTTTGGCGTTGTATTCATCCAGATCAACCGACGGATCATCATAAATATCTTTGAGCGGAATTTTGACATGCTGCCACTGCGTGGTGACGTTTACATAATCCGAAATGGGTTTTAGCACCTTGCGTTCCACACCTGACGGGCGTCTGGCTACATGGTCGTCGCCGCCAATCATGAATTGCTCCCCACCATTCTGGCCCTTGACGTTAAATTCCAGATAACCGTTTGGGACATAGTTATGAATATCATGGTTTGCCCACTCATTCATAACAAGAATGGAAACCATCCAGTCCACATTGCTCGTCACATTAAACCTCAAGGACGGCAAATTTTCATAAGTCACTCCCCAATCTACAGGCAAATTTCCGTCTACCGTCTCCAGCCCGCCGCTGCTTCCCGACCATCCTCCTCTGTGAGCATCCTTAAATACATAATAGTCAGGAAGATCCCTCCAGCCCGTCGGAGCGCCATAGCTTGCATAGACCTCGGACGACGAGATTGCAGGAGCCAACACAACTGCGATGCTTAAGACAAGAGATATCCATCTTTTCACTTTCAAAACCACCTCCATAAATTTTGTAAATAAAACTATATTTTATCATTTATATGTATTCAATGGTATACTTTTTCATGCAAAGGTGGGTTAAACACCCCGAGTTAAGTGGTACTATTTTTCTCGAAGTTAATCTTCCAAATTTCACAGGAGACCATAGAGTTACCATAACTAACAGTTGCTCCCTCATGCCCATTTGAGCTGCTCACGAACGACATGAATGGTCGTGGCCAAAGGCGGTGAGATTGCCCTTGAACGGGTTTTCAGACACGACCTAGAGAAGAATTTGCTCATTTATAGTTAGAACAGAACTTGTCGAGCAAGAAAACAGCATGCTTGAACTTTTATTCGCTCTACTTAACATTACATTATGTAATTTATAATTGACATTTAGTCATATAAAGTGCTACATTGTTTTATGAAAGGAGTCGAGGCAGCTTGAAAAATAAAAAGATGAAGATTGCCAGGGTCGAAGCTGACGTATCACAGGAGCGTTTAGCCGAAATCGTCGGTGTTACAAGGCAAACCATCAATTTAATTGAGTCTGGAAGCTACAATCCAAGCCTTAAACTATGTATTGAAATATGCAAGGCGCTCAACAAAACATTGGATGATTTATTTTGGGGGGAATGAGCATGCGTGGTGAGAAGTCAGTAAGAGAAGCAAAGATGGTGATGACTGTATCAATAATCGTCGGTCTCATCCTGTTAGCAGTCGGTTTTTTATCCAACGCTGTGGATAATCCATTCATTTCAGACAGCAAGCCATTGTTGGCCTTGTCGCTGTTACCGTTGAGCATGGCGTTCGTTTCATTCCTGAAGGTATCAAGAATAAAGAATTCGCCCGAGTTGATGAGGAAGCTCTTGATTAAAGAGAACGACGAACGGCTCGTGGCACTCAATAATGCGGCTGATGCAATTACGTTGAAAATACTCCAAGGAGCCTTGTTTTTGGCCTATTTTCTCTACACATTTATGTTTCCCGAGAAAATTTTCGAGTCGGTCGGATGGTGGATGCTGTTAACTCTCTTATTAGGCTCTATGTTACTGCAAGGAATCTTCCGCCATCGGATATGTAAAACAAAGGCGAGTGACGGAGTAGATTGACCCCCGTTTCCAGCACATAAATTGATTTTCACTAGGAAAGGACATTGATATTAATTCCTCATTAAAGTTTGCGCTAATTACAGGAGCATAAGGGAATCGGGGTCGAAACTGTCGGACCTGATTGCAAGAAATCAGCTTACAGCTACCCGATTCCCCAGAGCACAGCGCTCCACACTTTCCAGTGCATCATGGGCGAGTGGAAACTTCCGCTTTATTCTTCAAATCTCGCTTCACCACATCAAGCACTTTGTGGACAGGATGCTTTCAACGGGAAAGCCTGCGAGATCGCTGGACGCTGAGTCATTTCTTAAAAACATTCGAAGAAATTATTGGCGAGTACAGAATTAACTTGCCCCCCTCATTCAGATCCGGATCATATCCAGTGCATACTTGAAACGATGAATACAGAGCCGATGCAACTGGGCAACCGGGTGCTTCTCCGACCGAATCCATCCAACCTTCATCGGCCGCTGGACAAACGGTTCAATCTCCACCAGCGTCAACGGCTCTGGAATACGCTCATACTGGCCGAGAAAGGAAAAATCATGGCCGATGGTTAACCCCATATTTTCCTTTAACGCCGTATAGATCGATTCGGCATTATTAGTCGTGAACAGGGTAGACAGCTTGCCCCATTCCGCACTGTACCTGGAGACCATATCCTCGACAAACCTGTCGCGGAACAGCACAAACTCATAATTGGCGAGCTCCCGTGGGTGAATGGTGCGGCTCTGAGCCGCGGGCGATTGCTTATGGGCGCATACGACCAGCTTGCTATCCACCATCGGCTCGAATACGAGTCCCGCCGCCTGCTCCACCTCCTCCGCATACATAACAGCCAACCCCAGCCCGATCCGGTTGGAGCGCACATCCTGTATGATGGCCTCAGATACTTGCTCGTCGATGTGAATACGCAAGCGAGGATACTCCTTCTTGATCGTGGATAGAGCCTGGACCAGAATCGGCATCAGCCCGGGGAACACCGAGATCGTCAATTCTCCGCTGAACATGCTTTGCTCGAATTCCGCGTATTCCTTCATCTCATTTATCGCATGCAGCGCCTCAAGCGCCTTATGAACCACCTTGCGTCCATGCTCAGTCACCTTCGCGCCCGTGTGAGTCCGGTGGAAGAGCGGAATACCAAGCTCCTCCTCCAGCTTCGCAACCGACTGCGACAAGGCGGACTGTGTAATATGCAATTGCTGTGCCGCTGCAGACAGCGACCCCGACTTGGCGATCTCCACGATATATTCCAGTTGTTCAATATGCATTGTCTGCCCCCATTAGCAAGATTAATATTACTATCAATAAGGTTAATTATAATTTATACCCTACTACGGATACAATGAAGGTGTAGGACAAACATCAGGGAGGGCGATCAAATATGAAGGCTGCTGTATTTCATGCTGCAAAAGATGTCCGTGTCGAGCAAGTCGAGCTTCCGGCAACACCTGCCGACAAGGTGAAAGTCAAGGTCGCATACGCCGGGATCTGCGGAAGCGATCTGCATGCATACCATCACGGAATCGGAGTCCAGATCGGGACGCCCCATCCGCTTAGCGGGAAAATGGCCCCGCTAACATTGGGACATGAATTCTCAGGTGTGATCGAGGAGGTCGGCCAGGAGGTCAGCGGCTGGCAAGTAGGGGATCGGGTAACGATCGAGCCGCTGATCTACTGTGGCGCCTGCGCCAACTGTCGCTCTGGCAATTACAACCGTTGCGACCAGGTCGGCTTTGTCGGTCTGAATGATAATGGGGGCTTCGCCGAGTACGTTCTGCTGGAGCCGCGCACACTGCACAAGCTGCCGGACAATGTCTCCTTCGAGGAAGCTGCGCTGGCAGAGCCTACTGCGGTGGCGCTGCACGCTGTGCGAGAGAGCAAGCTCAAGGTAGGCAATGATGTCGCCGTCTTCGGCGTAGGGCCGATCGGCCTGCTTACCATTCTGGCCGCCCAGTCTGCGGGAGCCGCCCGCGTCTATGCCGTCGATGTGTCCGCGGAGCGGCTGGAGCTGGCCGCCCGACTGGGCGCGATTCCGATCAACAGTCTGCAACAGGACGCGGCCTCGGTCATCCTCGGCGAGACAGGCGGTGTAGCTGTCGCATATGAAGCAGCAGGCGTACAAGCAACATTGACGAGCGCTCTGTCTGTGGTGAAGAAGGGCGGAGAGGTGATGGTCATCGCCGCTTATGCCGCGCCTGTCCAACTGAACATGATGGAGCTGATGATCAAGGAGGCGAGCGTCACCTCGATTCTCGCTTATCGTCACATCTTCGCCGATGTACTGGCGCTCATCTCATCCGGCAAGCTGGATGTGAAGCAGGTCATCACGAAGAAGATCACACTGGATCAGATCGTCGAGGATGGCTTCGAGCTGCTCGTTCAAGATAAGAGCCAAGCCAAAATCCTGGTTCAAGTGAACGAGCTGTAAACCCGACAAGACAATAGCTGCGTCAGTCCGACAAGCTACCGGAATAGAACAGGCCTAAGCAGCCAAGCGCCCAGAGCGCGCGGCCGCTTAGGCCTGTTTCTATATATGGACAGCTCTATGAAGCTGCTCCACGCTTCTGGAAGCCGACCTAAACTTTAGATCATATTGATAAAAGAAGGAAATTTGTCGTTATTTATCGAAGTTAAATCTATGTCTTATGCACTACATAGGTACCCTCGATCTAACGAGCAAAGACCTGTGCCCAGGAAACAAAACAGGAGTTGAAGATGGCCCATGCCCCTGGAAAATATCAAACGCGCATTACTATGCAAGCATTGTCAGGAATGTTACATCCTCAGAGCCGACTACTTCTGCAATATCGACGGCTGCGATTGCACAGAGGAGAAGGAATTCGAGACGATTCTCGATCTCTATGCCTTTCTCTACCGCAGCCTGGACAATATGAATTATACGGACTATCAGACGCTTGTGCAGAAGGAGCCTGACAAGGTGGAGAGAGCCTGCTTCCAGCTCGAGGATCGCTGGAATCATCATGCCGATCATCTTTCAGAAATGTATCGTGAAAAAATCTTTATAGCCTTACAAGAAAACACCCGCAGGTTATTTCTAGAGGAGCTGGAGCACAAAGAGTCATTAGAGGATGTACTCCTATTTATGATCCAATTTCTATTGCTATTAGACAAGCACTTAGTGGAATTAAAAAATGATTACATCGCATATGGGGAAGAGCATGAATTCCCTATCCAGACCCGTTATGGATTGCTAATATATAAGCAAGACGATGTTGTCATTCAGGAGGCCATAAGGGAGCACCCAGCATCCGGTCATATTCCTGATCCGAATTACTTGCTCCTGCGGCGATGTGTCCGCAACTTATTCGCTGTTCAGTCCCGCTACCCCTACTATCAGGTCAGACACCAGTATCTATCTACTCCTAAGCTTTCAGGCGAGGACAGACTGAGGCTAACACTCGGACTTCTCCCCGGGAACTTCGATATAGACAAGGACTACATCCTCAAGGTCGACGACCAGCCGACAAACGAAGGGCTTCTTCCCTTTTACTTTCAAGGCGCTCGCGATCCTGTGGTGTACTGCGAGCACGTAATGGAGCCTTTCAAGATGATGCTTGTGGAGAAGCCTCACATTATCGTTCTTCCCGAGCTGTTTACCCCTCCAGATTTGAGAGAGGCACTCGTTGAAGAGATGATGGATCATCCTGCACCTCATCTGGCTTTCATGCTTGCCGGCACCTTCCATGAGGAAGTCGACGGGCAGATATATAACCTGGGGCATGTCGTGAATGGGCGCGGAGAGGAATTGCTTGAGGTCAACAAAATGAATTTATTTAAAATACCAAGCAACCCTACGTACAAGGGCGAACTAGCCTATTTTAACACTTATGGCGGGATAGAAAAAAATGCCTATGACCACCGTGAAATCACCTTGTATGAAACTTTGCTGGGACGCATAGCATTCACCATCTGTGTTGATTTCATTAACGACAATTATCAAGAGGTTCTAAGAGATCGCCAGGTGGATCTGGTCTTTGTAATGGCTATGACGCCGAATCCCGCAGGGGGAAAGTTTCTGAGGAAAATGCAAGACCTTGCAGAGCGCAACAATTGCATAGTGGTCTTGTGCAACAATCTTGGCCTGCCGGATAATCCAGAGCCCCCCGCAGCCCGAGCCGTCGTTTCTTTGCCAGGGTTCAAGCAGGTCTATCAAACAGACCAATCGATACTCGTCATCACCCTTAACGATATTATCCATCAGCTTGCCTCGAAGCATTGGAAAAAGTTGTAGATGCCCCATGGTTGACGTATAATTAAAGTGTACAATAAATGTACAAAAGGAGTGGTGCATATGACTGACAAATGGTTAGAGGCACTTGACATCTGGAGGAAATCCCAACATTCGAATGCACAAAAAGCGAACGCTTATCTCAAATATCTGCTGAAGCACACGTTGGAGAACTCCGCTGGTGCCGATGCTTCGACTCTGGATGGATGGCGATATGGACTGGAGCAGACACTTCACAACAAGCTCCCCCAGGATTGGGACAGCTACAATCTGGGCATAGCCAAATCCATCATCTATTTCCTACAATTTCAGACATCTGAAAAGATGAATAGCTACAACGTGGAGACGCTTCAGCCGCTGGAGAAGAAGATTATGAGCCGGTTGGCTCAATCTCCGAGAAGAACTCCGACTCAGCTGATGGACGAATTAGTAATCTCAAGGCAACAGGCAAGCAATCTGCTCCGGTCATTGCGACTCAAGAGCATGGTGGATTATATCGAAATTGGCAAGAACAGATGGTATTCATTAACTGCGATTGGGCATACAGCGTATGAACGATTTAAAGGACATGGAGAATCTTCCGCAAGCTCGAACATGTTTGCAGGGATACCCGAAAGAAAAAACAATACAAAACACACGTCCCGAAATTCAAGTGCGCGCTTAGAATCCAAGCCCGTTAAAAAGGATGATCCCATCCACAATTATATTTTTTTATATAATTTCGAGGCCGATCTGATCAAGTCATCAGATGAGCATCATCAACATGAGTCCCCTCGTACCAAACATCGAACACTTCAGGAGGCCTATTAACCGTGAGCAGAACCGTGCAAACAGAGCAGTTCCGACTGCTGAATCAATGGTATCTAGCGCTGGCTGAACAAGAGAAGCAATTTGTTCTTTATAGCCTGCACGAAGGCTATAAAGAGATGATGGCATTCATCGAATTGGAGCAGCCTGATCTCAAGGATGTATTTGATTATGTATTGGCACTGCTCCGCCAATGGGGAAGAGACATCTCCTTGAAGCAGTTGCAGGCACGAATGAGAAGATATAAGCTCGACGAGGAGCTTATTAGGGAATTATCCGAGCTGGCTTACCGCTCCTTGCTGCTATACCGTTATGCAGCATTTTTGCGTGAGTCGTCCGAGGCGGACTTTGAACATATAGTCTCTAAGATCATGATCGACAACTATGTGGAGCGAAGATATAATTCGTATTCCCTCTGTGCCGAATATCTGGGGATTACCGATGAGGATGCCACCCGTGACAGCTATGAAATCGTGATGAAGCTTGTTGAATATCATTATAAACAGTTGGATACGCTTGAAGAACTAGGCGAGTTCATGGAGCAGGAGTTGGCTTTCTCGTCAAGACAGATCGAGATTTTCGCCCAGCAGCTCATCACATACCGTGACGCCATCGACCGATTTATTATGTTCAAAAGACTACGATCGCTAGAATCTAAAATAGCGAAGCTGCAGATCGAGGCTTGAGCCGGATCATCTGGCTGCCGCCGCGGATAGGAATCGTAAAGAGCCACGGCAATATTGCACTTCGCACCTCACGCAGCTCCTAGCGCGCGGTGCATTGCAGCATGACGGCGGTCGGGGAAGCGGCTCAAGCTCAGTTCGGTGTGCAATGCCGCTGCCCCCGATTGGGCCTGACCGCAGGAGCAGGACACATGTGCCCGCCGAGCTACTCCGCTTCCGGGAGCTCGCGTAGCTGACCTGCGCTGCGAATGTGGCGCACGCCATCCCTACATAGCCCGAGCGGCTCCCACTGGCAGTCGGCGCATAGTCTGCCGACATCCTCCGGCTGCAGCCGTGCCGAGGCAGCCAGCGTCAGTGCGCGCCAACGCACGCGCAGGCCGGGCGCGGTGCCCAGCGCATGCAGAATGTCACGATCCTTGCGATCCACGCTCGCATTCAGACAGTGCTGCGGCTGATCGGGCGGAAACGCGCGGCAGATATGATCCGGGCCTTCGATCAGCTCGACAACCGTATCCGGCTCCGTGCGCAGCGTCTCATAGATCGCCGACATGTTCGTACAGAAATCCTCGGAGTAGCCTTTTCCCCGATAGCCAAGCAGACATAACACATGATGCCCTCTTAATTGAATCGCCGTCATCGCCTTCTCTCCTTTCAAATGTTAACCATCATCCGACGTGAGGTTAATATACTTTTTCTTCTGATTGTACCACTCTCCTCTTCCGACACCAAGTGAAGCGATCCGGTCGGCCTTCCATACTGCCTGCTGGCAGTGCTCGGCACACAATTGGAGGCCACCATCAGCTCTCGATGAATCCTTTCAAATGGGCGTTGCAAGCCGCCCACAAACCGCATATAATAGACTTGAAAAGGTTTTCAGATTATCTGTTCAACTATTTATGCTAAGGAAGGCGTGCAGTGATGAAGACGACAATCCGTGACGTGGCACAACATGCCAATGTATCCATCAGCACCGTCTCCCGCGTCATGAACGCTCCCGACACTGTCGTGCCGGAGAAGCGTCAGCGGGTGCTCGAGGCCATCGCAGCGCTGCAGTACCAGCCCAATGCATTTGCCAGAGGCTTGATCTACAAGAAATCCGATACGCTCGGCGTCATGATTCCCGATATTGAGAACCCTTACTACGCCGGGCTAATCCGCGGTATGCAGGATGCGGCGGTGAAGCTGAACCACTCTCTGATGATCTGCAATACCGATCGCGACAAGCAGCGAACGGTTGACTACGTGCAGATCTTCTTCGAGAAGCAGGTGGACGGCATCATATTCACCAGCGACTCGCTCCATGAAGCCTATTATGAGGAGATGCAGCGTTATCGGCTGCCCTTCGTTCTGGCCTCCACCAATTCGTCGGAGTACGACATCCCATCCGTCGACATCGATGACGAGCAAGCAGCATACGAGGCTGTCCGTTATCTGATTAACAGCGGACACCGGAGCATCGGCATGGTCAATCTGCCGCTTGGCCGCACCATCTCAGGCCAGCCCCGCTATGACGGCTTTGCGCGTGCGCTTCGCGAGGCCGAGTTGTCCCACTGCTGCGATTGGGTGGAATATGCGGAGCACCGCTATCAGGATGCTTATGAGGCCACCGGCCGACTATTCGCACAGCACCCTGACATGACAGCACTGTTTGCTGCATCGGATGAATTCGCGATGGGAGCCATCTCCTTCTTGCGCGACAATGGGCGCTCCGTTCCTGAGGATCTGTCCGTGGTCGGCTTTGATAACATACGTATGGCCGAGATGTTCATCCCGAAGCTCACCACCATCGATCAACCCACCTACCAGATCGGCTATCGTGCCGTCCAAAAGCTGCATGAGCTGATTACACATGGCAAAGTTCGGGTATTAAGAGAGAAACTGCCCCATAAACTGATTATTAGAGAGTCCTCCCGCAATCGTTAGTCAGCCTCGTGTCATCCGAATGATCACACGAAAGCTGTCTTCGAGATATCTGAAAAGCTTTTCAGAACTGTTGGAAACGCTTTATGTGGACTACTTCACAATTTAAAGGAGGTGATGTCTCCCTAGCAGCTCTCAAGCACTCCTATACTCTTGACCGATTCAAAATGAATGCATGCAGCATGCCAATTTTTAGAAGGAAAGGGTTGAGGTCGAATGCAATACCCACGAAAAAGAAATAGAATGCTCGTCTTTACCTTTATTACAGCGCTCGCGATGACGGTCACTGCTTGTGGAGGAGGCAACAACAGCACTCCCCCGGAGGCGCAGAAGCCAGACGCAGGCACGGGGAATACCAATACAGGAAGTAGTGTAACAGCCCCAGCGGATAGCGAATCGGCGCTTGCGCAAGCATTGAAGGGTGAATTCAAGGGCACCAAGGTGACCATGTTCGGACCATTTACCGACGCGGATGAGGTGAAGTTCACCGAGAGCATTAAGGCCTTCGAGGAGCAGACCGGAATCGATATTGCCTATGAAGGCTCCAAGGAGTTCGAGGCCACCATCTCCGTCCGGGTGAATGGCGGCAATGCGCCGGATATTGCAGATTTCCCTCAGCCGGGATTACTGAAGAGCTTTGCTAAAGACGGCAAGGTCATTGATGTCACGAGCTTCCTGAGCGATGAGCATCTGAAGAAGCAATACAACCAAAGCTGGCTGGATATGGCTACGATGCCGGGACCAAGCGGCGATGTGATGGCAGGAGTCTGGGCACGCAGCAGTGTGAAAAGTCTGGTCTGGTACAACAAGAAGCAGTTCGACGAGGCCGGCTATACGGTTCCGAAGACTTGGGATGAATTGCTGGCGCTCACCGAGCAGATTGCCCAGGACGGCGACCCGGCATGGAGCATCGGCATCGAGAGCGGTACGGCGACCGGATGGCCGGCCACAGACTGGATGGAGGATATTATGCTGCGCACCACGTCCCCGGAAAACTATGATAAATGGGTAAATGGCGAGCTGCCATTTACAGATCCGATCGTGAAGAATGCTGCCGAGAAGATGTCCGAGATCTGGTTCAATGAGGATTATGTATACGGCGGACGCAAGTCGATCGCCACCACCTCCTTCGGAGACGCGGTGAAGCCGTTGTTCGATAACCCGCCCAAGGCATGGCTGCATCGCCAGGCCGGCTTCATCACCAGCTTCTTCCCTGAAGGGCTGACCGCCGAAGATTATGACTGGTTCCCCTTCCCGTCCATTGACGCACAGTACGGCACTCCGGCGCTCATCTCCGGTGATATCTACGCCATGTTCAACGACAGGCCAGAGGTTCGCGCGGTGATGGAGTTCTTCACGACCGCCGAATCGCTCAAAACCTGGATTCAGAGCGGCGGCGTCACCGCACCGATGAATGATGCCGATCCATCCTGGTATCCGAGCGAGCAGGAGCGCCGGATGGCAGAGTTCGTCCAGACGGCTGATGCGATCCGCTTCGATGGCTCTGATCTGATGCCAGGAGCGGTTGGAGCCGGGACATTCTGGAAGGGGATGACCGACTATATTAGCGGTACCGTCGATCTGGATACGGCACTCAAGGAAATTCAAGGTGGCTGGAAGTAAGCATCGCTGCCAGGCACTGGCCGCACTCGCTGTATCCGCCATATGCCCAGCATTCTGATGACCTGAGGGCATACGGCGATGCACGGGGCGGAGGAGCACTGAAGCCACAGGCTGCCGCCCGCCGCGCTCACGTTCAGGCAGATTGCTTCGGACGCATAATACGGGTGCGGCGCAGCGCGCGGCTCGGGCTTACCGCCTAAGGCATGGCGCTGCGGCGCAGGGTCCATGGCACGCGACCGGCAGGGCGCCTCGGCGCTGGAGCTGGCAGTCGGTACCGGGGCATGACGCTGGGCTTCGGCGCCACTGGCTGCGGCCTGGGCTTTGGAGTCGGTGACCTGTGCCTGTATCCCGCGGTGTAGCCCGTGGCCTGCGACTCGCGGCTTGTAGCGGTGAACTACAGTGGAGGCACCTAGACATGAAGGAGGGATTGTAATGGAGCTGCAAGCCAACAAGGGCAATGCTCTGCGTCTGCTGTTCTTATCCGTGCTTGTGCCTGCCATCAATATCGTGGCTCATTGGCTGATCTTTATGTTCTTTCGCAATTCGGGGCTCCCCCCGATCGCCAATGCGCTGCTGGCGGTAGCATGGGGCGCACTCGGCATTTACTCCATATATTACACACTTAACTGGGTCGTCGAGCAATACCCGGAGCAATGGAGACGGAGAATATTGCCCTTTATCTTTGTCGGGCCGGCCGTGCTGCTGCTCGGCTGGCTGCTTGTCCTGCCGACGCTGCGCACGCTGTACCTCAGCTTCTTCGATGCCAGCTCGACTGGTTTCGTCGGATTGGCCAACTATGCCGCCGTCTTCACTGACAGGCTGCTCGTCATGGCGCTGCGCAACAACCTGCTATGGGTCTTCTTCGGCACACTCGCCTGCGTCAGTCTAGGACTGCTCATCGCGATTCTCGCGGATCGCAGCAGCTTCGAGAGGCTGGCCAAAGGGCTGATCTTCATGCCGATGGCGATCTCCTTCGTGGCAGCAGGGGTGATCTGGAAGTTCATTTACTACTACCAGCCAGGACAGGAGCAGATCGGCCTGCTCAACGCCATCGTCGTGGCGCTGGGCGGCGAGCCGCAGGCATGGCTCAGCATGATCCAGCCGTGGAACAATCTGTTCCTGATCGCCATTCTGATCTGGATGCAGACAGGCTTTGCAATGGTGATCTTCTCGGCAGCGATCAAGAGCATACCGGAGAGCATCCTGGAGGCTGCCCGCATGGACGGGGCCGGAGAGATCAAGATATTCTTCAGCATTATGATTCCGTACATCTCTACGACACTGCTGTCGGTAACCACCACGATCGTCGTCTTTACCTTGAAAATTTTTGACGTTGTTATGATTATGACCGGCGGACAGTACGAGACCGATGTCGTCGCCACCCAGTTCTACCGCCAGCTCTTCATGTACCAAAATGCAGGCTATGGCTCAACGCTCGCCATCGTGCTGCTCATCGCCGTCATCCCGGTTATTATCATCAATCTCCGCCAATTCCGCAGAGAGGGGGGCTTCTGATGCTCAGGCGCAAGGGACTACGCAAATCCAAATGGCTCGTCAACACCGTGCTCGCCATCATCTGCCTGATCTGGACCATTCCAACTCTGGGTCTGTTGGTCTCCTCCATCCGTCCGGCAGCCGACATCTTGTCGACTGGCTGGTGGAAGGTCGTCCCGCACCGTGCGTGGACGACAGCCGAGCAGCTTCAGCTACCGCGCGAGACCGATCTGCGCGGGCCGATCGAGGTGGGAGGGGTAACCTATACCGATGATCAGCTACGGTCCGGCGTAGAGCAGGACGGGAAACGGTTGATCTGGGAAAATCGACGCGCCCGGCTGCTTAATGTACAGGAGAAGGGATGGATCGCTAATACCCAGTTTACAACCCAGAATTACGAGACCGTGCTCGGCGGCAAAAGCTATTCGATTACGATGCCAGACGGCAGCACGAAGACGGAGAAGGGCAGCGGCATGAGCCGATCCTTCTGGAATACGGTAGCCGTCACCGTCCCCGCGACGATCATACCGATCTTCATCGCCTCGTTCGCGGCGTATGCCTTTGCCTGGCTGCGCTTCCCAGGAAGAAGGACGTTATTCGTCGTCATCATCGCTCTGCTGGTCGTACCGTTGCAGGTGGCGCTCATCCCGATTTTGCGGGACTATACAGCACTTGGCCTGAACGGCACCTACTTCGGCATCTGGCTTGCGCATACCGCCTTTGGCCTGCCGCTCATCACGTATTTCATGTATACCTCGATCAGCCAATTGCCCAGAGATCTGTTCGAGTCGGCCTTCATGGACGGAGCCAGCAACTTCACCATATTCAGCAAGCTGATCCTGCCGCTGTCCGTGCCTTCGCTCGCCTCGATCAGTATCTTTCAATTTCTATGGGTGTGGAACGATTATCTCGTCTCGCTCATCTTCCTCGGCAGTCAGCCGGAGGTGCAGGTGCTATCGATGAATATTGCCAATCTCGTCGGCTCGCGCGGCAATGACTGGCATTTGCTGACGGCAGCGGCGTTTGTCTCCATGCTGATGCCGTTGACCGTATTCTTCGCTCTGCAAAAATATTTTGTCCGCGGCATGCTCGGCGGCTCGGTCAAAGGGTAACCCGGAAGGAGAGAGAACGATGGCAGAAGCCTGGTGGAAGGAATCCGTCGTATATCAGGTCTATTGGCGCAGCTTCCGCGACACTAACGGCGATGGAATCGGGGATCTGCAAGGCGTCATTGAGAAACTGGATTATATTCGCTCGCTAGGCGTGACGATGCTGTGGATCAACCCGTTCAATGAATCGCCCGACAAGGATAACGGCTATGATGTGTCCGATTACTATGCTGTGATGAGCAAGGCAGGCACGATGGCAGACTTTGAGCGCCTGCTCGCAGAGACACATAAGCGCGGGATGAAGCTGATGATGGATGTGGTGCTCAACCACACCTCCGACCAGCATCCCTGGTTCACTTCCGCCCGCTCCAGCCGTACCCATCCCAAGCGGGATTGGTATGTATGGCGGGACGGGAGACAGATTGGAGCCGACCAGGTGGCACGGGCGGCCCCTCGCCGAGCGCAGGAGGCCCGTAGCGGAGCTCTTGGCGGAACAGAGAGCGCCGCAAGATCGGCAACAGCAGGAGCGGGGGCGGAGTGTCAGACTCAGCCTGCCCCACCCTCTAATTGGCGTTCCTACTTCACCCCCTCCTGCTGGGAGTGGGATGCGCAGACCGGGCAATATTACATGCACTCCTTCGCCACGGAGCAGCCGGATCTCAATTGGGCCAATCCCGAGGTGCGCCAGGAAATGTACCGCATGCTCCGGTTCTGGCTGGACAAGGGGGTCGATGGACTCCGCCTGGACGCGCTGGCTCTGCTGGCGAAGCCCGAGTATTTCATGGACGCGGACGATCCGAGCGACATCCGCTATTTGACACATCATCCCCGCCTTCATGACTACCTGCAGGAGATGCACCGCGAGGTGTTCGCGCATTACGACATCATGACGGTCGGCGAAATTGCCTTTGCTACACCCGAGATTGGTGTGCAATTCGTGGACGAGGCACGCAAGGAGCTGAATACGCTCTTTCACTTTGAGGTGGCAGATGAAATGCCGACATGGGATCTCCCGCGCTTCAAGCGCATCCAGCGGCGGTGGGAGGCGGCGTTGCAGGGGCGAGGCTTCGGCTCGCAATTTCTGAACAACCATGACCATACGCGACAGGTGACGCGCTACGGCGATGATGGCCGCTTCCGCAAGGCATCTGCCAAGCTGCTAGCCACGATGCTCCACACGCTTCCCGGCATCCCCTATATCTACCAGGGGGAGGAGATTGGCATGACGGGGGTACGCTACGAGACGATCGATGACTACCATGATATAGCGATGATGAACAGCTATGCTGAGGAGATCGGCAAGGGCCGCGACCCGGTGGAGGTGCTTCGCGCCCTGCAGCCGCTAAGCCGCGACAACTCCCGTTCCCCGATGCAATGGAGTGCGGAGCGATATGCAGGCTTTAGCACCGCCGAGCCGTGGATGAAGGTGAATCCGAACTATGTAGAGATTCATGTTGAAGAAGCCGAGCGAGACCCTGACTCTGTGCTGGCCTATTACCGCCGCTTAACCTCGCTGCGAAGGCAGCACCCTGTCATGGTCTACGGCAGCTTCACCGATCTTAGCGGCGATGATCCTCAATTATATGTATACGAACGCGAGCATGAAGGGATACGCTGGCTGGTCGCACTGAACCATGGGGAGCATACACGCAGCTTCACGCTGCCGAAGGAAGAAGCGGCGAAGCAATCTGCAGCCGCAGCCTGGCGGCTCGTCCTGGGCAACTACGAGGAAGCCCGTACAGACGCAACTCCAGGCGATGCCATCACGCTGAGAGCTTATGAGGCGCGGATCTATGAGAACTGCAGCCTGGATGCGAATGTGGAGAGCTAGCCAAATACGGAGATAAGATGTGCGGGGGATTCCTAGTTTACAGCCAAGTCAAGCAGAGCGATGTTGCTCGGTTTGACTTGGCTGCTTCAGTTGTATACAGCGCTGCTACGTTCAGCCTGGACATACCGCTACACATAGATGACTCCCTGCAGGGCAAGCCACTTCTTTTCCTTCCACATCTCATGATTCAGGGAAGCTCGTTCCACTGCCTTCTCCAGCTTCGCAACAGCAGGAGGGCAAACACAAATTATTTTCTATGTCCACCCTTTACAAGTCCTCAGCTTTATAGTTCTTACATAAGTTGACATAGTTTTATCATCCATGTATTCTAAATATTAGGTAAATATTACGATAAAAACTAGATTGCGAGTGTTTTACACGATGAATAATGTCGATTCTTTAGTCGTAGAAGAGGGATTGAAACATGCATTAATTGATGTCGATAATACACTGGTGAAGGCGAATATTACGGAGCTGTACTTTTTACTGAACCGAAATCGGATGCAGCGGAGATGGCAGTGGTATTTGTGGTGCGCCTATTTCGCAGTGGCTTGGGCACCGCTATACATGATGCTCGATGCCTTGAACAGAGAATGGTTTCAGCGAGCTTTTTACAAGCGCTATCATGAATTCTCCATAGAGCAGATCGAGGCTGGAGCAGAGCAGCTATATCGGCAGAAATGTCAGCATAGTCTGATTGTACCTACCGACCAGCTTATTAAACCTGTACACAAGTGAATTTAGAGACTCTGCGGGATTTCAAGTATCGCTATGCTGCTTCCTATCCCTCCTCTTCGCTGCTGGCAGGAACCTTCCTGTTCTTCAACAGGCGGCTTTTGCTGTCGTCATCTCTAATCGACGTTCATTCTGGATGAGACGGATCGGGCGAACCTATACTCTATTTCCATGCGAATGCATACACAGTACATCTCCATAGAAGGGAGAAGTGAGAGCAGTGGTTGTCACTTTTATCATTTTATGGTCCTTAACTTATCTGATGCTCAAATACGATTGGCAGACGACCTCCACCCGATGGGCGGCTCTTATTACCTTCTTCGGCGGGTGCGGAGGCTTCGCCCGCGCCTGGTTGGAAATCTTCGCCCCTTACTTGGATACCCACGGCTTGGGTGGCGTGTGGCTGGACACTATTACGCTGCCTATATATAATTCAGGCTCCTTTCTGAACACAGTGGGCCTGCCCTATGCGTTCTTACTGTTCGCATGCAGCTACTCCGGCAAATTCAGCACCCCCCTGCTCTATCTGACAGGCTGCCTGGCTGCTATACCGTTGCCCATCATGCTGTGTATCACACCTGCGGAATGGATGATCGCCCATAACTACATGCTGCTGCTCAGTTGGGTGGGACCTTACATTCTTACAGGAACAGGCTTGCTGGTACACACCTACCTCACCGAGCAAAGAGCAGTCCATAAGGACAGGCATCGCATGATTTTGTATCTTTCACTTCCACCAGTGCTATTCCAGTTCGTGACCAACTACATCCTGCGCGCATTGGATATTCATACCGCTTGGCGCCTTAACGTTGTGACCATCTCGATCCTGTTGCTGATCTATCTCATCTTGGCCTATCGGCGAAGCCTGTTCGGATTGCAGGTCAAATTCGAGAGAGCTCGTATTGGCCGAACGCTGCAATCCTTCACATCAGGCAACACATTGCTGCAGCATACCATTAAGAATGAAACAGCAAAAATACTCATGCTATCCGAACAGTTGAGCTTTACAGCGAGCGAGCAGCAATGGGCGGAGATCAGGCCGCCGATTCAGCATATTCAGGATTCCGCCCGCCACCTGCTCCACATGATGGAGAGGCTGCAGCATCATGCCCAGGGCATCGTGTTACAGCAGGAACGAATCACCCTGCAGCAGCTCATCGATCAGACCCTGATTTCAGCCCAGCCTTATCAGGCTGCCAAGGAGATTGTTATTCAGCAGCAATTGACGGAAGGAATCATCCTGATCTGTGACCCGATCCACATGAGGGAGGTACTGCATAATATCCTGCTCAATGCGATCGAGGCCTCAAGCAAGCAGGGGCGCCTCCTGATCGCCGCTTCCGTAACGAATCAGAAATTTCAATTAGCGATTACCGACTGGGGCACCGGGATCGCCAGACAGCATCTAAAATTAGTATACGACCCCTTCTTTACAACCAAATCTCTAAAAACCAATTATGGCCTGGGCTTGACTTACTGCCATAAGGTCATCGATTCCCATGGCGGGACGATGCATATAAGCAGCAGAGAGAATATCGGAACGACCGTTCAAATACAGTGGCCGTTATCCAAGGTGTGGGGGAAGAACCATTCTGTAAAGGAGCATGCCCATGAGCCGGATCAAGGTATTGCTGGTTGAGGACGACCCTGTATGGGCCGAAGGCATCCGGCAGTTGCTATTACGGGAAACTGACATGGAATTATTGAATATTGCCTCAACGCCTGAACAAGCGATGGAGGTATACAGACAAGCTGACATCGTGCTGATGGATCTGAATCTGACAGGCAGCCAGTTGGATGGTATGGAAGTGGCCGCAGCGATGCTCAGAGCACAGCCCACCAAAATCATTATGCTTACTGCTGTCACGGAGAAGGATATCATTCTCGACGCTTTTAATACCGGGGCGGCGCAATATGTATCCAAGGCGGATTACTTGTATCTGCCTCATATGATACGCAGCGTTATGTACGCCAACGTTGCACTTAATCTGCTGGTTCATGATTATTCGCGCCTCAAGACAGAGCAGCTGTTAGCCACACTCACACCCGCTGAGCGGGAGCTGTTGCCACTGCTGGAGCAAGGCCATTCTTCACGAACGATAGGGGAGAAATTATATAAAGCTCATAGTACCATCAAAAACCAATTAGGCAGTATCCTGAAAAAACTGAACGTTCGCTCCCGAGAGCAAGCCTTGGAGAAGATCAAGCTTGCCTCCTCAGACCGATCAACCTATATTGAAGACACGTTCTAATGAAGCGGCCGTTACTCCAAGCATCGGGAGTAGCGGCCACAAGCAGGTTCATTCGGCTCCGCATGAGGGGATCGACATACCGCATGCCGTGATTTCCCTCTGTTCCGGTGCTATTACTGTGCCCGAATTTCCAGTAACTCGTATTCGACGACGCCAGCCGGCGCATCTACACGCACCACATCGCCGACCCGTCTGCCGATCAGTTCCTTGCCAAGCGGGCTCTCGTAAGAAATTTTATTGTCCGCTACATCGGCTTCAGCCGGGCCGACAATCTGATACGACAGCTTCTCGGCAAATTCAATGTCATTGAGCACTACGGTAGAGCCAACCTGCACCTTACTCAGGTCGATCTCGTCAGCATCAACCACTTTGGCTTTATTCAGCATCTTCTCCAGTTGAGTAATCCGCGTCTCCATGAAGGCCTGGTCTTCCTTGGCGGAGTGGTATTCGCTGTTCTCCTTCAGATCGCCATAGCTGATGGCAAGCTTAATCCTGGCCGCGAGCTCCTTGCGCTTCACATATTTCAGATCGTCCAGCTCTGCCTGCAGCTTTTCCAGCCCTTCCCGAGTCAAAATCACTTCATCTTTTGCCATATCTCAATCCGTCCTTCTCTATAATGTACACAAGTGTACTTATATTCTACGTGGAACGCTGGCAGAAGTACAGTCTATGTCCTACTGCCGACCTATTCTTGCAAGCAATTGCCATATAGAGTGCAACAAATCGCTCCGCATCGTGTATAATTTTTAAGCAGAATCATTTTCACCTTAACGAAGCCACCCTATACATTCCCTATTACGGTTTATGGAGCATATCAATGAAAAAAATACTAATCAGACTCGGAGCTGGCATCGTGCTGTTTTCTTTGCTGCTCGTATCCGGGTTTTTAATAACCATTACTGTGACGGACTATGTACCAGAGGAAATCGTTGAACTAGACATCATCAATAATCTGGCGGAACGAACTCTCGGCACGGGCGAGTCCTTTACGATTACATCCTTTAATATTGGCTATGCGGGTCTTGACCGCAATCAGGACTTCTTCATGGACGGCGGCACCGCCTCCCGCTCCAGCAGCGACATGCAGACGCGCACGAATCTGGCCGCAATCACCGCCTTCCTGTCGGCAGCAGCGTCAGACATCTATATGCTTCAGGAGGTCGACCGCAACTCCTCCCGCAGCTTCTACATGGATCAGGCCGATGCGATCTCACAGGCGCTGAATAGCTATAGCTACGCTTTCGCCTACAATTACAAAGTCGCCTGGGTACCGGTGCCGTTGCTTGATCCTATGGGCAAAGCGTACAGTGGACTGATGACGCTCTCCATGCTGAGCAGCACCTCAGCCCGTCGCTTTGATCTGCCCGGCAAGGAAAGCTGGCCGCTGCAGCAGCTAGACCTCGACCGGGCATTCATAGAGAGCCGCTTCCCGGTCGATAACGGGAAGGAGCTGGTACTCGTCAATCTGCATTTGTCCGCATTTGACAAAGAGGGGTATATTCGTGAACAGCAGTTAGCGTATCTGTCCAGCTACATGAAGCAAGAGGAGGCTCGAGGCAACTATCTCGTTATTGGCGGGGATTGGAATCATTCCCTTCCCGGCACGGACCCCTCTACGTTCCCGACCTCCCAGCAATGGCCGGAATGGCTACAGCCATTCCCGGAATCATTCCAGTCGCCAGGCTTCCAATGGGCCACCGATCCGTTGACGCCTACAGTGCGAACACTGGATGTGGCCTATACAGAGGGGGTCAATTTTCAGGCTGTCATTGACGGCTTTCTTGTCTCGCCCAATGTCGAGATCATCTCTGTACAGACTACCCCGCTCGGCTACGAGCATAGTGATCATAATCCGGTGACCGTGGAATTGAAGTTGAAGTGACCCGGTACAAGTGTATACGGCTGTCTCTGGCGGTCTAAGCTTCGTTTCTCGTATGTTAACAAAGCGGGGCGCCCTAGAGCGTCCCGCTTTCAATGAAGCGATATGTAAAGCCGACGATCGCGCCTGCGACAAAGAACACGGACACACGCATCCACCGTCCCGTATGGTCTGAATCCATTATTAAAAAGATCAATACAACCCCTAGTATACTTAACTTTAATAGGGTACCCTCAACTAATGGAAAAGAGAGACCCAGCACCAAAGAAATCCAGCGTGCCCACACTAGAGCAATCTTCATAACTATCCTCCCTCCTTCTTGACATCCAGCCAGATGACATAGGTACCCGCCAGACGATCATGTAAAGCCTGTTTATATGGGTGCATAGAAGGAAGCACGAAGCCCAATGGAATCAGGAATGTAACCAGTCGACCCGGGACTTCACGTAATAGTGCATCCTCCCACGCTAGCCTAGTGGAGTCAGTCGACACAACACATATGCCCGTAATCATCTTGCCTAGTGTCTGACCATATACCCAAGTAAACACCCAAAAATACAACCATGCCGTCCATAGCTTGAGTATAATAGCCATCCACCCATCCACTATATCATTCAGTATAACACCATACAAAATATAGGTAAATGATGTTATAAATAGAACATCAACCAAAAAAGAGGTCAACCTAATGCCGAGTCCCGCAAAATGAATTTTATTATCGCTCACGCAATTGCTCCCCATCGATTATTGGTAAATATATTTGAGCTCCGTCGTGCTCCCTAGCAGAGCTTCCTTTAGACCCTCGATTTCTCCCTTCAGATTCAAAGGACCGGCAAGGCTAAATGAGCTCCATAGCGGGTTGCTGCGTTCATAAGTTACGATGGTTGCTTCAGCAAGCTCTAAGGCTTCCTTCAAATCTTGTGTGGCCTCTTCTAAATCTCCGAGTTTATCCACAAGACCATACTTCTGAGCCTGCTCCCCTGATAAAATACGCCCGTCAGCAACTTCTGTGACTTGCGTGTCATTTAGCCCGCGCCCCCCCGCGACTATGCGTGCAAAACGCTGAAAGCTCTCCTCCACCACACTCTGATAAATTTCTCTTGTGTCGTCAGTCACCTCGCGGAGCGGATTGCCCATCGCTTTGTTTTTCCCGCTCGCAATGATAATCTGCTCATATCCGATGCGGTCAGCCAATTCCTTATAGTTTGTCAATGCCATCACAACTCCGATGCTCCCGGTAATCGTCGAAGGATTAGCATAGATCTTATCAGCAGGAGCCGATATATAATACCCACCTGAGGTTGCCACGGCACCCATACTTGCATATACGAGGCGACCGCTCTCTTGGAGCTGGATCATCCTTCTATAGATGAGGTCGGAGGCTACAACATCCCCTCCTGGAGAATTAACATGCACAACCACTCCTTTAACCTGTGGATCATTCATCGCCAATTTAAGCTGCTGTACCGTATCATTGCTTCCCTTCGCCGAAGTGATCTCCCCTTCAATGAATATCTGGGCGATTTTATAGCCGCCTCTTCCTTCGACTACCCGTTCTTCCCATCCTTGGGACAGCGGCTCTGAGCCCCCCCGGATCAAGAAGCAGAAACCAGCCAGTAGCGCCGTAACCGTAACGGTCAACAATGCTGCAATCATTTTTTTCACATGGACCCTCTTTTCATATTCATATGCCCATCCTTCAACCACTACCTCGACCACACTTTCCCATTCCAGATGAGATCATTGCGTTTGAGTGCAATATCACCAAACAACATCGGTACAGGAAGCAGTTCTCCCTGCTCCACTCTGGCTGCATGGATATGAAGATGCGGTTCGCTGCTGTTACCTGAATTACCCACTTTGGCAATCGGTTGCATCGCTTCCACCCAATCTCCCTCTCTTACAAGTGCGCTCCCCTGCTGGATGTGTAACAAATAGATGTGGTAATCCCCGAACTGAATGACGATGGCGTTATTCGCACTTTTCCTACTGGCTGTAAAGCCTCTATTATGGTCAATCCCGTTATCGTCACTCTGATCATAGACCTGAATGACCTCTCCAGATGCTGGGCTATAGACTGTCTCCCCAAATATAGGATAGCAATCCGTATTGCTATGACAGCCAACCAGTGGTTGTCTTCTTCCCCAATGATTTAAAGCTATGATGTCAACAGCATACTTCTGGTTATCATGTGCGTAATGATAATTGAGACTCACATGATTACCCCCATGCAGCACTGTGTACGGACCACCTCGCAGAGGAAACACCAGATGAACAGCAGACGCCCCAGACGAATCCTCGCGTATCAACGGAATCATGAACAGCAAAGCAGAGGCATGGTACATAGCCGCTAGCAAGTATAGCCCACTCCCCCAAGTCCGCAGCCTTCTGAATGAAGGATGACTATGAGACGGGGTACGTTTTCTGAATCTGCTGTACGACACAACCACCGTTATAATCGTTATTATGATTGTCATATATCTGAAGTAGTAGCTAAGAGCGGACCACTCCATAAATACAAAGTTAGAGACGGTCCAACTCAAAGTGAATACGCTATGTGCCCACCAAGAGACTCGAGATCGAAAGGGGTACCTCCACAATAGAATACACAGCACGGCAGGTAGCAGAATAAGGCGGAACCAGACAATCAGCATCCAGATCGATTCCTCCATGCCTGATTAACCTGCTTGCGGTTGAAGGGTTCGCCTGGCCTGGTGAACGAACTGCTCATCAAGCAGCAACCCCCGAATAAACAGATCCAACTTGGCATTCAGCCATGTTCTGTCTGTTGGATTAAAATTATGCATAAACAAGGCCACCTCAACCGTTCGGCCCTGTCGATCTTCAGCATACACGACCTCATTTATAATAGAGATGGTGGAGCCGCCTTTGTGGCACATATAGTTGAAGGGAGAGCCCTCCCGAAGTTTTCGTTCCATAATGGATCTAAATAATTGCCGTGCCTTCGGAGGTAACAGGGTTTCGTCACCATATATCCGCTTCATGAGCTGTGCATATTCTCTTGCAGTGCTTCTAGGGAGCTTCTCTGACACCGCTCTTTGCACATGCTGCTGTCGAGTAATTTTATGGTGGGATGGCGGGATAACACGCTGATCCCCATCCTTTTGAATTTGCAGGTGAAGCTCACATGCGATCTCTCCAATGGCTGAAGCCGACATCTCCCGGAGTCTCTCCGCCAGCAAAGCTGCCGATGTCGGATCGCTCTGATTAAGGTAGGCAGGTATAGTAAATGCGATGGATAACGGAAATAACTTGTCATGTGATTGAAGACCCAGACGGATCAAGGTCTGATTGATCTGGTGAATCCCAAGGACACTCAGAAGGTAATCTGTATTGGCATTGGAGCTGAATTGTATCATCCCCTTGGCTACCTCAAGCAATGTCACCTTATCAGCGGGCGCATCCGCACTCTCTCTTAACGAGTTCAGCCAAGCATCATGCGCTCCGCCATCTGAATCAGGGATATAATATTGCATTAACTTTTGAACCGTCACCTCCTCATGGGGGTCGATCTGTCCGGAGGCGGCCTGTCTCGAAAACTCTACTGCCACCATGATCTTGCAGACGCTTGCCAGGGGCATACGGCGGTCGGCATGGTAGCTGATCAATTCTTCCCCATCCTTAATCAGGCATAACGATACCTGGTCGGGATGCTGCTGTAGATAAGACAGAACATCGTGTTCTGTCTTTGCCTGATCACGCCTCTTCATCACATAGGCCAGTATTACAAATGCAATCATTCCTATAACAGCCGTGATGCCCATAAGGATAAGAATCTTCATGTGGTCACCTCGTGTATATAATTTGACAGGAGTCCTCATCACAGTGGTTCACAGGAACCAGCGATCTTCGGGATGCGATATAGTCATACACAATATGACCGATTCGCAACTTATCCGCCACCGTTAATGCAGGCACTAGCAACCACAGCTGCGGGAGACGTAACGTCATCTGAATGAAGGAATGGATTCCACTGCGAACAATATACGGTTCACTCAATGACATGCTGTGCATCCTCTGTTCTAGTTCAGCAGGGGCGATGCCGTATGTCTGTGCGTCGGCGTCCCGAAAATTAACCCAATGCAACAACCGGAAGTAATCCATACGTTGGAAGCTATTCTTGATACCCCTGCACATCGGACACCATCCATCAAAAAACACAGCAATGCGATGCGAGCTTAGACGAGCATAACCCCACCTGCGGGTTCTTCTCCTGACTGGAAGTTCCATGCTCCGCCACTGTGTCACTATCCATTTTCCCAATCGCTTATATTCCTGATCTGTGAAGACAAGCAGTTCCAATATAATCATGACGAATGAGAAGGATAGAAGCCCCATGTTCATTGCAATCCCGATATGAAATGCTACCATGATGCCTACAATAATTGGCTTCGCCCGCTTATTCATAATAGTAAAAGGGAATGCAAACTTAGCCAGAATGCTGGCATAGGACATCACAATTGTCAGTTCCAAGAAATTTTCCGTCAGGCTCCGAAACATCGGACGACTGAATTCCCTTACTTGCGCTATGTAATACATGGATGTTCCATTCTGCCATAGCTCACCCATTAGCTGATACATTCCCGAAAACAGGTAGAGAATACACAACTGAATAATACAGCATACAACCGCGAAATTATGCAGCAGTGTACCCAAGACATGCCGGAAGGAGCCCTCTCTTGATGAACGCCTACTGGCAGCCAAAGAGTCTATAGAAAAATAAGCACTGCAATTCGCAAATAGCAGGAAGAACAGGCAAATAATGAATATATTATCTCCGCCGTCGCTGATTTGAAACATTCGCACATACAACGAATAGTAGAAAACAAAATTAATGACGGAGATAATCCTCCCTTTATATCCAAGGAGATAGAGGAAAGCCACCACAATCCCCGCATGATAAATGAAGTCAAAATAGGTCAACGAGGAGTGGAAATTATATAAAGAAAAGGTCCCTTTGATAAAATCAGCAGGATAGTCGTTAACGCCTTGTGCACTATACAGAAAGTAACGTTGATGATAAAAAATGAGGTAATGATACAACAATAACAATCCTGCCGCAATCCGAAACAGACTCGTTCCGACTAGAAATCGTTCAGTCGAAACCAGATTATAATATCGGGATAACATTCTCAGTAATCTCCCTCCATTCGTATAGAGTCTGTTGCTCTATCTGCTGATGATTTGAATCTTTTCTTTTGGAATAAGGCACCGCCGCGATCTGTCCCACCTTGAACTGAACCATGACAGGTCGTTCGGTTCGGAATACAGAGTACGCATAACTGGAAGCATAGCGATACAACGCCTCCTCTGCCCGATTCACGGTGGTATCCTCCTTCAGAACATCCTCCCGCTTCAAATCCCCTAATCTCTCCTCAGTTTTACTCAGCAGCCGGTATGTGAGATCATCCTTGCCGCCCAGATTCAGATGATGAATATAGCCGGTATGCACCCTCACCAGCCGATTATAAGGAGAAAATAGCGTCTGGTCATTTCTATCCAGCATTGGAGCGGCAACATCGAACCACTCACTTTCGGCAAGCTGAGAATCGCCTTCTTTCACATATCTCACCTTGACATATAATCTAAGATTATGCGAGACAGGATCTGGGGCAAATAAATGCCAATTCTGTTGGAATAAATGACTCGTATATCTATCTGTGAATGCCTTGTATCGGAGCGAAATCGGGTTCACAGGTCCTGCATGAAGCGCGATAATCAAGAAATGGATAACAACCGCCAATGTCAGAATCATAGTAATCGCGTATAAGCCTGCGCGTCTGGCAGACATCTCTACACCCCCCCCGAATTTGATGTAGAAAGGGAACAGAGAGCGCGCACCCTGTACCCTTTCTTACACTAAAGATTACATCGTATATAAAACAATGCTCTCTCTCTACCTATCAAATATGACATCTAGTTGTCCGGAATGGTTGTCCGAAGTTGTTTCAGTCCCTAGCGCCCAGAAGGAAGCATTACGAGTTACCTCAGACAATTGAGTCGTATTATTTTTATATGCTTCCTTGGCATAGAACACTGCTTTTTGTGCAACTTTCGTCGCTCCTTTAGCCACTGCTCCCCATACGGCCTCTGGTGTGGCCTCACTAGAATGGGCTACGAGTGTGCCCGTTTGCTGGGAGGCAACTGCTGGCTGAGCTAAACTTGTTGTGCCTGACTGATAGACAGCAACAGAAGAGAATGCAACTATACCAAGTGACAATGTCAGTACCAATAACTTTTTCTTCAAAATATCCTTCCTCTCTTTGTAATTAGCAAATATTATTGATTACGTTTGTTAATCGTATACTGGGCGCCCATTTGTCTAGTCGACTACTGTATATTATAGGAATTTAATTGTCATTTTGTAAGTACTATCTTTTATAGTACCCCCATAGCATCAAGTAACCGCTCAACACAAATAAACCCTAAAACAAGACGCTTGAGGTCAGTATTGTAGGTTGCAGAAGCCTCTTATTCCATGGAATAAGCCATAGGGATTATCCACACTTAGCAAGATTATGATAGGTTGTCTGATTTACTGTTGACAATCCTCATATAACTAGAACCGTTACTTACTAGAATGCATATACTGCCTTGTGCTTAATTGAAGGGTGGAGGTTAAGGACAACCTATGCCGCTCTTGTGCGCCGAGCAGAGCATGCGATTGTTCCCATGCCTTCCGAAGGGTAACCACCTTTCACTTCAGTTAGAGCGCACTCCCTATCGTCCACCACTGCACGGGGACTGGCAAGGGGAGGATCATGCAGCCAGAACAGGTCGGTGCGTGCACCGAATCAGGCTTCCAGTTGTTGGCTGTAACGCAAAGGAGGAATAACTTCATGGCTATTGTGAATTTGGTTGTGAACGGTGGCTTCGAGACGGGGTCTTTCCCGCCTTGGAATGCTTCTAATGCTATCGTTACAAGTGCCTATGCCCATACCGGCTCCTTCTCAGCCCAATTGCAAGGAGGAGCAACCACAGCTTTTATTAACCAATTCATACCTGTGATGAGCGGCCAAATTCTAGAGTTTCAGGTCTACCTGTCTAGAGTTGGCCCAAGTCCTGCTTCTACGGTTACGCTTCAGTTGTTCTATTATGACAATGCATTTAATCAGATCGGACAAGAGTTTCTGATTAATGTTCCCGGAACCGATATACCTGACGTCACACAATCGGGATGGCTGCTGGTCTCCCGAGCGGTGGGGCCGGTTCCTGCGGGAGCCACACAAGCATTTTTGTTAATTAATACGGTTCCGCAGGCGGGCAGCGCCAATATTCTGGTTGATGATGTCGCGTTATTATTCAATGAAGGTGGTGCCACGGGGCCGACGGGGCCAACAGGGGCTACAGGTAGCACCGGACCGACGGGCGCTACGGGCAGCACGGGCGCTACTGGAGCCACTGGGGCTACGGGTGCGACGGGCGCTACCGGTGCGACGGGCGCTACCGGTGACACCGGGGCTACTGGTGCTACAGGCGACACGGGTGCTACTGGGGCCACTGGAGCCACGGGTGCTACGGGTGCTACGGGTGCTACTGGCGACACGGGCGCTACTGGAGCCACAGGTGACACCGGGGCTACGGGCGACACGGGCGCTACGGGTGCCACAGGCGCTACGGGCGACACGGGCGCTACGGGTG
>NZ_JBUEDD010000029.1:0-1937 GCF_054955055.1 Paenibacillus sp. J5 | reverse complement strand
TGCGCTCAGCAGTGAGCCTACCTTCGCTCCCAGCAGACCCGTTCCCGCGGCTCCAGCCCCTACCGCTCCGATCCCGGCTGCCGCACCAGCCGCCTCCTGCTCCGACGCCGCCTCATCGTCATGTAGTATCGCTATCGCCGCGCGGCGGCTGTAAAGTCAGGAAGACAGCTAGCCTAAGCGTTACCTTTCCTGTTTATGTAAACTGGTCGTCACCAGATTGTTCTTGCACTTTAGTCATCGCGGCAATTACCCAGTTTGTAGCGAACAATTTGCAGATAAGTTCTGACAATATGAATGGTCGGGCTATCCATACTAAAAGGTGCGATGGTTTTGACAGTTTATCTATCGGGGCGACGTATTCTACAGTTGCATAGCATTTTGAAAATCCTGTGAGAAAGCGAACATAACAAAAAACAAGTTGATTATGGTGGTACCTGACCATAATCAACCTGCTTCGTGTACGGAAAAGCGGTTATGAAATTAAAACATTGTGCGCGTAAAACCATAATGACGAAATCTTCATACGGGTATTACATGGTTTATATGTGTTAGTGGTTGAATGATGGATTCAATCGGCACTGAGTAGAGCCTCGAACCAAAGGAGCATCTCACTCTAAATATCCTGCTCTCTTGAGCAATGTAATATTTGCAGGAATAAGAACTTCTTGTCTATCGAACTCTTCATCAACTGTATCAGTGAAAGAGCATGTTTCACAATGCCTATACAATCTTTCGTTGTTGATATCACTAAAGATTCTAAGATGGTCACTTTTACATTGTGGACATACTTCTGCTGATGTAAAAGTTATGATGTCTTTCACCAAGTTTGATATCCTTCGCAAAGTATCGAATTCTGACTTAGGTTCTCGGCTAATGTAGCTTCCAACAATTGAATTGAAATCATCCCCTGTAGATCCTATAACATACATTTCAGGGTCGATAGTAGTAATAAATTGAAAAAAGTTTATTTCGTTTTCTGAAAATCCGTAATTACTATTGCTTACCCCTGTATTCATGATTTGGTTGATAGCCCCACGATTACTTTTTACTATTGCAACTAATCCATGTAAAAAACTGGCCATATTCATGTTCTCTATTTCTGAAAACAATTCCAGTGCCTCTGACCATAATTTATTACTTGCCTTTTTATTGTTCATCGTCTACAGCCTTTCACAGAAAAGATTCATTAAATGTATCATTTTGGAGCAGGTACTGGGAATGTTGTAACTAAATTTCCTTTGCTATCTGTTAAAACTTGTATCCATGTGGTTTCTGTGCCACCAACGCCAGGAATACTTGGTTTTACAGTACCTACAACCTGTCCAGTATTAACTACACGAGAGTATTGCCCTGAATCCAATAACGTAGCAGGTGTTTGAATAACCTCTTTTCTACCTAGAATACTTTTCACTTCATCCTGGCTGACAGTGAATTGCCCTGCATTTTTACCCGGGGTAAAATGTCGATCAACAACATGTTCCCAACCTGCATTTTGAGAAGGACTAAACCTAGTCGGTCCATTAGCGACGTTAATACGATTCTGTACGACCCCAGGAATCTTAGCAATTTCACCCGTCCCCCCACTACCACTGCCCTTACTTCCTTCGCCACCCTTGCCACTGTTTCCTCCATCCTTCTTCCCGTTCCCTGTGCCAGACGAGGGCTCCTCTGGCTTCGTCTTCGGCGCTGCTGGCGGCGGGTTCGTTCCCGAGTTCTTCGACGGGTTGCTTCCGTTCGCATTCGGTCTTGGCGGCGTTCCTCCACCGCTCGTCAAACCCATCGTGCCGTATCGCGATGCGTTCTTGACGTCTCGAATCGACATCACCGCATCGGCCAACGCCACCATTCCGAACCAGAACTGGTCATTCGCCGCCTGCTGTTCATTGTACTGTTCCCAGAACTCGCTCCACGCCTCGTCTACCTGCTCCTCGCTCGCG
>NZ_JBUEDD010000028.1:0-1977 GCF_054955055.1 Paenibacillus sp. J5 | reverse complement strand
CTGCGTGCGTATCTGGAGGCGCGGCTGCCGGAGTATATGGTGCCGACAGGCATCGTGCAACTGGAGCAGCTCCCGGTGACGCCCAATGGCAAGACTGACCGGAGGAAGCTGATGGAGGAGCTGCTGCGCCCGGAGCAGTCTGGACATGCCGCGCCGCAGGGAGAGACGGAGAAGCGATTGGCGCAGCTATGGGAGCAGGTGCTGGGCGTGGAGCGGATCGGACGGACGGATCGATTCTTCGAGCATGGCGGACATTCGCTGAAGGCGATCCTGATGCTGTCGCGGGTGCACAAGGAGTTCGGCGTCACGGTGCCGCTGCAGGCGTTATTCGATACGCCGACGATTGAGGGTTTGGCGGCGTACCTGGCTCCGAAGGGAGCAGAGGAGGAGAGCGAGGGGGCGGGGCTCCCTGCGGTCGACCGCGTCTTCTACAAGCTGTATACTCCGATCGAGCCTAGTGCGCCGCGTCCTTTCTATCCGGCATCCTTTGTGCAAAAAAGAATGTACGCCCTGAGCGGCCTCAAGGGAGCCGAGCTGGCCTACAACGTGCCGTATGCCTATAGCATCGATGGCCCGCTTGATGTTGCGCGGCTGCAAGGCGCGGTGCAAGCGCTGATCAACAGACATGAGACGCTGCGCACCTCGTTTAGCTGGGTGGATGGCGAGCTTGTGCAGCGAGTGCATTCAGATGCCGAACTGGAGCTGGTCTATACTGAGGCAGCAGAGGCGGCAGAAACAGCAGAGGCAGAGGCGTTACTGGCGAGTCGTCTGGCGGCGTTTGTGCGCCCGTTCGATCTGTCGATCGCCCCATTGGTGCGACTGGAGCTGCTGCGGTTAGAGGCGGAACGGCATATACTGTTGTTCGACATGCATCACATTGTGACGGATGGCGTATCGGTCGGCATCCTGTTCCATGACCTGACGGCGCTCTATAACGGGGAGCAACTGCCTCCGCTTAGAATTCAGTATAAGGATGTGGCGATCTGGCAGCGTGAGCAGCGGCTGGCGACGCGGGAGCATGAGGCATACTGGATGGATCTGTATCAGGGGCAGATTCCGCAGCTCGACTTCCCGATTGACTATCCCCGTCCGGCACAGCAGAGCTTTGCCGGGAAGCGTGTAGACTTCGAGGTTCCGGCTCATGTCGTGCAGGGGCTGCGCGAGCTATGCGCGGATACGGGCGCCACGCTGTACATGGTGCTGCTCGCTGCATATAACGTGCTGCTGGCGAAATATTCCGGGCAGGAGGATATTGTGGTCGGCACGACGAGCGCCGGGCGCAATCATGCGGATACGGAGCAATTGATTGGCATCTTCATTAATACGCTGGCGTTGCGCAATCAGCCGCGCAGAGAGTTGCCCTTCTCGGCTTTTGTGCGTGAAGTGATGCGGCAGGCGCTGGAGGCGTTCCAGCATCAGGACTTTGCCTTTGACGAGCTGGTAGACCGTCTTAGCCTCCGCCGTGACATTAGCCGCAACCCGCTGTTTGATGTGATGTTTGTACTGCACAATCATGACGGCAACGGCACGGAGCTGCGTCTGGACGAACAGACGGGCATGCGCCAATATAGCGGCTTGCAGCATGAGCCCGCGAAGGTGGATTTGACGCTGGTAGTGACGGATGCAGGTGAACATGGCTTGCAATGGGCATTCGAGTATGGCGTTGATTTGTTCCGGCAGGAGACGGTGGAGCGGCTGTCGGCGCATTTTAATCAGCTGCTCCAGGTGGTGTCGACGGAGCCTGAGCTGCCGATCGGTGAGATCAGTCTGCTGACGGAGCAGGAGCGCCAAGGAACAGCAGAGGCATGGCATGGGGAAGTGGCGGATTACCCGCGTGATCGGTCGATGCATGAGCTGTTCGAGCAGCAGGTGAGACAGACGCCGCAGCGGATCGCAATCCGCGCAGGGGAGCGGAGCTGGAGCTATGCGGAGCTGAATGCGCGTGCGAACGGCGTGGCGCGGAGGCTGCTGGAGCAG
>NZ_JBUEDD010000027.1:0-2171 GCF_054955055.1 Paenibacillus sp. J5 | reverse complement strand
AGCGGGACAGGGGCGGCGTCGGAGCCCGAGCTGCGGCAGTCCTGGCGCAAGGCGCTGGAGGAGCAGTTGCCGGCGTACATGGTACCGTCCGTGATCGTGCTGCTGGAGCGGCTGCCGCTGACAGCCAGCGGCAAGATCGACCGCAAGGCGCTGCCGGAGCCGGAGCTGACTGAGAGCCGGGAGTATACTGCGCCGCGAAATGCGGTGGAGACCCAGCTCTGCCAGCTATGGGCGCAGGCGCTTGGGGTGTCGCGGGTCGGCATTCATGATAATTTCTTCGAGCTGGGGGGCGACTCGATCGTCAGCATTCAGATCGTGTCGCGAGCGGGACAGGCTGGCTTGAAGCTGACGCCGAAGCAGATGTTCGAGCATCAGACTGTGGCTGGGCTAGCCGCGGTCGCAAGGCTCTCTGCTCCCGTCATTGCGGAGCAGGGGCCGGTCACTGGCGATGTTCTGCTGACGCCAATCCAGCACTGGTTCTTCGAGCAGGAGATTCCTTCAAGACATCACTGGAATCAGGCGATGCTGCTCGCGATCCGCCAGCCGGTGGATGCCAGAGCCATCCGCCAGTCACTGACATTGCTATCGCGCCACCATGATGCATTGAGGCTTCGCTATGCGAAGACAGAGGAGGGCTGGCGTCAGACGATAGCTGCACCGGATGAGAGTGTGCCGGTCACCAGACTGGATCTGTCGGGTCTGGAGCAGGAGGAGCAGACACGCCGAATCGAGGAGGAGGCGCAGCGACTGCAACAATCACTGGCGCTGGAGAACGGCCCGATCATGCGCGCCGCAGTATTCGACCTGGGTGCGGGGCAGCCGGCGCGACTGCTGCTGATTATCCACCATTTAGCGGTGGACGGTGTGTCCTGGCGTATTCTCATGGAGGATTTGCATACCGCCTATTCGCAGGCGCTGCAGGGTGAGCCGCTTACTCTGCCGGACAAGACGACCTCGTTCCAGGCATGGGCGAGAAGACTGCACGATTATGCGCAGTCCCCTGCCATGCAAGAGGAGCGGACTTACTGGCTTCAGGAGGAGCGTCTTCGTCCACTGCCGTTGCCGCTCGATGGAGATGTCTCGCTGGAGGCGGTGTCAGCGGTAAATACCTACGCTGATGCGCAGTCCATCATGAGTGTGCTGGATGCCGAGGCGACGACCGCACTGCTGCAGGAGATGCCACCGGTGTACAGAACGAGAATTAATGATCTGCTGATGACGGCACTTGCAAGGGCTCTCGCGGCCTGGACGGGAGAGAAGCGAGTACGTATCCATCTGGAGGAGCATGGGCGGGAGGACTTGTTCGACGATGTCGATCTTTCGCGCACAGTAGGATGGTTTACAACCGTTCATCCGGTGCTGCTGGCACTCGATGGCGACGGTTCGCTGGAACGGGATTTGAAGGGGGTGAAGGAACAGCTTCGCAGCATTCCGCATAAGGGCATCGGCTATGGGCTGCTGCGCTATCTTAACGGACATGCAGAGACAGCACAGCAACTTGAGCATGTGGAATCGCCGGGTATTCTGTTCAACTACTTGGGCCAAATGGATCAGATGGCTCAGGAGGGCGGATGGATCTCTGGAGCGCCGGAATCATCCGGTCAGCCGCATCATCCAGATGCCCCGCGCGATCATCTGATCGAAATTAATGGCGGTGTCAGCGGCGGACAGTTGATACTGAATTGGACGTTCAGTTCAAGGCTGCATCGGGTCGAGACGATCGAAAGGCTGGCAGCAGCCTTCGTGCAGGAGCTGCGCGTCATGATAGATCACTGCCGCCTGCCGCATGCCGGAGGGGTGACGCCATCGGATTTCCCGTTGCTTGCGGTCTCCCAAGAGCAATTAGATCGGTTGTATGCGTCCGATAGGCATATTCGCGACCTGTATCCGCTTAGTCCGCTTCAAGAGGGGATGCTGTACCATTCGCTTGCCAGGCCGGATGCAGGCATCTATTGCGAGCAGAGCTGCTTGACGCTGAGCGGAGCATTTAACCGACAGGCCTTCGAGCAGGCGTGGCGTGAGCTGCTCCGCCGACATAGCGTGCTGCGCGTCCGTATCGAGCTAAGCGGCTTTGATCAGCCGCTGCAATCGGTGAGCGATGAGGTGCGCCTGCCAATTGTAGAGCTGGACTGGAGCGAGTACACGTCTTCGGAGCAGGAGACGAAGCTGGG
>NZ_JBUEDD010000026.1:0-2678 GCF_054955055.1 Paenibacillus sp. J5 | reverse complement strand
TGCGAGCGAGGAGCAGGCAGACGAGGCGTGGAGTGAGTTCTGGGAACAGTACAATGAACAGCAGGCGGCGAATGACCAGTTCTGGTTCGGAATGGTGGCGTTGGCGGATGCAGTGATGTCGATTCGAGACGTCAAGAACGCATCGCGATACGGCACGATGGGCTTGACGAGCGGTGGAGGAACGCCGCCAAGACCGAATTCGAACGGAAGCAGCCCGTCGAAGAACACGGGAACGAACCCGCCGCCAGCAGCGCCGAAGGCGAAGCCGGAGGAGCCCTCGTCTGGTACAGGGAACGGGAAGAAGGATGGAGGAAACAGCGGCAAGGGTGGCGAAGGAAGTAAGGGCAGTGGTAGTGGGGGGACGGGAAATGATGACCCTAAACCTAGTGGGGCTGAGCCGAATTTTAGCCCGAATTTCGATAAGAAATTAAAAAAACATGCTCAAGATATCTATGAAACTTCAAGGGATTTAGGTGTTCCAGTTAAAAAAGGGGATAAAGAAGGAATGAAAGAGTTTGTTTCCTCAATTGTAAAGGACTCAAAAAATCTCGCTAATTCGAAACCTTTTGAATGGAATACAATCGAGTCTGTAGATGCTTTTGTTAAGGGGGATGCAGTTGTTTTAGTTAATCGACAAACAAACGAAATATTGACTTTCTTAAATAAAAAAGGAGATCGTTTATCAAGTAAGTTAAAATCCGAATTAGATTTGATTGGAGAGTGAGGACGACTATGAATAACTATATAATATCTTTTACAAATAAGTTTGATTATTTTTTCGAGCAAAAAGAAATTTCATATATTATTTATTTACATGATGAGGATGATAATGAGAGATTAGACCATGTCCTTTTCCTTGAGAAAGATGATGGTAATGTTATAGGTTTATATATAAGAGGCATGAATCCGTTAATCTCAGTGAATAGAATTTACGATTTGGATGATTTTAATTTATTTGCAAGTTATGAAGGTTTGGTTGAATCTAAGGAAAATATTAAACTCAGAATAGAGTATATTTGTTTGTTTTTTAGCTCTGAATATAACGAACTATTAGGTTTTTATTTATCGAATAAGGATGCATCCAGTTCTCTATTTGTATTATTTTTACAAGATGAGATTGATGTGAAAAAGAATTGTAGTAAGTCAGACGCTAGTAAGATACTTAAAAATAAGTATTCGACTGAAGGTTATATAACTTACGAAAAAAAAAGTGAGAGTGACTGGGAAGAAATTAAAATGGAATGTCAGCAGTAAACTAATCAAAGTTCTCAAATGTACTAGTCTTGATTTTTTGGTGGCAACCCAGTGCCGAATGAGCCCATCATTCAACCAATAATACCATCATGATTGACCTGTTTTTTGTTATGTTCGCTTTCTCACCGATGTTTCAAAATCATTCACGTTTCCTGATGGATGTAGTGCTTGAAACATTGCACATAAATTGCAGGGTACTTAATGATGGAAAAACCATACAATTGGTTCCGAGTAGTGTTAATTCTAAATTTGGACACCTTGGTGGTGTAAGTGAAGTTATAAGACAGGACGTTACTCTAAAAATGAAAAAAGATGAGCTGTTTGGAGAAATTGTTTATGAAGATTTATGGATAGGGACGACAGAGGTAACTATGTTTGGGGAAAATCGAAAAATACTTTTGAATATTTATGGAGAAGAGAATGAGGAAATTACTTCGAACCAACGGGATGCTTTTTCGCAATTCAAAGCGAATATGCTCAGCATAGTAAAAGAAAGTGAAGATAAGATTTTAGAGTATTATTTAGAGAACTATGAAGATTATCGAGCAATGCAAAGTGATAGTGAAGAAGTTGAAAAAATTGCTCCAAAGATTTCATCAATAGACGAGTTAGGGAGACTTGTTACGCCTACAGGTTTGCTAATAAGATATGATTTCGAAGATGGTATTAGAAGAGTAGGGATATTATGTGATTGCACTTGGGAACAAGAACATGGATTGGGTATTAGTGTTGAAAATGAAGAAGTAGTAAAAGTGGGTCTTCAAGATATTGTACTTTAAGAGGATCTGTCAAAGACTTAGTGTAATATTGGAATATAACCCCACAAACAAGATTGTACAATGCCACAATGCGAGTTAGCCGTCCGTGTTGTGGCCTTTTTCATTCTCAGAAATAGATGGCGGCGGTTAATGAAGTAACCCCCACCCAGCCCCGAATGAACCCATGATTCAACCAATAACACATATAACCCATGCAATACCGGTATAAAGATTTCTACAATTCGGTACGCACATCAAATGCATCAATTTTATAACCTAAATAACGCTAATACGTTACATCGAACGGCGCGGCGAGCAGCGTGGTGCTGGATGGGGAGAGCGATGTGAGAACCCCGTTGCTGAAGCAGGAGGGTCGCACGAAGAAGCCCGTGACGGTGAAGCCGTTGCCGCGCGTATACGAGCCGCCGCTGATGCCGATGGCGGACTATGAGGCGGCGCAGCGATCGGAGCAGGAGGCGGCAGCCGGGATCGGAGCGGTAGGGGCTAGAGCCGCGGGAGCGCTGCTGAGCGCAGGACTGGCGCTGGGGGAAATGCTCTCGGTGATTGGCGGTGTGCTGAAGGGAGCGATGACGGCAGGCTTGACGGCGCTGTGCATGCTGCTGAAGACAGGAGCTGTGTCCGTAGGCACGGTGGTCGGCATACGAG
>NZ_JBUEDD010000025.1:0-2916 GCF_054955055.1 Paenibacillus sp. J5 | reverse complement strand
TTAGCTGAAGTCTTACATAGGATAAGCCCTCGACCGATTAGTACTGGTCAGCTCCACACATTGCTGTGCTTCCACCCCCAGCCTATCTACCTCGTCGTCTTCAAGGGGTCTTACTAATTGGGAAATCTCATCTTGAGGGGGGCTTCGCGCTTAGATGCTTTCAGCGCTTATCCCGTCCGTACATAGCTACCCAGCGGTGCTCCTGGCGGAACAACTGGTACACCAGCGGTACGTCCATCCCGGTCCTCTCGTACTAAGGACAGCTCCTCTCAAATTTCCTACGCCCACGACAGATAGGGACCGAACTGTCTCACGACGTTCTGAACCCAGCTCGCGTACCGCTTTAATGGGCGAACAGCCCAACCCTTGGGACCTACTTCAGCCCCAGGATGCGATGAGCCGACATCGAGGTGCCAAACCTCCCCGTCGATGTGGACTCTTGGGGGAGATAAGCCTGTTATCCCCAGGGTAGCTTTTATCCGTTGAGCGATGGCCCTTCCATTCGGTACCACCGGATCACTAAGCCCGACTTTCGTCCCTGCTCGACTTGTTGGTCTCGCAGTCAAGCTCCCTTATGCCTTTGCACTCTTCGAATGATTTCCAACCATTCTGAGGGAACCTTGGGGCGCCTCCGTTACATTTTAGGAGGCGACCGCCCCAGTCAAACTGCCCGCCTGACACGGTCCCTCCACCCGATTCAGGGTGGCAGGTTAGAACTCCGATACGATCAGGGTGGTATCCCAACGGCGCCTCCACCCAAGCTGGCGCTCAGGCTTCTCAGGCTCCCACCTATCCTGTACAGATCGTACCAAAGTCCAATATCAAGCTGCAGTAAAGCTCCATGGGGTCTTTCCGTCTTGTCGCGGGTAACCTGCATCTTCACAGGTATTAAAATTTCACCGGATCTCTCGTTGAGACAGCGCCCAAGTCGTTACGCCATTCGTGCGGGTCAGAATTTACCTGACAAGGAATTTCGCTACCTTAGGACCGTTATAGTTACGGCCGCCGTTTACTGGGGCTTCGGTTCACAGCTTCGGATTGCTCCTAACCGCTCCCCTTAACCTTCCAGCACCGGGCAGGCGTCAGCCCGTATACTTCGCCTTGCGGCTTCGCACAGACCTGTGTTTTTGCTAAACAGTCGCTTGGGCCTTTTCACTGCGGCCCCCTCGGGCTATTCACCCTACCGAGGCACCCCTTCTCCCGAAGTTACGGGGTCATTTTGCCGAGTTCCTTAACGAGAGTTCTTCCGCGCGCCTTAGCATGCTCTGCTCGCCTACCTGTGTCGGTTTGCGGTACGGGCACCTTCACCTGGCTAGAGGCTTTTCTTGGCAGCTGGAGCTCATGACCTTCGGTACTGTAATTTTCCCTCCCCATCACAGCCTAGCCTTACGATGTGCGGATTTGCCTACACATCAGCCTCACTGCTTAGACGGACATCCATCGGTCCGCGTCACTACCCTTCTGCGTCACCCCATTGCTCATAACGGTTTACGGTGGTACAGGAATTTCAACCTGTTGTCCATCCACTACGCCTTTCGGCCTCGCGTTAGGTCCCGACTTACCCTGAGCGGACGAGCCTTCCTCAGGAACCCTTAGGCTTTCGGCGGACAAGATTCTCACTTGTCTTTTCGTTACTCATACCGGCATTCTCACTTGAATACAGTCCACCAGTCCTTCCGGTCTGACTTCAATCCGTATTCAACGCTCCCCTACCCAATGCATTGCTGCATTGCCATAGCTTCGGTGGTGTGTTTAGCCCCGTTACATTTTCGGCGCAGAGTCACTCGACCAGTGAGCTATTACGCACTCTTTAAATGGTGGCTGCTTCTAAGCCAACATCCTGGTTGTCTGGGCAACTCCACATCCTTTCCCACTTAACACACACTTGGGGACCTTAGCTGATGATCTGGGCTGTTTCCCTCTTGACAATGGATCTTAGCACTCACTGTCTGACTCCCGGCTATAAGTCGATGGCATTCGGAGTTTGACTGAACTTGGTAACCCTTGGCGGGCCCCGCATCCAATCAGTGCTCTACCTCCATGACTCTTTACGCCGAGGCTAGCCCTAAAGCTATTTCGGGGAGAACCAGCTATCTCCGAGTTCGATTGGAATTTCTCCGCTACCCCCACCTCATCCCCGCACTTTTCAACGTGCGTGGGTTCGGGCCTCCAGTGCGTGTTACCGCACCTTCACCCTGGACAGGGGTAGATCACACGGTTTCGGGTCTACAACCACGTACTCATTCGCCCTATTCAGACTCGCTTTCGCTGCGGCTCCGGCTCTTCACCTTAACCTTGCACGTGATCGTAACTCGCCGGTTCATTCTACAAAAGGCACGCCATCACCCCTAAATTGGGCTCTGACTTCTTGTAAGCGCACGGTTTCAGGTTCTTTTTCACTCCCCTTCCGGGGTGCTTTTCACCTTTCCCTCACGGTACTGCTTCACTATCGGTCACCAGGGAGTATTTAGCCTTGGCAGATGGTCCTGCCGGATTCCGACGGGGTTTCACGTGTCCCGCCGTACTCAGGATCCGTCTCGGAGGGAATCGAATTTCGACTACAGGGCTTTTACCTGCTATGGCGAGCCTTTCCAGACCTCTTCGCCTACCCGATTCCTTTGTAACTCCATGTGAGACGTCCTACAACCCCAGAGGGCAAGCCCTCTGGTTTGGGCTACTCCGCGTTCGCTCGCCGCTACTGACGGAATCACTGTTGTTTTCTCTTCCTCAGGGTACTTAGATGTTTCAGTTCCCCTGGTATGCCTCCATTGCAGCTATGTATTCACTGCAAAGTGACTGGGCATTACCCCAGCCGGGTTTCCCCATTCGGACATCCCCGGATCAAAGCCTGCTTACGGCTCCCCGAGGCATTTCGCTGTTCGCCGCGTCCTTCATCGGCTCCTGGTGCCTAGGCAT
>NZ_JBUEDD010000024.1:0-11095 GCF_054955055.1 Paenibacillus sp. J5 | reverse complement strand
GGCACTTACCCTATGATGAATGCAGCCCCACTCCTTGCTGCCGATGCTGGCATCACGATTCCATTCGTCGAGCAGCAGACGACGCTCGTCAGGTGTCAGCAGCTCAATCGAGCCTAGAGGGCGCGAGCTGTCTGTCGCAATCGCCTCCAGAGCCATGCGCATATGCTGGAGAAGCTTGGCCACCGTGCTCTCATCCAATCTCGCTCTGTCATACGCACAGGAGATCGGCAGCTCGCGTCCGGGACTCATAATAAAGGTCAAGGCAAAGTTCGTGTGCTGGTACGAGCTGGCAATATCCATCTCCAGCTCGGCTGTCGCCGCACTATGCTCCGCCAGCTGTTCGTCGATTGGATAATTCTCAAATACGATAATCGAATCGAACAACTGTACACCTTGTGCCAGCCCGCTCCAGCCCTGAATGGTCGACAATGGTGTGTAGCCATACTGATTGATCTCCGCTAGCTGCTGCTGGAGTTCCTCCATTAATTCGCCTACCGTGACTGTGCCTTCTGTCACGACTCTTACCGGCAAGGTGTTAATGAACAACCCCACCATGGACTCCACACCGGCAAAATCTGCTGGCCGGCCGGATACAGTCGTGCCGTAGATGACCTCGCGCTCGCCGCTGTAACGACTCAGTACAATCGTCCATGCAGCCTGAAGCACCGTATTAAGTGTCACCCGATGCCGTCTTGCAAGCTGCTGCAGTTGCGTGGAGAGAGCCTCCGTCAGCTTGATGCTCTGCCAGCCGCCATCGAGCGGCTGGTCTGCGACCGCGCCGCGCCGGGCTGGAAGTGTCGTCGGCTCGCTCACATCCTGCACCTGCCGCCTCCAGAACTGCTCCGCCTCGGTGGAACGCGCCTTCTCCCGCAGCCAGGCGACATATTCGCTGTAGGGCCGCACCGGCCGCAGCTTGGGCGCATCCTGGCGCCGCAGCGCCCGATACCATTGCATCAGCTCTGCCAGGATGATCGGCACACTCCAGCCGTCAAGGAGCAGGTGATGGTGGCTCCACACCAGTGTGCAGCGCTCCGGCGCTTCACGAATCAGGGTGAGCCGCATAAGCGGCGCTTCTGTCAATTCGATCCCCTGGTTTCGTTCCTCTACAAGCAGTTGGGATAAGCGCTCGGCGCAAGCCGCAGGTGCCAGCCCCGTCCAATCCAGCTCGACAAAGGGAAGCTCCAGGCCGACAATTACCGCTTGATGCGGCTCGTCCACATCATTCAACACCAATTGAGTCCGCAAAATTGGGTGTCGCCGCGCCACCTGCTGCCAGGCTTGCCGGAATTGCGAAACATCCAGATGTCCCGTCAAGGTGAAGGCTGTCTGCTCGAAATAGGCCGTCGATTGAGCGGCATAGAGTGAATGGAACAGCATTCCTTGCTGGAGCGGCGAAAGTACGTATAGATCCTCCACAGATGGTGTCACAGCCAGCACTTTATCAAGCTGCTCCTGTGTCAGCGCTGCCCCAGGAAAGTCTGCCGGCGTCCATGCTGGCGCTGCTGCCTTGCTGGGCAGCTCCAGCAGCGACTGCAGCGATTCGAGGAAGGCGTTCGCCAGCTGTTCCATTGTCGTCCTTGCATGAAGCCGTTCACTGTACATCATCGTCGCGTTCAGCGCTCCGCCTGACACAGCAGCACTGAACTCTAGCAGATTCGGGCGAGGAGCGGACGGACTCTGCATCACTCCGACGGACTCCGATGCGAAGCCGAATGCCCCCTCTTGAACCGTCGTATCGAATTGGCCTAGATAGTTGAAGATCACCTGCGGCTCCGGTACAGCAGCCAACTGGCTGCGCAGCTCCGCAGACTCCCCCGCATAGCGCAGCAGGCCGTAACCCAGACCGCGTCTAGGGATGCGTCCGCAATGCTCCTTCACCCGCTTGAGTGCCTCCAGTCTGCTGCCGCCGACGTTGAGTTTGAACGGATAGACCGTAGTGAACCAGCCAACGGTGCGCGACAGATCCGGCTCTCCTGGCAGCTCCTCGCGGCCATGTCCTTCAAGCTGAACCAGGAAGGCGTCTCGGCCTGTCCAGTTCTTCAGCGCCAGCCCAAGTGCGGTGAGGAGCACATCATTCACCTGCACCTTGAATGTGCCAGGCATCTCCTGCAGCAGTTGTCTTGTCTTCGAGGCATCGAGCGATACAGTGACCGCCTGAGCCGAAGCGAAGGTGTTCCGCTCAGCCAGTGTCTCTCCAGCCTGCTCATTCGGCTCCATGTCCAGCGGCAGTTTATCCTCCCCACTCTGCTCAAGCCAGTAGTCCGCCTCCTGCGAGATCGTCTCCTGGGCGGCAAAGTCCAGAAGCTGCTCCGACCAGGACAGATACGAGGTCGTTTTGCGTGGAAGACGGACAGGCTTCTGCAGCGTGAGCTGACTATATGCCGTCTGCAAATCCTCCAATAGAATGCGCCAGGATACTCCGTCGACTACAAGATGATGAGCAATCAACAGCAAGCGTGCAGGGCGATCCTGTCCAAGCTTGTACAGCGATGCCTTGAACAGCGGGCCATCCGCAAGCTGAAGGCTTGCCTGCAGCGAATCGGCATGAGCCGTCAGCGCCGCTTGCTGCTCCTCCTCCGGCTGCCCGCTTAGATCGGTGATGACGAATTCACCGCTGCTGCTCCCTGCTGCCGCAATCTGCTGCCGCCAGTGTCCAGCCGCTCCATCAGCCGCTCCAGCCGCTAGGATAAAATGCGACCGCAACGCATCATGATGCTCACGCAAGGCGGCTATCGCTTGTCCAAGCGCCTGTTCGTCTACTGGCTGCGCCACCGTCAGCATTACGGCCTGATTCCAATGCCGGTATGCCTCCTCATCGAGCGGCTGCTCGAAGAACCAACGCTGGATCGGCGTGAGCGGCACTTCTCCGACAATCTGCCCCTGCTCCACATCCGTCGACTCGACGAGCTGCGCCACCGCCGACAGCTCCGCTACGGTAGGGTGCTGGAACAACTGCCGTGGCGTCAGCTTCAAGCCCTCCTGGTTACTTCCGGCAACGACTTGAATACTCAAGATGGAGTCGCCGCCCAGCTCGAAGAAGTTATCGTGGACGCCTACACGGGCGACTCCCAGCACTCTCTCCCAGATGCGGCACAGCTTGGCTTCAGCGGCTGTGCTAGGCGGAGTATACCCGGACGAGAGCTCCAGCTTCGACCAATCAGGCGCACGAAGCGCCTTGCGATCGACCTTGCCTGCCGGCGTCAGCGGCAGCTCGTCCACCGACTCGATGAGGGCTGGCACCATGTAGAAAGGCAGTTGCTCCTGAAGTCGGGTCCGCAGCTCCCGCGGCTCCACCAGCGCATCGGCCTGCGGTACGATATAGGCAACTAACCGTCGATCGCCTGGCCGGTATTCATGAGCGGCGGCAACGGCTTGCTGAATATGCGGCTGGCGCCGCAAGACGGCCTCTACCTCGCCGAGCTCAATGCGGAAGCCGCGGATTTTGATCTGGTCGTCGGTTCGTCCGACATACTCCAGCAGACCCTCCGCTGTATAGCGAACGAGATCGCCTGTACGGTAGAAGCGCTCGCCTGGAGCGTGTGGCAAGGCTACGAATCTCTCGTTGGTCAGCTCAGGATTGTTCAGATAGCCAAGAGCCAGACATTTGCCGCCAATGTAGAGCTCGCCCGGCACCCCCTCAGGCACAGGCTGCCCATGACAATCCAGCACATAGACCCTGGTGTTGGCTATCGGCTGGCCAATCGGAATCTCGGCATAGCCTTCCTGTGGCTGCGCTGCGCGGAAGACAGCCATCGTAATGGCCGCCTCGCTCGGGCCGTAGGCATTGAACCATTCTATTCGACCGCTATCCAGTCGATTCCATTCCGCCAGACATTCGGGAGACGGACGTTCACTGCCGACAACAACGGCTCGCAGACAGCTTGGCGGAGCCTCGCCAGCCCGGGACAGTTCGCGCACCCATTCATGCCAATATGCGGACGGCAGATTCAATACATGTAGCTGCTGCTCGACGATGAATTCGTTGAATGCAGCCGGGGTCATCAGCCTGTCCACCGCCATCACGACGGTTGCACCGCTGGCCCATGCGGTCAGAAACTCCTCCAGCGCGACATCAAAGCTGATCGTTGCGAATTGCAGCACTCGCTCGCCCGCGCGCAGCCCATAGAGCTGCCTGATGCTCTGATTGTGATTGAACAGCGCCTCATGCCCCACGATAACTCCCTTGGGATTTCCAGTCGTTCCCGAGGTATAGATGACATACGCAGCATGCTCAGGCGCTGCCTCGCCCTCCAGATCCATAGAGGATTCGAGGTCGATCTGCGGCTTGTCCACATCCAGCAGCACGGTTCTCACCGGATGCTCCGGCAGTCGCTCAAGCAGCGAATGCTCCGTCACCAGCAGCGTTAACCCGGCATCCTTCAGCATGTACGCCAGCCGCTCCTGCGGATAATCCGGGTCAAGCGGCACATAGACGCCGCCGCTCTTGAGTACAGCCAGCAGTGTGACCGCCAGCTCGGCGCCGCGCTCCGCGCATACGCCAACCAGCTTCTGTGCCCCCGCCCCCTGTCGGCGCAAATAATGCGCCAGCTTGTTAGCCCGCTCGTTCAACTCCCGGTACGACAGTTGCGCCTCTCCGACAATCAGCGCCACAGTATCTGGCGTCAGAGCGGCCTGCCTTGCAATCGCCTCATGAGCACATAGCGCAGGCCATTCCTCTGTCCTTCCCTGCCAATGGATCAGCGCTTGCTCCAGCTCGCCTGGCGTCAGCATCGCAACATTGGTTAGCGCTGCATCGGCCTTTGCAGCCACCTGCTCCAGCAGCATGCAATAATGATCCAGCATACGCTCCATCCGTTCAGCGCGGAACAGTGCCGTATTGTAATTGAGCGACAGGATCAGCCCCTCCGGCACATCGCCAACTGTCAGCCCCAGATCATACTTGGCCTCATTCATCTCGACCGGGATGGGCTCTACTCGCAGACCTGGCAGCTCAATGGTGCTCATCTCCTTGGTCTGCCAGTCGAAGATAACCTGGAACAGTGGACTATGGGACAGGCTTCGTTCAGGACGAATAGCCTCTACAAGCTGTTCAAACGGCAGATCCTGATAATCCAGCGCCCCAAGCATGGTCTCCCTTGTCTGCCTCAGCAGCATACGCACAGTCATCTCAGAGGTGAAGGAAGAGCAGATCGGCAGCATGTTGACGAAGAAGCCAATGATCCCCTCCAGCTCTGGACGGCTTCGATTCGCTACCGGAATGCCCACGCACAGACTCTCCTGACCGGAATAGCGCTGCAGCAGCAGTTGGAAGACCGCCAGAAGCATCATGTACAAGGTCGTGCTCTCTTCTCTAGAGAGCAGCTTCAGACGATGAATGGTGTCCTCGGACAGCATCCGATGAACGGTTGCTCCTGCATAGGTCTGCATCGGCGGCCGCGGGTAATCGAGCGGCAATTCGAGCAATGGCGGCACATTGGCCATGCTGTCCCGCCAGTAAGCAAGCTGCTGCTCGAGCCTGTCGCCATCCAGATATGCTCGCTGCCAGATTGCAACATCGGCATATTGCAGCGGCATACCAGGCAGCAAGGCTGGCTCTCCTTGGAAAAATCCGCCATACAGCGCGCCAAGCTCCTTCACGAACACCTGCATCGACCAGCCGTCTGAGATGATGTGATGCATCGTGAGCAGCATCACATGCTCTGTCTCCGACAGCTTCAACAACTGTATCCGCAGCAGGCGATCCCGCTCCAGATCGAAGGGTCGCCCCGCTTCCTCCATGCTGATGCGTGCGACAGCCTCGCTGCGCTCAGCCTCGTCCAGTACATCGAGCGCCGTGATGTCCAGCCGGAAGCTGCTATCCTGCAAGATAAGCTGCTGCGGCTCTCCTCCTGTTGCCGCAAAGGTTGTTCGAAAGACCTCATGCCGCTGAATCAGCTCCGCAAGGCTGCGCTCCAGCGCCTCTATGTCAAGCCTGCCCTCAAGCCGCAAGGCTGCGTAGATGTTGTAGAACGGATTATTCGGCTCCAGTTGGTCAAGGAACCACAGACGCTGCTGGGCGTAAGATAATGGCAAGCGGCTCGGCCGCTCCGCCCTGGTTATCGCAATGTGGTCTTCCTTCCTGCGGCTAGCGTCGATCCTGCCAGACAGCTCGGCAACGGTCGGATAATCGAACAGCGTCCGCAAGGGCAGCTCGACATGGAACAGCTCACGGACACGCGACATCAGTTGCGTCGCCAGCAAGGAGTGACCGCCCAGTGCGAAGAAATGGTCGCTGGCACGCACCCGCTCTACGCCAAGCACATCCTCCCATATGGAGGCGAGCAATTGCTGGGTTGGCGTCGCCCAGTCCACCTCCTCCGTGGCGACCGTCTCCGGCACAGGCAGCGCCTTGCGATCGACCTTCCCGTTCGCCAGCAGCGGAAGCTGCTCCAATACCACTAGCCCGCTCGGAACCATGTAGTCAGGCAGCAGCCCCCGCGCATGCTCGCGCAGTTGCTCCGCCGTGACCTGAGAGGTCGCACTCCCGACCGCGCAGTAGCCGATCAGCCGCTTCTCTCCATTGTCCCCCTGCTCCACCTTCACGAAGGTCTCTTCGACCTGCGGATGGCTCGTCAGCACACGCTCGATCTCGCCCGGCTCGATCCGGTAGCCTCGAATCTTCACCTGATCATCTACACGACCCAGAAATTCCAGTGCACCGTCCTCCCGGTAACGTACCAGATCGCCTGTCCGATAGCACCGCTCTCCCGGCACGAATGGACTTGGCACGAATTTCTCCGCTGTCAGCTCCTCCCGGTTCAGATACCCTCTGGCGACACCCGCGCCTCCGATCAGCAGTTCCCCAGCCGCTCCCGGCGGCACCAGCCTCAGCCTGCGGTCAACGACATAGACTGTCGTATTTGCGATCGGACGACCAATCGGTACACTTCCCTCCTGCTCCTCCGTAATCGGATAGATCAGCGTATAGGTGGTGTTCTCCGTCGGGCCATAGGCGTTCATCAGCTTCAGCCTTGGGTACCTTCGATACGCCTCGTTCACATGCTGCACCGACATGACATCGCCGCCGGTGAAGAGCGTATGCAATCCCTCATATACCCCGTCCTCCTGGCGCAGTAGCTGGTTGAACAGCGCAGTGGTCAGGAACATCATATTGATGCCACAGGCTTCAATGACTTGCTTGAGCTTGCGACCGTCTAGGATCGTCTCCTCATCCGGTATATACAGGCTGCCGCCGTTCAGCAGCGCCCCCCAGATTTCAAAGGTCGAGGCATCGAAGGCGACCGAGCCAGTCTGCAAAATTCGCGTCTGCTCATTCAATTCGGCATAGTCGATGCTCTTCACCAGACGCACGATCTGGCGATGCTCCACCATGACCCCCTTCGGACGTCCCGTGGAACCGGAGGTATACATGACATACGCCATGTGCTCGGATCGGGCCTCTGGCTGGCTGCCCTGATCTGCAAGCGGATAAGCCAGCTCCAAACTGGCAGCGTCCTTGCCTTTCTGCCAACGAGCCTGCGCTTCTTCCGTCGCGCCGACAATTGCGACCGCATCCCCCAGCTCCGCAGCGATCAACAGCGTCCGAATGGCGCTATTCAGCTCCAGCCTCCGCGCCAGCTCCGCATGTTGAATGAGCAGCAAGCTCGCTCCTGCATCCTCCAGCATCCATTCCATCCGCTCTGCCGGATATTTCGGATCGATCGGCACGTAGGCTCCGCCTGCCTTGAGGATCGCCAGTTGGCCAATGACCAGCTCTGGCGAACGCTCGGCGATGATCGGCACCAGCCCTTCCGCACTCAGCCCCTCCGCGCGCAGACGCCAGGCCAGCCGCTCTGCGGCCTCATCCAGTTGACGGTAGGTCCAGCTTCTTCCGTCCGCTCCTCGCAGCGCCGTCGCATCCGGCCTCGCCTCCACCTGCTCTCCGAACAGCTCCGGGATCGTCCGTTCCCGCGGATACGGCACAGAGGTATCATTCCGCTCGGTGAGCAACTGTCGCCGCTCCTCTTCATGCAGCAGCTCCAGTGAACCGATCGTCTGCCGGGCATTCATCGCCATCATCTCCAACAAGCTGCCGAGATGTCTGAGCACCCGTTCCATCGCATGACCCTCAAAGCGCGCAGCGTCATACAGAAGCGTCAGGGAAAGCCGCTCTCCGGGAACAGCCACCAGCGTCAGCGGCACATCTGGCCGCTCCAACGATTGCACCTCGCTAACGGACAATCCGCCCTTCTCGGCGGCCTGCTTGTTGACCGGATAATTTTCCAGCACGACCAGGCTTTCAAATAGCGGCAGCCCCCGCTCAACCTCGCTCCAGCCTTGAATGCTGACAAGGGATGCCTGCTCATGCTGACGCATCTCTTGCATCTGCTGCTGCACTTCAGTCAGCCAGGAAACAAGCTGCTCCTCATCATTCAGTCGCACACGGAGCGGCAGCGTATTAATGAACAGGCCCACCATCCTGTCTGCACCCGCCAGTTCAGCGGGGCGGCCGGCAACCGTGACGCCAAACAGCACATCTTGTTCTCCGCTATAGCGGCTAAGCAGATACGCCCACGCCCCCTGAAGCACTGTGCCGAGTGTGAGTTGAGAGGAGCGCCCCATGTCCTGGATACGCGCAGTCGCCGCCGCGGACAACAGAAGCTGTCTGGAAAGCAGCTTTTTGTCATCCGTTGTCCCTCTCGGCCTTGGGAGTCCCAACGAGACGGGTGCCGCAAAGCCTGCCAGTGTCCTTCGCCAAAACCTCTCATGCTCTGCTGCGGGCTGATGCTTCAGATAGCGGATGAATTCGACATAGGGCCGCACGGCACGGCTATGTACGGGACGCTTGTTCGCAAGCGAATCATAATGGCGGAAAACCTCCTCCAGTACCAGTTGGGCGCTCCAGCCATCCAGCAGCAGATGGTGGAAGCTCCAGCCGATCCAGTAGGTTTCCTCCTCCAGCCGGCAAACGTTCATGCGCATTAACGGAGCGCTTGACAGCTCGAAGCCGCGTTGCAGCTCCGCCTCCAGCAAGCGCTGCGTGCTCCGCTCCTGCTCGCTTGCAGGTATCGCTCGCCAGTCCTCGTATTGCATTGGCAGCTCGGCCTGCTTCACGACAAGCTGATGAGGCCGCTCCAGCCCCTCCCATACAAATGAGGTGCGCAGCGCTGAATGACGTTGCATGACCTGGCTCCATGCCTGCTTGAACAACGGTATATCCAGCACGCCATGCAGCTTGAAGGAGGTTTGCTGAGTGTAGAGATGAGCCCCTGTATGCAGCAAGGATTGGAACAGCATCCCTTCTTGCAACGGGCCCAGCGTATATACATCCTCCAGCTCAGTCGCTCGCTCAGCAAGCGGCCCCTCCGGGTCGAGCATGTGTTCGAGCTGCTGCGCCGACAGCTCCGCCAATGGGAAATCCGAAGGAACCCAGCTGGAGGCTGGAGATGCTGCCGCATCCCCGATCAGCTCTCGCAGCTCCTCTCCAATCCGGCTCGCCAGATTGGCGATCGTCTTCTGACGGTGCAGCTTGCGGCAGTAGGTGACCGAGAGCTCCAGCCTTTCACTCTGGATGAACACATTGATATTCAGTGCATGTGTGCGGCGGCCAAGACCGCTGGCAACCGAGCCGAAGGGCTCCGGAGCCAGCTCGAACAGCGCAGATTCGGACACTGCCTTGAAGAATTGCCCCATATAATTAAAGGAAATGTGAGGCTGAGGCTGCTCCTCCAGCCGGCACCGAGTCTCCCCTGGAAGTCCGGCATAGCGGAGCAGTCCATAACCGATCCCATGATTCGGAATGCTCCGCAATTGCGTCTTGACTGTACGAAGCACCTCGTCAGCAGAAGCTTGCGCCTCGGTCTGCAGTCGAACCGGATACATGGAGGTGAACCAGCCGACCGTGCGTGACAGATCGGTATCTGGCAAGATATCCTCCCGTCCGTGTCCCTCCAGATCAATCCAGGCAGCAGCCTTGCCGCTCCAGCGGCTCACTGCCCTCGCGACAGCGGCAAGGAGCATCTCCTGTACCTGAACGCGAGCTTGTGCAGGGACTTCCGTTAACAGACGTCTCGTCTCATGCTCGTTCATCGTGAGCTTGTATACCGCAGCGTTCTGGACTGTGTTCACCATCTTGGCGTCAGCGTTGGAATAGTCCAGGGGCAATTCCGCTTCGTCCTGATCCGTTCCGTCTCCGGCAGCCAGCCATAGCTCCGTCTCCGTCTCCAGCGCGCCGGATCTGGCGTAGTCCTCCAACTGCTTCGCCCATTGCTTGTAGGAGGTTGTTTTGAGCGGCAGTTCGATCTGCTCCCCACGGCTCAGTCGCTCGCACAAGCGCTGCAGGTCTTCCAGTATAATGCGCCAGGAGACGCCATCGACGATCAGATGATGCGCGATGAGCAGCAATCTGGCTTGACGATGCTTGCCTAGATTGAAGTAAGCAGCGCGCAGGAGCGGCCCTTGCTCCAGATCGAGGCTGGCCTGCAGTTCGGCTGATCTTCGCTCCAGCTCTGTCGTCTGTTCCTCCTCCGTAAGCGCCGACAGGTCAACCTGCTCGAACGGCGCCTTCGTATCAGAGCCATACGTATGAAGCCAGCCCTCGTCGGTACGAAGGAAGCGCATGCGCAGCGCATCATGATGCGCAAGCAGGCGCGAGAGCGCCTTTTTGAGCACTGCAGGCTTGACCGGACGCTTGAGCTGCAGCAGCATGGCCTGATTCCAGTGATGAGGCTCAGCAACAGCCTGTTCCATAAACCACTGTTGAACCGGAAGCAGCGGCGCGTTGCCCTTGATCTTACCCTGCTCGGCCTGCACCTGGCGCACGGAACCGAGCGAATCGACCACTCCAGATACGGTTCGATATTCAAAGATTTGGCGAGGCGTTACGCGAATCCCCGCCTGGGCAGCCTGCGATATAATCTGCATGCTGAGGATCGAGTCACCGCCCAGCTCGAAGAAGTTGTCATGGATGCCCACCTGCTCCACACCCAGCACCTCTGCCCAGATTCGGCATAGCTCCTCCTCCACCGCACTGCGCGGTGCCTCATATTCCGTCCCGCCTGTTCGCTCCGGCTCCGGCAGCGCCTTCTTGTCCACCTTCCCGTTCGCCGTCAGCGGCAGCCTCTCCAGCTCCACGATCCCTGTCGGCACCATGTAG
>NZ_JBUEDD010000023.1:0-33173 GCF_054955055.1 Paenibacillus sp. J5 | reverse complement strand
TTACATGGTGCCGACAGGGATCGTGGAGCTGGAGAGGCTGCCGCTGACGGCGAACGGGAAGGTGGACAAGAAGGCGTTGCCGGAACCGGAGCGTACAGGAGGGACGGAGTATGAGGGGCCGCGCAATGCGGTGGAGGAGGAGCTATGCCGAATCTGGGCAGAGGTGCTGGGTGTGGAGCAGGTGGGCATCCATGACAACTTCTTCGAGCTGGGCGGTGACTCGATCCTCAGCATGCAGATTATATTCCGCTCCGCGCAAGCAGGCATCGGACTGACGCCGAAGGATATATTCGAGCGACAGACGGTAGCCGCACTAGCGAGTAGAGCAGCAGGGGACACGCTGCCAATTGGCGGACAATTCCCGCTCACTCCGTATCAACGCCGTTGCCTGACCCCGCCGGGGGATCACAGCCTGCGGAGCCAGGCGAGAGTGATTACGCTGCGCGATCCTGCGCAGGAGCAGGCACTGGCGACAGCGCTGAGCAGCCTAGCGGTTCATCATGACGCTCTGCGCCTGCGCGTCTTGGGATCAGATGGCGATGAGGCTCAATACTATGCGTCTGAATCGGGTGGCATCCCACTGGAGCGAATCATGCTGCAGGGGCTACCAGAGACGGCGCGCCGTGAAGCTATACGCGGCGAAGCTGAGCGACTGCAGCGCAGTCTGCGGCCTGACATGGGGCCGCTGGTGGGCGCAGTGCTGCTGGACTACGGAGACCATCACCCCGAGCAGTTGCTGCTGGCTGTGCACAGCATGGCAGCAGATCGGTACTCATGGTCGTTGCTGTTGGAAGATGTGCATCGCGCTTATAGTCAGGCGCTCGCCGGAGAGACGGTGCAACTGCCGCTAAGGACAGTCGCTTTCCACACCTGGGTTCAGCAAGCCTTGGAGCAGGAGGAGATCGTAGAGGCATCGAGTGGGCAGACATCATGGGCAATGGAAATGGAGGCGGAGCCGCTGCGACTGAATGAGCCATCTGAATCGACAGGCGAGATGATCCTCGGGGCGCCACTCTCTGGCGCGATTCGAAGTGCAATCCGGGCAAGCTTGTCCGCTGAGGATACCTACGCACTGATTCACGAGGTCGCTCCGGCATATCGTGCAGAGGCAAGCGAGCTTGTGCTGGCTGCGCTGGCGAAGGCGCTGATGCAGCAGGCAGCCAATCGCGCGCTGCTGGTGGAGGTAGAGGAGACTGGACGTGGTCGAGAGGACGCACTCCACCTTACGCGGACGGTCGGGCAGTTCAACTCGCGCTTCTCGTTATGGCTGGAGTTGGGTGCTATACAGCCGTTGCCGGAGCTGATCGCGCCGGTCAAGGAGCAGTTGCGCCGTATGCCGCGGCATGTCATCGGCAGCGAATCGCTGCGTACCGCTTATGCGGAGCTGGCGAGCGCGCATGAGGGCGGCATCAAGCCGCATCTAAGCTATTGCTATGAAGATGAGGCAGATCCAGCCGCAGCAGGTACAGCGTGGACGCAATTTGCCGAGGTGGAGCTGCCTCCAGGCGATAGCTGCGCGGAGTATATTCGGGGCGGGGCGGAGATTGCGGTCGCCGCGGGCATCACAGAGGGACGGCTGCAGATCGAGTGCAGTTGTAGCGCTCAACTCGGCGCTGCGGTCACGCAGCTCGCCGCGGAGACGATGAACTCGCTGCGAGACCTGATTCTCCATCTTAGGGAGAATGGAGCGGATGCTTACTCCTCGACGGATTTTGCGGAGTTTGGCTGGGATCAGTCCGAGTTGGACGGATTCCTTGATGCGATCAAGAAACAATCCGGCTCCTGATCGTACCGGAGATGAGCTGGCATTTTGATTCGGAAGGAACGTGCGTACACAATGACTCTGAAAAATATGGAAGACTTTTACCCGCTCTCTCCGATGCAGCAGGGAATGCTGTTCCACAGCTTGTATGCGCCCGAATCCGGTGTGTATATCATCCAGTCTGCGCTGCATCTGAGCGGCGCGCTGGATGAGGCCGCCTGGGAGCGGGCGTGGCAGCAGCTTGTGCAGCGCCATGCAATATTGCGTGCATCTATTATATGTGATGATGTGAAAGAGCCGATTCAAGTTGTGCACCGCAGTGTGGAGCTGCCCCTGGAGCGGCTTGACTGGCTGGAACTGTCCGCTGATGAGCAGTCAGAACGGCTGGAGCGCTACCTGAGCGCCGACAGGAGCAGGGGCTTCGAGCTGACGAATCCCCCGCTGCTGCGGCTGGCGCTGATTCGCATGGAGGAAGAACGGTATACCTTTGTGCTGACGATCCACCATCTGCTGGTGGACGGCTGGAGCATTGGGGTGCTGTTCCAGGAAGTATTTCAGCTATATGAAGCCTTCCGCAGTGGAAAGGAGATAGTGCTAGGCACTGTTCAGCCCTACCGGAATTATATTGGCTGGCTTAGGAAGCAGCGCCGCGAGCAGACCGAGTCGTTCTGGCGGCAGAAGCTGCGAGGGGCCGTCGTTCCCACTCCGCTGGCGATGGGCGGACTTCCCAATCCTCACGAAAGCGATAATGAGCGCCGCATTCGGCTCTCCGAGAAGGAGACGAGCGCGCTGCAGGCCTTCGCGAAGCAGCAGCGGGTGACGATGAGCACGGTGCTGCAGGGCGCATGGGCGCTAGTGCTGAGCCGTGTTAGCCGCGAGGAGGATGTGGTGTTCGGCTCGGTTGTATCTGGACGTCCGCATACACTGCCGGGAGCGGAGTCGATGGTGGGTCTGTTCATTAACACGCTTCCGGTGCGTGTGGCGGTTCCAGGGCATGAGCTTGCAGCCGAGTGGCTGCAGGCACTGCAGGCCGAGCTGACACAGCTTCGGGCTTACGAGCACAGCCCGCTGCTGGAGGTGCAGCAATGGAGCGACCTCACTGGAGGTCAGCGACTGTTCGACAGCCTCGTCGTCTTTGAGAACTACCCGATTGACGGCACTGTCATCGAACGGCATGGCGGCTTGAAGCTGGCAGGAGTGCAGAGCTATGAGCAGACCGGTTACCCCGTCACTCTTATTGCATTGCCTGGCCCTTCCTTCGAAATGCAGTTGCTGTTCGATCCGACAAGATTTGCGGGCGAGGCCATCGAGCGTCTATTGGAACAGCTCAAGACGGTGCTGAACGGCTTCGTTCAGTATGCAGATCAGCCATTATCATCGCTGCCTTCCTTGTCGGAGCAGGAGCTGAACCGGATGCTCGTGGAGTGGAACCGTACCGAACGTCCGCTAACTAGCGTGCTGACTGCGCACCGTCGTTTCGCGGAGCGGGCTGCTGCTGCTCCCTCACAAGCAGCGATCAGTGCGGGCAAGGTGGAGCTTACTTATGCCGAGTTGGAGCGGCGTTCCAATCAACTGGCTCATTATTTGCGGGGGGCAGGCGTTGGCAGAGAAACATTGGTTGCTATCTGCGCAGAGCGTTCTGCGGAGCTGGTGGTAGGCCTGCTGGGAATTATGAAGGCGGGTGGCGCTTATGTGCCGCTCGACCCCGGCTATCCCAGGGAACGACTGCAATTCATTCTGGAGGATACGGGGGCGCCGCTGCTGCTTACTCAAGCGCATGTTGCAGAGCGGCTGCCAGAGCGGCGGCCTCGCACGATTGCGCTGGATGTGGATTGGCCACATCTTGAGTGTGCAAGTGATCAGCCGCCGCCTGACTGGACGGAGCAATCCGACCTGGCTTATGTCATCTATACCTCCGGCTCGACGGGACGCCCCAAGGGGGTGGAGGTCACCCATGCTGCACTGCTGCACCTGATTGAATGGCACTGTGATACCTACACGGTGACCGCACAAGATCGCGCCACCTTAATTGCCGGCATGGCCTTCGATGCATCGGTGTGGGAGATATGGCCGTATTTGACGGCAGGCGCTTCCCTGCTGGTGCCAGATGAGGAATGCAGACTGATGCCGGAGCAACTGCAGGATTGGCTGTTGCGACAGCGCATAACGATCAGCTTCCTGCCGACACCGCTTGGAGAACGGCTGCTGGAGCTGGACTGGCCTGCTTCTGCACCACTAAGGGCGCTGCTTGTAGGTGGGGATACACTGCATCGTTATGCAGACCCGGCTCTGCCTTTTCAATTGTTCAACAACTATGGTCCGACGGAGAACACGGTGGTGGCCACCAGTGGCCTGGTGCCGGCAGCAGAGCGAGCATCCCGCCCTACGATTGGTCGACCGATCAGCAATACACAGGTCTATATACTGGATCATCATCGCCAGGCAGTGCCTGTCGGGGTAGCCGGGGAGCTGTATATTGCGGGGAAAAGTCTGGCTAGAGGCTACTGGGGGCAGCCGGAGCTGACTGCGCGGAAGTTTGTTCGCCATCTGAATGCTCGCTCGCAGCAAGAGCGGATGTATGCGACTGGAGACTTGTGCAGATATACGCCGGAAGGCGAGATTGAGTACGTCGGCCGCATGGATGATCAGGTGAGTGTTCGCGGCTTCCGTGTCGAGCTGGGCGAGATCGAGCAGACGCTGCTTCGTTATCCCGGCATTCGGGAGGCGGCCGTGCTCATCCGTCCCGGCACCTCCGGCGAGCCGCGGCTGCTGGCATATGTCGCGCCAACTCTCTATGAGGATGCGATGCTGCAGGCGGAGCAGCTCCGATCATTTATGCAGGCGGAGCTGCCGGACTATATGGTTCCGCCGTCCATTACTGTGCTGGAGCGGCTCCCGCTTACCGCTAACGGCAAGGTAGATCGCAACGGCTTGCCTGAGCCGCTGGAGGCTGTATCGATGCAAGGATACGAGGCGCCCCGCAACGAGGCGGAGGAGCAACTGGCCTCGATCTGGTCGGAGGTGCTTGGCGTAGGACGGGTAGGCATCCATGACAATTATTTTACGCTTGGCGGGGATTCGATATTAAGCATCCAGATCGTCAACCGGGCGAAAAAGCACGGCCTCCAACTGACACCGAAGCATCTATTCGAGCACCAGACGATAGCTGCGCTGGCGCAAGCCGCTACCCGCGCGGGGCGCATCACAGCGATTCAGGGGGTCGTAGAGGGCGAAGTATGCCCGACGCCGATTCAAAGCTGGTTTTTGGAGCGGGAGCTGGCAGCGCCGCATCATTTCAATCAGGGTCTGATGCTGACAGTGCAGCCGTCGCTCTCTCCAGCCTTGCTGCAGCGGGCACTGGATGCGCTCGTCGCTCACCATGATGCGTTGCGGCTGCGTGTGGAAGGGACTGGCCGGACGGCCAGACTGTACAATGCCGGAACGGGCAGGCCGGCATCCCTGACGGTCATCGATCTGTCGCATCTGGGGCGCGAGCAGCAGGTGTCCGCGCTGGAGGATGAGGCGCAGGCCGCCCAGCGCCGTATCCGTTTTGACGAAGGGATGCTGCTGAACGCCGTCTACTTCCGCTTGAGAGAGGGGGAGCCGGGCAGGCTGCTGCTTATTATTCACCATCTGGCTGTGGATGGGGTGTCCTGGCGGATTCTGCTGGATGATCTCCATACGCTGTGCGGCCAACTGCTCGACCAGCGGCAGACAGAGCTGCCACCCAAGACCACCTCGCTATTGGAGTGGTCGGCACAGCTTCAGCGCTTTGCGCAATCAGAGCAAGTGCAGGCGGAAGTCGCTTACTGGATGAGTGAGAGGTACCTACAAGAGCCCGCCTTCCCAGTCGATCAAGATGGCGGTTCCTACACGGCCGCGGCTAGCGGTCAGACGATGCGACGCTTAAGTAATGAGCAGACGCGGCAGCTTCTGACGGAGGTTCCTGCGGCCTATCGGACACAGATCAACGATGTGCTGCTGACCGCATTGGCTCGCGCCATGTCAGCCTGGACGAAGGATCGCAGACTGTTGCTCTATCTTGAAGGGCATGGGCGGGAAGAGATCGGCGAAGAGCTGGATCTGTCCAGAACAGTGGGATGGTTCACAGCGATGTTCCCTGTGCTGCTGGAGCTCCCCGAGCCACTTGACCCTGGGCTTCATCTCAAGTCAGTCAAGGAGCAACTGCGCGCCATCCCAGGGCGCGGCCTCGGTTATGGCCTGCTGCGGTACATGACCAGACATGCGGAGGCGGAGGCGCTGCCGGTGCCCAAGCTGAGCTTTAATTACTTGGGTCAGTTCGATCATCTGCTTCCCGCAGGTCAAGAGGCGCTCTTCGGCGGCGCCCCCGAGTCTATGGGAGATGAGGTCGATCCGGCTTACAGCCGTGAGCAGTTGCTCGACATCACGGGAGTTATTGCCGGTGGCGGGTTGATGTTGACCTGGGTGTACAGCAGGAATCATCTCAATCCGGAGACGATTGAGCGGCTGGCCGACCTCTACATGCGTGAACTGGGCGAGCTGATCGCGCACTGTTGCCGCCCAGGCACAGGCGGCATTACCGTGTCCGATGTGCCGCTTGCACAGGTGACAGCGGAGCAACTGGAACAAATCTATGATCGTTATCCAGGCATGGAGGATCTGTTCCCGCTGACGCCGATGCAAGAGGGGATGCTCTACCATTCGATCGAGTCGCCGGATTCAGGCCTCTACTGCGAGCAATGCGTCTTCACCGTGCTCGGAGCGCCGGATGAGCAGCTCCTTCGGCGGGCCTGGCGCGAGCTGCTGCAGCGGCATGAAATCTTGCGCACCTGCGTGATGCAGGAAGGATTGGATCGCCCGCATCTTGTCCTGCTCAAGGAAGCGGCTGTCCCTATCGAATACGCGGATTTGAGCGCCGTGCCTGGGAAGGAGCAGCCGTACAGGCTGGAGCTATTGCTGGAATCGGACAAAATACGCGGGTTTGAATTTGACCAATCGCCATTGATGCGGGTAACGGTGGTGCGGCTGGATGATCAGCGGCATCAGCTCATCTGGACGTTTCACCATCTGCTGCTGGACGGCTGGAGTGTGCCGACGGTTATTCGTGAGTGGTTCACGCTTTATGAAGCCTATGCTGCCGGAGCGCATCCACAGCTTGAGGCTGTGCCTTCTTACCGAAATTATGCGGCCTGGCTGGCGAAGCAGGACATGGAGGCGGCAAGGGAATACTGGCAGCGCTATATGCAGGGTCTGGAGAGCCCGTCCGCCATTATGGGCACCGTGGCGGCAGGTACAGAGCAGCCGAATGTGCAGGAGCTTCGCGTCAAGCTTGGCAGCAGGCTGACCGGAGAGCTGGACGCGATGGCTCGCAGCGGTCAGTTGACATTGAGTACACTGCTCCAGGGTGCCTGGGGCCTGGCGCTCAGTCGATACAGCGGTGAAGCGGATGTGCTGTTCGGCACCACCGTATCCGGCCGTCCGGCCGAGCTGGAGGGCGTGGAGGCGATGGTCGGCCTGTTCATTAATACGCTGCCTGTCAGGCAGCTCGTTTCGCCGCAGCTAGCTGTGCTGGAGTGGCTGAGACAATTGCAAGCCGCGCAGACCGATATGAGGCAATATGAATATCTGTCTCTGGCGGAGATTCACCGTCTAAGCGAGATTCCTCGCGGAACGCCGCTATTTGAGAGTCTGCTGGTATACGAGAATTATCCGGTATTAAGACCGGATGCGGAGGTAGCAGCAGCGATTGCGCCAGAGGCATCCTCCCAGGCGATGGAGCTCGTGGACATTGCCACGCATGAGCGGACGAACTATCCGATTACAATTACGGTCATTCCGGGTGAAGAGCTGGAGCTGCGCGCGGCTTATGACTCCGCGCGCTATAGCGAACCGATGATGCAGCAACTGCTTGGGCATGTACGCCGTCTGCTGGAGAGTATGGCAGAGCGGCCGTCCTGCCCGGTAGGCGAGCTTCCGATGCTGGCTACCGCGGAGGAGCAGCGGCTATTGCAGGAGTGGGACGCGACGACGGGAAGCTACCCGCGCAACAAGACGATCGGGCAGTTATTCACGGAACAAGCGGATCGTACACCAGAAGCATTGGCGCTGGTGTTTGGATCGTCACAGATGACCTACGCGGAGCTGAATCGGCGGGCTGACCGGGTAGCCTCGTACTTGCGCAAGCTGGGCGTCGGCCCAGAGGTTCCTGTGGGTCTGGCGCTGGAGCGATCGATAGAGGCCATCATAGCGCTGGTCGGCATCGTGAAGGCGGGAGGCATCTATATCCCGCTCGATCCTGACTACCCGGAGGAGCGTCTTCGCCTAATGGCCGAGGAGACGAAGCTACGTATGCTGGTGACAGAACGCAGCGTACAGCGAGGGCTGCCCGCAGCGGAGAGAGTCATCCTGCTGGATGAGGAATGGGAGCGCATGATGCGGGAGCCGGTCGCGCCATGGAGGGCGTCAGGCGATGCGCAGCAGCTTGCTTATGTAATGTATACATCCGGTTCAACCGGACGGCCGAAGGGGGTGGCCGTGTCGCATCGCGCCGTCGTGCGACTGGCGCTTGGGCTGGAGGAGGCGCGGCTTGGCCCCGGCGAGGTGATGCTGCAGTTCGCTCCGGTATCCTTTGATGCGTCGACCTTTGAGATTTGGGGGAGTCTGCTGAGAGGGGGCACGCTGGCGATCATGCCGCCGGGTCTGCCGTCTGTACAGGAGCTTGGTGAGTATATGGTGGAATGCGGTGTTACCGTGGCGTGGCTGACTGCCCCGTTGTTCCATACGATGGTGGACGAATATCCGCAAGGTCTGCGAGGGCTGAAGCAGCTATGGGCAGGCGGGGACACGCTGAGTGTTCCTCATGTGCGCAAGGCGCTGGAGATTGAAGGGCTGGAGGTTGTGAATGGATATGGGCCAACGGAAAATACAACCTTTACCTGCTATTACCGGATTCCTCAAGGCCAGTCGCAGACGATCCCGATCGGCAGGCCGGTACAAGGCACGGACTGCTATATTCTGGATAAATTAGGGCGTCTCATGCCGCTGGGCATGCCTGGCGAGCTGTATGTGGGCGGCGATGGCCTGGCTCGCGGCTATCTGAACCAGCCGGAGCTGACAGCCGAGAAGTTTGTAGCGCATCCGTTCAAGCAAGGAGAACGGTTGTATCGAACCGGTGATCTGGTGCGATATTCACCAGAGGGCTGGATTGAATTTTTGGGACGATTGGATCATCAGGTCAAGGTGCGCGGCTATCGGATTGAGCCAGGAGAAATCGAGCGGGAGCTGAGCATGCATCCTGCTGTAAGTCAGGCCGTGGTTGTTGCACATACGGGCAGCGGCGGCGAGAAGCGTCTGGTGGCTTATGCAGCGCTGTCCGGGACAGAGGAGACGGTCACGGAGGAGCAACTGCGCGATTATATGAAGGAGCGCCTGCCGGATTACATGGTTCCTACTGTAATAATGCTGCTGGATGTATTGCCATTGCTGCCTAGCGGCAAGGTGAACCGCGCGCAGCTCCCGGAGCCGAAGCTGGTCTCTCAGGCAGGGTATGTCGCGCCGACAGAGCCGCAGGAGCTCGCGCTTGCTGCGATCTGGTCGGAGGTGCTTGGTATCGACCAGGTAGGGCGGCATGATAATTTCTTCGAGCTGGGAGGAGATTCGATCCTGAGCATCCAGATTGTGGCGCGTGCGCAGCAAGCCGGGCTCAAGCTGACGCCGAAGCAACTGTTCCACTATCAGACGATAGCCGAGCTTGCTGCAGTGGCGGAGTCGACCGCCGCCCCGCAGGCCGAGCAGGGACGGGTAGAAGGGGAGGTTCCGCTGACGCCGGTGCAGCACTGGTTCTTCCATTTGCCGTTGGCGAGCCGCAGCTACTGGAACCAATCCTTCATGCTGGAGCTGCATGTTCAATTGCAGCCGGAGCAGGTACAGCAGATGCTGCAGTTGCTTGTATCCCATCATGATGCGCTGCGCATGAGGTTTGAAGAGGTGGATGGGGGCTGGAGGCAATACAACGCAGGCGAGTGCGAGGTTGCGTTGGTATGTGAGGAGCTCTCGCAGTGGTCTGCGGAGCAGCAACAACAGCGGATCGAAGCGGTGGCTGCCAAGCTGCAGACGGGCCTGGATCTGCAGGCAGGCCGCGTGTGGTCTGCAGCGTGGTTCGGACTTGGCGACCAGCCTGCCAGATTATTTCTGGCGATACACCATCTCGTTGTGGACGGGGTATCCTGGCGCATCCTGCTGGAGGATGTAGAGACGCTGTGCCAACAGTTGGCGGCTGGCAATCCGCCTGCATTGCCGCCCAAGACGACCTCCTTCCAGCAATGGTCGAAGCGTCTGGCAGAGGAGGCGCAGCGGGGAACATACCGCAAGCATCTCCCGTTCTGGGAGAGCATGGCCTGCACCTGGATACCGCGTGTGCCGCTCGATTATGCAGCCGATGATGATGAGCTTGCCGAGTTGAATACGCTCCTCTCAGCAGAGACGGTTAGTGTGGAGCTGGACGAGGAGAGCACGAGACTGCTGCTGCAGCAAGTGCCTGCGGCCTATCGCACCCGTATTGACGAGGCGCTGCTGTCCGCGCTGCTCACGGCAATGGAGAATTGGACAGGCAGCAGCAAGCTGCTGCTGCACATGGAGGGTCATGGACGCGAGCAGCTTGAGGGAACCGATCTGTCGCGTACAGTCGGCTGGTTCACCTCGATCTATCCTGTACTGCTCGACTCCTCGCAGACAGACGGCGTGATCTCCAGGCTGCTCGCGGTGAAGGAGCAGTTGAGGGCCGTGCCGGAGCGGGGCTTCGGCTTCGGTATTGTACGTTATCTCGATGAGGACGAGCGCTGCCAGGAGCTGAAGACAGCATTTCCTGAGGTAGAGATCAGCTACAACTATCTGGGTCAGATGTCATCGCTCTACCGTGAGGACGGGCTGCTGAGGCAGGCCAAGGAGTCGAGCGGCATGACACAGGAGGCTGGCAATGCACGGCAGCATATGATTGATGTGGCCGGGATGGTCGTTCGTCAGCAGCTTCATCTGATGTTCACCTATAGCACCAATCTGCATCGCAGAGAGACGATTGAGCAGGTGGCAGACGATGTCAGGCATGCGCTGCTGGAGCTGGTCAGGCATTGCCAATCGGAGGAAACGTCCCATTCGGCCGCGTACACGCCATCGGATTTCCCTGAAGCGGAATTATCGCAAAAGCAACTGGATCGAATTCTAAAAAAAATGGATAGCGGGAGGAACAGCTAAAGATGACCGCAAACATAAAGGATATATACGCGCTGTCCCCAACACAGCGGGGAATGCTCTTCCATACTTTGTACGCGCCGGAGTCGGGCGTATATGTCGTGTCCTATAGCTGTGATTTTGAGGGCGAGTTGGAGCCTGGCCTGTTCGAGCAGGCATGGGGCGAGGTGATGAAGCGCCATGACATCTTGCGCACAGCCTTTGTATGGGAGGATACGGACAAGCCGGTGCAAATCGTACATCATCAGCTTGCGGTGCCGCTGGATGTGGAGGACTGGCGCAATCTGGCGGAGGCGGAGCAGCAAGAGCGGTTCGACGAGCGACTGCGCAAGCAGCGGAGCGTCGGGTTCGATCTGGCGCAGGCACCGCTGCTGCGGCTGGGGCTGATCCGGCTTCGGGATGACCGCTGGCGGTTCGTCTGGTTCTTCCACCATATCCTGCTGGACGGCTGGAGCATCTCGATTGTGATGGGGGAGCTGTTCGCCATCTACACGTCGCTGAGCAAGCGCGAGTCGTTGCGGCTGCCAGCCGTGCGGCCTTACCGCGATTATATTGCCTGGCAGCAGCGGCAAGATATGGAGCAGGCGGAGCAGTTCTGGCGCAGGATGCTGCAGGGAGCGGGAGCGCCTGCCTCTCTGCCAGCCGCCCCTGCGCCTGCGGGAAGCGGCTTCGGCGAGGCAGCCGCAAGCCTCGACGCGGAAGTGACGGAGAAGCTGCGCGAGCTGGCGCGCCGCCATCAGCTAACGCTAAGCACATTTGTATTAGGGGCATGGGGGCTCGTCCTTGCCCGCAACACGCGGGAGCAAGCGGTGACCGTCGGTACGACGGTCTCCGGCCGCCCGGCTCATCTCCCTGGCGTCGAGGCTATGGTGGGTCTGTTCATTAATACGCTCCCGGTGCGCATCAGCGCAGACCCAAGCAGCGATGTGCTGACGTACTTATCTGACCTGCAGGAGCTGCAGGCGAGCATACGCGAGTATGAATATTGTCCGCTGTCTGCTGTCCAGGGCTGGAGCGGCGCCGAGCGGGGGCAATCGCTGTTCGACAGCATCGTCGTGTTCGAGAATTACCCGATTCAGCAGGTAGCCGAGCAGGAGAGTGGCCTGCTGGAGCAGATCGTTCAGGTTCGCTCTGAGGAGCAGACCAACTATCCGATTACGTTAAGCGCAGTTCCTGGCGAATCGCTTGAGCTGTCGATTGCATACGACCGTGCGCTCTATGATCATGCAACGATCGAGCGGGTTGTGAGTCAACTGCTCACTGTGCTGACGGGCATGTCTGAGGATATGGAACGGACGCTGGCTTCTGTGCCGCTGCTGACGAAGGCTGAGCGCGAGCGCATGCTGGAGATGGCTTCGGGCGGGACAGCAGACTATGGGAGCAATCTGCTGGTGCACGAGCGGATCGCCGAGCAAGCGAAGCGGACGCCGGAGGCGATCGCGTTGCTATGCGGCGATGAATCGCTCACCTACCTGGAGCTGGAGAGGCGCGCTAGCCGGTTGGCCTCTTATCTGCAACGTCAGGGCGCCGGGCCGGGAGCGCTGGTGGGTCTATATTGCAACCGCTCGATTGAGCAGGCGGTGTCATTGCTGGCTGTACTCAAGGCGGGAGCGGCCTATGTGCCGCTGGACCCTGAATACCCGCAGGAGAGAATTGCCTATATGCTGTCGGATGCGAAGCTGAGCCTGCTGTTGACGACATCGGTGCTGGCCTCTGCACTGCCACAGACCGGAGTGCGGCTGATTATGCTGGACAAGGCTGCCGAGGAGTTGGCCAGTGAGCCGATCGATACGCCATATACTGGAGTCACGCCAGCCCATCCGGCTTATGTGATCTACACCTCAGGCTCTACAGGTACACCCAAGGGGGTCGTCATCAGCCATCATGCGCTGCGCAACCATAATCTGGCAGTCATCGACCAGTTCGGTCTGAGCGGTGACGACCGTGTGCTGCAATTCGCGACGATCAGCTTCGACGCGGCGGTCGAGGAGCTGTTCCCCACCTGGCTATGCGGGGCGGCTGTGGTTATGATGCCTGAGCGGCTGATGAGCCCGGCGGAATGCGGGGCGCTGGCCGAGCGCCATCAGGTGACGATATTAAATCTGCCTACCGCTTACTGGCATGAATGGGTCAGCGGCATGGCACAAGGACAAGCGACGCTTCCGACGACCGTTCGTGCCGTGATTGTTGGCGGCGAGCGGCCATCTCCAGAGCGCTTCGCCCAATGGCTGCAAGCGACGGCTGGACAAGTGGAATGGTTCAACACCTACGGGCCGACGGAGGCAACAGTCAGTTGCACGGTATTCCGCGCGAGCGAGGCAGTGAAGGATTATAAGGAGCTGCCGATGGGCCGACCGCTGCCGAACACGCAAATCTATGTGCTCGATGAGCGACTGGAGCCCGTGCCAGAAGGTGTGCTTGGGGAGATGTATATTGGCGGAGCGGGGCTGGCTATCGGCTACCTGAATAGGCCGGAGCTTGACCGGGAGCGGTTTGTAGCGAGCCCGTTCCAGACTGGAGAACGACTGTATCGTACAGGAGACCTCGGCCGGTATTTGCCGGACGGTCAACTGGAGTATGGCGGCCGAACGGATGATCAGGTGAAAATACGCGGATTCCGCATAGAATTGGGGGAAATTGAAGTTTACCTTGTACGTCATCCCAAGGTGCGGGACGCTGTGGTCGCGGCCAGGGAGGACAAGCCTGGCGACAAGCGGTTAGTCGCCTATGTTGTACAGCAAGAGGGCGAAACGGTGCATGAAGCGGAGCTGCGCGAGTATTTGCACGAGCTATTGCCTGCATATATGGTACCAGCCGCGATCGTCCGAATTGACGGGCTGCCGATGACGCCAAGCGGCAAGGTGGATCGCAAGGCGCTTCCGGCGCCGAATTATAGCCTTGCCGATTCGACGAAGGAGTCGGCGGCGCCGCGCAACCCGCTGGAGGAAGCTTTGTGTCGCATCTGGTCTTCGGTGCTTGGCGTGGAGCAGGTAGGTATAGATGACAGCTTCTTCGAGCTTGGCGGTGATTCCATTCTGTCCATCCAGGTTGTAGCCCGAGCGGCACAGGAAGGACTGCGGGTGACACCGCGCGATATATTCGAGCAGCGCACGATTGCCCAGTTGTCCCGAGTGGTACAGCAGGACGAGGCGCAAGACAGCGAGCCGGAACAGCTCGCAGGACCGCTGCCGCTCACCCCGATTCAGCATTGGTTCTTCGAACAGGATATTCAGGCGCGCCATCACTGGAACCAGGCGATGCTCCTGACGGTGCGCCAACCGGTAGATGAGACTGCGCTGCAGCAGGCGATGGACTGCCTGCTGGCTCATCATGATGCGCTGCGCATAGGCTTTGCCCCGGCAGAAGCAGGATGGGTGCCATCCATCGCAGAGGAACATGAGTTCAGCCTGCTGGAGAAGGTAGATCTGTCTGCTGTCTCTGAGCAGGATCTCCGCAAGGAGTTGGAGCAGTCGGCTGCAGCATGGCAACAGAGCTTGAGCTTGTCCGGGCCGCTTATGAGAGCGGTGCTGTTCAACCTGGGAGACGGCGAGCCAGCACGTCTGCTGCTGGTGGTTCATCATCTGGTCATCGATGCCGTGTCCTGGCAGATTCTGCTTGAGGATCTGGAGCAGGCTTACGAGGCAGCATCTCGTCAGCAGCAGCCAGCCCTGCCAGCCAAGACGACCTCATTTAAGAGATGGGCAGAGGAATTGCAGCGTTATGCAGCTTCTCCTGAGCTGAAGCAAGAGGCGCAATGGTGGCTGAAGGCGGCGGGGGCAGGTGCAGAGCGGCTCCCGACAGACTACCCGCTCGACGAGAGGGAGCTGAACGGACAGCGGCGCAACACGGAGAGCTCCGCGGCGACGATCTATGTCGAGCTGAGTGAGCAGGAGACGCAGCGGCTGCTGCGGGAGCTTCCGGAGGTATACCGTGCACAGATGAAGGAGGTGCTGCTGGCTGCATTGGCTCACAGCGTCGGAGAATGGAGCGGCTTGCGCCAAGTAGCGGTCGATGTAGAGGGGCACGGTCGCGAAGACATTATCGCAGGCGTCCAACTGTCTCGCACGGTCGGCTGGTTCACCACGCAGTATCCGGTCTATATGGACACGGCCAAGGCTCGGGGGCCGCAAGAGGCGATCGGGCATGTGAAGGAATTGCTGTCTGCTATGCCTAATAACGGGATCGGCTTCGGCCTGCTTCGTTATATGAGCGATCCAACGACCCGTGAGGAGCTAAGCCATCTGCCAAAGCCCGAGATCAGCTTTAACTACTTGGGTCAGTTCCGCCATCCATCTGCGTCGGAGGAGGGGAATGCATGGTTCGGTTTGGCGCCGGAAGCATCCGGGCCGGTGCTGGACGAAGCCAATATCCGTTCCTATCTGCTGGACATCAATGCGATGGTCAGCGGCGGACGGTTCAATATGACGTGGACATACAGCCGTGACCTGTATGAAGGCAGGACGGTTGAGCAGTTGGCTAATCGTTACCTGAGGACGCTGCGCTCCTTCATCTCGGCAAGCTTTGCGGACGAGGCGATACGCTATCATCCGGCAGACTTCCCGCTTGCAACGGTGACACAGGAGGAACTGGTCGGACAAGCTCAGATCGGGCGGCATACAGAGGATCTGTACGCGGTATCTCCGATGCAAGAGGGGATGCTGTTCCATACGGTGTATTCCCCCGGCTCCAGACAATATTTTGAGCAATCCAGCTTTGGACTGACAGGGAAGCTGGATGAGACGGCCTGGCAGCAGGCCTGGCAGCATATACTGAATCGGCATGCTATTTTGCGCACAGGCTTCATCTGGAACGGATTGGACAAGCCGCATCAGTTCGTCCTGCGCGCTGCTAAACTTCCATATGAGCGATTGGACTTTAGTGGACTGAGCGAGCAGGAGCAGGGTGCGGCATGGGTCGACTTTTTGGAGGCAGATCGGGAACGGCTGTTTGATCTGGGTGAGCCGCCGCTGCTGCGTATCACACTGATTCACTTCGGTGCAGAGAGCTACAGATGCGTATGGAGCTTTCATCATATTCTGCTGGATGGCTGGAGCATCCCGACGCTGCTTGCGGAGGTGCTGGCGAGCTATGACACATTGGCGCGCGGAGAACGAGTGGTGCACACGCCCGTCCAGTCGACTTATCGGGACTATATCGCCTGGCTTCAGCAGCAGGATATGAAGTCCGCCGAGGCTTATTGGAGATCACAGCTACAAGGGTTGACATCACCTACGGCACTGCCAGCCAGCCGCAGGTCACCAGGTGGACAGGACGCCAGTGCCGCAGTATCCTTCACGGTTCCGGCGCGATCAGCCGCACGCATGCAGGAGATGCTTCGTCATTGCGAGCTGACCTGGAGCACCCTGATTCAGGGAGCGTGGGCATTGCTGCTTAGCCGCTACACACGCGAGGAGGAGGTCATGTTCGGCGTCACCGTCGCTGGACGACCGACTGAACTGCCGAGCTTTGAAGCGATGATCGGACTGTTCATCAATACGCTGCCGCTGCGGGTTAGAATTCGTGAGGAGGAGACTGTGCAGCGCTGGCTGCAGCAGCTCGGCACGCAGATGCTGGAGCTTCGCCAATATGAATACAGTCCGCTCGCACAGATTCAAGGCTGGAGCGAGATGCCCAATGGGACGCCGCTGTTCGACAGTATTGTTGTATTCCAGAATTATCCGGTTAAGGAAGGACTGGAGCAGGGCAGCACGAATGAACTTCGCCTCCATAGCTTCCAGACCTTCGAGCAGACCAACTTCCCGATCACAGTCGTCGCGCTCCCTGGAGAGGAGTTGCTGCTGCAGTTGCTGTATGATCCGAGTCTATTCGCGGAGGAAAGCATGCAGCGGATGGCGGAGCAGATGGCTACACTGCTGCGGGAGATGGCAGACCGTCCGGCTCAGAGGCTGGGTCAACTGAATATGCTGACACGGCAAGAACGCGATCGGCTGCTGGTGGAATGGAATGCGACGGCGATGGAGCTGCCTAAGAGCACTGTGCTGGAACGGTTCGAGGATCAGGCACGCCGCCAGCCGTCAGCGCTTGCGATTGCATCCGCAGAACAGACGGCTAACTATGGTGAGCTGAATGCGATGGCTGAGCGGCTTGCGGACGCTCTGCGGGAAAGCGGTGTGCACAGCGGCAACATTGTAGCGATCTGCATGGAGCGTTCGGTTGAGCAGGCGGCCGCCATGCTCGGCATATGGAAGGCGGGAGCTGCCTATATGCCGCTTGATCCCGCATATCCGAAGGAGCGGCTGTTCTACATGCTGACGGATTCGCAGGTATCGGTGCTGTTGACACAGCAGCATCTTCTGAGCAAGCTGCCGGAATGGAATGGCAAGGCGCTGGCTGTCGAGCAGGCGCTGCAGCAGGAGGCAGGGAACAGCGGTGCGGGCGGAGTTGACAGCCAGAGGCTGCTTGGGCAGAACGACGCAGAGGCTTCAGCACAGCCATTGGCTTATGTGATCTACACCTCAGGCTCTACCGGACAACCGAAGGGAGTCGAAATTGCGCACAGCAGTCTGCTCAATCTGGTCTGCTGGCATGAGCAGACCTATCAGATTCAGCCGGATGACCGGGCTACCGTGCTGTCCGGTACAGCGTTCGATGCATCGGTGTGGGAGAGCTGGCCGTATCTGGCGACAGGCGCAAGCCTGCATATTCCAGATGAGGATACGAGGCTGCACCCGGAGGAGCTGCGCAATTGGCTGGTCGCTGAGCGCATCACCGTCTCCTTCGTACCGACGCCGCTTGCCGAGCCGATGCTGTCCCTGGTTTGGCCAGGGGATACAGCGCTGCGGGCGCTGCTGACAGGAGGGGACAGGCTTGTCCAGCATCCTCCAGAGTCGCTGCCCTTTGCACTGTACAACCATTACGGTCCATCGGAGGCAACGGTTGTTGCTACTGCGGGAAAGGTCGAGACCCGAAGCGCCATTGCAGAGCCGCATCCGCCATCGATCGGCCGACCGATTGCCAATACGTTCGTCTATCTGCTGGATCATCTGCTGCGTCCGGTTCCGCAGGGCGCTGTCGGCGAACTGTATATCGGCGGAGCGGGAGTTGCCAGAGGCTACCTCCATCGTCCAGAGCTGTCGGAGGAGCGCTTCGTGAACAGTCCGTTCAAGCGTGGTCAGAAGCTATACCGCACCGGAGACCTTGGCAAATATTTGCCCGGAGGAGAGATTGAATTCATCGGACGCAATGACGATCAGGTGAAAATACGCGGCATGCGAATCGAACTGGGAGAGATCGGAGCGGTGCTTGCCGCGCAGGAGATAGTGAAGGAAGCGGTCGTTGTGGTCAGAGAGGATCGTCCAGGCGAGAAGCGTCTGGCTGCCTATGTCGTGCTGCGATCAGGTCGGAATGTGGAGCGCTCAATGCAGGCTATCCGTCAGTCGCTCAAGGAACAGCTACCGAATTATATGGTTCCTGCGACCTTTACTGTGCTGGAGGGGCTGCCGCTTACACCAAATGGCAAGGTCGACCGCAGTAAGCTGCCGGTGCCGGAGTATGCGAAGGATGCTGCCGGCTATGTCGAGCCGCGCGATGCGAAGGAGCGCTCGCTGGCAGTGGTCTGGGAGGAGGTGCTGGGTATCTCGCCGATTGGGATACACGATAATTTCTTTGAACTGGGCGGCGACTCCATCTTGAGCATCCAGGTCGTGTCCCGAGCATCGCGTGCAGGCTTACGGCTGACGCCCAAGCAGATCTTCAACCAGCCTACGATTGCGGAGCTGGCCGCCGTTGCGGAGCATGCCGCGCATACACGATCCGCGCAAGGCCCAGTGACCGGCGAGATTGCATTGACACCCATTCAGCATTGGTTCCTGGAACAGCCGCTTGCGTACCGCAGCCATTGGAACCAGGCCATGCTGCTGACGGTTCGCGCTCCATTGCATGTGGCGGCGCTGGGGCAGTCAATCGCCGCGCTGGCGGTGCATCATGATACGCTGCGTATGCGATATGTCAAGGACGAGGCAGGCTGGCGGCAAATGGCAGGGAGCGTAGATGAGCAGGTGAAGCTGGAGGAGATCGATCTGTCCCGACTATCTGATGCCGAGCAGAGCGCGGCTATATCCGAACAATCTGACCTGCTTCAGCGCAGTCTCGATCTGCACCAAGGGCCAATTATGCGTGCTGTACTATTCAATCTCGGCCCGGATCGCGAGGCGCGGCTGCTGCTGATCATTCATCATATGGCAGTGGACGCTGTATCATGGCGCATTTTGCTTGAGGATCTGGAGGAGGCCTACAGCCAGACTGCGGCAGGGCTTGCGCCTGAGCTGCCGGCCAAGACGGTTTCTTATCAGGAATGGAGCAATCAGCTTCGTGCGTATGCCGATTCTGAAGCGGTGCAGGCCGAGGCGAATTACTGGCTGTCGATCGCAGATAAGCCGTTTGCTCCGCTCCCGGTTCGCGCAGGGCTTAGCGAGGCGGAACGAACCCAGGCGAATACCGCGGCATCCTTCCTTACGGTGGAGACACTGCTGAGCGAGGAGGAGACTCGAACGCTGCTCCAGGATGTTCCTGCATTATACCGTGCGAATATTCAGGATGCGCTCTTGATGGCGTGGCTGCAAGGCTTGCAGCGGCTTACCGGACAGACGGGCTTGCTCCTTCACATGGAGAGTCATGGCAGAGAGGAAATCACCGAAGGAATGGACACCTCGCGTACCGTCGGATGGTTTACCTCCATGTATCCGGTCTATGTGGAGCTTGCACCCAAGCTGTCTCCAGGCGCTGCGCTGAAGGCGATCAAGGAGCAGTTGCGCTTGGCGCCCGCACAGGGGTTAAGCTACGGAGCGCTGCGCTATCTGTCGCAAAATCAACAGCTTGCGGTCAAGATGCGCTCGCTGCCCGTCCCGCAGATCAGCTTCAACTATTTGGGTCAATTCCAGAACACAGAGGCTGAGGGAGGCGTGTTCGGCATGGCGCCTGAGGCTTCGGGCGATGTCCAGCATCCGCTCGATCCGCTCGCCCATCTGCTGGATACGGGCGGTATCCTATACGGCGGCAGACTGCAACTGTCAGCATCCTACAGCAGCAAGCTGTTTGAGGAGGAATGGATGAGCTCGCTGATCGAGCATGCGGCGCAGTCGCTGCGCGAGCTGATTGCTGCTTGCCGTGAAGGGGAGGAGGCGCGGTGGTCGCCTTCCGACTTCCCGCTTGCTCGTCTGAGCGAAGAGCAGATTACCCGTCATCTTGTCCCTGCGCGGCGCATCGAGGATGCTTATGTACTCGCACCAACCCAGGAGGGCATGTTGTTCCACTCTGTCTACGCGCCCGAATCGGGAGTGTACGTGCAGCAGGTGAGCTTTACGATTCAAGGTCAACTGGAGCGGGAGGCCTGGCAGCGGGCCTGGGAACGGCTGTGTGCCAGCCATTCGGTGCTGCGAACGGGTTTCATCTGGGAAGGACTGAGCGAGCCGCATCAGGTGGTCTACAGCGATGTGGAGTTGCCTTACGTTCACGAGGACTGGCAAAATCTGAGCGCTGAGGAGCAGACATCGAGACTGGCAGGCTATCTGGAGCAGGATCGGCGTCAGGGCTTCGATCTGCGGCAGGCTCCGCTCATGAGATTGGCCATGTTCCAGATGGACGAGCAAAACGCGCATTGCATCTGGACATTCCATCATCTGTTGCTGGACGGCTGGAGCATCCCGCTTGTTCTTGGCGAGCTGCTGCAGGCCTATGAGGCGTTCAATGCCGGAGAGGAGCCACAGCAAGCAAGCCGTAAGCCCTACCGCGACTATATCGCCTGGCTGCAGCGTCAGGACGCTGGGGCAGCCGAGCGCTACTGGACGGCGCGCCTACAGGGCTTCACCGCCCCGACACGGCTTAGTGTATGCAGTGCGCGGCCGATGGGAGCGTCCAACTATCTTCAGAACGAGCGGGAGCTGTCAGCGACGGCTACCGAGCAGCTCACGCTGCTGGCTCGCAGGCATAATGTGACATTGAGCACTGTGGTGCAGGGCATATGGGCACTGCTGCTCGCTCGTTATTCCGGGGAAAATGATGTGTTGTTCGGCTCGACGGCGGCTGGACGCCCCGCAGAGCTGCCGGGTGTGGAGCAGATGGTAGGCTTATTCATTCATACATTGCCGGTGCGTGTCCAGATGGACTCGCAGCAGCAGCTTGCAGAGTTCTTCCGGCAGCTCCAGAGCGAGCTGGTAGAGCAGCGCGAGCATGAGTTCAGCCCGCTGGTTGCGGTGCATGGCTGGAGCGAGGTGCCGCGCGGTGTCAATCTGTTCGATACGGTCGTTGTCTTCGAGAATTATCCGGTACAGGCGTTAGGCGGCGAGGCTGGCGATGGTCCGGGTGTTGCGTCATCCGAAACGATCGACCAGACGAATTATCCGCTGATGCTGGTGGCTGCACCGGGAGAATGCCTGACGCTGCGGCTGGCCTATGATAGCGCCTGGTATGAGGAAGAGGCGATGGCCCGCATGATGGGTCATCTGGAGATGCTGCTGGAGGATGCCGCCAAGGGGTGGGACAAGCCATGCGCCAGTCTGCGCATGATTACAGAAGCAGAGCGTGCGTTATTGCTGCCTAAGCAGGAGCAGAAGCTGGGATCGGGTGCAGGGGAGATGCGCATCCATGACGGGTTCGCCCGGATGGCGGAGCGAAGTCCTGGCAGGATTGCACTCGTATGCGGCGAGCAGACGATGACCTATGCGGAATTGAACGAGCGTACTAACAGGCTGGCCCATTATTTGCAACGGCAGGGTGTGGGGCCTGAGGTGCTGGTGGGCGTCTGTCTGGAGCGCTCGCTGGAGCTGATGGTGGCGATTATCGCCATTCTCAAGGCAGGAGGGGCATATGTGCCGCTCGATCCATCGTATCCTGTGGAGCGTCTATCATTTATGATCGAGGATTCCCGAATGTCGCTGCTCGTTGCGCAAGGAAGCACCCGGCAGGCGATCGCTGCATACAGCGGACCATTGGTGGATCTGGATGAGCTCGGTGCAGAGCTGGCTGCGGAGTCTGTGGTTGCGCCTGTGTCCTCTGCTGGTGGCGACAATCTGGCGTATGTGATTTATACGTCAGGCTCGACAGGCACACCGAAGGGCGTTGCCGTATGCCATCGCCATGTCGTTCGCTTGTTCACGGCCACCGAAGCCGTATACGGCTTCAATGAAACGGATGTATGGACGCTGTTCCATTCGTATGCATTTGACTTCTCTGTATGGGAAATGTGGGGTGCGCTCCTGTACGGCGGCCGTCTGGTCATCGTTCCACAGCATATTAGCCGCTCCACTGAAGACTTTGGACGCTTGCTGGCAGAGCAGCAGGTGACTGTGCTGAATCAGACGCCTTCCGCCTTTTATGCTCTGATGCGGGTGGAGCGGGAGATGGACGTAGCTGCTTCATCTTTGCGCTATATCATTTTCGGCGGTGAAGCGCTGGAATTGCAGGCTCTGCGCCCATGGCTGGAGCGGTATGGCGACCAGCGCCCTATGCTGGTCAATATGTATGGCATTACCGAGACGACCGTCCATGTCACGTACCGACCGATCACAAGGCAGGATGTGGAGGCGGAAAGCGGCAGCCTCATCGGGCAGCCGATTGCCGATCTGCAGCTATATGTGCTGGATGACGGGCTGCAGCCTGTTCCGATTGGAGTTCCAGGTGAAATGTATGTAGCGGGAGCCGGTGTGACACGTGGTTATCTGCACCGTCCCGAGCTGACGGCGGAGCGCTTCCTGGCGAATCCGTATGCTGATGACCCGCAGGAGAGGCTGTACCGGACTGGCGATCTGGCCTGCCGGATGTCAGGCGGGGAACTGGTCTATATGGGACGCGCCGACGATCAGGTCAAAATCCGCGGCTTCCGCATTGAATTGGGCGAGATCGAGGCGCGGTTGGCTCATCATCCAGATGTGCGCGAGGCGGTTGTGCTGGCGCGCCAGGACGACCTGCCGGAGAAACGGCTGGTCGCTTATGTGGCGACAGACCAGCCGGAGCTGGCATCTGCCGAGCTTCGCAGTTACCTGGCTGCGCGTCTGCCGGATTATATGGTGCCGTCTGCCTTTGTCTTCATGAATGCTTTCCCGATGACGGGCAACGGCAAGACGGATCGCAAGGCGCTGCCTGCCCCTGCAGCCTCCCGGCCTGAGCTGGAGCGAGGCTATGTGGAGCCGCGCACGCCTGCCGAGCGCAAGCTTGCAGCGATCTGGGCGGAGGTGATCGGCCTGGAGCGGGTCGGTGTCCATGACAACTTCTTTGAACTGGGCGGTCATTCCTTGATTGCCACTCGGCTGATGTCCCGCATTCGCGACGTGTTTGATACGGATATTCCGCTTCGAGCGATCTTTGATGCACCTACGGTAGAGGCGCTGGCGTTACAAATTCAACAATCTGAGCAAGAACAAGCCGATGCAGCAGTGCTGGAAGAGCTATTGGATGAGCTTGAAGGCATCTCGGAGGAGGAGCTCCTGCAATTGATGGGGGAGCAGGCGGCAGATAAGGAGAATGAATAGATGAGTGATATGAATGCCCGCTTGGCGGCGCTGAGCCCGGAGCAGCGCGAGCTGCTGATGAGAAAATTGGAGGAGAGGAAGACGGCCGCCAGGCCGTCTCCGCTGCCTCGTCCCTTAGATTCGGAGGGGGTTGAGCTGTCCTATGCCCAGCAGCGGTTATGGCTGCTGGATCAGCTCGACTCCGGCACCAGCCACTATAACATTCCGTATGCGGTTCGATTATCCGGAGCGCTTCATCAAGCTGCCCTGCAGGGTAGCATGACTGAAATTATCCGGCGGCATGGCACGCTGCGCACCCGCTTTGTCGAGCGTGAGGGGAAGGCGCGGCAGCTTGTTGACCCGGTGGAGGAGGGATGGAGCTTCCCGCTCGCACGAGCCGATGCGCAGGCTGAGGGGGGAGATGTAGAGGAAGCTGCACTGCGGCTGGCGAATGCGGAGGCTGCGCGCCCGTTTGATCTGGCTGTAGGCCCGCTGCTCCGCGGCCTGTTGATTCGGCTCGGAGAGCAGGATCATGTATTGCTGATCACGTTTCACCATATTGTGTTTGACGGCTGGTCGCTCCAAATTTTCCAGCAGGAGCTATGGCAGCTCTATGCGTGCATCACAGCGGGTTTGCCCTCGCCACTTCCGGCCTTGCCGATTCAATATACGGATTATGCAATCTGGCAGCGGGAGCGGCTGAGCGAGGCCGGCCTGAAGCAGCAGCTCGATTATTGGCGCGGCAAGCTCCAAGGGGCGGATCATGTGCTGGAGCTGCCTTCGGATCGTCCACGGCCGGCGCTGCAAACCTTCAATGGCGATATTGTATCCCTTCCTGTGGGGGAGTCGCTCATTCAGCCTTTGCGCGAGCTGAGCCGCAAGGAAGGGGCGAGCTTGTTCATGACTCTGCTGGCTGCCTTCAAGGCGCTGCTCTTCCGCTATACGGGCAAGCAGGACATCCTGGTCGGCACGCCTGTCGCCAATAGAGGACTATCTGAAATTGAAGGCTTGATCGGATTTTTCGTCAATACGCTGGTGCTGCGCAGCGAGCTTGAAGGCGGGATGAGCTTCCGCGAGCTGCTGCGCCAGGTCAGGCAGACGGCGCTGGACGCCTATTCGCATCAGGATGTGCCGTTTGAACGGCTGGTGGATGCGCTGCAGCCTGGACGTGCGGTGAGCCATTCTCCACTGTTCCAGGTGATGTTCACGCTGGATGAGGATAATGGAGTGGCAGGCGAGCCAGTTGAGGGGGGCGAGTTCTCGGTGGAGCCCTTCGCTCTAGGCAGCCGCAGCGCCAAGTTCGATCTGACCTTGATGATGCTCGATACCGGAACGAATGGCATGATTGCCCAAATGGAATACAACAGCGATCTGTTCGACGCGGACACGATCATTCACATGCTCGATCATCTGTGCCACCTCCTCGCAGCGGCGGCTGCAAGTCCAGATCAGCAGATTGCCAAGCTGCCCATGCTGGGAGAGCTAGAGCTGCAAACTTTGTTGACGGAGCGCAATCAGACCGCATGTGATGCCCCGGCAGACGTTCACTGCGTGCATGGACGAATCGCAGAATGGGCAGAGCAGCAGCCTGATGCCCCGGCCGTGGTTGACGGCGGCGGAGTGTTGACCTACAGGGAGTTGAACGCACGCGCGAACCAACTCGCTCATCATTTGCGCCAACTGGGAGTTAAGGAGGAGACGGTGGTCGGCGTGCTGGCGGATCGCTCTGCTGCGCAGGTAACCGCCTTGCTGGCAATCATGAAGGCTGGCGGCGCCTACTTGCCGATTGACCCGGCATATCCTTCGGAGCGCGCCGCCTATATGCTTGAGGAGTCAGGAGCCGTGGTGCTTCTGGCAGAGCAGCGCTTGCTGCCTCAGGCTCCCGCGACCGCAGCAACGGTCATCGAGCTGGATGATGTACAGCGGTATGCCGGCAAGCCGAGCGACGTTGCGCCCGCAGGCTCCGCGCAGTCGGAGCAACTGGCCTATGTGATCTTTACTTCGGGCTCGACCGGCAAGCCCAAGGGCGTTCAGATCGAGCATCGCGGCTTACTGAATCTGATTCATTGGCATCAACGGGCGTATGGGCTGACAGCCTCGGACCGAACGACACTGTACGCTGGGCCGGCATTCGACGCCTCCGTATGGGAGCTGTGGCCGACGCTCACAGCAGGCGCGGCGCTATATATTCCTGATCCCGAGCTGCGCGCTGATCCGGTCGGACTGCGCGATTGGATGGTGCACCATGGCGTGACGGTCAGCTTCCTGCCTACACCGATGGCGGAGGCCGTCATGTCGCTGGATTGGCCTGCCGACTGTCCATTGCGCCAGTTGCTTACTGGAGGAGACCGATTGCGGCACTATCCACCTGGCAAGCTTCCATTTGACCTGGTGAATCATTATGGACCAACGGAGGCGACAGTTGTTGCGCTGGCGGGTGTGGTTGCTCCTGTATCGGTTCATGACAGCCGGCTGCAGCTTCCATCGATCGGTCGACCGATCGACAATACAATGATTTATGTGCTGGATGAGCACATGCAGCCGGTTCCAGACGGCGTAAGCGGAGAGCTGTATATTGGCGGCGCAGGGCTCGCGCGCGGCTACATCAGGCAGCCGCTGCTGACGGCCGAGCGATTCGTTCCCCATCCATTCCGACCGGGCGAGCGGCTATACAGAACGGGCGATATGGTGCGCTACTTGCGGGATGGCACGCTGGCCTTTCTGGGACGCAAGGACGATCAAGTCAGTATTCGCGGCTATCGGATCGAGCTGGGAGAAATCGAGCAATCGCTTGTGGAGCATCCGTCCATCCAGGAAGCAGTCATTCTGGTCAAGGAAGGGCAATCCGGTGCAAGCCAGCTGGTGGCCTATGTTGTTCCCGCCGCCTGCTCGTCCCCGCAGAGCCAGCAAGCAGCAGACGACGCTGCTATCCACAGGGAGGAGTGGCGTGCATATCTGCGCTCCCGCCTGCCGGAGTATATGATTCCTTCTGTCTTCGTAACGCTGGAGAGGATGCCCGTAACTGCTAACGGCAAGGTGGATCGCCGTGCGCTGCCGGAGGCGGAGCTCCCGGATGAGATGAAGATACATACGCCTCCGCGCACGGATAAGGAACAGACGCTGGCTGATGTATGGGCTGAGGTGCTTGGCGTTTCGCCCATTGGCATTCATGATAATTTCTTCGAGCTGGGCGGGGATTCCATACTGAGCATCCAGATTGTAAGCCGCTGTCGTGCGAGAGGGCTGCAATTAACGCCGAAGCAGTTGTTCCGGTATCAGACCATTGCCGAGCTGGCTCCAGAGATTTCCTTGGGGGCGGCGGTGGAGGCAGAGCAGGGAATGGTGAGCGGATCGGCTCCGCTTGTGCCCATTCAGCGCTGGTTCTTCGAGCAGCCGTGGCAGTCGCCTCATCATTTCAATCAATCCATGATGTTCTGCGTTCATCCGTCGTTGACCCTCGACCATCTGAGGGCTGTAGTGGAACGGCTGCTCGCGCATCATGATGCGCTGCGGGCACGGTTCGTTCAGGAGGATGGGGTATGGGAGCAGTCCTATGCCGACGCGGTATCGCATGACGCGCTCATCTCGATCGACCTGAGCGGCATCCCTGCTGAGCAGCAGCAGGAGATGATCGAGCGACAGGCAGCCGAGGCGCAGCGCCAGATCGCACTGGATGCCGGCATGCTGCTGAGGGCGGTGCATTTTGACCTCGGGCCAGGTCAGACGGGCAGGCTGCTGCTGGTGATCCATCATCTGGGGGTCGACGGTGTCTCCTGGCGAATTATTATGGAGGATCTGGAGACGATCGGGCAGAGGGTGCTGGAGGGTCATGCGATCCAGTTGCCGCCAAAGACAACGGCCTATCGTGATTGGGCCGGCAAGCTGGCTGCGTATGCGACTGGGGACAAGCTCCAGTCAGACGCATCCTACTGGCTATCCGGGAACTGGCAGGAGGTGACCGGGCTTCCGGTTGATCATGTGACGGGGCACAACACGGTGGAATCGTCCCGCGATGTGGTGACAGAGCTGTCCGCGTCGAGGACACAGCAGTTGCTGCAGGAAGTGCCTGCTGCATATCGTACTCAGATTAACGATCTGCTATTGGCAGCACTGCTGCGCACGGTGTTCTCCTGGTCAGGCAATGCTCGTCTGCTCCTTCATATGGAAGGGCACGGCCGCGAGGAGTTGTTCGCTGAAGCGGATGTTTCCCGTACAGTCGGATGGTTTACCTCGATGTATCCCGTGCTGCTCGAAGCAAGCGGAGCTTCGGATGCTGCTCAATCGATCAAGTCGGTCAAGGAGCAGTTGCGCCGAATACCTCGCAATGGTATAGGCTACGGCTTGCTGCGCTACATGAACGGAAACGAGAGGGCGAAGCAGCTTGGTGAGCTGCCAAAGCCGCAGCTCAGCTTCAATTACCTGGGGCAGTTCGATCAAGTGTTGACCACCAAGGAGGATCGCCTGTTCGCTCAGGCCCCCGAGTCGACCGGGGCAGAGCAGGACGAGCGCGAGCAGCGCCTGCATCTGATCGATCTGACCGGGCTCGTCGCGGGCGGCACGCTGCGAATGACATGGACATATAGCGAGCATCGTCATGAACGAGCCAGTATTGTGAGACTTGCTGAGCGGTATATGCAGGAGCTGGAGCAGTTGATTGCGCATTGCCTGCAGCCGAGCTCCGGGGGCGTAACGCCAACAGACTTCCCGCTGGCGAAGCTGTCACAGCCTCAGCTTGACGGCTTGCTCGGGGATGGCCGCGGTGTGGAGGATGTATATCCGCTGTCGCCGATGCAGCAGGGGATGCTGTTCCATACCGCCTATGAGCCAGGCTCGCCCGCCTATTTTGAGCAGATGAGCTGGGTGATCCAGGGCGACTTCCATCCCGATGCGATGGAACAGGCCTGGAAGCAGGCAGCGGCGCGCCATGCGGTGCTGCGGACGGCATTTTTCTGGGAGGAGCTGGATGCTCCGCATCAGGTTGTCTACCGCCATGCGGTCGTCCCCGTTGAGCGGCGAGACTGGCGCATGCATAGCGAAGCAGAGCGCGAGGCGATGATTGAGGAGTGGCTGCTGGCGGACAGGCGGCAAGGATTCGATCTGGAGCGTGCGCCGCTCATGCGGATGGCCTTCATTCGCCTGACGGAGGATAGTCATTATTTCCTGTGGAGCTACCATCATCTGCTGCTGGACGGCTGGAGCATGAACGCTCTGATCGCCGAGGTACTGCAGGGCTATCATGCTGCTGTAGAGGGCAGCGAGCTGACGCTGGGAGCGCTTCGTCCTTACCGGGACTATATTGAGTGGCTGCAGCAGCAGGATATGGAGCGGGCCAAGCGGTACTGGCAAGAGCTGCTGCAAGGGTTCGCTGAGCCTACGCCGTTGCCTGGGCAACTGGCAGCAGGAGGTTCGGAGCCGGGCGAGCACTGTACGGAGCGGCTGGCGATGTCCAGCGAAGCGACAGAGCAACTGCACAGCTTTACACGACGTCATCAGTTGACAGCCAGCTCTGTAATCCAGGGCGCCTGGGCGTTGCTGCTCAGCTTGTATGGCGGCGGCAAGGACATCGTATTCGGTTCTACAGTGTCTGGGCGGCCTGCGGAGCTGGACGGAGTGGAATCGATGATGGGCATCTTCATTAATACGCTGCCTGTACGCATCGCTATACCGGAGCAACAGACCGTGCTGGCGTGGCTGCGAGAGGTGCAGAGCAAGCAGGCGGAGCAACGAGAGTATGAGTATAGCCCGTTGCAGATGATACAAGGCTGCAGCAGCTTGGGGCAGGGGGGCCAGTTGTTCGACAGTCTGGTTGTATTTGAGAACTACCCGGCCAGCGCTGCGGGTCAGCAAGCAGATGATGGGGGCGGGCTGTCCATCGGCTCGATGTATCTGTTTGAACAGACGAACTATCCACTGACGCTGCTGGCGGTTCCGGGGGACCCGTTCGAGCTGGCACTCACCTATGATCCGGCTCGCCTGTCGACACAGGCAGCGAAGCGGTTGCTGAACCATCTATTCAGCCTAATCGCGACAATGTGCGCAGATGGTGGGCAGCATGTTAGCTCACTCGCTCTACTAAGCGATCAGGAGCAGGAGCAGTTGAACCGCTGGAATATGACCGATGCGGAGTATCCGCTGGAGCAATGCATTCACCAACTGATAGAGCAGCAGGCGCAGCGCACGCCGCTACTGCCTGCGGTCATCTGCAATGAGCAGGCGTGGAGCTATGCCGAGCTGGATGCGCGGGCGAATCAGTTGGCGCGTTATCTGCAGCGTCTTGGCGTCGGTCCGGAGACGATAGTTGGCGTATGTCTGGAGCGATCCCTGGAAATGGCGCTAGCTCTGCTGGCGATTATGAAGGCGGGCGGGGCATATCTCCCGATAGATCCTGATTATCCTCACGATCGCATCGCCTTCATGCTGGAGGATTCCGGCATGCCGCTGGTGCTCAGCGTCCGCGAACTGTCGCATTGCCTGCCGGAGCCGTCGAGGACGTTGTGCCTGGATGAACTGCAAGCGGCTATCGCAGCGGAGAGCGCTGAAAGGCTGGCTGATGGGACTGATCTGGCAACAGCGTCAGAGACAGAGGCAGGGACAGGGGCAAGCTCCCGAGCTTCACGACCGTCTCCAGACCATATGTGCTATGTCATCTATACTTCCGGCTCGACAGGACGGCCGAAGGGGGTCGTCAATATACACCGCGCCGTGGTGAATCGACTGTTATGGATGCAGGAGCGTTATGCATTGACGGCAGAGGATCGTGTGCTGCAAAAAACACCGTTCAGCTTCGACGTATCAGTCTGGGAGTTTTTCTGGCCGCTCATAACCGGGGCAGCACTGGTGCTGGCAGCGCCCGGCGGACATCGGGATTCGGCATATCTGCGCGATCTGATCGTCCGTGAGCGCATCTCGGTCATACATTTTGTGCCATCGATGCTGCAGGCGTTCTTGGAGGAGGAGGAGATTGAGCGTTGTGCTTCAATCCGCCATGTTATGTGCAGCGGCGAAGCTCTCCCTTACCCTAGCCAGGAACGATTCTTCGCAAGAATGGATGCAGAGCTGCACAATCTCTACGGGCCGACGGAGGCAGCGATTGATGTGACCCACTGGACATGCCGTCGTGATAGCGCACTGCGCGTTGTGCCGATCGGTGTACCCATTGCCAATATTCGCATCCATATACTGGATGAGCAGTTGCGGCCCGTGCCTGTCGGCGTGCCAGGCGAGCTGCATATTGGCGGCATCGGTCTGGCTCGCGGCTATCTGAACCAGTCGAAGCTGACTGCGGAGCGGTTCATCCGCGATCCCTTCGATGCTTCTGGAGCCTCCCGCCTCTATAAGACGGGAGACCTGGCGCGCTACATGGAGGATGGTGTAATCGAGTATCTCGGGCGTATAGACCATCAGGTGAAAATTCGCGGCTTTCGCATTGAGCTCGGTGAGATCGAAGCTGTGCTCGCCTCTCATCCTGCGGTTCGGGAGGCGGCGGTTATCGCTCGCGAGTTGGCTGGAGGACATAAGCAGCTTGCGGCGTATGTCGCTCGAGTACAGGGAGAGAAGATCGATTCTGCGGAGCTGAGCCAGTTCCTGCGGGAGAAGCTGCCAGACTACATGGTGCCCGCTAGCTATACGTTCCTTGATGCGATGCCGCTGTCTCCTAATGGGAAGCTGGATCGCAAGGCGCTGCCCGCTCCGCAGACAGGCCAAATGGCGGAGGACAAGCCGCTGGAGCTGCCGCGTACAGAGCTGGAACGACAGCTCGCTGGAATCTGGAGCGATGTGCTGGGCGTGAAGCAAGTGGGCGTGCACGACAATTACTTCGAGCTTGGCGGCGACTCGATATTAAGCTTGCAGATGGTGTCCCGTGCCCGGCAAGCCGGGGTCCATATTACACCTAAGCTCGTATTCGAGCAGCCGACGATAGCCAGGCTGGCTGCATCAGCCGTATGGAAGCAAGTACAAGCGGAGCAAGGCGAGGTGATCGGCGAGGTTGTGTTAACGCCAGTACAGCATTGGTTCTTCGAGAGGGAGATGGAGCATCGCGATTACTGGAATCAGTCGATGCTGCTGTCTGTAGCAACGCCGGTTGACCGTGTGGCGCTGGAGGCAGCTATGGCGAAGCTGATTCGCCAACATGATGCCCTGCGTCTGCGTTTTGAAAGGAAGAAAGGCGAGTGGAGACAGTGGTCTGAGGCGGCACATGATGAATCAATCCTAGAGTATCAAGATTTGTCAGGGTTGACTGAACAGGACAGACATACGGCGATCGTCGAATTCACCGGAAGGCTGCAAGCAGGTCTGAATCTATCAGACGGCCCTCTAATGAGGGCGGCGCTGCTCGAAAGCCGGGAGCATGGATTCGCCCGATTGTTTATCGTCATTCACCATCTGGCCGTTGATGCCGTGTCCTGGCGCATCCTGGCTGAAGATCTGGAGGCAGCCTATGGCCATATAAAGGCAGGCCATCAGATACAGCTTCCGACGAAAACCACCTCGTACCAACAGTACGCCGCCCGTCTTGCACAATATGCGCAAGCTGTGGAGGTTCGCCAAGAGCTAGAGCATTGGCGCACGCTAGCGGAGCCGCTCGTAATCAACCTGCCGTGGCAGGATTGCAGCAGTTATGCGGAAGCGGCGAGCCGCAATACGGCAGACACTGTCCGCTCGGTATCTGCTGCGCTCTCTGCCAAGGAGACGCGGGCACTGCTGCAGGAGGTGCCGTCGGTGTATCGTACTCATATCAACGATGTGCTGTTGACGGCACTGATGGAGGCGTACTATCAGTGGACGGGACTTACCCAGCTTCAGATCGATATGGAGGGGCATGGACGGGAGGAGCTGTTCGACGACGTGGATGTATCGCGCACCGTCGGCTGGTTCACCTCCATCTACCCGGTGCGCCTGCAAGCCGTGCCGGGTGAGGAGCCGGGCAGCTCGCTCAAGCGGGTCAAGGAGGAGCTCCGCCGTATTCCGAGAAGGGGAATGGGCTATGGCTTGCTGCGTTATCTGTGTCGTGACAGCGAGGCATCCCGGTGGCTGTCCACGATGCCAGAGTCTGTGGCATTGTTCAATTATCTGGGTCAGTCGAGTCAGTCTCAGAGCCAGGGCGATGTGACGGATGCATGGTTTGCTCCGGCTTATGAGGAGACGGCACTCGACAGCAGTTCGTCCGGCCTCCGGCGCTACTTGATCGAGATTGCCGCTATGGTGACGGATGGATGCTTCCATGCAGGTCTGCTGTTCAGCGAGCGGATATTCCGGGAAGACGAGATGTCCAAGCTGGCGAAGCTGTATGTACAATCGCTCCGCGACATCATTGCCCACTGCCGCAGCGTTGGGGCAGGAGGCGTGACGCCTTCGGATTTCCCGCTGGTATCCATCACGTCTACGCGCCTCGACCAGCTATACAGACAAGAGCCGCATCTGCAAGATCTGTATCCATTGACACCGATGCAGACCGGAATGCTATTCCATTCGCTTGCAGAGCCTCATTCCGGCATCTATTGCGAGCAGAGCTGCTTTACGTTGAAGGGAGCGTTCCAAAGGGATGCTTTCGTGACGGCATGGGCTCGTGTATGGAATCGCCATCCGGTGTTATGCAGCCGAGTCGAGTGGGAAGGGTTGGGGCATCCCGTGTTGGTGCTGGCAAAGGAAGCAGCTCTGCCGATCGTGGAGCTGGACTGGAGCGAGTATTCGTCTTCAGAGCAGGAGACTAAGCTGGA